>NZ_DAOOUM010000038.1:8016-27437 GCF_035369645.1 Thermomonas sp. | reverse complement strand
GTGCACGGCTATGTGGTCAAGCCGTGGAACTACAAGCCGGGCAAAAAATATCCGGTGGCATTCTTGATTCACGGCGGCCCGCAGGGCAGTTTTGGCGATGGCTGGAGCTACCGCTGGAACCCGCAAACCTATGCGGGGCAAGGCTATGCGGTGGTGATGATCGACTTCCACGGCAGCACCGGCTACGGCCAGGCGTTTACCGATGCGATTAGCCAGCACTGGGGCGACCGTCCGCTGGAAGACCTGCAAAAAGGTTGGGACGCTGCGCAGAAAAAATATGCATTTCTGGATGGCGGCAAAGCCTGCGCACTGGGGGCCAGCTATGGCGGCTTCATGATCAATTGGATCGAAGGTAACTGGTACGACAAGGCGGGCAATGCACCCTTCAAGTGCCTGGTCTCGCACGATGGCGTGTTCGAAAACCACGCCATGAGTTACGCCACCGAAGAACTTTGGTTCTCCGAATGGGAAAACGGCGGCACCCCTTACGACAACCCGCAAGGCCATCAAAAATTCAACCCGTCCAACCATGTGGCCAACTTCAAGGTGCCGATGCTGGTGGTGCATGGGCAGCAGGATTTCCGCATCCCGGTGGAGCAGGGGATTGCACTGTTCAGTGCATTGCAGCGCAAGGGCGTGCCGTCCAAGTTCCTGTACTTCCCGGACGAGAATCATTGGGTCCTGAAACCGCAAAACAGCGTGCAATGGCATGACAACGTCAATGCGTGGTTGAAGCAATACATCGGGCAGTAACCCGGATGCCGATGGCGAGGGCGTCGTGGGATTCGCGTAGCGGCATTGCGAGCCGTGCAGCGAATACCCGGCACCAGGCGCCATCGGGAACATAAGGAATGCAATGACTCAGGTCGAAGTGCCACAAGCCATCATCCACAACGACATCGTCATCTTCGGCCTGATCGCCGCTACCTTGGGCGCGGTGTTTTGGAGCGCATCCAGACCCGGCGGTTGGCAAAAATTTTACGGCGTGGTGCCGCCGTTGCTGCTGTGCTATTTGCTGCCCGGTATCTACAACTCCATCGGCCTGATCGACGGTGCGCACAGCAAGCTGTACAACCCGGTGGCCAGCCGGGTGCTGTTGCCGGCGGCGTTGGTGCTGTTGACCATGGCAGTGGACTTGAAAGCCATCCTCAAGTTGGGGCCCAAGTTGTTGGCGATGTACGCGGCGACGTCGGTCAGCATTATCTTGGGTGCGGCATTGGCCTTTATCAGCATGCGTGCCATCGCCCCGCAGACCATGGCGGGCGACACCTGGGCCGGCATGGCCACGCTGGCCGGTAGCTGGATTGGCGGCGGTGCCAACATGATGGCGATGAAAGAAATTTTTGATGTGGATGCCACCACCTTTGGCCGCTTTGCGGTGGTCGATGTGGGGGTGGGCTATGCGTGGATGGCGGCGTTGTTGATGCTGGCGCAGCGCGCAGCCAAGATCGACGCACGCAGCCGGGCCGACACGGTAGCACTGGATGATCTGAAACAGCGGGTTGAAGCCTACCGCACGCAGCACGAACGCATTCCTACATTGACCGATTTGATGGTCATCATGGGGATTGCGTTTGGCACGGTAGGCCTGGCGCATGCCCTGGCGGAGCCGCTATCGGCATGGTTTGGCGCGCATGTGTCGTGGGCGGCGCAGGTGAGTCTGGATGCGCCGTTTGTGTGGATCGTGGGGCTGTGCACCTTAGTCGGTTTGGGGTTGAGTTTTACCCGCGCGCGCGCGCTGGAAGGTGCCGGCGCATCGACAATTGGCACCTTGCTGCTGTACTACTTGATTGCCTCGATTGGCATGCAAATGGAAATTGGCGCGCTGTTCGAAAAGCCCCTGCTGCTGCTCTTGGGCGTGGTCTGGCTGGGCTTTCATATCGTGTTGTTGTGGCTGGTGGGGCGCTGGCTCAATGTGCCGCTGTTTTATTTCGCCATCGGCTCACAAAGCCATATCGGTGGCCCGGCCAGTGCGCCGGTGGTGGCGACGGCGTTCCATCCATCGCTGGCCCCAGTGGGCGCATTGCTCGGCACGCTGGGCTATGCCACGGGTACCGTGTTGGCGTATTTCACCGGGTTGATGTTGCGGGCATTGGCCGGCATGTAATGCCGATGGTATGGCGTCACAACCAGTCGATCTTGCGCAGATAGGCATACAGGCCAGTGCAGGCCAGTGCCACCACGCCAATCAAAACCGGATAGGCATAACGGCCATGTAGCTCGGGCATGTTTTGGAAGTTCATGCCGTACCAACTGGTGATCAAGGTGGGTGCGGCCAGCAACCCAGCCCAGCCGGCCAGCTTCTTGACGATTTCGCCCTGCGCCACTGTCACCAGTGACAGGTTCACGTTCATCGCAGCAGCGACCATTTCGCGCAAGGTGTCGATGGTGTCGCCGACCCGCACCGCGTGATCGTGCACATCGCGCAGATAGGGACGCACCACATCGGGAATAGTGATGGCGGGAGTGCGCATCAGCTGTGCCAAAATGTCTTGCATCGGGGTGACCGCCATCCGCATTCGGGTCAACTCTTTGCGCAATTGGTAGAGCCGCCGAATGGTGCCGCGTTTGTAGCTTTCGGCAAAGACGTCCTGTTCCAATGCATCCAGCTCTTGTTCAAAGGCCACTGCGATGGGCTGGTAGTTGTCCACGATGAAATCCAGCACCGCGTGCAGTGCGGCAGCAGGTCCCTGCGCCAAGGTTTTGGGATCACGTTCCAGTCGCTGCCGAACGGGGGTGTAACTGAGCGATGCACCATGTCGCACGGTGATCAAAAACCGCTGCCCGGCAAACACATGGGTTTCGCCAAAGCACACATGGTCGTCCACCCGTTGCGCGGTATGTGCGGCGATGAACAGGGTGCTGCCGAAGGCTTCCAGCTTGGGTCGTTGATGTGCGTTGTGGGCATCTTCAATGGCCAGATCGTGCAGACAAAATTCTTCTTGCAACTTGTCCAACAAGTGTTCTTCCGGCTCGTACAGACCCACCCAGACAAAGCTGCCATCATCCTGCGCCAATACATCGCTGATGGCATCCAGGGTGATGTCATGGCGGTGTCCGTTACGGTCGTAGGTGGCGCAATTGACCACACAGGTTGGGGTGACGGTTGTATTCATCGCGGCATCCTGCACCGAGAGGGGGTGGGCATCAAGCCTTGCGTGTAGCCCAGTAATTGGCGAATGCCAAGTGTATGGGGAACAAGAGCGCGATCCAGTGGCCGTTGCGTTGGGGCTGCACTTGTAGCCACAGCGGCAAGCACGCCAAACCTGCCAACACGGCGATCACGATCAGCAAGGTGTGCGCCCGTGATGTTGGCGCGCGTCCGCGTAGGCATGCCCATGCCGTTGGCAACAACAACAGGCACAATGGGTTGAATAGCAGTAAATTGCGATTGGCCCAGATCGCCTGATGTTCGGTGCATGCCCATGCATAGGTCAAGACCGCGCCGACTGTGCCGCATGCAAGCCACACACTGCCGGCAGTGACCGCCAGCAGGCGTGGATAACGCGGGCCGTATCCAGCCAATAATGCGGCCAGCACCACACCTGTCAGCAGCCACGGCCACAGCGCGATGGCATGCTCGGTGGGTTCGGCGGCTTGTCGTTGCGGTAGAAGTTCGATTTCTGTGGCCACCAAGGGTTGGCCATCGGCGCGGGTAACATTACGCAAATCATCGGCCAGACGGCGCGGGACAAAATCGACCCCCCAACGGGGCAATGGACGATCGGCTGCCGGCCCAAGTACGACATCAAAACTCAGCCACATCCACGCTGCGGGTGCGGCCAAGCGCAGCGACTCACTGCGCCAAGTATCGCCACTGGAGCGGCTTTCCAGTTGTTTTTTCAGGCGCCCGCCTAGGGCTTGGTTGAGGGCGTCACGCACGCGGGTGGCACAATTGCTGGTGTAGTAGTCGTAGCGATAGCGCGCATGTTCGGGCTTGGCGTTGTCAGCCAGTGCGGCTGCCAGTGTGCGTGCCTGCGCGGCATCGAGGTTTAGCCATTGCAAACGCGCGCCGCGACCCACCTCGCGGTAATAGGCCAAATCTTGATCTAGCGGTAGCGCCACCAGCATGTAGCGCATGTCGCCTCGGATGAAGCGACCAATGAAGCCGGCTTCTTCCATGTCGAAATAGCCAAAGTTGTAGCTGATGGGTGCGCCTTGGGCAGGGTCACTCACCACGATGGCATCGTGACCGAAACGCTCCCAGAACACATCACCTGGCCCCATCGTCAACACGCCAATACGCGGTGCAGGGGGTGCGGGTTGTGCGTGGAGAAGCGCACTGGCGACCAGCAGCCACAGCGCCAATAACCAGCGCAGCGTTTTACTCCGGTGCATGCACACCCACATGCAGGGCTTGCAAGCGGCGCGCGTCGGCGCGTGCCACACGGAAGCTAAAGCGGCCCAAGGTCAAAGTTTCGCCGGCCTCGGGTAGATGCCCAATTTCGGCGGTTACGAGGCCACCGATGGTGTCGTATTCGTCGTCATCAAAGTCTGCATCAAAGCGCGCATTGAAATCCGCAATCGGGGTCAGGGCATCCACCACAAATTGCCCATCGGCCTGTGCTGCAATCAGCAAGCCTTCGTCGCTGGCATCGTCATGCTCGTCGTCGATCTCGCCAACGATTTGTTCCAGCACATCTTCAATGGTGACCAAACCGGCCACACCACCGTATTCATCAATCACAATCGCCATATGGTTGCGTGATTGGCGGAATTCACGCAGCAGTACGTTGAGGTTCTTGGATTCAGGTATCAGCACGACGGGGCGCAACAAGTCGTGGATGCTGGATGCGGCGTTGTCGGCCACCACGCCACGCAGCAAATCTTTGGCCAGCAAGATGCCCAGAATCTCGTCTTTGTCTTCGCCATGCACCGGAAAACGAGAATGGCCAGACGCCACCACCTGTTTCATCAAATCCAGCAATTTGCCGTCAGCGGGCAAGGCCACCATTTGTGCGCGTGCCACCATTACATCGCCCACGGTCATGTCGGCGATGGCGATGGCACCTTCCATCATCCGCAGGGTATCCGGCCCGATGACGCCATCGGCTTGCACATCGCGCAGTAATTCGACCAAATCCTCGCTGCTGGTGGGCTCGCCAGATAGCGCTGCGCTGATCCGGTCCAGCCACGAGCGGTGCGGCTTTTCGGCGGGTCTTTCGTCAGAGTCGGCGGTGTGCCGACTGTCGTCCTCGGACATGGGGCGTGGGGGCCTTGTGATGTATACCTGTAAAGTCTAACGAATCTTGCGGTTGAACATGGCCATGGTCGCCAACATGCCAATAATCGACGGGACTTATGCTTGCATCCGTCGGATTTGCGTTGCTCAATGCAGATTGACACCAAGCATGGGGATTTGAGGATGCAGGCAGAGGTCAGCAAGGCCAGACAAACCCGAGTTCACCGGAATCTTTTGCTGGCGCTGCCGGTGGCATTGCTGCTGGCTTGTGGTGCATGCAGCCGTGCACCCAGTGCTACCCCGGTAGCTACCCCGACGGCGCGCGTCACTGCGGCTGTGGCAGACCAGGAAATTAGCCGCGTGGTCGCAGTGCTGCCCATGCCAGCGACGGGCAATGACCCTGACGCGCAAGCATTTGCCGATGGGATGGCCGACCACTTCACACGTGCGCTGGCTTTGTTACCAGGGGTGGCCACCATCAGCCGTGAATCGGCATTTCGCTATCGCAATTCCAGCGAACTCAATAGTGTGATTGGCGAAACACTGGGCGCAACACATTTGCTGCGTGGGCGTGTGCAACGGCAAGCAGGTGTGTTGCGGCTGGATGTGGAGTTGATCTTGGCCGATGATGGCAGCAGCCTGTGGTCGCAGCATTACCAACGCGTCGACGGTGAATTGTTTGGCTTGCAAGACGAGATCGTGGCAGCGCTGGCCAAGGCCATGAACACCGGCGATGCGGCAAAGCCAACGCAGGATGATCGCCCACCCAATGGCAACACCGAGGCATATGCCGCCGTATTGCGTGGGGATGCGTTGGCAACCCAGGCCGATATTTTCAGTGCACGGCAAGCTGTTGATGCGTATCAGCGTGCGGTAGATCTGGACCCCAATTACGCCTATGCGCATGCACGCCTGGCGCAGGCGCGGGTGCGCCAGATTACACAGTTTCCATTGGATGAAACCGACGCTGGCAATCAAGCCGAAATGGCACGTCGGGATGCCGCAGCGGCGCTGCGCTTGGCGGATGATCTGGCAGAGGCACAACTTGCCAATGCTGTCTGGCTGGCGACGGTAGCCCACGATCAAGCCGGTGCGCTGGATGCCACGCGGCGTGCTTTGGCGCGGCAGCCACAGAATGCGCAATTGCTGTCGATGCTGGCGCTGCGGCAAATCGGGTTTGGCCAATTGGATCAAGCCGTTGACAGCCTGCGCGGAGCCCTGAAAACCAACCCGTTATCGGCCCCCACGTTGTATAGCTTGGGCAGTGTGTATTTGAGTCAGGCCGATTACCCACAGGCCGAGCACACATTGAAAGAAGCGTTGGAATTGGCGCCGGGTTTACCGCTAGCGCAGGCATTTTTGGCGATGGCGGTCTTCCAACAAAATCGCACCAGTGAGGCCATCACCATTGCCAAGCGCGAGCCGGTACCGCTATGGCGCAGCTACGCGCTGGCGATGGCGTATTGGGCCAATGGCGATCGCAGCCAGTCGGATGAAGAATTACAGGTTTTGATTCGTCAACATGCCAAAGATGCCGCTACCCAAATCGCCGGCGTGTATGCCCAGCGCGATGACGAGGCGCAAATGTTTCATTGGTTGGAAGCTGCGCGTCAATCCGGCGATCCGGGGTTAGCGGAAATCCGCTACATGCCGTATATCTCGCGCTATGCCAATGATCCGCGTTTCGTGGCCTTGGTCAAGGTGCAGGGCTTGGCCACTGCACCAAGTAAATAACTGCGCTTAGGGTGTTTCCAAATAGGGATCTGGCAGGCCGAGCCCGGCCAAGATATCGCGTTCCAGTTGTTCCATTGCAACAGCTTCGCGCGGGTCGATGTGGTCTAGCCCCAGCAAGTGCAAGCAGCCGTGCACAGTTAGGTGTGCGTAATGCGCATTGCGCGGCTTGCCTTGCTCGTTTGCTTCGCGGGCCACGACGGGTGCGCAAATCACCAAATCGCCCAATAAGGGCAGTTTCACCCCTTTGGGCAGGCCTTCCGGCAGCTCCGCCGGGAAGCTCAGCACATTGGTGGCGTAATCTTTGCCGCGATAGTGGCGGTTCAGGGCACGGCCTTCTTCGCAATCCACGATGCGAATAGCCAAATCGGCCTCACGAATGCGACCAGCCAATGCTGCCGACACCCATTTGCGAAAACTCGCCGCCGCAGGAATCCCCGCACGCGGTAGCGCATAGCCAACGGCAACATCGAGACGAACGGGGCCTTGGGTCATACTGTGATCTTACCCCTGCACGGCGGCGGCGTCGCGCGCCTCATAGGCATTGACGATGCGTGCCACCAGCGGGTGTCGTACCACGTCGCGGGATTCGAAGAAGGTGAAGCTGACACCGTCCACTCCGCGTAGCACTTCGATGACATCTTTCAAGCCGGATTTCTGGTGCTTGGGTAAATCGATTTGGGTGACATCGCCGGTGATGACGGCGGTGCTGCCAAACCCCAGCCGGGTCAGGAACATCTTCATCTGTTCGATACTGGTGTTTTGCGCTTCGTCGAGAATCACGAAGGCATCGTTGAGCGTGCGTCCGCGCATATAAGCCAGCGGCGCGATCTCGATGACGTTGCGCTCCAGCAACCGCGCCACTTTTTCAAGCCCGAGCATTTCATAGAGTGCGTCGTAAAGCGGACGCAGATACGGATCAACTTTTTGGGTCAAATCGCCGGGCAGAAACCCCAGTTTTTCTCCGGCTTCCACCGCTGGGCGTACCAGAATCACGCGCTGCACACGCGACTGATTCAGTGCGTCCACCGCCATCGCAACCGCGAGATAGGTTTTGCCGGTACCGGCCGGGCCCACGCCAAAATTGATGTCGTGACTGGCGATGGCGTGCAGATAGTTGCGCTGGTTGGTGCCGCGCCCACGCAAGGTGCCGCGCTTGACCCGCACGGCGATGTCTTGCATCGGATCGGCGGGTGTTGATGCTGTGGTGGTTGTGACGTCGCGATATGCACCCAAGCGAAGATGGATGGCATGTTCATCGAGCACTTCGTGTTCGGTATCGGCATAGAGCTGTTGCAGCAGGCGCTGGGTCTGCGCGGCCGCTTCTGCGTCACCATGGATGCGAAACACGCTGCCACGGTTGGCAATTTCCACACCCATGCGCAACTCGATCAAGCGCAAATGCGCGTCGAACGGGCCGCACAGATTGGCCAAGCGTTCCAGGTCGTCGGGGGTGAGGGTGAAGTCGGGGTGTTGATTCATGGTGCAAAGGGTAACGCGATGGCTGGCATGGGGTGAACGGTTGTCTTGACTTGACATTTAATTAATCAATCAATTAAATATGTGAAATGGATACTATCAAAGCGCAAAAGAAGTCCCCGGCATCCCGTAAGCGAGCGCCGGGCCGGCCGGTGGCGGATACGCTGGATCAGCGCGAGGGTGTATTGGATGCGGCCCTGGCGTGCTTTGTGGCGCATGGGATCGCTGGCACGTCGCTGCGCGAAATCGCCAAACAGGCCGGGGTTACACCGGCGCTATTGCATTACTACTTCGGCGACAAAGCGCAACTACTTGCGGCAGTGGTGGAGGCGCGAGTGCTGCCGGTTTTTCACCTGATCCGCGCACATTTGCTGGAGGCGGGCGATGACATGTCATCGCTGGTGCTGGGGTTTGTCGATGGGGTGATGCAAGCGGTGGCGCTGCACCCATGGTGGCCGCAGTTGTGGGTACGCGAGGTGCTGTGCGAAGGCGGGGCATTACGCGATTTGTTGCTGACCAAAGTGGCACCGGAGTTGTCGCAGTTATTGTTGCTGCGGTTCCAAAAGGCGCAACGAGAAGGGGGCATGAACCCGCAACTGGATCCGCGCTTACTGCTACCCACCTTGGTGGGGTTGACGTTATTGCCTGCAGCTGGGGCTGCAATTTGGCGGGAGTTGTTCGATGCGCATGATCTTGGGATGCAGGATGTGCGACGGCATGCACTGGCGCTACTGGATCGTGGCTTGGAGCTGACACCATGAACAAACCATTTGCCATCGCCACCGCGCTGGCCGCCCTTGCCGTTGCTGGCTGCAGCAAGCCGGCGCCGCAGGTGTTGGGTACACTGGAATGGGATCGCATCACCTTGCCATCGCCAGCGGCGGAAAGAATCGTGGCCATCGATGTGCATGAGGGCCAGCAGGTGACCGCGGGCACGCGTCTGATGCAACTGGAGGTGACCCGCACGCGTGCGCAAGCCGATGCAGCGCAAGCACAGGCGCGGCAAAGCAGTGAGGCCTTGGCGGAGTTGCGCGCCGGGCCACGCCAGGAGCAGATCGCACAAGCCCGCGCCAGTGTCGCGGCAGTACAGGCACAGGCCGTGGATGCACGTGCGGCGTATGCTCGCCTGCGCACCTTGGGGCAACGGCAGTTGGTGGCGGCGGCCGAGGTCGATCGTGCACGCGCGGCGACCGGCAATGCCGATGGCCAATTGCGGGCCGCACAGGCTGCGTTGGACGAACTGCTGCACGGTACCCGCAGCGAGCGCATCCAGCAGGGCGAAGCCGCGGCAGCGGCGGCGCAGGCGCAGGCTGCGGTGCAAGCGGCCACGTTGGGCAAACTCGATATCACCGCACCGCGCGATGGCCGGGTGGACAGCCTGCCGTACAAACTTGGCGACCAGGCTCCGGTTGGTTCACCCCTAGCCATTTTATTGGTGGGCAACGTGCCGTATGCGCGCGTTTATGTGCCCGAGCCACTGCGTGTACACGTGAAGCCGGGGCAGGCAGCGCAAGTGTTTGTGGATGGCCACGCGGGTGCGTTGCCTGGGCATGTGCGGATGGTGCGCAGCGAACCGGTATTCACCCCGTACTACGCACTAAGTGGTGACGATGCAGCGCGCCTGAGCTATTTGGCCGAAATCGTCCTGGATGCACCGGCAGGCTTGCCGGCGGGGGTACCGGTGCGGGTGGAATTTGCAGGCGTCACACATGGTCGGTGAGCCTGCCGATGCCATCCACGCACGCGGCCTGAGCAAGCGTTTTGGCGGATTGTTGGCGGTGGATCAAGTGGATCTACGGGTGCCGCGTGCCTGCGTGTATGGCTTTCTGGGGCCGAATGGATCCGGTAAATCCACCACCATCCGCATGTTGTGTGGACTGCTGACGCCCAGTGCTGGGCAAATCGACGTGCTGGGCCTGCGCATCCCAGAGCAAGCCGAAGCCCTGCGCCGGCGTATTGGTTACATGACACAAAAATTTTCGCTGTACGAAGACCTGAGTGTCCGCGAAAACCTAGAATTTCTCGCCACGGTACAAGGCCTGCCGCGCGCACTGCGCCGGCAACGGGTGGAGACGTTGTTGCACACCTACGACCTGGCCGACCGTGCCGGTCAGTTGGCCGGCACCATGAGTGGCGGCCAAAAGCAACGTCTGGCGCTGGCTGGCGCCGTGGTGCATCAGCCCGAACTACTGTTTCTGGATGAGCCCACCAGCGCGGTTGATCCGGAATCGCGGCGCGGATTTTGGGAAAAATTATTCGATCTGGCCGATGCCGGCACCACAATCTTGGTATCCACGCACTACATGGATGAAGCCGAGCGCTGCCATCGCATCGCCATTCTTGATCGTGGTCGCCTGGTCGCCGATGGCACACCCACCGCCCTGACCGCAGGCTTGCAGGGTCGCACTTTGGGCGTGCAAGCGCAGGAGCCGCGCCGTGCTCAGACCGCGCTGCATGCGGTGGCGGGCGTTCTCAGCGTGGCCCAGATCGGTAATGAATTGCGGGTGCTGTGTATGGACGATGGCGATGCCGGCACGCGCGTGGCGCGTGCATTGCAAGCGCAGGGCATCAGCGCAACGGTGTCCGCCATTGCCCCGAATTTGGAAGATGTATTTGTGTCTGCCACCCAGCATCGTGTGGTGGAGGTCGCGGCATGAAGCTGCAACAAATCTTCGCGGTGATGTGGAAAGAACTACGGCAAATGGCACGCGATCGCATGACGGTGGCGATGATGATCGGCATCCCCAGCATGCAATTGTTGTTGTTTGGTTATGCCATCAATCCGGATGTACGGCACCTGCCCGCCGCCGTCGCCGACATGGCCAATACGGCGGGTTCGCGTGCCTTGGTGCAGGACATGTTTGCCACCGATATCGTGCGGTCGGTGGCAGGTGCGCGCACGCCGCAAGAATTGCAGGCACTGTTGCAGGCAGGGCAGATCCGGATTGGTATTTTGATCCCGGCCGATTACGAGCGTCGCCGCTTGGATGGTCGTGAAGCCGTGCAAGTGATCGTCGATGGTAGCGATACATCTGTGCAAGCCAGTGCTCGCCAGTTGGCGCAAATGCCACTAGAAGGCCAGCGCGTCGCAGGACCTGCGCAAATCAGCGTATTGCCGCTGTACAACCCGCGTCGCATCGCCGCGATCAATGTCGTGCCGGGACTGATAGGCGTCATCTTGACCATGACCATGGTGATGTTCACTGCCATGGCCATTGTCCGTGAGCGCGAACGTGGCAATCTCGAATTACTCATCACCACGCCGGTCACCAGCGCCGAATTGATGATCGGCAAAGTCTTGCCCTACATCGCTGCCGGGTTAGTGCAGGCGACCTTGGTGCTGGTGTTGGGCGCGTGGCTGTTTCAAGTCCCGGTACATGGCACGTTATGGGATGTGTATGCAGCTTCGGTACTGTTGATCGTGGCCAACCTCAGCTTGGGTCTGCTGGTTTCGACCATGGCTAAAACCCAGTTTCAGTCGATGCAGATGGCATTTTTCTTGTTCCTACCATCGATCATGCTGTCTGGTTTCATGTTTCCTTTCGATGGCATGCCGAAGGTCGTGCAGTGGCTGGCGGAAGTGCTGCCGTTGACCCATTTCATCCGCTTGATTCGTGGCGTCATGTTACGCGGCGCCGGGCTGTTGGAACTATGGCCTGATGCACTGGCGCTGGCGGGTTTCAGTGTGGCGATGATGACGTTGGCCATCTTGCGCTTTCATAAACGGCTGGATTAGACGGCTTACGCCTGAGTTAAGCCGCCACGAAGCGGGTTCGGCTTGAACGAATTGTTAGGTCTGGCTTGCATGAACTGGCGTTGTGTGTAGCTCAACACCCAATGCGCGCACCAATTTGATGATGGTGTCATATCTCGGCTTTGCGCCTGGAGCTAGTGCTTTGTACAGACTCTCACGGCCAAGCCCAGTGTCCTTGGCAAGTTTGCTCATGCCACGGGCTTTGGCGACGTCAGCGATGGCCTGAAGGAAGACGTTTGGATTTTCATCCTCCAGCGCGGCGTTGAGGTACTCCGCAATAACAACGTCATTGTCGAGGTAGTCGGCGGCGTCAAATGCGGCAATGTTCTTCATGGGGCCTCCAAGCTCTTCAAGAGAGCTTTAGCAGTACGAATGTCCTTTGGCTGGGAAGACTTGTCTCCCGCGCACAAAAGCAAATAGGTGATCTCGCCTCTGCGGCAGTAGTACAGACGATAGCCGGGGCCGACATGTACCCGCATTTCCGAGATGCCTTCACCAACGGGTGCACAGTCTCCGAAGTTTCCCGCTTCTGCGGAGCGGATACGGGCAATGACACGAGCCTTTGCGATGGGGTCGCGCAGGTCTTTGAGCCATGCGTCGAACTCCGAGGTGCGAAGGAAAGTGCTCACACCGCAATGTATCCGAAAGGATACGCGCATGTCAACGAGCGATTAAGCGCGGTGCCAGGCCTGAATTAGACGGCAGGGAAAGGCGCCACTGCCATCCATGGCGCAGCAGATGTCGATCGGGCATCTGCTAGGCGTGCCTGCATTCCCCGCGTAGCGAATTGCTCATCGCCTGGGTGATCTGCACATCGACAAATTGACCAATCAGGCGAGGATGGCCGGCAAAGTTCACCGAGCGCATATTTTCGGTCTTGCCGGTCAACTCGTTCGGATCTTTGCGCGATGGGCCTTCCACCAGCACGGTTTGCACGCTACCCACCATCGCCTGCGAAATCGTGGCCGCGTGCGCACTGATATGTTTTTGCAGGCGGTCGAGGCGCGCGTGTTTTTCTTCGCTGGAGGTGGTGTCTTCCAAGTCGGATGCCGGGGTGCCAGGGCGACGGGAATAAATGAACGAGAAGCTTTGGTCGAAGCCCACGTCTTCGATCAATTTCATGGTCTTTTCAAAGTCCGCAGCGGTTTCGCCCGGGAAGCCGACGATGAAGTCCGAGGACACCGAAATATCCGGCCGCACCGCACGCAGCTTGCGAATTTTTTGCTTGAATTCCAGCGCCGTGTAGCCGCGTTTCATCGCCGACAAAATACGGTCGCTGCCGGCTTGTACTGGCAGGTGCAGATAGTTGGCCAGCTTAGGCACGTCGCGGTAGGCCTCCACCAGTGAATCAGAAAATTCCAGTGGGTGCGAGGTGGTGAAGCGAATACGGCCAATGCCGTCGATCTCGGCAATGGCGCGGATCAACAGCGCCAAATCTGCAGTGTCCTCGCCATCACCCAGCGGGCCACGGTAGGCATTGACGTTCTGGCCCAACAAGTTCACCTCACGCACGCCCTGCGCGGCCAGCTCGGCCACTTCGGTCAGTACCGACTCAAACGGGCGGCTGATTTCTTCACCACGGGTATAGGGCACCACGCAGTAAGAGCAATATTTCGAACAACCTTCCATGATCGATACGAAGGAGGTGGGGCCTTCGGCGCGTGGTTCAGGCAGGCGATCGAATTTTTCGATTTCCGGAAAACTGATGTCCACCTGCGGCGCGTTTTGTTCGCGGCGCGCACGCAGCAGCTCGGGCAGCCGGTGCAGGGTTTGCGGGCCAAACACCAAATCCACATACGGCGCACGGTCGAGGATGGCGGCTCCTTCTTGCGAGGCCACGCAGCCGCCCACGCCAATCAACACCGGGCGCTCGCCTTGTTTCAGGCGCTTCCAGCGGCCCAGTTGGCTGAAGACTTTTTCCTGTGCTTTTTCGCGGATCGAGCAGGTATTGATCAGGATGACGTCGGCTTCGTCGGCATTTGTGGTCAATTCCATGCCTTCTTCGGCATGCAGGACATCGGCCATTCGTGCCGAGTCATACTCGTTCATCTGGCAGCCGTGGGTCTGGATATAAAGCTTTTTGCTGCCGGGGCGAGAAGGGCGAGCAGCGGGCAGGGTTGGCAGGTCGTGCAGGTCGGTCATGGCAGGCTCCGGGGCGCGGTGCTGAGTCCGGGCCGGGTGGGGAATCGGCCATTCTAACGGCTGTAAATCAGTGGCGGCAGCTTGCTTTGAAAAATCAAGGGCTTGCCATCTTGCGGCGATAGCGCAAAACTGCCGGCCATGAAGGGGCGGGTGACCATACTATTGTCGTTGCTGCTGCTGGCGGGGCCTGCCCTTGCCGGCAGGGTCTATCGCTGCGATTTGAACGACGGCAGCACCAGCTATGTCAGCAAGCGTGTGGCTGGTGGTAGTTGCAAACTGGTGGGCAATTTCCCCAATCGGCCCGTGGCAGTGCGCAAGCCGGTGGTAAAGGCGGCAAGCCCGGTAGTCGCCGGCGTTGCTCCGGCCCTTGCATTCAAGCCGGTGACTGATCAAAAAGCACCCACGTCCGTGCCAGTGTTGACGGCCCCCGTTGCTGCTGCACCATCGGCATCCACGCCGCCGCCTACGCCGACAGCGCCCAAGCTGATTCGCGGGCAGGTGTATGCGTATGTCGGCAAAGATGGGGTGCGCAATTACACCAGCGTGCGTCCGGCGGGTATGGCGGCGGCATCGGTGCGCACCATCCAGTACAGCTATATGGAAACCTGCTATGCCTGCGGGGTGTTGCCGGGGCTCAATTTCCGCAGCTTGCGACTGAATACCACGGCCTATCAGGATGAAATTCGCGCCGCCGCGCGCGAGCACGGGGTGGATGAGGCCATCGTGCGTGCCATCATCCATGCCGAATCCGCGTTCAATCCCAATGCGCTATCGCGGGTGGGTGCGCAGGGCTTGATGCAGCTGATGCCCGGCACCGCGCGCAGGTTTGGGGTCATGGATGCGTTCAATGCCGGTCAGAATATTCGTGGTGGCGTGCAATATCTGGCGTGGTTGCTGAAGCGGTTCAACGGCAATCTGAGTCTGGCGGCTGCCGGCTACAATGCGGGGGAAGGGGCGGTGGACAAGTACGGAGGGGTGCCGCCGTACAGTGAAACCCAGCGGTATGTACAGCGTGTGGCGGTATTAGCGGAGCGGTATCGGAGTGGCTTAAATCCCGTCGCCTTGCCAAGTCAAGGCGGATTGTCGGCTCGTTAAGGCTTCCGTTACACTTCCCTGTCTTTTGCGGTCCAGCGGCGACAAATGCCGTGGGTCGCATGTGTGTCCAGTTTTCTAACGGAGTGCGGGATGGCCAACGAAGAGGTCAACACCGGCAGGCGCCGGTTCCTCACCGCGACGACAGCGGTGGTGGGGGCGGTGGGTGCCGGGTTTGCGGCAGTGCCGTTCATCAAGTCGTGGAGCCCCAGTGCGCGCGCGCGTTTTGCGGGTGCGCCGGTAACCCAGGACATCAGTGCCTTGGCCGATGGCCAACAGCTGGTGATCAACTGGCGTGGTCAGCCGATCTACATCGCCAAGCGCACCAAGGCGATGCTGGATGTGATGAAGACGCTGGATCCCACCTTGGCCGACCCCAATTCGGCCAATGCTGACCAGCAACCCAAATACGCGCAAAACCCCACGCGCTCGATCAAGCCGGAAATTTCGGTGCTGGTGGGCGTGTGTACGCATTTGGGCTGTGCCCCGGAATTTTTGCCGGAAGTGAAGCCCGAGCCGTTTGACCCGAACTGGAAGGGTGGTTATTTCTGCCCCTGCCACAAATCGCGTTATGACCTTGCCGGGCGCGTGTTGAAGGCGCAGCCGGCACCTGCCAATCTGCCGGTGCCGCCTTACCACTTCGAAAACGACAACACGCTGGTAATTGGTGTTGATCCGAAAGGAGCTGCGTAAGCCATGACCAACAAGATCGTAGAAACTGTCTGCAATGCCGCCAATGGCGTGATGGACTGGGTCAATGCGCGTGCACCCGGCATGATGCCGGCGTACCGCAAGCACATGACCGAGTACTACGCACCCAAGAATTTCAACATCTGGTACATCTTCGGGGTGTTGTCGATGGTGGTGCTGGTCAACCAGATCGTCACCGGTATTTTCCTGACCATGCACTTCAAGCCCAGCGCGGCGGAAGCGTTTGGCTCGGTCGAATACATCATGCGCGATGTGGACTGGGGCTGGCTGATCCGCTACATGCACAGCACCGGTGCCTCACTGTTCTTCGTTGTTATCTATCTGCACATGTTCCGTGGCCTGATGTACGGCAGCTACCGCAAACCGCGCGAGCTGGTGTGGCTGCTGGGCATGGTGATCTATCTGGTGCTGATGGCCGAAGCCTTCATGGGCTACGTGCTGCCGTGGGGCCAGATGTCGTACTGGGGTGCCAAGGTCATCATCTCGCTGTTCGGCGCGATCCCGGTCATTGGTGGCGGCCTAACCGAATGGATCATGGGCGACTTCAACCCGGGTGATGCCACTTTGAATCGCTTCTTCGCGCTGCACGTGATTGCGATGCCACTGGTGCTGCTGTTGTTGGTGGTGCTGCACATCTTCGCGCTGCATGAAGTGGGCTCCAACAACCCCGACGGCGTAGAAATCAAGAAGGGGCCAAAGGGCAACCGCTGGTCGCCGACCGCACCCGCCGACGGCATTCCGTTCCATCCGTACTACACGGTCAAGGACACCTTCTATGTCGGCTGCTTCCTGATCATTGCCGCTTTCATCATCTTCTTTGCCCCCACCTTTGGCGGCTGGTTCTTGGAGCATGACAACTTCACCGAGGCCAACCCGCTGGTGACCCCGGCGCATATCAAGCCGGTGTGGTACTTCACTCCGTATTACGCCATGTTGCGGGTGATTCCGTCATTCTTCGGGATCAAGCTGTGGGGCGTATTGGTGATGTTTGGTGCGATCGTGATGTTGTTCCTGGTGCCGTGGCTGGATAAGTCGCCAGTCAAGTCCTACCGCTATCGTGGCCCGCTGAGCTGGGTGATGCTGCTGATGTTCGCGTTCTGCTTCTTGTGGTTGGCCAAGATTGGTGCCGGCCCCGGCACGGATCCGGTAGAAGCCATCATCGGGCGCGTACTGACCTTCCTCTATTTCGCTTTCTTCATCACCATGCCGGTCTGGTCCAAGCTGGACAAGACCAAGCCGGTGCCGGAACGGGTGACGATGCATGACTAAGAATTTTCTGTCCCGCGTAGCGCTGCTGGTAGCTGGCGCACTGCTCTCCGTGGCGGCCTTCGCCAATGAAGGTGGCAACCTGCAACAGTCGGGCACCGACTTGACTGACAAGGCCTCGCTGCAACGCGGTGCTGCCGGTTTTATGAATTATTGCAGCGGCTGCCACTCGCTGAAATACCTGCGCTATGCGCGCATCGGTGAAGATCTGGGCCTGAGCGAAGATGAGGTGATGCAAAACCTCAATTTCAGTGGCGGCAAGATCGGTGACCATGTGCTGTCGGCAATGCCGCCCGAGCTGGCCAAGTCCGCGTTTGGCAAGGCACCGCCGGATCTGTCGGTGATTGCCCGTGTACGTGGTAGCGACTGGATCTACACCTATCTGAAGTCGTTCTATCTGGATGAAACCCGTCCCGTAGGCTGGAATAACACCCTGTTCCCCAACGCGTCGATGCCGAACCCATTGTGGGAACTGCAAGGCGTGCAGCAGCCGGTGTATGGCAAGAAGACCGCCACCGGTGACCTGCCGGTGGAAGGTTTCACCATCAGCCAGCCGGGCCGGCAAACTGCCCAGCAGTTTGACCAGACTGTGCGCGACATCACCGCGTTCTTGGAGTACGCCGGTGAGCCGGCTGCACTCAAGCGTCAAAACGTGGGCGTGTGGGCGATCTTGTTCCTAGTGTTCTTTGCCTTCATGGCATGGTTGTTGAAACACGAATATTGGCGGGACGTTCACTGACGCGGTAATCCCGGCAGGGACGCCGACCGCATCGAACGTTGCTTGACGGTTGCCCGCATCCTGCGGGCAACGCAGGTGCATCCGGAAGTCCGGGTGTGGGAGTTGTCCTAATGATGGCTGTGAGTCCGCGCATGCGTAACGCCTTGACCTTATTTTCTTCGGTGGATGATGTTTTGTGTCACCGGGTGCGTCTGGTGTTGGCGGCCAAAGGTGTCACCTATGACTTCATTGCGGTCGATCCACAAAACCCGCCAGAAGATCTGATCGACCTCAACCCCTACCACTCGGTGCCAACCTTGGTAGAGCGCGACTTGGTGCTGTACGCCGCCAGTGTGGTCAGCGAATATCTGGATGAGCGTTACCCGCATCCGCCGTTGATGCCAGTGGAACCACTTGCGCGCGCGCGTCTGCGGCTTGCGATGTTGCGCATCGAGCACGACTGGGTACCACAAGTGCAGGCGATCCAGCTGGGCAACAAGCAGCAGGCCGAAGCGGGCCGCAAGCGCCTGAAAGAACTACTGGCGCAATCGTTGCCGCTGTTCAAGGCTTACAAATTCTTCCTCAATGCCGAAATGAGTCTGGCCGACTGCGCAATGGCCCCGATTATCTGGCGCTTGGAAGCTCTGGGTGTGCCGTTGCCGAAAGATGGCAAGGTCATCGAGGATTACGGCAACCGGATTTTCCGCAATCCGGGTTTCGTACGCAGCCTGACCGAACAAGAAAAAAAGCTGCGTGACGTGCCTCTGTAACTGTTGCCTACCATGACCCAGTCACCGCCCCCTGCAATGACCAGTCAGCGCCCGTACTTGATGCGGGCGATCTACGAGTGGATTGTCGATAACGGCATGACTCCGCATGTGCTGGTCAATGCGCGCGCTCCTGGCGTGCGCGTGCCGGCACACACGGTCAAGGATGGGCAAGTGGTGCTCAATATTGCCGACCGCGCGGTTTCACGGTTGGAAATGGGTAATGATGCGCTGCGTTTTTCGGCACGCTTCGGTGGTGTGAGTCAAAGCGTGGTGGTGCCGTTGCATGCGGTCATCGCCATCTATGCGCGTGAAACCGGGCAGGGCATGGGGATGCCGGAAGAACCGCAGAGCGACGCCACCGAAATGGCAGCGCAAGAACCTGAAGCGGCGGACTCGCCACCGGAAACCAAGCCAGAACCGCCTAAGCGCGGCAACCATCTGCGCATCATCAAATAACCACCTGCCTCACGCAGTTACGTGTGCGGAAAGCTGCGCACCACCGCCTGCGCGGCACGGCTGGGGCCGCTGAAGCCCACCAGCTTGTCGCCCACCAACACGATGCGGCCAATGTGCCGG
>NZ_DAOOUM010000038.1:0-7916 GCF_035369645.1 Thermomonas sp. | reverse complement strand
TCAAGGTGAGGGCGGCGGCCCGAGTTTCAATGAGAAGTCGATGGCGTGCACATGCTTGGTCAGCGCGCCTATCGAAATACAGTCCACCCCATCTTCGGCAATGCTGCGTAGCGTTGTCATCTCCACCCCGCCCGAAACCTCCAGTGGAATACGGCCCGCAAACGGTGCCGATTTTGCGATACGCACGGCTTCGCGGCGGGTTGCAGCATCAAAATCATCGATCAGGATGCGGGTGCAACCGGTTTCCAGTGCTTGCCGCAGCTCGTCCAGGGTTTCCACCTCCACGATCAGGGGCAGCGCGCCGTGCAGCTGCCGCGCACGGGTGATGGCTGTGGCCACCGAACCAAACGCGCGAATGTGGTTTTCCTTCAGCATCACTGCATCAAACAGCGCCATTCGGTGGTTCATGCCGCCACCAACACGCACGGCATATTTTTGTGCCACCCGCAGACCAGGCAAAGTTTTGCGTGTATCCAGAATCTGCGTGCCGGTGCCCTGCACGGCCGCAACATACTGCGCAGTGACGGTGGCGGTGCCCGACAGGGTTTGCAGGAAGTTGAGCGACGTGCGCTCGGCGCTGACCAAGGCGCGGCTGCGGCCTTGCAAGGTGGCGATGACGGTGCCTTGCGCGACGTGGTCACCTTCTTGGCAATGCCAATGAATGCGCACATCGGGGTCGAGTGCGCGATGGCTGGCATCAAACCACGGCCGCCCTGCCACCACGCACTCTTCTTTGCACAGCAAATAAGCGCATTCGGGATGGTCTTCCAATAATGATGCGGTGGCATCACCGGGGCCGATGTCCTCGGCCAGCGCAGCGGCCACATTGGCGGCAATGGCAGCGGTGAGGGTGTCATGCGGCAGGCTCATACGGTGGGAAAACCATCCGCTTGCACGGTGGCCAAGCTGTCTTCGGCCAGCAGCACCGGGATGCCATCGTCGATGCGATACACGGTTTTGCGGTCGCGGGTGATCAAGGCCGCGCGCAGCGTATCCGTTTGCGTGCTGCCATCGCTGCGCTGCAATGCACCGGTGGCAATGGCGCGGTTCAAACATTCCAGCCCCGCGCTTTCCAGCAAGGACAAGGGTTGGCGGGTGGTGGGGCAGACGAGAATATCGAGTAGCTTGCGGTCCATCGGGCAGGCAACAAAGAACAGGGGCCGTTAGAATACGTCTTTAGCGACTGGGGATTGTGATGTCTGGTACCGATTCCGCCGCCCCGTTGGTCGGCATCGTCATGGGGTCTCGCTCCGACTGGGAGACCATGCAGCACGCCGCTGCGAAATTAGAGGCCTTGGGTGTGCCGTTTGAGGTGCGCGTGGTATCAGCGCATCGCACGCCGGATGTGCTGTTTGCCTATGCTGACACCGCCGCAGCGCGCGGCTTGCGCGCGATCATCGCCGGTGCCGGTGGGGCTGCGCATTTGCCGGGGATGTTGGCCGCCAAGACCGCCGTGCCGGTGTTGGGTGTGCCAGTGCAAAGTAAAGCACTGAACGGGATGGATTCGCTGTTGTCCATCGTGCAGATGCCGGCGGGTATCCCGGTGGCCACGTTTGCCATCGGCAATGCCGGTGCCGCCAATGCCGCACTGTTTGCCGCCGCCATGCTGGCCCACGATGTGCCCGACGTGGGCGCGGCGCTGGCGGTATTTCGCAGCAAACAAACGGCGGATGTCATCGCCCACGACGACCCGCGCACATGAGCACGGTCGGCATTTTAGGCGGTGGCCAATTGGCACGCATGATGGCGCTGGCCGGCGCGCCATTGGGTTTGCGCTTTTTGGTGCTCGATACTGTGGCCGATGCCTGCGCCGGGCAATTTGCACCGATGGTAGTGGGCGATTACACCGACCAATCCGCACTGGCACAGTTTGCGTCGCAGGTGGATGTGGCCACCTTCGACTTCGAAAACGTGCCGGCGCAGTCGGCGCAGTGGTTGACCGATCGCGTGTCGGTATTCCCGGGCCCGCCTGCGTTGGCGACCGCACAGGATCGCTTGGCCGAAAAAACGTTGTTCCGCGAATTGGGTATCCCGGTACCGCCGTTTGCCGCCATCGGCACCCTTGCCGAATTGCAAGCGGCAGTGCAGGGCATCGGCACCCCCTGCATCCTTAAAACCCGTCGATTGGGCTACGACGGCAAGGGTCAGTTCCGCATCAAAACCCCTGCCGATGTGGATGCAGCATGGGCCGCACTGGGCGCGCAGGCCGGCCACGTCGGGTTGATTTTGGAAGGCTTCGTGGCCTTCCAGCGCGAACTTTCGGTGGTCGCGGTGCGCGGGCGCGATGGCCAATTCCGCGCATGGCCATTGACCGAAAACTGGCATGTCGATGGTGTGCTGTCGGCCAGCCTGGCGCCGGCGCAGGTGGAAAATACCTTGCGCGATAGCGCATTGGGGTATGCGCAGGCATTGGCGGAAGCACTCGATTACGTGGGCGTGTTTGCGTTGGAATTGTTCTGTCGCGATGGTGAATTATTGGCCAACGAAATGGCCCCACGCGTGCACAATTCCGGCCATTGGACGATCGAGGGCAGCGAGACCTGCCAGTTCCAGAATCATCTGCGCGCCGTGCTGGGCCTGCCGCTGGGCAGCACCCGCATGTTGGGCCATGCCTGCATGCTCAATTGGCTGGGGGCGATGCCCGATGCCAACGCAGTGCTGGCTGAAGCCGGTGGCCATTGGCATGACTACGGCAAACAGCCGCGCGCGGGCCGCAAGGTGGGGCACGCAACACTGCGTGCGGACTCCCGTGAGGAATTGGCCGAAGCTTTGCAGCGTGTGGGTGTTGCGCTGGAGCGGCAGGCGCAAGTGGCACCGGTGATTGCGCGGCTAAAATAAGCACGCGGGTAAAAAAACGGCCGGATCGCTCCGGCCGTTTTCGTATTGCACAGGAGTGCGAATTACTTCATCTGCGCTGCCACAAAATCCCAGTTCACCAAGCTCCAGAACGCTTCCACATATTTTGGGCGGGCGTTGCGGTAGTCGATGTAGTAGGCGTGCTCCCACACATCGCAAGTCAACAGCGGGGTGTCTTCGCCGGTGAGCGGGGTGGCCGCATTGGGTGTGCTGACCAAGGCCAGACTGCCATCGGCGCGCTGCACCAGCCATGCCCAGCCCGAACCAAACGTGGTGACGGCGGTTTTGGTGAATGCTTCCTTGAATGCTTCAAAACTGCCAAATGCGGCATTGATCGCATCGCCCAATTTGCCGCTGGGTGCGCCGCCACCATTGGGTTTCAGGCAGTTCCAATAGAAACTGTGATTCCACACTTGCGCGGCGTTGTTGAACATCCCGCCCTGCGATTTGCGGATGATGTCTTCCAAGCTTGCGTGTTCAAACTCGGTGCCGGCGATCAACCCGTTGAGGTTGGTGACATAGGCCTGATGATGCTTGCCGTAGTGAAAGTCGATGGTTTCGGCAGAGATATGCGGCTCAAGCGCGGTGCGGTCGTAGGGTAGGGCGGGCAGTTCGATGGCCACGATGGACTCCTGATGTGGTGTGGGTGCGTGCGGGTGGGGCGGCCTGAGCGGCGCGCGACGAATTACAATGCACGATTGTATCGTTCATGCCCGTTGCTGCGTCGTGAAGCATGCGGGCCACACTGTTGCAGGAGCCGTACCCATGCCGTCTGTGGAAGAGCGCATCCGCGCCGAGATCGAAGGCCATCCCATCGTGCTGTTTATGAAAGGCACCGCGCAATTTCCGATGTGTGGCTTCTCCAGCCGCGCGGTGCAAGTGTTGCAGGCCGCAGGTGCCGACGCGCTGCATACGGTCAATGTGCTGGAAGAACCCGAAATTCGTGCCAACTTGCCACGCTATTCCGATTGGCCCACTTTCCCGCAATTATTCATCCATGGTGAATTGATCGGCGGTTGCGACATCACCGTGGAGTTGGCCGAATCCGGCGAGCTGGCACGGCTGGTCGCCGACGCGCAGAAGGCATGAGCATGCAGCCTGCGGTGCAAGCGGTGTTGCTCGATCGGGTGGTGTTGATTGCGGGTGCCGCCGGTGGCCTGGGTGCCGCCGCTGCCGTGGCCTGCGCGCAGGCAGGGGCCACCATCATTTTGTTGGGCCGCAAGGTTGCGCCGCTCAATCGGGTGTATGACGCGGTGAAAGCGGTGGGCCCTGAACCCATCCTCTATCCATTGGATTTGGAAGGGGCATCGCCCGACGATTACGACCAACTGGCGCAAGCCATCGACGGCGAATTCGGCAAACTCGATGGCCTGTTGCACTGCGCGGCAGAATTCAAAGGGCTCACCCCGCTGGCGCATACCGATCCGGCAGATTTTGCGCGTGCCTTGCATGTCGATTTGACCGCGCGTTGGTGGTTGACCCAAGCCTGCCTGCCGCAGCTTTGCAAATCTAATGCCGCAGCGGCGGTGTTTGTGCTGGATGACCCAGCACGCAGCGGTGGCGCCTTCTGGGGCGGTTACGGCATCGCCCAAGCCGGGCAGGCGGCAATGATCGCCATGTTGCAAGCTGAGTTGGGCGAGCACGGCCCGCGCATCAGCGGCCTGTGCCCCGGCCCGATGCGCACCAACCTGCGCGGTAAAGCCTTCCAACCCAATGCCGACCTGCACGCGCAGCCCGCCAGCGCCTACGCACAAGCCTGCGTGGATCTGTTGGCAGCGGCGGGTGCGGCGTGGCGTGGCAAGATCAAACATGCGTTGGATAAGCCATGACCATTACCGCTGCCGCCCTGTTGCTGTTTTTTATCCTTGACCCGCTGGGCAATATCCCGGTGTTCTTGGGTCTGCTCAAAGACGTGCCAGCGGCGCGACAGCGGCGCATCTTGATGCGCGAGTTGTTGATCGCGCTGGGCGTGTTGATGTTGTTTTTGTGGGGCGGGCAGTACGCACTGGAATTGATGCACCTGCGGCAAGAATCGGTGTCGATCGCCGGTGGCATCGTGCTGTTTTTAATCGGCTTGCGGATGATCTTTCCCTCACCCGAAGGGGTGATGGGTGACGTCCCCGGCGGCGAGCCGTTTATCGTGCCACTGGCTATTCCGATGATCGCAGGCCCCTCGGGGATGGCCGCCGTGATGCTGCTGGGCAGCCAAGAACCCGACCGAATGGGCGATTGGATGCTGGCCCTGACCCTAGCTTGGGGCGCAACCGCGATCATCCTGTTTTGCGCCACGTGGCTGAAAAAACTGCTGGGCATGCGCATGTTGACCGCATTGGAACGCCTGATGGGCATGGTGATCGTGGCCATTTCCGTACAAATGCTGCTGGACGGCATCACCAGCTACCTGCGCGCAGGAACCTGAGCCGCAACAAGGACTTGGCGTTGCGACAGGCGTCACGTGACGGTCACGCCGGCGTCATGAAGTCCGGTTACCGTGTTAAACTTTAGTAATCCCGTGCGCCAGAGTATGGCGTCGGGAACCCCACATCTATTGCCGGCAACCGTTGTATGGCGGGCGTGTCGGTAATCACCATCGATTGTTCGTCGTTCTTTCATTCCAAGAGGTCATCTCATGAAGCATCCGAACCACGCGCGTCTATCCAAGCTGGCGCTGGGTCTGGTCGTAGCCCTTGCCGCCGCCCCTGTGTTCGCCCAGAGCACCTCCGCAGGTGTTGGCGGGCAGGTGGTTGGTGCCGGTGGACAGCCGGTCGCCGGCGCCGAAGTCACCATCACCCACGTTGAATCGGGCACCGTCAGCCGCGTCACCACCGATGCCAGCGGCCGCTACAACGCCCGCGGCCTGCGCGTGGGCGGGCCGTACACCATCGTCGTCACCAAGGCGGGTGATGGCAGTAAGACGCAGGACAATGTGTACTTGGGCTTAAACCAAGTCAATACCATCAATGCCCAGCTAAATACCAACGTCACGACACTTGATAGCGTGACGGTAGTGGGTATTTCGGGTGGTGCCGATGTGTTTAGTGCCACCAAAATGGGCACTGGCACTAATATTGATCGCACCACGATTGAGGCGTTGCCGTCCATTGGTGGCAATATTCAGGACTTCATGCGGCTGGATCCGCGTGTTGCCTTTATTAGCCGTGCTGAAGGTACGATTTCTGCCGGTGGTCAAAACCCACGCTTCAATGCCATTTCGATCGATGGCGTGTCAGCCAGTGATACCTTCGGTCTGGAAGGCAATAATATGCCAACCCGCCGCCAACCGGTGTCGATGGAGGCCATCGAAGCCATCGATATTAAGTTGTCGGGCTACGATGTCAGCTCGCCTTCGGCTTCCGGTGCCACTGTGAATGCCGTAACCAAGTCAGGCACCAACGATTTCCATGGGTCGCTGTACGGTACGTACCGTGATGGTGACTGGTTCGGCAAAAATCCGTTGGGCCAAAAATTCGCAGGGTTCGATAGCGAGAGCACCTACGGTTTCACACTGGGTGGGCCGATTGTCAAAGACAAGTTGTTCTTCTTCGCTAATTACGAGAAGTTTGAACAAAAGGCCCCGGGTACGGATTTATCTACTACCGCACTAGGTAAAACTGGTCATGTCATTCAAGATGCTGATATCAAGCGCGCGCAGGACATTGCGCAGACGTATGGCATCAATGCCGGCGGCCTCAGCAGTGACGCCAATACTGACTTGGAAGAGTACGCACTGAAGTTGGATTGGAATATCAACGACAACCATCGCGCCAGCCTGCGTTACAGCAAACTGGAGCAAAACAAGTTGCGCGTCCAGGGGATGAGCTCAAGCGGCGTTTCGCTGAGTTCGTATTGGTACACCCATCAAAAGTCGGTCGAGAGCTGGGTGGGTCAGGTATTCAGCGACTGGACCGAAAACTTCAGCACTGAGTTTAAGGTCTCTTACCGCGACTACTCCGCGCTGCGTGTAACCGACAGCACCGCGCCGAGCATCCGCATCTATTTTGGTGGTACGGAAGCTAGCCCCAGCGGCGACTCGATCTATCTGGGTACCGAAGCCAATACCCAAGGCAACTCGCTGATTACCAAGACTTGGGATTATTACGGGTCGGGTGCGCTGACCATGGGTGACCACAATCTGAAGTTTGGCGTCAACTACAGCGATAACCAGGTATACAACTACTTTGGTGCCAACTCGTGGGGCACTTATACTTTTTGGGGCTTGAACAACTTTGCTGCTGGTAAATACAGCAGCTACAACTACAGTGCAGAAACTGCACCGGGTTCGATTGCTGTGAATTACCACAGCAAGAACCTTGGTTTGTTCGTGCAGGATACTTGGTATGTCAACAGCAACCTGACCCTGACCTTTGGCCTGCGTGGCGACAAACCGACGGCAACTCCCGCACCGGCCTACAACCAAGCGGCAAGCACGTATTTTGGCTATAACAACAGCAAGGTCTTCGGTGGTGGCTTCCTGATCCAGCCGCGCTTTGGTTTCAATTACACCTTCGATAGCAGCCGTCAGATGCAGTTGCGTGGTGGTGTGGGCTTGTTCCAAGGGGATGCGCCGCAAGTCTGGATTGGCAATAGTTACAACACCACTGGCTTCAACTACACATCGTATAACTTCACCAGCTATAACGCGTTGTTCCCATTCAATCCGGATGGCCTGCATCAAACGGTACCGCCGGGTGGTGGTAGCGCCGGCGCCCAGAACGTCAACTTTGTTGGCAATGACTTCAAGTTGCCTTCGATCTGGAAGGCTAATTTGGCATTCGATACCGAGACGGGCTGGATGGACACCGTATTCTCGGCAGAATTGATGGTGACCAAGGTTAATAATGGCCTGTTCTACAAGAGCTTGGGGATCGGCAAGATCAATTCACCAGGCGAAGATCCTGCATATGCCTATCTGGGGCAGGATGGTCGTGAACTGTATTGGAACCCCACCAAGACGGGTAAGGCATGGGCATCTGGTGATGCACGTTATGGTCGCAATACCGCCTACAACAACGTATTCTTGATCGACAATACCGACAAGGGCGGCACCCAGCAATTGACGG
>NZ_DAOOUM010000037.1:0-28145 GCF_035369645.1 Thermomonas sp. | reverse complement strand
GCCAGCGAGATGGTGGGCATGTAGCAAATCATCGTCGCCAACATCACCCAGAACATGGTGTGCGGGTCATTGACCTGCGGCACATAGAAGAGTGTCAGCGCGCCACCGATATGCAGCAAGCCATAGAGTTTTTGCGCACTGATCCACTTGTCGGCCACCACGCCCATCAACGCTGGCATGAACAGGGCGCTGATACCCATGGTCGAAAAAATCGCGCCGAAGCTGGTGCCGGACCATTGCTTGTTCTGGAACCAATACGCGCCGATGGTGATCAGCCACGCCCCCCAGATGAAAAACTGGAGAAAATTCATTACGGTCAGGCGCAGCTTCAGATTCACACAGGCTCCCATGCCAGGCGCTACGGCGCGCCTGCTTGGCGCAGGGTAGGGCAGCGCGGGCGTGATCGGCAAGACGCGGTGCACATCGCGGCGTACACCGTTGGCATCAACTTTCGCGCGCGACCACTCGGTTGCGGCCTTCCAGTTTGGCCTGACGCAGGCGCAGGTCGGCGCGCCGCAACAGTTGCGACAGATCCACGCCATCCTGCGGCCAGCTGGCAATGCCGGCACTGAAGGTCAACCGGATGGGGTCATCGCCCACGTCGGGGATGAAAGGCTGGGTGGCCATGGTGCGGCGCAGCGACTCTAAGCGCTCCCAACTGCGGCCAGTGGGCAGCGCCATCACCAAGACAAATTCTTCGCCGCCCAGCCGTACCAGCCAATCGCCGGCTTCCAGTCCGCTGCGCAGCACCGTGGTGGCATGCCGAAGTGCGCGGTCACCTATCACATGACCAGCTTCGTCATTGATCCGGCGGAAATAGTCCAGATCGATCAAGCACAGGGACAGCGAGCTGCCGGTATCGCGGGCGTCATCCACCAAGCCGGGAAACCGATGAATCAGCAGGGTGCGATTGGGCAAGCCGGTCAGGCCATCATTGCCAGATAATTCCACCAAACGTTGCATGCGGTAGGTCACCGCTGCGGTGATCGTGGTCATGATGCCCAGCAACAGCAAGCGTTGCAGGATGTTGGAAACCCGCACCGTGCCGTATTCCAACGACACCAGTTGCTCGGGGGAATGCACCATCGAAAACACCACGATCGCCATCACGGTGTACTGCAACATCGCCAGCCCGCCGGTGAACAAGGTCAAGCGGCCATCATTGCGCAATGCGGTCATGGTGATGGCAATCAAATAGAACGCCCACACCACCATGCTATTGAGGCCAGTGGCTGGCGAGCTCAAGGCCAGTAGCGCCAAGACCAATGAGGTCAGGCTGATGTCATAGCAGGATGTTGCCCATGGTAACCAGCGCAAACGTCGGGATTGCCGTGCCAGCGCCAGCCACACCTGCGACAACGCGATTGCGGCAATAACCCCCAGCATGCCGGCAACGCCTTCGGTCGGTGTGAATTCGCCCGTCACCAAATTCACCAGCGGCAACAACAGCAGGGCCAGCGACAAGCCGGCGCGCAATTGCGCCACTAGCAATTCGCCGCCAGCACCCAGCTCCAGCATCAACGCATCCGGCGGCGAGCGTAATTGATGCCAGAACTCGCGCAGCCCGGTTCCGATGATGTTCAAGCCAGTCCCCTTGCGTGTCAGGCACGCGTGCGTGGTCGCTTGCGTTCCGTCGCAGCTTAGGGTGTTGTGCGGCTAGGCTCAACGTGCGGGCCTATACTGCGGGGAACTTGAATGGAGTGAACGCAATGACACAGTTTCTTGCACTGATCTTGCTATTGGCTGGGATCATTGGTGTGGCAAAGACCGTGCGGATGGTGCCGCAGGGCTACGAATGGACGGTAGAGCGCTTTGGTCGCTACACCCATACGATGACACCGGGCCTGCATTTTCTAGTGCCGATCATGTACAGCGTGGGCCGCAAGATCAACATGATGGAACAGGTGATGGACGTGCCCAGCCAGGACGTGATCACCAAGGACAATGCCGTGGTCAAGGTCGATGGCGTGGTCTATTTCCAAGTGCTGGATGCCGCCAAGGCCGCGTATGAAGTGGCGCAGTTGGAAGTGGCCATCCTCAATTTGGTGATGACCAATATCCGCACCGCGATTGGTTCGATGGATCTGGACGAGTCGCTGTCCAAGCGCGATGAAATCAACACCAAGGTGCTGCACGCGGTCGATGAGGCCACCCACCCGTGGGGCATCAAGGTCAACCGCATCGAATTGAAAGACATCCAGCCGCCGCGTGACTTGGTGGATTCGATGGCGCGGCAGATGAAGGCCGAGCGCGAAAAGCGCGCCAACATCCTGGAAGCCGAGGGCTTCCGCCAGGCGGCAATCCTCAAGGCCGAAGGCGAAAAACAATCCACGATTCTGGAAGCCGAAGGTCAAAAAGAATCCGCCTTCCGCCAGGCCGAAGCGCGCGAGCGTTTGGCCGAGGCCGAAGCCAAGGCCACGATGTTGGTGTCCGATGCGATTGGCAGCGGCGACGTGCAGGCGATCAACTACTTCATCGCGCAGAAATACATCGAGGCGTTCAAGGCACTGGCCGAAGCACCCAATCAGAAATTCGTGATGATGCCGATGGAATCGGCCGGCATCATCGGCTCGATTGGTGGGATTGCCGAGTTGGCCAAAGAAGCGATGACCAAGCAGGCCACGGGCAAGGCGGTTGCCAAGGCGGAGGGCTGAGGCATGCGTTGGGACATGTTTGCGTGGGCGGCGTTTGCACTGGTGTTGATCGCCGCCGAAGTGCTGGCACCGGGGGCGTTCATGTTGTGGATGGGGCTGGCCGCAGGCGTGGTGTTTCTGGCGGTGTGGCTGATCCCCGGGATTCCGCTGCTGGCGCAAGTGGCTGCGTTTGTGGTGCTGAGTTTCATTTCCATCCAGATCTACCGCACGTGGTTTCGCAAGCGCGAGCCGGGCAGTGACCAGCCGGCGCTGAACAAGCGCACGGCAGCCTTGGTGGGGCGGGTGGTGTTGCTAGAACGCGCCATCGTCAATGGCCGTGGCCGTGTGCAGATTGCCGACGCGTATTGGGATGTGACCGGGCCAGAGCTGCCGGCGGGTGCCGAAGTGCGCATCATCGGCGGCGATGCCATGAGCTTGCAGGTGCAGGCGGTTTGATCTGACCGCAGACCCGTACGCAGGGCGTGCAAAGCTTTGGGATAATGCCGCTCCCCCACACGCAAGACAGGCCTTCACCATGACGCAAAAGACCATCCTCAACGACACCCATCGCGCGCTTGGCGCCAAGATGGTCGATTTCGGCGGTTGGGACATGCCGATCCACTACGGCTCGCAGCTCGACGAGCACCATCAAGTGCGCCGCGATGTGGGCATGTTCGATGTGTCGCACATGACCGTGGTGGATTTGAATGGCACACGCGTGCGTGAGTTTTTGCGCCATCTGGTCGCCAACTCGGTGGACAAGCTGCAAAAATCCGGCAAAGCGCTGTACACCGCGATGCTCAACCCGCAGGGCGGGGTAATTGACGATCTCATCATCTACTTCATGGATGAATCGTGGTTCCGGCTGGTGGTCAATGCCGGCACCCGCGACAAAGATCTGGCGTGGATCGGTGCGCAAGCCAAGGCCTTCGATGTCACCGTCAGCGAGCGCCCTGAATACGGCATGGTGGCCGTGCAAGGCCCCAATGCCCGCGCCAAGGTCATCGGTCTGCTGCGCGAGGAAGATCAAGCACCGGTATCGAAGTTGGTGCGGTTCTCCGCCCGCGCCGCCAAAACTACTGAGGGTGTAGATGTATTCGTGGCGCGCACCGGCTACACCGGCGAAGACGGCTTTGAAGTGATCGTGCCGGAAGCACAAACCGTGGCGTTCTGGAACGCACTGCTGGCTGCCGGGGTGAAGCCGGCGGGTCTTGGTGCGCGCGACACCCTACGTTTGGAAGCCGGCATGAATCTGTATGGGCAGGACATGGACGACACCGTGTCACCGCTTGAAGCCGCACTGGCGTGGACGCTGGTGTTGGATGATGGTCGCGACTTCATCGGCCGCGCCGCGTTGGAAGCGCAGCAAGCCGCCGGCAACGCCCGCCAGATGATTGGCTTGGTGATGGATGAGAAAGGCGTGCTGCGCCACGGCCAGAAAGTCCTGACTGCGCATGGCGAGGGCGAAATTCTATCGGGCACGTTCTCGCCCACCATCGGCAAGGCGATTGCATTTGCGCGCGTGCCGGCCGGCGACATCCCGCTGGGCGCGGGGGCGAACGTCCGCGTCGATATTCGTGGCAAAGAAGTCCCCGTGCGTGTGGTCAAGTTCCCGTTTGTGCGCGATAACACCATCCAGCCCGGCATCTGACCTTTCGGCGTTTGCTTCGCTAGAATTCTCTAATCAGACTTTCCTAATCAGACCTCACATCCCCCCAACGTGCTGCGCAACAGGAGTCATCCTCATGAGTGAAATCCCCGGCGATCTCAAATTTCTCAAATCCCACGAATGGGTGCGTGCCGAAGACGGCGGCAAGGCCACCATCGGTATTTCCGACCATGCCCAAGGCCTGCTGGGCGACTTGGTATATGTCGAATTGCCGAATGTGGGCGACCAGATTCAAGTGGGCAACGCCTGCGCCGTGGTGGAGTCGGTGAAGGCCGCCTCCGATGTGTATGCGCCGGTGTCGGGCAAGGTGATCGAAGTCAATGCGGCGCTGGCCGACAAGCCCGAAACCATCAACGAAGATGCCTATGGCGATGGTTGGCTGTTTGTGATCGAACTTGACGACGCCGATCAGCTGGCCGATTTGCTGGCACCGGATGATTATGCCGAGCTCCTGGAAAGCGACGAACACTGATCGCTTTTCACATCTGCAAACGCAAACCCGCGATGGCGACATCGCGGGTTTTTTATTGGCGAACACCGCGTACAAGCGAAAAATTTCTGCGCAAAATTCGCGCAAACATGCTTGTGCGACGCGAAAACAATGTGTCTGTTGTTGCTTGGTGAGCTGCTTGCTTGCAACAGCATGCGTGCATCTTTTTGTCGTGCAATGGATGCGGTAAAAATTTCTGCCAATGTTTGGTGTGTGTGCTGAAAGCCGCATCTTGACTAGCGATGCGTCGATTTTCATGCGTGCTTCATGCGCCTGCTGCGCGCGCATGGTCGCGGCTTGTGCGTGCTCAGATACGCCGCACATGCACGGCTTGCATGACGCCTGTAAAAAATCTTTGCGCAAGATTGTTGACACTGGAAAAAAGCGTGATTAGGTTTCGCCAAGCAGACGTTCCTTATGGAATCAAGTGAGCAAGCAAATCGCGACAGTCGATAGCACGTCACCTAACGCCACCGCTGACAGCAATCGGTGGATGCAGACCAGCTACCCTCCAAGCGAATGCCTTCAGGAGATTTCACAAACGTCCATGTTCGAACCTGCAGTGCATCGCGCCGCAGGTTTTTTCATGGTCATGGGTACGTCCAAGGCCGGCGCGGGTTTTTTGCCCACATCGGTGCCACATCCGTACCGGTGCGCCTGGCGCGTCGGCGGTCGATCGCAGGTCCGATACCTGCGGCGTCTTGTGTAACTGGGCTTTACCGAACGACCCATTGACGAGGAGCCATACCATGGCCGTGAAAAAAGCTGCAAAGAAAGCCGTTGCCAAAAAACCGGCGGCGAAGAAGGCGGTAGCAAAGAAAGCTGTTGCGAAGAAAGCCGTTGCCAAGAAGCCAGCGGCGAAGAAGGCCGTAGCAAAGAAAGCCGTTGCCAAGAAGCCAGCGGCGAAGAAGGCCGTTGCGAAGAAGGCTGTTGCCAAGAAGCCAGCGGCGAAGAAGGCCGTTGCCAAGAAGGCTGTTGCCAAGAAGCCAGCGGCAAAGAAAGCCGTTGCCAAGAAGCCAGCGGCGAAGAAGGCCGCGGCCAAGAAGCCTGCTGCCAAAAAGCCGGCTGCCAAAAAGCCGGCTGCCAAGAAAGCTGCGGCCAAGAAGTCGGCAGCGGTGCCAGCCAGCTCGGCAGCACCCACACCGTCGCTGTAAGTCACACGCCTGTGCCGAGGGCATCCTCGGTGCAGGCGGTGTATGTCACTGCAAACCCTTCCCGTTGCCCAGGCGGGTGGGGTTTTTTTTAGGGAGATGGAAAGCCGATCAACGGCTTCAATTGCTTGCGCGTAATAGCTTAGGGCGGCGATGCTTTGGCTTTGCTGCTGCTGACGCCAGCAGGCGTGCCATTACGTTCGGCGTACAGCACATCTTCGGAGCCATCCATGGTGTCGTCATCCAGCCACTGACCGCCCGTCAAACCCAATGCGCTGTCCAAAATCGTGGGCAACAGGCCACTGGGCAAGGCGCTTTCGCTGTTCCACAAAATGACCACACCCAAGTCTTGTTCGGGCAGCATCGCCATCATTCCGCGATAGCCCTGAACCGCACCGCCGTGGAAAACGACGTTGTGCCCGGAATAGTTGTAGTCGCGCCAACCCAGTGCATAGCTAGCGGAATTCAAGCGCGCACGCCGCCACGAGTTGCCGTGAATTTCGGTAGGCGTGGTAACCAGTGGCGCGTGCAGCGTTGCCAGCAGGGGCGCAGGCAACACATCCGGACGGTGTCCGGTGTGCGCGATCAACCATTGCGCCATGTCGCTGATGCTGGCATTGACGCCAGCAGCAGGTGCCACCCGGTAATAATTGGGTTTGGGCATCAATGCGACCCAGCCGCCACGTCCGCGCACATGCGGCTTGGCCCAGCGGCCACTGGCCTCGATGCCCTCCAGCCCGTAGCTGGCATCGTGCATCCCCAGTGGCTTGAAGATGCGGCTGGCCACACTTTCACTGTAGAACTTGCCGGTGGTGGCAAACACGATGTCGCCAATCAGGCTGAACGCGACATTTTGGTAGGCGTAGCACTGGCCGGGTGCGCACGTCATCGGCGCATTGGCAAGCCGCATGGTCAGGCTGTGGTAGTCGGCATTGCCTTCCAAGTCCCGATCAAACGCATTACGGGTCAGCCCCACGCGATGGCTGAGCAAGTCGGCCACGGTGACTTCTTGCGCGGCCCCCGGCTGCGATAACTGAAACGAAGGCACGTAGTCGGTCAGATGACTATCCCAACGCAGCACGCCATCGTTGACCAAGATCCCGGTCATGGTGGCGGCAAAGGATTTTGATAACGACGCCAAGCGGAACACGGTATGAGCATCAACCGGCTGTGGATCCCGCACGTCGGTGATGCCATAGCCGCGCGCGCTTAGAACTTGGCCATTCTTGACGATGGCCATCGCCATCCCGGGGATACGGCCATTGGCCACCAGCGCCGAAGCAATGGCCTCGAAGCGTGCAACATCCAGGCGCGCAACATCCAAGGATGCAGCACTGGTGTTACCCGCCGCAGTAGCGGCAGCATTGGCGATGGGGGCGGTTGGTATGGGTGAAAGCGCAGCACTGGCTTGTGGGCGCGCAATCGCGCCATGCAGAGGGTTGACATCTTGTGCGGTCGAACCCAGCGCCAAGGGCAGCAAGGTGGTCAATAAGGCGGTACGCAGGCCAACCTTGATCATGTGCTCTTTCATCATGTGGGCCCCCTGCGTATGCTGCATCGATGGCCTGATTCTAGCGCCTGTTGCCACGATTGCATGAATAAGGGGAACTTTGATGGTGAGCTTTCTGATTTTCATCGCAATTCTTGTTGTTATCGCGCTATGGGCGGCCGGTATTTACAACGGCTTGGTGACCTCGCGGAATGCATACAAGAATGCGTTTGCACAAATCGATGTGCAGATGCAGCGACGCTTTGACTTGATCCCGAACTTGGTCGCAGTGGCCAAGCAATACATGGCGCACGAACGCGAAACGCTGGAAGCCGTGATCGCGGCGCGATCGGCGGCACAATCGGGGCTGTCTGTGGCCAAGGCCAACCCCGGTGACCCCGCTGCAATGGCACAACTGGCCGCAGCGCAAGGCCAACTCAATGCCGGGCTGGGCCGGCTGCTGGCGGTGGCCGAGGCGTATCCGGAGTTGAAAGCCAACGAAAACATGATGCAGCTGACCGAAGAGCTGACCAGCACCGAAAACAAAGTCGCATTCTCACGACAGGCCTTCAACGATGCGGTAATGGCCTACAACAACAAGCGCGAAGTCTTCCCAAACAACGTCTTTGCCGGCATATTCGGCTTCCTGGCCGCGACCTTGCTGGAAATTCCGATTGATAAGCAGGCACAAGTGCGCGAGGCACCCAAGGTGCAGTTTTGATGTGATCGCATGAACTTTTTCGAACACCAAGCCGCCGCGCGGCGCACAACATCGCGGCTGATGGTGCTGTTTGTGCTGGCTGTCCTTTGCATCGTCGGGATGGTCGACCTGGTTGCATCGCTGGTGTCGCATTCGTGGCGCATGTTGGCATTCACAACCGGCGTCACCTTGTTGACCATTCTGTTTGGCTCGCTGTATCGCATCGCCAGCCTCAGTGGCGGCGGTGAGTCGGTGGCGCAGGGCATGGGCGGAACGCTTGTGCCTGCAGATACCACCGACCCGGCATTGCGTCGATTGCGCAATGTGGTGGAAGAAATTTCGATTGCCTCCGGGGTGCCGGTGCCAAAACTCTATGTGCTAGAGCACGAGGCGGCCATCAATGCATTTGCAGCCGGATTTTCGCCATCGGACGCGGTAGTGGCGGTAACCCGTGGTGCATTGGACCGGCTCAATCGTGACGAGCTGCAAGGCGTGATCGCGCACGAGTTCAGCCATATCCTCAATGGTGATATGCGCCTGAATATTCGCCTGATCGGTGTGTTGTTCGGCATTTTGATGATTGGCGTGATCGGGCGCAAAGTATTGGAGTACGGCCGTTTTGGTGGTGGTCGCGATCGTGGTGGCGGTGCGATTTGGGTGGTGGCCTTGGTGGCCTTGGTGATTGGCTATATCGGGCTGTTTTTTGGCCGCATGATCAAAGCCGGAGTCAGCCGCTCGCGTGAGCGTTTGGCCGATGCCAGCGCAGTGCAATTCACACGGCAGACCGTCGGCCTTGCCGGGGCATTGAAAAAAATTGCCGGGCTGGAGGAAGGCTCGCGCATGCAAGATCGCGGCAATACCGAAGAAGTCAGCCATATGTTGTTCGGCGATGGGCTGGGGTTCTCAGGCTTGTTCGCCACCCACCCGCCGCTGATGGAGCGCATCCAAGCACTGGAGCCGGGGTTTCGTGATGCACAGTTGGCGCGGTTGCAGGCCGACTGGCGAGTATCGCCACCGGATGGCATGCAAGAGGATATGGCGCTGGGTTTGACCACGACCGAGACAACGCGCTTGCCGCATGCCAGCAGTGAAATTCGTGTGCTGCCCACGCAAGTGTCGGCGCAGGTGGCGATGCCGGCAGCGGATGACTACCAACGCGCGGATGCCATCGCAACCGCACTCCCGGATGCCTTGCGCGACTTGGCGCGTGGCCGCGACAGTGTGATGCCGTTGTTGCTGGCCATGCTACTGGTGGACGATGCGCACACCCAAGGCCTTCAGCGGCAAGCCGTCGTCAGCGCCTTAGGCAGCGAGGTTGCCGAGTACGCGCTGCGCATCCATCAACAACTCACGGCCGATTTGCACCCGGCACTGCGGCTACCGTTGGCATCGTTGGCGTTTCCGGTGTTGCGGCAGCGGCCACGGCCGGCACTGGATACGTTTTTGGCCTGTGTGCAGGCCGTGATTCACGCCGATGGGCACGTCGGCTTGTTTGAGTATTGCTTGGGTAAGTTGCTGGATGTGCATGTGCGTGAGGCACTCGATCCCTCACGTTATGCGCGCTTTGGCCGGCGCAAACCTGGCAATGTGCGTGATGAATTTGCAACCTTGCTGGCGGTGGTGGCGCAGGCGGGCAATGCCGATGCAAGCGCCGCCAAGCGCGCGTACTTGGCCGGCTTGCAACGCATTTTGCCGCGCGATCATCTGCCGTATGCACCACCTGCACAGGGCGTGTTGGCACTGGAACAGGTCTGGGCACCATTGGATGCGCTAGACCCACTGGCCAAACAAGTGATGGTGGAAGCCATCACCGAGGCCATCAGCAGCGATGGCCGGGTCAACGTGGCGGAAGCTGAGCTCCTGCGTACGATCTGCGCCGTGTTGCATTGCCCATTACCGGCAATGTTGGCGCAGGTTGGAGCCAACGCGGCAGTACCGACTGTCGAGTAAGTATTAGATGCGTCATCCCTAGGGCAGGAAAGTGAAATTCAGCGGGGGATGTCACAGCGAATGCCCAGAATAGTCACGTCAGCAACAAATGCTGCATCGCACCAAAAATGAGGTAGCCTGCAGGGATGACCCCTGCCCAATCCCCACTGCGCGAGCAGCTCGTCTTTGCCAAATCCGACACCTTGCTGCGTGACGATGTGCGCCGACTGGGCGCGATGGTCGGGCAGATGTTGGCCGAACAAGTGTCGCCGATGTTTTTGCAGCAGGTGGATGCCCTGCGCCGCAGTGCGATTGCACGGCGAGAGCAGGCCGCGCCGGTGGCCGAGTTGGCGGGGCAATTGGCGCAGGTGCCACTGGAGGATGCGGAAGGGCTGGTGCGCGCATTTTCGGCGTATTTCAGTGCCACCAATGTGGCCGAGCGCGTGCATCGCATTCGTCGTCGGCGCGACTACCAACGACAGGCCAGCGCGCCTCAGCCGGGTGGCTTGGAAGATGTGTTGCGCGATCTGCGCGATGCCGGTGTGGGCTTGCCGGAATTGCAGGACATGCTTGCGCGTACCTGCATCGAGCCGGTATTTACCGCGCATCCCACCGAAGCGGTGCGGCGCGCGCTCTTGCTGAAAGAAGCGACCGTGGTCGAACGCTTGGTGGCCGATATCGACCGCACCCGCACACCGCCGGAACGTGATGCCGATGATGCGCGAATTCGGCAATCACTCACCACGGCGTGGCAAACCAATGAAGCCCCGCCGCTGCGGCCCAGCGTGAGTGATGAAATCGAACATATTGGTTTTTATCTCACGCAATCGTTGTACCGCGTGTTGCCGGTATTTTTTGAATCGTTGAACGCGGCGGTCGAGGCGGCCTACGGGCAGCGTATCGAGCTGCCGCCACTGCTGCGGTTTGGCACGTGGGTAGGCGGCGATATGGATGGCAACCCCAATGTGGGCGCGGCCACCATCCACACCGCGTTGTCGTATCAGCGGGCGCAGGCGTTGGCGTGTTATCAATCAGACTTGCGCAAATTGGGCGACATCCTCACCCAGAGTCATGGCCACGCCGAGGTGGATGCAGCCATTGACGCCCGCGCCGCCGCCCATCGCGCATTGTTCCCCAACGGCGCGGTGCGCAGCCGCCCGCGCTTGGCCGATATGCCGTATCGACAGTTGTTATGGGCGATGCGTGCGCGCTTGCAGGCCACCGGTGAGGCAGCGGCGGGGGCCTACCCCGATGCGGCGGCGTTCATCGACGATCTGGAATTGATCGACACCAGCTTGGCCCGCCATCGTGGCGAGCATGCCGGGCGCTTTGCATTGCGACGCATCCTGTGGCGTGCGCGTAGTTTTGGTTTCCATTTGGCGGCCTTGGATTTGCGGCAGGACTCTGCGGTGCACGATGACGCGCTGGCCGCATTGCTGGGCGACCCCACATGGGCGGCGCGTGGGTTGTCACAACGGATCGAGCACTTGCATGCGTTGATTACCGGCCAAGCGGTGCCGCAGCCGGACGCAGCGGAATTGACCTTGGATGTGTTCCGCACGGTGTATGCGCTGCGTGCCAGTTTGGGCGCGCATGCGTTTGGGCCGTACATCATCAGCATGGCGCGCACGGCTGCCGATGCACTTTCGGTATTGGCGTTGGCACGGGTGGCGGGCTGCGTGGTGGATGCGGCGGTACCGCTGGATATCGCACCGCTGTTTGAAACCGTGGCCGATTTGGAAGCCGCGCCAGCGGTGATGCAGATGTTGTTCGCCGACCCGTTGTATCGCCAGCACCTCGCGACGCGCGGCGACCGCCAAATCGTGATGGTGGGCTATAGCGATAGTGCAAAAGATGGCGGCGTGCTGGCGTCGCGTTGGGCCTTGCAACGGGCGCAGGCCGATTTGCTGGAGGTGGCGCAACAAGCCAATGTGCAAGTCGTGTTTTTCCACGGCCGTGGCGGCTCGGTCAGCCGCGGCGGCGGCAAGACCGAGCGTGCCATCATCGCGGCACCGCGCGGCAGTGTGGGCGGGCGTTTGCGCATGACCGAACAAGGCGAAGTCATCCATCGCAAATACGGCATTCGCGCACTGGCGTTGCGCAATCTGGAGCAAATGACTGCGGCCACGCTACGCGCCAGTTTGCGTCCACGCGCAGCGGAGCCGCGCGAAGCAAGCTGGCGGCAACTGGCCGCAGATCTGGCGCAGGTCTCGCGCACGCATTACCGCGCGCTGGTGCATGAGCGCGAAGATTTCCCTGCCTATTTCCGCGCGGCCACCCCGGTGGATGTGATCGAGCGCTTGCATATCAGCTCGCGGCCATCGCGTCGGCGTGATGGTGGCATTGCCAACTTGCGCGCGATTCCGTGGGTGTTTGCGTGGTCGCAAAATCGCTCGGGGCTCACCGGGTGGTATGGCGTGGGCACGGCCTTGCAGCACGGCATCGACAGTTATGGGCTGGAAGCGATGCAGGCCATGGCGCGCGACTGGCCATTTTTTACGGCGATGCTGGGGGATGTCGAAATGTTGCTGGCCAAATCCGACATCGACATTTTCGAGTGCTACTCGCAACTGGCCGGCGCAGCACATGCCGCATTTTTTCCGCAGATTGCCGATGAATTTGCGCGTACCCGCGACGCGATCTTGGCGATCAAACAATGCGACACGTTATTGGCCGATGACTACCGCTTGCGCTTGTCGATTCGCTTGCGCAACCCGTATGTCGATCCGATCAGTCTGTTGCAAGTGGCGCTGCTGCGGCGTTGGCGTGATGGCGGCCGCGAAGACGAGGCGTTGTTGCGGGTGCTGGTGTCCACCGTCAACGGCATTTCGGCGGGGATTCAAAACACGGGGTAAGCACTGGCGTTTGCACGGCAAGCCCTGCACCTACAATAGGCGATGAATCCATCGAGGAGCACGCCATGAAATCACGCGCCGCCGTTGCGTTTGCCGCAGGTCAGCCACTGCAAATCGTCGAGATCGACGTCGCTCCGCCGCGTACCGGTGAAGTGTTGGTGAAGATCACCCACACCGGTGTCTGTCATACCGATGCATTCACGCTCAGTGGTGATGATCCCGAAGGTTTGTTCCCCTGCGTGCTGGGGCATGAAGGCGCGGGCGTCGTCGTTGAAGTGGGCGAGGGCGTGACCAGCGTTGCGCCGGGCGACCACGTGATTCCGCTATACACCGCCGAGTGCGGGCAGTGCTTGTTCTGTCAATCGGGCAAAACCAATTTGTGTACCTCGGTGCGCGCCACCCAAGGCAAGGGCGTGATGCCGGACGGGACGACGCGGTTTTCCTACAACGGTCAGCCGCTGTACCACTACATGGGGTGTTCCACCTTCAGCGAATACACGGTGGTGGCCGAGGTCTCGCTGGCCAAGATCAACCCGGAAGCCAACCACGAACAAGTCTGCCTGCTGGGCTGCGGCGTCACCACCGGGCTGGGCGCGGTGAAGAACACCGCCAAGGTGGCCGAAGGCGATAGTGTGGCGGTGTTTGGCCTTGGCGGCATTGGTCTGGCGGTGATCCAAGGCGCGCAGTTGGCGAAGGCGGGCCGCATCATTGCCGTGGACACCAATCCGTCGAAGTTCGCCATGGCCCGCGACATGGGTGCCACCGATTGCGTGAACCCGAAAGAGTTCGACAAACCCATTCAACAAGTCATTGTGGAGATGACCGGCTGGGGCGTGGACCACAGCTTCGAGTGCATCGGCAACGTCCATGTGATGCGTGCGGCGCTGGAATGCGCGCATCGCGGTTGGGGGCAAAGCGTGATCATTGGTGTCGCCGGTGCGGGCCAGGAAATTTCCACCCGCCCATTCCAGCTGGTGACCGGGCGTAAATGGCTGGGCACCGCGTTTGGTGGGGTGAAGGGGCGTTCGCAGCTGCCGGGCATGGTGGAAGACGCGATGCGTGGCGAGATCCGCTTGGCACCGTTCGTCACCCATACGATGGGGCTGGATGCGATCAACGAAGCCTTCGATTTGATGCATGAGGGCAAATCGATTCGCAGCGTGGTGCACTATTGAATTCAAGCCCCTCTCCCTCCGGGAGAGGGGTTGGGGTGAGGGTTGGCCAAGGCGAGATATTCCGACTGCGCCGTACCCTCATCCGCCCTACGGGCACCTTCTCCCGGAGGGAGAAGGAAAACCATTGGAGATTCCCGTGACGCTGGAACGCCTCGAACACCGCGCCTGCTTTGACGGTTGGCAGGACGTGTATCAACACGCATCGTCAACCCTCAGCTGCACGATGCGCTTTGCGATTTATTTGCCGCCGCAGGTCGCGCACGGCCCGGTGCCGGTGTTGTACTGGCTCTCTGGGCTGACCTGCACCGAGCAGAACTTCATCACCAAGGCCGGCGCGCAGCGGTATGCGGCCGAACACGGTATCGCGATTGTTTGCCCGGACACCAGCCCGCGTGGCGAGGACGTGGCCGATGCCGAAGGTTATGACCTTGGCAAGGGTGCTGGGTTTTATGTCAACGCAACGCAAGCACCGTGGGCAGCGCACTACCAGATGCACGACTACGTGGTGGACGAGCTGCCGGCGTTGATCGAAGCGCATTTCCCGGTGACGGAAGCACGCGCCATCAGCGGGCATTCGATGGGCGGGCATGGTGCGTTGGTGTGCGCGTTGCGCAATCCCGGCCGCTATCGCAGCGTGTCGGCGTTTTCGCCCATCGTGGCTCCGATGCAGGTGCCGTGGGGGCAACAGGCATTTGCCGCGTATCTGGGTGATGATGTTGCGACGTGGGCGCAGTACGACGCCTGCGAATTGATCAAAGTGGCGATGGAAACACTACCATTGCTGGTTGATCAAGGTGCGGCCGATGAATTTCTTGCCACGCAATTGCGCCCGGACGTGTTGCGTGCGGCCTGTGATGCCGCCGGCCACCCGTTGACCCTGCGCATGCACCCCGGCTTTGATCACAGCTACTACTTCATCGCCAGTTTCATCGGCGAGCACATCGGCCATCACGCGGGCAATTTGAAATCGGTATAGGCAAAGCGTCCATCGCGCAGCACGCTGTCGCCGCATTCGATAGCGATGGGGTGATTGAACATCGGGCCTGCAAACACGCAGGTGTGAAATTCGCCGTTCTCGCCGCAGGGGTCGATGTGTTGGGGCAGGTCACGCAGTAAGGATGTATCGAAGGCACGGCCAGCAAAGCTTGCGTCCAGTTGGGTGGTATCCACACAACACAGCTGCGCGTGCAGGCCGCCTTGCTGCATGGTGTGAGCCAGTGCGGCGGTGTCGCTGCCGAATAACGGGAACAGCGGCGTGAACCCCAACGATGCGCATAGAGCTTGGCGCCATGCGCGGATGTCTTCGAGGAACAGATCACCGTAGGCGATATGCGCCAGTCCCGGCCAGCGTTCGCGGGCGGCGTTCAACCCCTGCGCAACGCTGGCAACGTAGGTCGCGTTGTCGGCGGCCTGCGGAATCCACGTTTCAATCACGGGCAGGCCGGCGGCGCGCGCTTGTGCATGCAGGACATCGCGGCGAATGCCTTGCATCGAAATACGATCAAAGCCCTCGGTCAGCGTGGTCAGCAAGCCCACCACGTCCACGTCGCCGCGCTGGCGTAGGGTATGCAGTGCCCAAGCGGCATCCTTGCCGCCGCTCCAGGACAGCAGAACGGGGATCATGCGCGAACAGGGTTGGGCTTAGGCCGAAGCGACGTCGCGCAGCTGCCAGCCGTGACCGGCCAACAACGCCATGCGTTGTCGCAGCAGCGCCGAAGGCAGGCGTGTGATTACTTCCAGATCGACGTGCAAATCATTTTGCTGGCCGGTGACGCGGGCTTCCGGATCGGTAGCGCCCAAGGCGGGGTCCACATCGTCGGGGTCTTGTTGCTTTGTACGCCAGCGTTCAAACAGGGTGCCATCGCGCAAGGCCTGTTGCAGTTCTTCGGCAAAACCTTCGGCAGCGTGTGAACGGAAACCGAGGTCGGCATCATCGCCACGAGCGTTGGCGGGATCAGGCAGGCGAATGTAATAGCGCGTGGGCATAGGCAATCCGATTGCAGTCAAAAGAGGTGACAGGCTAGCACCCCGCACAGTGTTATTCGAACTTGCGTTGCTCGGCGGCAAATGCCAACACGATTGCGCCCTTGCCCACATTGACCAAGCCCGACAGGCCCATGAAGCTTTCAAAGACTTCGACATTGTGCGCGGCACAGGTTTCGCGCAGGCGGTCGTAACCTGGCAGTTTGCGCATCTCGTTCAAGTCGCCGCCGTAGCTTAGGCACATGGTGGGGGTCAGCAGGCCCGCACGCACTTGCTTGCAGGCGAAATCGAACATTTTTTCGGTGGCGGCGGTGAATCCCTTGACCTTACCCACCGGGCCGGTTTCGCCCTTGTTGCAATGCAAGATGGGTTTGATGTCGAGTGCCGTGCCCAATGCCGCACTGAAAAAACTCACACTCTTGTCGCCGCGCTTTTTGATGCGGTTGCGCAGATAGTGCAAGTCCGGCGGCACCATATAGCCTTGGATATTGTTGGCCAAGCTTTCCAGGTGGGCACGAATTTTGGGTGGGGTTTCGCCGGCGGCGCGCATGCGGGTGGCCTCGATCACCAGCACCCCGACCGCGGCAAACACGTTTTGGCTGTCGATCACGCGCAGCGCAAACGGCGTGGTGTTGCCGGAAGCGGCGCGCACCGGCTTGTAGTCATTGAGGATGGTGTAGCTGGCCTGCACCGCATTGTCGTGGATGCCGCTGCGGGTGCGGGTGGTGGTGATGCAAAACACGTAGTCATAGTCGTGGACAAGTTTGCCCAAAAACAGATCGTGTACCTGTTGCACGGTGTAGGGTGTGGTGTCTGCCTCGAAGGCGCGGGCAGCAGTTTCGCCACTGAGAAAACTCATGGTGGCTTCTTCGTTGCGGGTATCGGCCAAAACTGCCTGCCCAATCTGGATGGTCACCGGCAAGATGACGATGTTTTCCCGGTCGATGACATCGTTAGGAAGATCGCAGGCCGAGTCCGTGATGATGCCGATGCGCATATGTCGTCCCCCTTCCATCCATACTGGTGGGAACGTACTCTAATTCCGTGCAAGTTGCACGGCGATCGTTGTTGCAGCGCCGCAAGTCGCGGGTGGTAGAGGTTGGCCTCCGCATCTGCCCGGGCATGCAATGGAAGATTGACAGGAACAAGTATGAAAAACAAACAAGAGATCGTGGATAACTGGTTGCCGCGCTATACCGGGGTACCACTGGCGGATTTTGGCCAACATATTTTGCTGACCAATTTTGGTGGCTATCTGGCGCATTTTTCGGAAATGACCGGCGCGCCCATCGTGGGTCTGGACAGGCCGATGCCCAGCGCCACGATGGACGGCATCACTCTGATCAATTTTGGGATGGGCAGCCCCAACGCGGCCACGGTGATGGATCTGTTGTCGGCAATCTGCCCCAAGGCCGTACTGTTTTTGGGTAAATGTGGTGGGTTGAAACGCAAAAACGAATTAGGTGATTTGGTGTTGCCGATCGCCGCGATTCGTGGCGAGGGCACCAGCGACGATTACCTGCCACCACAAGTGCCGGCGCTACCTGCGTTTGCGATGCAGCGGGTGATTTCCACCAGCATTCGTGACCTTGAACTGGACTACTGGACCGGCACCGTTTACACCACCAACCGCCGGGTGTGGGAACACGACGAGGCGTTCAAGGAAAAATTGCGCGAGATGCGCTGCATGGCCATTGATATGGAAACTGCCACTGTGTTTGCCGCCGGGTTTGCCAACCGCATCCCGTGTGGCGCATTGCTGCTGGTGTCCGATCAACCGATGATCCCGGAAGGGGTAAAGACCGAAGCCTCCGACGCCAAAGTGTCCGCTGACTTCGTGCGTAACCACATCAAAGTGGGCATCGAATCGCTCAAACTGATTCGCCGCAACGGCAAATCAGTGCGGCATCTGAGGTTTGACGAATGAACATCACGACTGCACATGCGCTGGTGGCATTCTGGCGCGATGCCGGCATAAGTCGGTGGTTTGGTGGTGGCACTGCCTTCGATGATGCGTGCCGCACGCACTGGCAGGTGGCGCACTTTGCGGCGGCGCGGCGCGAGTGCGAGCACTGGCAGAACACCGCCGAGGGTGCGTTGGCATTGTTGCTATTGCTGGACCAAATTCCGCGCAATATCTTTCGTGGCAGCGGCCATGCTTTTGCCACTGATTCGCTGGCTTTACTGCATGCCAATCATGCAATCGCTGCGGGCTTTGATGCGCAGGTGGACCCTGCGCTGCAGATGTTCTTTTACCTGCCGTTCGAACATTCCGAGGTGATCGCCGACCAAGACCGTGCGGTGGCATTGTTCACCACCCTGCGCGACGCCAATCTGCTGGCATATGCCACCGCCCATCGCGATGTCATTGTCCGCTTCGGACGTTTCCCGCATCGCAATGCCGCCCTCGGGCGCATCAATACGCCCGAGGAGCAAGCCTGGCTGGATGCCGGTGGTGGGTTTTGATCAGTAGCTGGGGATGGACGGGTCCAACGCTGCCCAAGCAGTGATGCCGCCGGTCACGTTGTACAGGTCCTTGAAGCCCAAGCTGCGGAACTGATCGGCGGCTTGCTGGCTACGGCCGCCGGCCTTGCACAAAAACGCCAGCGCGGTGTCCTTTGGCAGGGCTTCGATTGCGGCAGCGCCATCATCAAAATTGCGGCAGGCCACCGGTGCTTGTGCCAGTGCACGCTCATCGGCCGGGCGCACATCCACCAGCACCAAACTGCCGGCTTGCACGCGCGCGCTGGCCTCGGCAGGGGTGATGGCCTTCACTTTGGCGGGGGCGTTGGGGTTGTCGATGACCAACCCCTTGCCGCGTGCATCATCGGCCCAGTCGATGGTCAGGCCGCGTGCACGCTGGGCGCTGACCAGATCGAACTGCGCGCGAATTCCGGCCGCTTCGGTGGCGATAGCGGCGGTATCCACCGGCGCCAATTGCAAGCGTGCGTTGAAAGCTTTGTCCACTTCGATTTGCAAGGCGTAGCCTTCGCCGGCATTGGCCAGCGCCTGCTTCAGCATGTCGGCTGCGGCGTCAGTAATGGTGATCTGCGGCGGTGTGCGGTCCGGTGCGGCCACGCCCAATGCGGCGTGCAGCTCACCGCTGGCGGCCATCTGGGTGACGATGTCACAGCCACCCACCAGCTCGCCACCGATATACAGCTGCGGGATGGTCGGCCAGTCGCCGTACACTTTGATACCTTCGCGGATTTCCGCATCGGCCAACACATTGACGTGGGCATAGCTGGCGCCGGTGGCATCCAATGCGGCAGCGGTTTTGGCCGAAAACCCGCATTGCGGTGCATCCGGCGTGCCCTTCAAAAACAGCACGACAGGGTTAGCGGACAGGATGGATTCGATGCGGGCGCGCAGGGCGGGGTCGAGGGACATGGGGGTAAATCCAAGCACGGAAAGGAGAACGGCAATTCTACGCCGTCCACTCTGGCGGCAGGCTGACCGGGGTCAAGCTGTCGATGCGGCAAGTGCGTGCATCGCCGCACGGCGCGGGTAGCGTCCTGTTAACGCCTGCTGCCATCGTCACGTCGATATGGGGTATCCGGAGCGAATCGCTTGGTCGAGAACGAAGCAACCGCCGCGCTGGTCGCAGCCGCGCGCCGTGGAGACGGCGGCGCGCTAGATCGCCTGTATCGCCGTTTCGCGCCGGTGGTACACGGCATTCTGCTGGGCTATGCGGCGCATGCCGATGCGGAAGACCTGGCCCAGCGCGTGTTCGAGACCGCGTTCCGCCGGTTGGCCGATCTCCGCGAGGACGCGGCCTTCCCCGGCTGGATCACCAGCATGGCGCGCCGTGCCGGTATGGACGAGCGGCGGCGATTCGCGCCGGCAACGGGCCTGGAGATCGAAGCGGTCGCCGTGCATGCCAGCCATGAGGATCGCGTGGATGCTGAGCGCGCGCTGTGCGCGATTCGCAGGCTGCCGGAGGCGTACCGCGAACCGCTGCTGCTGCGGCTGGTGGAAGGCTTGAGTGGTCCGGAAATCGCCGCGCTGACCGGGCTTACTCCCGGCAGCGTGCGGGTCAACCTGCATCGCGGCATGGCGCTGCTGCGGCAGGCGTTGGCGGAACCTGACCGGAGGCCGTTCGCATGAATTTCCACGACGATTATCTGTGGTCGAAGACGGGGCAGGGCGACGACGACATCCGTCGCCTGGAACGCCTGCTGTCGCCTTATGCGCATGCGGGCGAACGGGCCGATGCCGCGCGCGCGGCGACGCATTCGCGCATGCAGGCGATGCGGCGACCTCGTCGCCACCGCGTCGGATGGACGCTGGCGGCGATGCTGGCGATCTGCGCGCTATCGGTGACGCTGCTGTTGCAGCACCGTCTGGCCTGGCCGGAAGGCGGCGCGTGGAAGGTGGCCGCCGCGCAGGGCCGCGCGTGGATGGCGGGTGCACCGGTACAGGCCGGTGCGCAGCTGGCGCGGAATGGCGAGATCACTACCGGTGATGACGGCGCGGTGCGTCTGCGGATCGCGCGGATCGGCGATTTGCAGCTGGGCCCCGATTCACGGCTGCGGTTGGAGCAGACTGGCCCCGGCCAACACCGCGTGCGCCTGCTGCAGGGCCGGCTGTGGGCGCGGGTGTGGGCCCCACCGGGCTACTTTGGTGTGCGCTTGCCGCGCACCGAGGCGCTGGACATGGGCTGCGAATTCACCCTGGACAGCGATGCCGCCGGTGCGGGCAGACTGACCGTGCGCAGTGGCTGGGTGCTGGTCGGCAACGGTGGTGGCGAGGTGTTGGTACCGCAGAGGGCCACGGTGCGCCTGCGCGCGGATGGCGCGGCGGGAACGCCGTATGACCTCGGCGCACGCGCCGGTTTCGTGGCGGCGCTGGCGGAACTCGATGCGCAGCGCGCCACACCGTCGGCCGACGACGCGCGGCTCCATCGCCTGCTGGCGCAGTCGCGGCCGCAGGACGCCATCAGCCTGTTGTCGCTGCTGCAGCGGCATCCGTCGCTGGCGCGTGGGCCGCTGTACGACCGCCTGCGGACGATCCTTGTAGACGCGCCCGTGCCGTCGCGTGAGGCGGTGTTGCATGGCACAACAGGCGCGCTGGATCCGTGGTGGAACGCGCTGCCCTATCCACGTACCAAGCGCTGGTGGCTGCAGTGGCCGGATGCGCTGCCGGCGTCGTCTGATGCGGCATCCGCAGGTGCGCATGCTGCGGATCGCTGAGCGGCGTTAACGCTCGTCGCGGCGCGGGCGTCCCACCACGACACCCACGTGGAAACCGCAACGATGCTCGTACTTCCTCGCGCCTCCCTCACGCTCGCGCTTGTCCTGCTCGCCGCCTGCGACGCGCCGGCTAGCAACCATCACGCCAGAACAGCCATTAACCAGCCAGTGCCGGTGATCGGCAATCCCTGCGAAGGCTGCGAAGCCGTGTTCGACGGTATGCCGGCGGAACTTTCTTCGCACGTCCGGCTTGCACCCGTCGGCGAGCCCGGTGTGCCGATGCGTATCTCCGGGCGCGTGCTGGACGATTCCGGACGTGCCCGCGCCGGCGTGGTGGTTTACGCCTATCAGACCGATGCCAGCGGTGTTTATCCGCGTCCAACGCAGCAACTTGGCCGTGAAGCCATGCGCCATGGGCGGTTGCGCGGGTGGGTGCGCAGTGATGCGCAGGGGCGCTACACCATAGACACCATTCGTCCGGGCAGCTACCCCGGCGAGGAGGTGGCCGAGCATGTGCATATGCATGTGCTGGAACCCGGCTGTTTCACCTACTTCATCGATGATCTGATGTTCTTGGACGATCCAAAATTGTCTGCCGAGGAACGCCGCCATGCACGCGGAACGGGAGGCAGTGGCTTGCTGCGGCCAAGGTTGATCAATGGTGTTTGGCAGGTTGAACGTACTGTCGTGCTTGGCTTGGGTGTGCCCGGGCATAGTGCTTGTGCGTTGCCATGAATCGCCTGCGCTATCCCCTGTGTATTCGCTGCCTACATTGGATGATGGCGGTGGGTGTAGTGGTGCAGCTTGCCTTGGGATGGGGGGCGGAGGCGCTTGCGGGCGAGGCGGGGATGCGCTTGCTGCGCCTGCACTTTCAGTGGGGCATGGTGTTGTTGGTGATGCTGCTGCTGCGGCTCGCATGTCGCTGCTCGCAGCGTATGCCTTCTGCTGCTGCGGAAGTGCCGCGCTGGCAGCGTCGCGTGGCACGTGCGGTGCATGCGACGCTGTATCTGCTGCTATTGCTGTTGCCGGCCAGTGGCTATGTGATCTGGATCTGGATGGCGCAGCCGCTGGTGGTGCTGGGTGTGGTGGCAGTGCCGCGATGGTTTGTGCCACCCGCCGAGGATGAGACGTGGCGGGCGGTTGCTTGGTATGTGCATGTCGGCAGTGTGTGGGCCGTGGCTATTCTGGTTGTGCTGCATATGACCGCTGCGCTCTGGCACCAGTGCGTACTGCGCGATCGTTGGATCAGCCGACGAATGCTGTAGTGCTTCTTGTCAGTAGGCGCAGGGCGACCGGCCCTGCACGATTTTGCCGCCTTGCACCACCAGCACCCGGTCGGCGCTGGCGATGGTCTCGGGCCGATGCGCCACGATCACCTTGGTCACCGCCAGCTGCTTCACCGCCGCGTTGACCAGCTGCTCATTGGCTACGTCCAGATGGCTGGTGGCCTCGTCCAGGTACAGCAACTTAGGCTCACGATAAAGCGCACGCGCCAGGATCACCCGCTGCTTCTGCCCGCCGGACAGCGAGCTGCCCATGTCGCCGATCAGGCTGTGATAGCCCATCGGCATCGCCATGATTTCATCGTGGATCGCCGCCATCCGCGCCGCGGCTTCCACCTTGGCCTGCTCCACCTGCGGGTCGAAGAAACTGATGTTGTCGGCCAAGCTGCCGCCAAACAATTGGTCGTCCTGCATCACCGCGCCCACCGCCTTGCGGATATTGGCCGGGCCCACCTTGTGCAAGTCCTGCCCGCCGATGCAGATGCTGCCGGAACTGGGCTTCAGTAAGCCCAGCAGCAGCTTGACCAAGGTGGTCTTGCCGCAGCCGGACGCCCCCACGATGGCCACCGTCTCACCGGCTTCGATGCGGAAGCTCAAGTCTTGCAACACCCACGGCTCGCCATCGGCATAGCGGAAGCACAGCCCGTCCACCTCGATCGTCGCCTGCACCGGTGCCGGCAACTCCGGCCGCGGCTCCGCATCCTCCGGCGGCGTCAGCACGATATCGGCCAGGCGCTCGCCGTGCAGGCGTAGCATGCGGAACTCGATGGCCTTGTCGACCAGCCCCGCCATCCGCTGTGCGAACTGATCCTTGTAGGCAAGGAACGCGATCAGCATGCCCACCGAGAACACGCTCTGCAGCGCCAGTAGCGCGCCGATCCAGATCACGGCGATGCGTTCCGCCCCAAACACCAGCTGGCTGGCGCTATTGAAACCCAGCCCCATCTGCGCGATGCGCACTTCCTGGTTGACGGTGTCCACCATCAGGTTGTCATAGGTGGCACGGCGCAGGCTTTCCGCGCCCGCCACCTTGACGCTCTGCATCCCGCGCAGCGATTCCAGTAGGTGCGTTTGCTGCTTGGCACCCGCCACCAACTGCCGCTCGGTGCCGTCGCGTAGCGGCCGGTAGGCCACCAAGCGGATGCCGGCATACAGCACCACCGCCAGCAGGGTCACCAGCGCCAGCTTCCAGCTGTAGAACAGCATCAGGCCGAAGGTCACCACCGCCATCAACCCGTCGATCAAAGCTTCAACAAAGCTCGTCGTCAGGGTGCGCTGGATCGCCTGCACCGAGGCCATGCGCGAGGTGACATCGCCCAGATGGCGCTTTTCGAAGAAATCCAGCGGCAACCGCAGCGCATGCGCGAACACATTGCCCATCCACTGCAGGCCCAGCTTCGAAGACAGATACACCACCGCCCAACCGCGCAGCAGGCCGATGCCGATCTGCAGCAGCAGTGCCAGCCCAAAGCCCAGCCCCAACACCGTCAGCAGGTCCTTGTCGGCGGACACCAGTACCTGATCCACCACCCACTGCATGAAGAACGGGGCCAGCACCACAAACACCTGCAAGGCCACCGACAGCAGCAGGATCTGCGCCAGCGCCCGCCACAGGCCGGTGACACGCCCGGTCAACTGGCGCACCGACACCGAAGGCACAGCCTTGCGCGGTTTGAACGCGTGGCTGGGCGTCAGCTCCAGCGCCACCCCGGTGAAGTGGTCGGAGGCCTCGGGCAGCGAGAGTCTGCGCTCGCCCATCGCCGGGTCCAGCACCGTCACCTTCGACCGCCCCACCTTTGCCAGCACCACAAAGTGGTTGAAATCCCAGTGCAGGACGCAGGGCAGCTTGAGCTTGCCCAAATCCTCCATGTCCAGCCGCAGCGGGCGGGTGGAAAACCCCAACTGCTGGGCCACATGGATCAATTGATTGAGTTTGGCCCCCTTGAGCGACAGCGGGAATCGCTGGCGCAGCTCGGCCAGTGATAGTGAAAGTCCATGTGCAGCGGCCACCATCGCCAACGAAGCAAGACCACACTCGGCGGCTTCGGATTGGAGGCTGGGCTTCATTCGTTCTCCAGATTCCGCACACATCCAGCCATCTGCGTCCTAGCCATCTCACGGGCCCGCGCTGGTGTACGGCGCCATAATTCCCAGCTGCTTGCGTGCAACAGGAATTTCTTGATCGTACGTCAGGCAAAAATTCTTGACTTGAATCCCGTAGCTCTCGATGACTTCGCGAGTCGGAATCCACAACCCAGAGGATATTGTTTCCGAGTAGTCGCCTGTCAGCTCGTCGAAAGTAAATGTGGATTCCGGAGCTACATGTTCGCGTCGCACTATTTCCACGGAGTCAGGCAGTAATTTCTTATCAATACCGATAGCGGCGTAATACGAGGCTTCCCGCACGGAAAAATCATTGGCCCACTTCGCATAGCGCTCAATCAATTTCGGATTTTTCTTCTCCGCACGCATTGTTGCAAGTGCCTCTGAAAAGTCTCCAGACGGAGATCCATGCCAAATCACCAGCGCCCCGCAAGGGACAGTCGGCGCGGGTGACGCCAACAATAGATAATTTGCACAGGCAGAGAGACAGTATCCATCGACGGTGATTGTCGGCTGATGTTTACGCATGTCTTCCGCAATCATGAGCGCTGGAAGCGGCGAGCCGCCTGCGCTTTGCAAGACCACTTTCGAATAACCCCCCTTTGCCGCATCCTGATAGGCCTGATATGCATCGCGACCAATATCACCAGACAGTTTGATTGTCTGTGCGTCCACACGCACCCATTGCGCTCTGGCGCCTGCACTAAGCAGTAAGCACAGCGCAATCAGCCATTTCATTTGATAGATAGTCATCTCTACATTCCCCAAAAAAGCAAAGGGCGAATCAATCGCCCTTTGCTTCATTGATCACTTCGAGCCAGTGCCGATATGAATATGGCACTCTTTTGTCGTGGTGGTGGTGGTTGAACCATCTTTATTGGTGGTCGTAGTCGTGGTCGTGGAACAACCGGCATCCGCACTGACGCCACCAACGACAACCTGCATTTCATTTGCAGTCAACTCGCGCATTTTTACATCTCCATTCAAATAACGCAGCCCCCCTGCGTCGTGGGGCCGGGGTGCACCCGGCAATTCTTTGCTCCGGGAGGTCAACCGCTGACCTTCCCCTTGAGCGAATACAACGGCTCAAACACCCATTCGATCAGGCTGCGACGCTCGCCCAACACATCCGCTTCCAGCAGCATCCCGGGCTTGAGTTGCTCCGGCTTTCCGTAAGCGGTGATCGCTTGCTTGGCCAGTGCAACCGTCACCCGGTAGAACGGCTCGCTACTTTGCGCATCGCCGATCAACGCACCCAGTTCGCCGGAGCTCAATGCGCTGCGGCTGATCTGCGTCACTTTTCCTTGCTGATGGCCGAATTTCTGGTAGGGATAGGCTTGGTAGCGCAGCAACACGTTGTCGCCGGGTTCGATAAAGCCGATGGCGCGACTGGGGACCAACAATTGCGCTTCCAGCTTGCCGTCGCCGGGTAGCAGGTTGAGCAGGGATTCCCCGGCCTGCACCGATTGCCCTTGTTTCACCAACTGAGTGGCCACTACCCCCGCAACCGGTGCGCTGACGACCAATGCACTTTGCGCCTGCACTTGCACGCGCTCACTCTCGAGCTGTGCAAGGTCGCGCTGCCCATTGGCCTGCATGGCCTGTTGCTGTCCCGGCAGCTCATGCAAGGTTTGCTGCAATTGGGCGATCCCACGACGGGCGGAGATGGCTTGCCGCTGCAGGGTTTGCACCTGTCCTGCGTAATCCAGCGCAGCAGACTGCTGCTGTTTGATTTGCAGCTGGCTGACATAGTGCTTGTCCTCCAGTGACTGCAGTCTATCCAAGGTTTCATTGGCGATGCGTGCTTGCTGCTGACGAGTGGCGACTTCTGCCGCGATCTGCGCCAGCTCGCGACGGGCGGTGCGCAGTTGTGCACGTAAACCTTCGTCCTGTGCTTGCAGCTGCGCTTGCTGCGCCGACTGCAAAGCGAGCAAACCATCGTGTCGTTGCTGGATGTGCGTCATCAGTGCCGCTTGGGTATCGCCATCGGCGGGCGTGGCCCGTGGCACCGTGACCACCACCAATGGTTGGCCTGCGTGCAGACGCTGGCCTTCGACCACATTCAATCGCGTCACTACACCAGTCGCTGGTGCCACCACCGTGGCCATGCCGCGCTGCGGTACCAGTTGGCCAATCACCGTCGAGCGGCGGGTATAGCTACCCCACACAAGGAACAATCCAACCGCTAATGCCGCGACCGTTGCAAACGCGGTTAACAGCCATAACGACAGCGGTTGCGCCAGCGAGATGCCACCCAACCAGCCGCCACGTTTGACGTCCAATGCTTCCTTGCGGAACAGCGATTGCATTTGATACCCCTTCCTTGTATCAGCCGCCCCGAGAATGCGACCCGAATCCGGCATGAAACCATGACAGGGCTTCAGAGCATTGCGGCGCGGCGCACATTACCCCCCCCCAGAGATATGCGTCAATGCATCAGCGTCAAACAGGCGGCCGGTTTTTGCGCAGCACAGCGGAATCCGGAGAGGCAACCCATTGATTTGAAATTCCATGCAAGCGCATCTGTACAAATGGATGCCAACATTGCTTGCCGGTACGAATATGACCGCTCGTGCGCCATCGACCGTGTCTTGTGCGCCAGCATCCATCGCTGGCGAAATGTGATTCGACTATGCTGTGGTGATCGTAACCACAACGGTTTCATGTACCGGTTGGCGTCAACGGGAATTGCACACACGTGAACAAGCTCGCTCACCGCATCCGCAAAGCACGCTTGACGAAAGGCCTGTCGCAGCTGGCATTGGCGGAGCAGCTGGGCGTCACCCGTGGAGCCGTGGCCAATTGGGAAAGTAGTGCAGGCACGCATCCTGCGACAGATCGCCTGCTGCGAATCGCCGAAATCACCGACGTTTCGGTTGAGTGGCTGGCCAGTGGTCGCAGAACCATCTCCAGCGCATCTGCTGCACCCCCCCCGCCATCTGCTGATGCCGTTAGCGGCAATCCGCAGGAATTACAGCTATTGCGCTTGTTTCGCACGTTGCCACTACGCTATCACGCGCAAGTCATTACCTTGCTGGAAGCGATGTTGCTCACGCTGCAATAGCCAGACGAGAAAAAACGGTGTCGAAAAAACGGTGTCAAAAAACGGTGTCAGAGACACTTTCATGCATTGATTTCACACGTTTGACCGCTGCACTCTGGCACCAGTGCGTACTGCGCGATCGCTGGATCAGCCGGCGGATGCTGTAGTGCTTCTTGTCAGTAGGCGCAGGGCGGCCGGCAACGCTGCCTCTGCCCAAAGCGTGTACTGCGCGGCGGAGGGGTGCAGGCCATCTGCCGCCAGCATGTCCGGGCCATTGCCGGCGCGGGAAATGGCGGTGATGTCGACGAAGGCCACGCCCTGCGCGGCGCAGATCGCGTGCGTCGTGGCGTTGTAGGCATCCAGTTCGTCGGCGATCTGCCGTAGGTCGCGCCCGGATTCGCGGGCGAACGGCGTCACGCCCCAGTCAGGGATCGACAGCACCAGCACGCG
>NZ_DAOOUM010000036.1:0-28742 GCF_035369645.1 Thermomonas sp. | reverse complement strand
CCGGCCACTTCTTCATCACGCTCGGCCAAGGTACCCTGCAAGTCGGTATTCGCCTGCCGGCTGATTTGATCGGACCGCCTCAGATTGGCGACCTGCTGCTGCAAATTGGCAATTTGCGTGGCCTGTGCCACCAGTTGTTCACGCGCATTACTGGGCTGCGGCGCAAAACTGCGCCATGCGCCCCACCCGCCCAACCCCAAGGCCAGCAGCACCAGCAATAGCTGGGCCAACTTCGGGTGGCCACTGCCCACCATGCTGCGCTTGGGGCTTGGCAGGGCACTGGGCATTGCACTGGGCTTGCGGCGCAGAACAGACATGACGCCGATATCGCACTGTTGCAATCCCGCCGTCAAGCACGGTCTCGCCAGCTGCCAAGTGCACAGGGAAGCGAATTTGCAACCGGCGCACGGCACAGCTACTGGTACACGATGTCGACATTGCCATCTTGATGGCCGATTTATTGCTGACAAAGGCCGACTCGCACGGCTTTTTGCGTCAAAATCACTGGATGGACACACCCGGACACACTTGGACTGCTATCGCCAATGCCGCAAAGTTGGTGCTTGCACCTGCGATTGCAACTGCAAGACCTGAATACGCAACCGTGGCGAACCAGGGGGAGATTGGACTATGAGCAGCGTACTTCCTGCCGCCGTGGCGGACAGCAACCCTTATCGCGTCCTGATTGTCGAGGATGACCGCAGCCAAGCGATGTTTGCCGAAGCCATTTTGCGCGGTGCCGGTATGCAGGCCGAGGTGGTCGCCATTCCCGAGCGCATGATGGACGCACTGGAGCGCTTCAACCCCGATTTGGTGCTGATGGACCTGCACATGCCCGGCACCAGTGGCACCACGTTGACCACCCAGATCCGTGAGCACACGCTGTTTTCGCATACCCCGGTGGTGTTTTTGACTGGCGACAAGGATCCCGAGCGGGAACTGGAGGCACTGGACAAAGGCGGCGACGATTTCATCCTCAAGCCGGTACGGCCGCGTCACCTGATTGCCGCCGTGCAAAACCGCATCCGCCGCGCACGCGCGTTGAGCGATAGCTTGCATGGGCAAGGCACACCGGATCGGCACCCTGTGACCGGTCTGCATACCCGCCAAGCACTCATGCAAACCTTGGCCAACCAATTGAGTCACCATACCGCCGGTGGTGCCTTGCTGCTGGAACTGGGCAACCCCACCGCACTGCGCCAACGCTATGGCTATGCCGCCCTGGATGCCCTGTTCAATGCCGCCGGCCTGCATCTGGGTGCCTTGCTGGAGCCACACACCATGGCCGCGCGCCTGAGCGACAACGCCTTTCTGGTCGTGGTGCGGGAGCAACCGCATACGTGGCTGGAAGGCTTTGCACGCCGCCTGCGTGACGGGATTGGTTATCACGACTTCAAGGTGAATGACGAGCCGTTGCGCCTGCGCTGCACAATTGGGTTCACCACTTTTGCACATGGGTTCCGCGATACCGGTGCGGTGCTGGCGGCCACCGAGGATGCCACGCGCGAGGCGCATGGTTTATCCGCCGGGATTGCTGGCTACGTGCCACCGGAAATTGCAGCATCGGACAGTTTGATCGATGAATTACGTAGCGCACTCGCACCTGCAGGCACAGGTCTGTATTTGGCGTTCCAGCCGGTGGTGGCGGTTGCCGGTGGCGATGAGGCGCAGTTTCAAGTGCTGGTACGCATGCATGGTGCCGATGGCAGCGTGCGCAAAGCTGGCGATTTTTTAGCCGCCGCACACGCCGCAGGCTTGCTTGCGCAACTTGACCGCTGGGTGATGGAGCGTGCGCTGGTGCTGTTACAACAGCGTCGCGCAGAAAGCCGCCCGGTGCGCCTGTATGTTTCGCAAACACCGCGCACGCTGGGCCAAGACGGCTATGCCGCATGGCTGCAACAAGCGCTTGCGCGCACCGGCGTGGATGGCCCCTCGCTGGTTATCGATATCCGTCAAGAAGATGCTGTGGTGCATAGCGTGCTGCTTCAGCAATTTTGCGAGCAATTGGTCCCGGCAGGCGTGCAGTTCTGCCTCAGCCAGTTCCGCAGTACCGAAGATGGCAATCAACTCTTGCGGATGCTGCCACTCGGCTACCTGCGGCTGTCCTCCGACTTTGCCCAGCAGCCATTGCAGCAAGCCATGCAAGATGAAATGCGACTGGCAATCGAATCTGCCCATCGGCTGGGCCTGCAAGTGATCGGGCAAGCAGTGGAAGACCCGCAAGCCGCCGCCGCGCTCTGGGTGGCCGGCATCGACTACATTCAGGGCAATCTGGTACAACGCCCTGAACAAGCCCTTGACTTCGACTTCCAGAGTGCCGCCTTGTGAATACCGGCAAATCGGATGGCCTCACCCTGCTAAGTGCGCGCTGGCTGGCGCTGGGGGCAGCTGCGGGTGCCGCATTGGCACTGGCGATCAATCAATTTGGCGTGCAAGGCCCATGGCAACTGATTGCACTGGTGCTGGCACTATTGGCACTGTTTGCCACCACCGCGCTGGCATGGAGTACCCGCTCTCGCGAACAAGCTCTGCTCAATCAAGAAGAGCGCACTCGTGAGAAGGAAGCCGAAATCAGCATGCTGCAAGAGGAGATCGACCGCCACACCGTGCTCGAAGCAGAACTGACCCGGGCCAAACAAGCGGCCGAATCGGCGGTGATGGCCAAAGGTGAATTCTTGGCCACGATGAGCCATGAAATCCGCACCCCGCTGAACGGCATCATCCCGATGCTGGATTTGCTCTCTACCTCCAAACTCAGTTTGGATCAGCAGGAAATCCTCAAGACCGCCACCGCGTCGGCGCAACAATTGCTGCGCATCGTGGATGACATTCTGGATTACTCAAAGCTCGAGGCAGACCGGCTGGAGCTGGAAACCACCGGCTTCAATTTGCGTGAGCTACTGGGCAGCGTGATCACCTTGATGGAGCGCTCGGCCGACGCCAAGGGCTTGCACTTGCATCTGAACATCGACTCGCCCGTACGCTTGCCCGTGCGTGGCGACCCGGTGCGCCTACGCCAAATTTTGAGCAACTTGGTCAGCAATGCGATCAAGTTCACCGAGCGCGGCAATGTCACCGTCAACATCAAGCGCCTAGGTGAAACCGTCACCCAGCATCTTTTGCGATTCGAAATACAAGACACCGGCATTGGGATTGATGCGGCCACCCAAGCCAAGCTGTTCCAGGCATTCAGCCAAGCCGATGCCTCCACCACGCGCCTGTATGGTGGCACCGGTCTTGGGCTGGTGATTTCGCAGCGCATCGTGTCCTTGATGGGCGGCAAGATTGGCGTGGAATCGCAGCTTGGAAAAGGCTCCACCTTCTGGTTTGAAATCCCGCTGCTCAAGGTGCAAGGCGACATGCCCATGCAACAGGGGGATCTGCATGGCGGGCGGGTGTTGCTGATCACCACCGACTCGCGCCTGCGCATGCGCCTGACCATGCTATTGCCCAACTGGGGCCTGCGCGTCACCGCCGTGGAAAACACCCACGATGCTCTGGAACGCTTGCGGCAGGCACATACCCAGGGCGATCCATGGACGTTCTCGGTGGTGCTTGCAGATTTGACCAGCATTCGCAGCACGGCGGTTTCCTTGGCCCGCAACATGGAACGTAAACAGCAATATGGTGAAGTCCGCTTGGTGTATCTGCGCGGCGATGACGCAACCTCATTGGACCTACCCGTGACCGCCACTTTGATTCCTCGCAATGTTGAAGACGCCGACCTGCGCGCCGTGCTGTCGGCCTCGGGAGTGACGTGGGGCCAACAGAACCCACACCCGGCACCAGCGGCGCAAAAGCCACAGGACGCCATCCCCAGCAAGCCGCGCATCCTGTTGGTCGAGGACAATCCGGTCAATTTGATGGTGGCGCAACGCTTGCTGCAAGTGCTGGGCGCCGAATGTGATACCGCCGGCAATGGCCAAGTGGCGCTGGAAAAACTCGATCAAGCCCAATACGACTTGGTGCTGATGGATTGCCAGATGCCGGTACTGGACGGCTACAGCGCCACCCGTCGCTGGCGCGAGCTGGAACAATCGCGCAAGGCAACCCGGCGTATGCCCATCGTGGCAATGACCGCCAACGCGATGGCCGGTGACCGGCAAAAATGTCTGGATGCCGGCATGGACGACTATCTGGCCAAACCGGTCACCCGGGTCGAGCTGGAACAATGCATCGCGCGCTGGAAGAGCAGCGCGATGACCGTCCCCGAAGCCACCCCATCGGCGGCGCAATTGAGCACGCGCGCACCCTCGGTGCTGGACCAGCGTGTACTCGATGAGCTACGTGATGTGCTGGGTGGCGAGGTGGACAAAATCATCGCCGTATATCTGGAAGACGCACCGCGCTTGATTGCCCAGCTCGAGCGCGCCGCCGTCAACATCGACCCGATTGCACTGCGGGTTGCCGCACACACGCTGAAATCGTCCAGTGCCAATGTCGGGGCCACCACGCTGTCCGATGCGGCCCGCGATCTGGAACACGCCGCGCGTGACGGCACCATGACCCAGCCGGGCCCGGCGGTTGCCCGCATCGTCAGTGAATTTGCGCAAGTGCGGGTGGCCTTGCGCGCGTTGTTATTCAGCAACGCGCCTACTCGCTAACACGCCCGGCTGAGTACAAGACCGGCCGGGGAACACACCTGGCCGGTGTCTTGCATCACCCCACACAAGCCAGCCGTACTCAGTCTTCCAGCGTCTGCGCCAGATAGTTCTGCTCGCCCAGGCGCTCGACCAGCGACAACTGCGTCTCGATCCAGTCGATGTGCTCTTCTTCCGAATCCAAGATGTCGGCAAACAGCTTGCGGCTGACGTAATCACCGATGGATTCGCTGTACGCGATCGCCTCGCGCAGCAGCGGTACGGCGTCCATTTCCAGTGCCAAATCGCAGCGCAAAATCTCTACCGGAGTCTCACCGATCCGCAATTTTCCCAACGCCTGAAAGTTTGGCAGCCCGTCGAGAAACAAGATGCGCTCAGCCAGCAAGTCGGCGTGCTTCATTTCGTCGATGGACTCGTGATGCTCGTGCGCAGCCAGCATCTTCAAACCCCAGTTCTTCAGCATCTTGGCGTGCAAAAAATACTGGTTGATCGCAGTCAGCTCGTTGTAGAGCGCCTTATTGAGAAACCCGATGACTTTGGCATCGCCCTTCATGGCGCAGCTCCTGTATTGACGTGGCAGTGCTTTATAGCGCGACGCGACGCGCAAGGTGCGGAATGGGAGGCATTCTTGTTGCAGCGCCGCTATGGGCGCTGCCGGCAGGCAGCCTCAAGCAGCGCGCGACAGCACCGGCAAAGGCAAGGCGCGGCGTGCGGCCTGCACATCGTCAATCATCTCTGCCAGCAAATTCAGGCAGGAGCCGCAGCTGGCACCGGCACCGGTGCGCATGGTCATTTCGGACACGCTACTGCAACCGGCTTCCGCAACTTCGCGGATCTGGTGGTCGGTAACGCCATTGCAAATGCAGACGTACATGCGCGGGGGCTCGGGTGATCTGCGCCCACTACACCAAAGATGCGAATGATTGTCAATTGCCAGTTGATTCTCTGCGCAGCGCCTACTCGCCGCGATACCGGCAACCCGAGGTGCAGGTTTCGTGGATCACCACTTCTGATAGCAGCGGCACCTGCGGCTTCAGCCGCTGCCACACCCAGATCGCCAACTGCTCACTGGTGGGGTTTTCCAGGCCGGGAATATCGTTGAGGTAGTGGTGGTCCAACTGCTCGTACAACGGCGAAAACGCCGCCTTCAACTCGGCAAAATCCATCACCCAACCTAGGTGCGGGTCGGGCGCGCCGGTGACGTGCAACTCGATCACAAACGAATGCCCATGCAGCCGTGCGCACTTGTGCCCGTCCGCCACATGGGGCAGCCGGTGTGCGGCTTCCACGGTGAAACGCTTGAAGATATCCATCAAACCATCCTGCAGATAAACAAAACCCCGCAAGCTGCGGGGTCTGATGACTGCTTGCGTTGGTGGCTATGGGTGGACTCGAACCACCGACCCCAGCATTATGAGTGCTGTGCTCTAACCGGCTGAGCTACATAGCCAACGCAGAGCCGGCCATTATCCGGATTGTTCTGGCCGCCGTCAATTGGCCGCATGTCGAGTCTTGCCCACCCCGCCGTTGGCTGGCACAGTCGGGGCAGGCAAATTTTTTGAGGTCCGCATCGTGATCGATCCGGACGGGTTTCGGCCCAATGTGGGCATCGTGCTGATGCACGAAGATGGACGGGTGTTCTGGGCACGCCGCGTGCGCCGGGACGGTTGGCAGTTTCCGCAGGGTGGGATCAATACCGACGAAACCCCACTTGAAGCGATGTACCGCGAGCTGCATGAAGAAACCGGCCTGCGCCCGGAGCATGTGGAGCTGCTGGCGGCGACCCCCGGCTGGCTGCGCTACCGGTTGCCGCCGCATGCTATTCGCCGCAAAGAACGCTTGGTGTGTATCGGCCAGAAGCAAGTCTGGTTTTTGCTGCGGTTCTGCGGGGCGGACAGCGATCTGCGCCTAGACTTGACCCCCGCGCCGGAATTTGACGGCTGGCGCTGGGTGGATTTTTGGTACCCGTTGGCGCATGTGGTGACCTTCAAACGCGATGTCTATGCGCGTGCCCTGGGCTTTTTGGCCCCACAGGCACGAGGAGTGGCTGGCGCGCTGGCAGTGCCCGAAATTGCGTTGCCGACCACACAATTCGGCCAGCTTCATCCGCGTTAACAAAGCGAGGGAAGGCGGCAAGCTGAACCCGAGGCGACCGTTCGTCGGCATCATGTTGCATTGCAACAAATCTCCGCTTATGCTGCAACGCACAAATCCGGCAAACCTTGCCGATAACAGCAGCAGGAGACCGCCATGTACCAGTTCAACGATCAGTTCAGCAAAGCCGCCACCCAGTTCGCCGATGCCGCCGCCAACGTCAATCGTCTGGCCCTGGAAAACGCCGAGAAGGCCTTTGGCCTGCAGTTGGCCGCAATCGAAGAAACCGTCAACGCCAGCTTCGCCTTCACCGGCGAGTTGCTGCAAGTGCGCGACGCCGATGGCCTGAAGGCCGTGTGGCCGAAGGGCGTGCAGGTTGCCCGCACCAACGCCGAACGCAGCTTCAGCACCGTGCAAGAAGTGTTTGCCAATACCGTGAAGACCAACGAAGCCATCGGCTCGCTGGCCAAGGGTCAGTTCGAGCAGGCCAGTGCTCAGGTCAAGGCCGAAGTGGAAAAGGCCACCAAGGCTAACGCCAAAGCCGCCAAGTAATCGGCAGGCTGCCATATCCCTCCCGCAGGGACGGTGTCGGTCGCGCGCCCCCTCGCACCGACACCGACGGCCCGACAGCTCACGCTGTCGGGCTTTTTTTTACGCAGGACTACGACAAGCACTAAAATTCTGCACCGATTAGTTCACTATTCTGCTAGTATTGCGAATTCGTCCTTTTCGTATTTACCGGATTTCTACCCATGCCTGCCTATTCGTCCGGCCGCAAACCCAACTCTTCCTTACGCTGGATCTTGATGTTGATTGGCGCCATCGTCGTCTTTGGTGGCGTGCTGGGCATCAAGGCGATCTTCGCCAAGAAGACGAATGACTTCTTCAACAACATGCCGCAGCCGGCGGTCGCCATTTCGGCTGCCACTGCCAAATCCGAGCGCTGGAATGCTGCAGGTGATGCGGTAGGTACTTTGTTCGCGGTCAATGGCGCCGATGTCACCACCGAAGCGGGCGGTGTGGTGCGCAGCATTGAATTTGAAGCCGGCCAGCCGGTGAGTAAAGGCAGCGTCCTGCTGCGCCTGAATACCGATAACGAAGACGCCCAGCTCAAGGCGCTGGAAACATCAGCCAAGCTGGCAGCGGTACAAGCACAGCGGTGGCAGGCACTGGGCAAAGATAAATTGGTGTCACTGGATGACGTGCAACAGCGCGTCGCCGCCGCCGCCAACGCCCGCGCACAAGTGGACGCGCAGCGCGCATTGATTGCGCGCAAGACCATCCGCGCGCCGTTCTCGGGGGTGTTGGGGATCCGTAAGGTCAACCTTGGCCAATACCTTGCGCCCGGCGATGCCATCGTCAGTTTGCAACAGCTCAATCCTATCTATTTGAACTTTACCCTGCCCGAGCAAATGATCGGCAAGTTGGTGAAGGGCGGCAAGATCAGCGCCACGGTGGATGCGCTACCGGGGCAGACATTCGATGGCGACATCACCGCAATTGACCCCTTGGTAGACACCAACACACGCAACTTCAAGGCACAGGCCACATTGCAAAACCCGGGCAATACCTTGCGCCCCGGCAGCTTTGCCAAAGTTGGGTTTGAACTAGGTGCCGCGCAGGATGCAGTGGTAATTCCGCAAACGGCAGTAAGCTTCAATCCGTATGGTAATGCCGTGTTTGTGATCACCTCGGAGAAACGCAAGGCTGGCGAGACCGATGCCCAAGGCAAACCACTGACCGGCAACAAATTGGTGGTCAACCAACGCTTCATCAAAACCGGTGCAACCCGCGGCGACTTGATCGCAGTGATCGATGGCCTCAAGCCGGGTGAGCAGGTGGTTTCCTCCGGTTTGTTGAAGCTGCGCAATGGCGCAGAAGTCACCATCGACAATAGTGTGCAGCCGAGTAGTGACACGCAGCCTGCGGTCAGCAATCGCTGATCGCCGCCAGCGCGGCAATACCGCGCTATCCCATTTTTCCGGGTTGCCATCGCTGGCGACGCGGACGCGAGGCAACCGATGAAATTCACCGATCTTTTCATCCGTAAACCGGTGCTGGCGATGGTCGTCAGCTTGTTCATTTTGCTGTTTGGCCTGCGCGCCTTCAGCGAATTAAACGTGCGCAAATACCCAGAAATGCGCAACGCGGTGATCAACATCAGCACGACCTATTTCGGCGCCGATGCCGACTTGATTCAAGGCTTCATCACCACACCGCTGGAACGCGAAGTCGCCAGTGCTGAGGGTATCGACTACCTGACATCGACCAGTGCCGCGGGAGTGAGCACCATCCAAGCCTATATCCGCTTGGACAAGAACCCCAGTGAAGCGCTGACCCAGATCAGCGCCAAAGTCAACAAATTGCGCGGGCAGCTACCGGCACAATCGGAAGACCCGGTAATCGACCTCAAGCAAGGCGAGAGCATTGCTTCGATGTATCTGTCGTTTTCTAGCAATCGCCTGGATGGCAATCAGATTGGTGACTACCTGACCCGCGTCATCCAGCCCAAACTGGTGACGGTTGCCGGTGTGCAGAGTGCCGACATCATGGGTGCGGGTAACTTCGCCATGCGGATCTGGCTGAAGCCGGAAAAAATGGCCGCGCTCAAGGTGACCGCCAGCGATGTCAATAGTGCATTGCAGTCCAATAACGTGCTTGCTGCCGTGGGCTCGACCAAGGGCCACATGGTGGCCATCGACATGACGGCACGCACCGATCTGCGCAATGCTGAAGAGTTCCGCAAACTGGTCGTGCGTGAGCAAAATGGCGCGATCGTACGTTTGGGTGATATCGCCGACGTCGTACTGGGATCCGACAGCTATGGCACCTCTGTGCGCATCAACGGTGGTGATGCCGCCACGTTCATGGCCATCAGTGTCTCGCCCGATGCCAATTCACTGGATGTGATCAAGGCTGTGCGCAAGGTCTGGGACAACGAAATCATCCCGCAGCTGCCGCAGGGCATGCAGGCCAGCATTCCGTACGACAGCACTGAGGCAATTCAAGACTCGATCAATGAGGTGATCCGCACGATCATCGAAGCCTTGGTTATCGTGATCGTGGTGATTTACCTATTCTTAGGCTCGCTGCGTAGCGTGATCATTCCGGCAGTAACCATTCCGCTATCGCTGATTGGCGGCCTGTTTTTGATGTTGTTGATGGGCTTCACCATCAACCTGCTGACCTTGCTGGCGATGGTGCTGGCCATCGGCATCGTGGTGGATGACGCGATCATCGTGCTGGAAAATATTCACCGCCATATCGAAGAGGGCATGTCCCCGTTCGATGCCGCCATTCGCGGTGCACGCGAATTGGCGTGGCCGGTGGTGGCAATGACCACGACACTGATTGCGGTGTATCTGCCGATTGGTTTCCAAGGCGGTATGACCGGCGTGTTGTTCACCGAATTTGCGTTTACTTTGGCTGGCTCGGTGCTGCTGTCCGGGGTGATTGCGTTGACGCTGACGCCAATGATGAGCTCACGCATTCTCGTCGCGCATGACCCCAACCACCCCAAAGGTAAATTCGAAAGCTGGCTGGATGCGCGCTTCGACACACTGCACCACGCCTATCAGCGTCGCCTACACAGTGCGATGGACACCAAGGCGGTCATCGCGGTGTTCGGCCTGATTGTACTGATCAGCTGTAGTTTCCTATACATGGGTGCACCTAAAGAACCCGCGCCGGTTGAAGACGAAGGTTTTATTTTTTCGATTTCCAGTGCCGACCCCGTGGCCACGTTGGACTACGTGGAACGCTACACCGGTGAAATTTCGAAATTTACTCGCAACATTCCGGAGATCAAAGAAACGTTCTTGATCAACGGTGGCATGGGTGGTGGTGGTGGCGCCAGCCCCAGCGCCATGGCCGGGTTTGTACTGAAGCCGTGGAGCCAGCGCTCTCGATCCACGACTCAGGTCTTGCAGAAAGAGTTGCAGCCCAAGTTGAATCAAATTGCCGGACTCAACGTGTTCGCGATGGTGCCGCCATCGTTACCTAGCGCCGGCGGCGGTGGTGGTGGTGGCGAGTTCATTGTCGGTGGCGTAGGCAGCTTGCAGCAGCTTTCGGAGCTGTCGGACGCCATTTTGGCCAAGGCATATGCCAGCAAACGGTTTATTTTCCTCGACAAGGATTTGAAGATCGACAAGCCGCGTATCGAAGTCAATGTGGATCGCGACAAGGCGGCCACACTGGGGATTGATATGCGCACGCTGGCGGCCGATATGTCGGCAATGTTAGCCGGTGGTTACAGCAATCTGTTCTCAATGCAAAACCGCTCGTATCGGGTAATTCCGCAGGTGCAGCGCAGCGATCGTCTCAACGCCTCGCAACTGGAGAATTACTACACCCGTACCCGCGATGGCCAATTGATCCCGCTATCCACCATCGTGACCTTGAAAGAAAGCGCGCAACCACAATCGCTCAAGCGCTTCCAGCAGCTCAACGCGGTGTCGATCACCTTTGCCCCGCGCCCCGGCGTGAGCAAGGGTGAGGCACTGGCCATCCTTGACCAAGCCGCCAAAGACGTGCTGCCGCAGGGTTACAGCGTGGATTACGCCGGCGAGTCGCGGCAGTTCAAGCAGGAAGGCTCGGCGATGCTGATGACTTTGGCGCTGGCGCTGATTGTGATTTTCTTGGTGTTGTCGGCACAGTTTGAGAGTTTCCGTGACGCTTTGATCATGTTGCTCACCGTACCCATGGCGATCTGCGGTGCGTTGCTGGCGTTGAATGTGTTGGCCTTGCTGGCACAAATTTTGCAGTTCTCCGGGATCGAGGCGTTCCCCGGCATGAGTATCAACATCTACACCCAGGTGGGCTTGGTGACGCTGGTCGGCGTGATTTCCAAGCACGGCATCTTGATCGTGGAGTTCGCCAATAAGCTGCAAATCGAACAGGGCATGAGCAAACGTGATGCGATTGAAGCGGCCACCGGAATCCGTCTGCGCCCGGTGCTGATGACCACCGCCGCACTGGTGTTTGCGATGATCCCGATGCTGATGGCCAAGGGCCCCGGTGCGGCTTCGCGCTTCTCGATGGGCGTGGTGATTGCCTCCGGCATGAGCATCGGCACCTTGTTCACCTTGTTCGTGCTGCCGGCGTTCTACCTGTATCTGGCGCGTGATCATGCGCATGATCGCGAGAAGGCGGGTGAGGCAGAGCCGCTGACGCCAGCGGAGCCGCAACACGGCTGATCGATTCACCCCCCCCAAAAAAAGGGGTCAGAGAACATTTCCATTTGAAGTCCTGCGCGACGTCATGTCAGGGGAAATTCTCTGACCCCTTTTTCGGGCACCCGCAACTGACTTGCCATCGCCGACGGATCGGCATCCGGCACATGCGGCAACACTCCCCAGCAAGGCGCCGGCAGTCGCTCCTGCAACATCACGAGGTTGTCCTGCACGCGCTCCATCGACGGATCGACATGCGAGCCGATCCAGCCCATCAATGTCATCCCATCAGAAAGAATCGCCCGGGCGCTGAGCAAGGCATGGCTGAGGCAGCCCAGCCGCAAGCCCACCACCAACACCACCGGCATGCGTAGTGCGCGCACCAAGTCGGCCTGCATCAGGTTCGCCGAAAGTGGCGCAGCCCAACCGCCCACACCTTCGACCACCACCGTGTCTGCTTGTGCAGCCAGATGAGCATGCGCCGCGAGGATCGGTGCCAATGTCACGTCGATGCCGGCATCACGCGCAGCCAATTCCGGTGCAAGCGGGTGCTCCAGAGCAAAGGGATTGATGTCGGCGTAGTTCGCACTGACGTTGCTTGCGCGTTGCAAGGCCAGCGCGTCCTCGTTCTTCCATTCACCGTCCAGCCATGTGCAACCACTCGCCACCGGCTTCATGCCCGACGCGCGCAAGCCTTGCCCGCGCAGTGCGTGCAGCAGGGAGCAACTTGCCAGCGTCTTGCCGATGCCGGTGTCGGTGCCGGTGACGTACACAGCGCTACTCATGCACCCGCACCTGCCTGCAACGCTGCCCGCTCACGTCGCCGCTTGCCGCTGTAACGGCCGAGCTGGGCGCCCATCAGTGCATACACCCACATTGGCAAGCTGGCGACCAGCACGCGCAGCAAAGGGCTGGATCCAAGCCAGTCCTGCGGCACCAACAGCAAGCCCAGGCTCAGCGTGAGGCTGACCGCAGCAGCCCCCGTGCGAATGCCATGCAAGCCGATTTCGGTCACGGTGGAATGCCGTTCAACGGCATCAAGCGCCAGCGTATCCGCGCAGCGTAGCGCGTGCGCGTTCAGACGCCACAGCAGCCACGACAGCAGCCCGTAGCCGGCGCCGTAGATCATGAACACGGTTTGCAGGTCGAGCAGCCAGTGCGCACGATCCATGCCGAGTTCGCTGGGTAGCCAGCCACCGCTGATCAGCGACAGCCCACTGGAAATCACCATCCGCAAGGGATAGATCCAGATCAGCACCACCATCAGGAACGCCAGGCTGGTCACGGTCGAGGCGCGATCCTCCAGCCCGTAGCGACGGCTCCAGACATTGTGCGCATTCCAGAATTCCGCGAGCAGGATGAAGCACAACACGAAGCTCGGCACCTTGCGCAGGGCATCGCGCAGCTCGGCGGCGGTGTCCGGTAATTGGTTGTAGAAGATCACCAGCATCGTCATCGAGAACGCGAAGCCGGCATCGACGAAGGTTTCCAGCCGACTGACGTCCTCCCCGCGCAGGCGGAACCCGTCTTCGACCCGCAGGTGCGACAACTCCATGGCCAAGACCTCACGCAAATATCCGCGATGGTACTCCGCGCCCGCTGGATTGCTACACTTCCAGCATGAGCTTCAGCGCAACCCGCCTCACCGGCAGCAAACCCGACCAGTACGCCCAACTCCTGCAGCAAGCCCGCGCGCTGCTGCATGACGAGTGCGACCGCATTGCCAATGCTGCCAATCTATCAGCGCTGGTGTATCACGCACTGCCTGATCTGAATTGGGTGGGGTTTTATTTTTTCGATGGCGATGAATTGGTGGTGGGCCCGTTCCAAGGCTTGCCCGCGTGCGTGCGCATCCCCCTGAGCAAAGGCGTCTGCGGTGCTGCGGCGCGCTTGCGGCAAACCCAACGCATTGAAGACGTCAATACGTTCCCCGGACATATCGCCTGCGACTCCGCATCGCGCTCGGAACTGGTGGTGCCGCTGTATCAAGGCGATACCTTGCTGGGGGTGTTTGACCTCGATAGCCCGCTGCCAGCGCGCTTCGATGCAGACGATCAAGCCGGGCTGGAAGCCATCGCACAGACCTATCTGGATGCCCTGCAATGAGCGCCACCAAGATGCGCAATATCGGCCCGAAGTCTGCTGCATGGCTGCGGCAAGTGGGCCTGCGTTCGCTGGAAGACATCGCCGCGATTGGCACCGTGGATGCCTTTATGAAGGTGCGCCGGGCCGGCTTCAAACCCAGCCTGAATCTGCTGTACGCGCTGGAAGGCGCGCTCTGCAATTGCCATTGGCAAGAGGTGCCCGACGCGCGCCGCACGGAACTGGTCAGCGCCGCCGAGGCCGCCATCGCCCTGCTGCCGCCGCCGCGCAACCGCCCGGCCGCCGCACCGGTGACCACCACCCATCACGATGACGCGCACGCACCGGCGATGGCCTTGCACTTGTTTGATGATGACCGTGCGCTCCCCAGCGCCGACTGAGCCGCGCCCAGCAGGCATCGCCCCGGCACGCTACAATGCGCGCGCTTCAAGGTGATTGCCGGGCCTCGCCCGTCGATTGAAACGGGAAGCCGGTGACGCTGCACGCAGGTGCAACCACTCCGGCGCTGCCCCCGCAACGGTAAGCAAGACAAGTTTGGCAACAACCACTGTGCGCACATCGGCTTGATGTTGCATGGGAAGGTGCCACACGGGTGCATCGACAGATGCGCCGCTTGCAAGCCCGGAGACCGGCCTTGAAGTTCATGTTGATTACGATGCGGCGGGCATCGTGCGACGTCGCGCCTGCTGCCCGCATCGCCCGTCTGCGCTTCCCGCTTGCACCGCAATCGCCCCCCTGCCATGGCGTACGGATTGGTGCGCCGGAGATGATCGAATGCACGCTCGCAACACCCCTTTACGCCTCACTGCCCTCGCCTTGGCCCTCTCGCTGCCGGCGCTGGCCAGTGCCCGTCCCGCTGAGGCCGCCGATGCGGCCAAAGACCTCGACAAAGTCATCGTGACCGCCACCCGCACCGCCACCACGGTAGATGCGGCATTGGCGGCGGTCGAGGTCATCGACCGTGCGCAGATCGACGCCAGCAGCGCGCGTTCACTGCCGGAATTGCTGCGCGGCCGCGCCGGTATCAGCATCGTCAACCAAGGCGGACTGGGCAAGCTGTCCACCTTGTTCATGCGCGGTACCGAATCGGATCACACCCTATTTTTGATCGATGGCGTGCGCGTGGGTTCGCCCACCTCGGGCCTGACCTCGCTGCAAGATATTCCGCTGGCGCAGATCGACCATATCGAAATCGTGCGCGGCCCGCGCTCGTCGCTGTATGGTGCCGATGCCATCGGCGGCGTGATCCAGATTTTCACCCGTCGCGGCCAGACCCAAGGCGTGCACGGCCGCGCGCGCATCGCGGCCGGCAGTCATGGCCTGCGCGAAGCCTCCGCCGGGCTTGACCTGCGCGGCGCACGCGGTGGCGTGGGTGTGGATGTGGGCCATCAGAGTACCGACGGCATCAATGCTTGCTTGGGGTACTACAACCCCGCAACGTGGGCCGGTGCCGGCTGCTTTATCGTGCCCGGCACCCATCTGGATCGCGATGGCTACCGCAATCACAGCGCCACCGTGCGCGCCGACTTCGCGCCCAGCGAAGCCTGGCAGTTGGACGCGCGTGCGCTACGCGCCACCGGCCATAACGATTACGACGGCGACTACGTGGATAACTCCGACATCGTCCAGCAAACCGTAGGCGGCAGCCTGCGTTGGACACCGTCGCAAGCCACCCAGGTGAAGTTGACCGTGGGTCGCAATACCGATGATTCGGCCAATTATTTAGGCAAAACCTTCAGCAACCGCTTTGTCACCACCCGCGACAGCGCCAGCCTGCAAGGCGATTTCACCCTTGCCCAAGGCCAAGTCTTGACCGCCGGCTATGACTGGCTGCGCGACCGCGCCGATGTCAGCGCACAGTGGTCACCGTTCACCGCCGCGCGCGGCAACCGCGCCGGGTTTATGCAGTACCAAGGTCAGTTTGGCGCGCAAGATTGGCAGGTGTCACTGCGACATGACAACAACGACCAATTTGGCGGCAAGACCACCGGTGGCATTGCATGGGGGTTGGATTTTGCCGGCAACTGGCGCATCACCGCCAGCCACGGCACCGCGTTCAAGGCACCCAGCTTCAACGAGTTGTATTACCCCGGTTTCAGCAATCCCTTGCTGCTGCCAGAAAGCGCACGCAGTAGCGAATTGTCGCTTGGCCAGCACGGCGAACACTGGCGCTGGCAGGCCAATGCCTACCAGACCCACATCGACAATCTGATTGCCTACGACGCATCCAAAGGCAAACCCGGCAATGTGGAGCTGGCCCGCATCCGTGGCGTGGAATTGACCGCCAACGCGAACTTGGGCGAATGGGATGTGCGCGGCCAACTGGGCTGGCTGCAAGCGCGCAACCTCAGCAGCGGCTTCAACCACGGCAAACAACTGGCACGCCGCCCCACCCGCAGCGCGCGGATCGACGTGGACCGTGCGCTGGGCAACTGGGGTGTGGGCATCAGCGGCATTGCTGAAGCTGCGCGTTGGGACGATGTGGCCAACACCTTGCGCGTGGGCGGCTACAGCACCCTGGATGCCCGCGTGTCCTGGCACTTCAGCCCCGGCTGGACGCTGCAAGCCAACCTTGTCAACGCCTTCAACAAAACCTACCAAACCAGCGCGTGGTACGCACAGCCCGGCCGCGAATGGCAGCTCAGCCTGCGCTGGCAGCCGCAGCAATAAGTACAGCTTCGGAGCCACCCCGCAAGGAAGCGAAAGCCCGGCAGGGATGCCGGGCTTTTTTTGTGGGCGGTGCGTTCTTACTCCACCGTCACCGACTTCGCCAAATTGCGCGGTTTGTCCACGTCGGTGCCGCGTGCCAATGCGGCGTGATAGGCCAGCAATTGCACCGGGATGGCGTGCACGATGGGCGAGAGGATGCCCACGTGACGCGGGGTGCGAATTACGCTAACGCCTTCGGATTCGCTGAAGCTGCTATCGGCGTCGGTGAACACAAACATCTGCCCGCCGCGTGCGCGCACTTCTTGGATATTGGATTTCACTTTTTCCAGCAGCACGTCGTTGGGCGCAATCACCACCACGGGCATCGCCTCGTCCACCAAGGCCAACGGCCCATGCTTGAGCTCGCCCGCCGGGTAGCCTTCGGCGTGGATGTAGGTGATTTCTTTGAGCTTGAGCGCGCCTTCCAATGCAATTGGGTAGTGCATGCCTCGGCCTAGGAAAAGAGCGTGTTGCTTGGACGCAAACTGGCTGGCCCACGCGGCGATTTGTGGTTCCAGATTGAGCGCGTGCTGCACGCTGCCGGGCAGGTGGCGCAGGTCGTCGATCAAACCGGCTTCTTGCTCGGCAGGCAAGCGCCCGCGCAATTTCGCCAAGGTCCCGGCCAATGCAAACAGCGCCACCAGCTGGGTGGTAAAGGCCTTGGTGGAGGCCACACCGATTTCTGCACCGGCGCGTGTGTGGAATACCAATGTGGATGCGCGCGGGATTGCCGATTCGGGCACATTGCAGATCGACAATGTTTTGTCTTGGCCTTGCGCTTTGGCGTATTTCAGCGCTTCCATCGTGTCCAGGGTTTCGCCCGATTGCGAAATGGTGACGATCAGTTGCTGCGGGTTGGCCACCACTTGCCGGTAGCGGTATTCACTGGCGATATCGACCGCGCACGGCACCCCCGCCAGCGCCTCGATCCAGTAACGCGCAGTCAGCCCGGCGTAATAACTGGTGCCGCACGCAAGAATCTGCACCGATGCCACATCCGCCAACACCTGCGCGGCATTTGCACCAAACAACGCCGCATCAAACCCGCCCAGTTCAACAATGCCATCCAAGGTGTCGCCCAGCGCGCGCGGTTGTTCGTGGATTTCTTTTTGCATGAAGTGCCGATACGGGCCCAGTTCAAGCGACGCCAGCGACACATCCGAGACATGCACCTCACGCGTAATCGGTGCGTCATGTGCATCGAATACCTGCACATCCTCACACGTTAGTTGCGCGGTATCGCCCTCTTCCAAAAAGATGACTTTGCGGGTGGCGCTGATGATGGCGGAAACATCCGAGGCGACGAAGTTCTCGCCTTCACCCAAGCCAACCAACAGCGGGCAACCCATACGTGCGGCCACCAAGGTGGACGGGTCGCGCTTATCGATCACTGCCAGCGCATAGGCACCGTGCAATTCCTTTACCGCCGCTTGCAATGCCGCCAGCAGGCTCAAGCCATGGCTGCGATGATGGTGAATGAGATGCGCCACCACTTCGGTATCGGTCTGCGAGGTGAAGGCGTAACCCAGTGCCTGCAAGCGTGCGCGTTGCTGTTCGTGGTTTTCAATAATGCCGTTGTGCACCAACGCCAGCTCGTCGTGGCTGATATGTGGATGCGCGTTGGACTCGGTGACCCCGCCATGCGTGGCCCAGCGGGTGTGGCCGATGCCTAGCGTGGCATTGAAATGTTCGGCATACGCAGCGGCTTCCATCTCAGCCACACGACCGGTACGGCGCACACGACGCACACCGCCATTGGCAACCACCGCAATCCCGGCAGAATCGTAGCCGCGATATTCCAACCGCTTCAGCCCTTCCACCAAGATCGGGACCACATCACGGTGGGCAATGGCTCCTACGATTCCACACATGCGGGTAACACTCCTTTGGATCGAATCGCGCAGTTTAATCGCTGCATCACGGGTGCGCGTCAACGGACACTGCTCGCGTCCGGCCGGACACGGGATGTTCAAAAAACAATCATAAAAACAATAGCTTAAAGATGGCACGGTGTTTGCTTGTATGTGGGTATGACACGCACCAACCCTACCGACGCCCCCGCCCTGCGTGGCCGCATCCGCGACACCGCAGGGCAAGACCATATCAACACCACACCCGCGCGCCGCAATCGACGCACATGGGCGCTTGCCGTCATTGCAACGGCAATCGTCGTGGCACTGATCGGCTGGGTGGCCACCCGCTGGCTGGGCGGCACGCATTCGTTCGATGCCACGCGCGTCCGCATCGCGCAAGTGACGCGCGGCGATTTGGTGCGCGACCTTAGTGCTGATGGCAAGGTGATTGCCGCCAACAGCCCCACGCTGTACGCCATCGCCGCGGGCACCGTGCATTTGTCCATCGTGGCCGGCGACAAGGTCACCCAAGGGCAAGCCCTGGCCACTATTGATAGCCCCGAACTGCGCAGCAAACTGGTGCAGGAAGAATCCACCTTAGCTAGCTTTGAAGCCGCCGCCAACCGTGCGCAACTGGACGCGCAAATCGCCCGCGCCAATGCCCAGCGTGCGCTGGATCAAGCCACGGTGGAGCGCACCGCTGCGCAACGTGATTTAGAGCGCTACCAGCGCGCCTTCGATGGCGGTGCGGTACCAAAAAATGATTTGAATCGCGCGCAGGACATGCTGAAGAAAGCCGATATCGGTTTGACCGCCGCACAGCGGGATTTTCAATTACAAAACGCCGGCGCGGGGCTGGATGCGCGCAATAAACAGCTACAAGCGCAACGCCAGCGTGCGGTGGTGATTGAGGCCAAACGTCAGGTGAACTTATTGACCTTGCGTGCCCCGTTTGATGGCCAAGTGGGGCAGGTGCAGGTGCCGCAAGGCACGCAAGTGATTGCCAATGGCCCGGTATTGAGTGTGGTGGATCTGTCCAAATTCGAAGTGGAAATGAAAGTGCCGGAAAGCTTCGCACGCGATCTTGGCATCGGCATGCCGGCGCAGATCAGTGCCAACAATGCCACCTTCCCTGCTGAAATTGCGGCGGTATCGCCCGAGGTCGTGAATGGCGAAGTCACCGCGCGGGTGCGCTTTGCCAATGGCAAGCAACCGCCGGGCCTGCGTCAAAACCAACGGCTATCGGTGCGCATCGTGATGGACACGCGCAAGAACGTGTTGATGGTCGAGCGCGGCCCCTTCCTAGAGCAAGACGGTGGCAACGTGGCCTATGTGGTGGATGGCAGCAGCGCCGTGCGTCGCCCAATCCACACCGGCGCATCCAGTCTTTCCAGCGTCGAAATTACCTCAGGCCTCAACGTTGGTGACCGCATCGTGGTTTCGGGCACCGATCAGTTCGACAACGCGGCGCGCGTCCGCATCTCCGGAAATTAAAAGGACTCTCACATGTTGAACATGCAACACGTCACCAAGGTATATCGCACCGATCTTGTGGAAACCCACGCCCTGCGCGCGCTGGACCTGCATGTGGCCGATGGCGAATTTGTCGCCGTCACCGGGCCTTCGGGCTCGGGCAAGACCACCTTTCTCAACATCGCAGGCTTGCTGGAAGAATTCACCGGCGGTGAATACAGCCTCGATGGCGTCAGCGTCAAAGGCTTGAATGACAACGCCCGCAGCAAGCTGCGCAATGAAAAAATTGGCTTCATCTTCCAAGGCTTCAACCTGATTCCCGACTTGAATTTATTCGACAATTGCGACGTGCCACTGCGTTATCGCGGCATGCCTGCCGCCGAGCGCAAATTGCGCATTGAAGATGCGCTGGGCATGGTGGGTTTGGGCTCGCGCATGAAGCACTATCCGGCAGAACTGTCCGGCGGCCAACAACAACGCGCCGCGATTGCGCGTGCGCTGGCAGGCAGCCCGCGCCTGCTGCTGGCGGATGAACCTACCGGCAACCTAGATTCGCAGATGGCGCGCAGCGTGATGGAATTGCTGGAAGACATCAACGAGCAAGGCACCACCATTGTGATGGTGACCCACGACCCGGAACTGGCCGCGCGTGCGCAACGCAATGTACACATCGTCGATGGCATGGCCACGGATTTGCGCCGCGAACCCGTGTTGATGACGGCCTGATCTCGCCCTCTGTCATCTCCACGAAAGCACCTTGCTCGTCATACGCAGACATGCGTCCGCGTTTGACGGAAACAACCTTATCCCTCACGGAGCCAACCATGTTCGGCTATTACCTCAACCTCGCCCTGCGCAGCTTCAAGCGCAACAAGGCACTGACCGCACTGATGGTGCTGGCCATCGCACTGGGCATCGGTGCCTGCATGACCACGCTGACAGTGTTCCATGTGCTGTCGGGCGACCCCATCCCGCAAAAAAGCGCTCGCTTGTTTTATGTGCAGATGGATCCGGAGGGAAAACAAGGCTACCAACCCGGTGGCGACCCACAAGATCAAATGACCCGTTTCGATGCAGAGGCTTTGCTGAGAGAGCATCGCGGTGACCGCCAAGCAATGATGACCGGCGGCAATGTGGCGGTGATCCCGGGGCAATCCGGACTGATCCCGTTCCGCTCAGATGCACGCTATACCAGCGCCGATTTTTTCCCGATGTTCGATGTGCCGTTTCTGCATGGCAATGGCTGGGCCGCCAAGGACGATGCGGCGCATGCGCGGGTTGCGGTCATCACGCGCTCGCTCAACCAACGTCTGTTTGCCGGTGGCAACAGCGTAGGCAAGACCCTGCGGCTGGACCAAAGTGATTTCACTATTGTCGGCGTGTTGGACGAATGGAAGCCAACCCCATCTTTCTTCGATATGAATAAAGATAGCTATGGCGAGCGTGAAGATGTCTTCCTACCGTTCTCCACTTCGCGCGACCTGAAGATGGGCCGCAATGGCAGCATGAATTGTTGGGGCGATAGTCGTGGTGACAACACCTCCGAAAATGCACCCTGCGCATGGATCCAATATTGGGTTGAACTCGATAGCGCCGACAAAGTCAGCACCTACCGCAACTACCTCGTCAATTACTCGGATATGCAACGCAAGGCCGGGCGCTTCGAGCGGCCCACTAATGTGCGCCTGAGCAATGTCATGCAATGGCTGACTTACAACAAGGTCGTGCCTGCGGATGTGGTGTTGCAGTTGTGGCTGGGCTTTGGCTTCTTGCTGGTGTGCTTGGTCAACACGGTGGGGTTGTTGCTGGCCAAATTCTTGCGCCGTAGCGGTGAGATCGGCGTGCGCCGCGCCTTGGGTGCATCACGATTGGAAATTTTCAAACAGTGTTTGGTCGAAGCCGGAATGATTGGTCTTGCGGGTGGCGTGGTGGGTTTGGGGCTGTCTTTGCTGGGCTTGTGGGCGGTGCGCATGCAGCCTGCCAGCTACGCCAAGCTGGCCCATCTTGACCTTGGCATGCTGCTGGTCACCTTCGTGCTGGCCATCGTGGCCAGCCTACTGGCAGGCCTGTTGCCGGCATGGCGCGCGATGCAAGTGACGCCGGCCATCCAGCTCAAGTCGCAATGACCCTGCTGTGTCCCTTCTCCCCCCGGGAGAAGGTGGCCCGCAGGGCCGGATGAGGGGGGCGGTAAATTCCGAACACCCTCAGCCTTCCGAACCCTCACCCCAATCCCTCTCCGTGAGGGGGATGGGCTTCAAGCTTCCGGAGCACACCATGGAAATCCGCCCCATCCTGTCCACACTGGCGCGCCACAAGACCGCTGCCGCCTTGATCGTGGTCGAAATCGCGTTGACCTGCGCGATCATCTGCAATGCCTTGTTCATGATTGGCGACCGCGTGCAACAGATCAACGAACCCAGCGGCATCGCCGAAAACGAGTTGTTACGCATCCAACTGGTCAGCAGTGGCACCGATGACAATGCCAGCGCACGCACGCGCACCGATCTGGCGGCACTTCGTGCAATACCGGGGGTGAAAGACGCCACATCCACCAATCAGGTGCCCTTCGTGAACTCCTCGTGGAACAGCGGTGTGCGCTTGAACACCAAGCAACAGCGCTCCACTCTGGTTGCGACAACCTACATGGCCGATGACCATTTCCTAAGCACGTTTGGCAGCCGCCTCATCGCTGGTCGTGACTTCAGGCCTGATGAGATCCAAGATTTCGAGGCTGTCAGCAAGGCTGCCGAACCCACCGCTATTCCAGTGGCCATCATCACCCGCAACATGGCGGAAAAACTTTACCCTGGCGTCGCCCCTGCGCAGGTCTTAGGCAAAGTGCTTTATAGCTGGGGTGACCGCCCCACACGGGTCATCGGCGTACTCGATCACCTTGTGCGTCCTAGCTTGCAAGACGGCCCCAACGCCCGCGAACACACCATGGTGTTCCCGCTGCGTACGCACTACAACATCGGCGGAAACTATGTCGTGCGCACATCACCAGAACGCCGCGATGAAGTTCTCAAAGCCGCTGTCAAACTCCTGCGCGGCAATGGCAATGACCGCATCATCATCGACGACAACACCAAGCCATTTACCGACCTCCGCAACGAGTTTTACCAAGCCCCGCGTTCGATGGCCTGGCTGCTGGGCGCCGTGTGTGTGGGCCTGCTGCTGATCACCGCGCTGGGCATCATTGGCTTGGCCAGCTTCTGGGTGCAGCAGCGCACCAAGCAAATTGGCATTCGCCGCGCCTTGGGTGCGACCAAGGGGCAAATTCTGCGCTACTTCCAAATCGAAAATTTCCTGATTGCCGGCATTGGGATTGCACTCGGCATGTTGCTGGCCTTCGGCCTGAATCAATTGCTGATGAGCAAGTACGAGCTACCGCGCCTACCGCTGCTGTATTTGCCGGCGGGGGCATTGCTGCTGTGGCTGCTGGGGCAATTGGCGGTGCTTGGCCCGGCCCGGCGTGCCGCTGCGGTACCGCCGGCGATCGCCACCCGCTCGGCCTGAGCACCCACATTACAATCGCCCCATGCCCACCATCCTGATCATCGACGACAACGCTGCCGTAGCCACCGCACTGGAAGTACTGCTGTCACTGCACGATATTCGCAGCGTGTACGCAGACTCGCCGCAGGCAGGTCTTGCAGTACTGGCGCAAACACCGATTGATCTGGTGATCCAGGACATGAACTTCCACGCCGACACCACCTCAGGTGAAGAAGGCGCGGCGCTGTTCCAGCAAATTCGCGCAGCACACCCGGATTTGCCGGTGATATTGCTGACCGCCTGGACGCACTTGGAAGCCGCGGTGGAGTTGATCAAGGCCGGTGCAGCTGACTATCTGGCCAAACCGTGGGATGACCGCAAGCTCATCGCTACTATCAACAACTTATTGGAATTGGGTGAAAGCCGGCAGCAATTGCTGCAGGTACAACGCACGGAAAGGCAACGCCGCAGCGCACTGGAGCGCAGCTTCGACCTGCGTGGCACGCTGTTTGCCGACCCCGCCAGTGAGGCCGCGCTGACCCTGGCCTGCCAGGTAGCGCGCGCCGACATTCCCGTACTGATCACCGGCCCCAATGGCGCGGGCAAGGAACGCTATGCCGAAATCCTGCACTACAACAGCGCAGTGAAGTCCGGGCCATTCGTGGCCCTCAATTGCGGCGCATTACCCAGTGAGTTGATCGAAGCTGAATTGTTCGGCGCCGATGCCGGCGCCTACACCGGCGCCAGCAAATCACGCGAGGGCAAGTTCGAAGCGGCCGATGGTGGCACCTTGTTTCTGGATGAAATCGGCACGCTGCCATTGGCCGGGCAAGTAAAACTGCTGCGTGTATTGGAAACCGGCCGCTTCGAACGGCTGGGCAGCAACCGCGAGCGTAGCGTGAAGGTGCGCATCGTCAGTGCCACCAATGCCAATCTGGCCGCGCTGATTGTCGAAGGAAAATTTCGCGAAGACTTGTTCTACCGCCTCAACGGCATCGAGTTGCGGGTGTTGCCATTGGCGCAACGTCCGCGTGACATCCTGCCTTTGGCTCATCACTTTTTGCCTGCCGGCAAACGCTTGAGTGAAGACGCCGAACGCACACTGCAACGCCACGCTTGGCCGGGCAATGTGCGCGAGCTGCGCAATGTGATGCAACGCGCCGCATTGCTGGCCCGTGGTGAGCGCATCGAAGCCCCTGATCTTGCGCTGCCCACCGCCACCACGCCCCTGCCTGCCAACAGTGGCGATGAGCCAGACCGCGCCAGCATCGAAACCGCCTTGTCACGCTGTGGTGGCGTGTTGGCGCAGGCTGCAGCGGAACTGGGGATGTCACGGCAAGCCTTGTATCGCAGACTCGACCGCCTTGGCATACCGCGCGGTTAGTGCGCCATCACCCATGCGCATTCTTCGCATCCTGCCCATCGCCACCCGCATGATTGCAATCGCGATCATTGGCATTACCGCGTCCGCATTCGCCACCGTGTTGTTGTCGCAATGGTTGCAGCCGTGGGCTGCCGCTCTGCTGTCTGCCGGTGGTATTGCCATCGTCATTGCCACCATGATCTGGCGCAGTTTGGTGCCCATGCGTGCGTTGTTTCGCGCCTTGGCTGGTACTGTAGCCAGTTATCGCGATGGTGATTTCAGTTTTGGCATTACATGGGACAAGGCCAGTGATCTGATCGAACTCGTGGATGCCCACAACGCGCTGGGAAATGCCTTGCGTGATCAACGTTTGGCCCTCGTGCAACGGGAATTACTGCTGGACACGATGGTGCAGAACACCCCCGTTGCGATGGTCTTGATCGACCCCAACCAGCGCGTGGTGTTGGGCAATTTGGCCGCACGTCGCATGTTGGGCGAAGGCCGGCGGATGGAAGGGCGCGCCTTTGCCGACGTGCTGAGCAATGCCGAATCGGCTCTACGGGATGCGTTTGAACGCGGCGGCGATGGCATGTTCACCATCGGCAGCGAAGACGACGAGGACATCTACCATCTCTCGCGGCGCAGTTTCCGTCTCAATGGGCGTCTGCACGAACTGGTGCTATTGCGCCAACTCACGGCCGAGCTGCGCAGGCAGGAAGTGCAGACGTGGAAGAAAGTGATCCGCGTGATCAGTCACGAGCTCAACAACTCGCTGGCTCCCATCGCGTCGCTAGCGCACTCGGGCGCGGAATTACTGCGGCGCGGCCAACCCGAACGACTACCGGAAGCATTGGCTACGATTGAAGAACGCGCCCGCCATCTAGAAGGCTTCATCCGCGACTACGCACGCTTCGCCAAGCTGCCCGCACCGCGTTACGCGCCCGTTGTGTGGCAGCGCTTCATCGCCCAGTTGCGTGCGCAGGTGGAATTTACCGATGTATTGCAGCCCGCTGATGGCATCGGCCGCTTCGATGCCGCGCAGCTGGAGCAGGCGCTGATCAACCTCCTCAAGAATGCACATGAATCGGGCTCCCGCGCCGAGGACGTGAGCTTATCCGTGCGGCAGCTGCCCGATGCCTGGCGCATCGAGGTGCTCGATCGCGGCAGCGGCATGAACGACGCCGTATTGGCTAATGCGCTTTTGCCGTTCTACTCCACCAAACGCCACGGTACCGGCCTCGGACTGGCATTAGCGCGTGAGATTGCCGAAGCCCACGGCGGCCGCATTGCTCTACTCAACCGTGATGGTGGCGGGTTGTGTGTGGCGATAGTGTTGCCAGCCACGCATTGACCGCGATGAGTGACCTTGTCAGGTTGACTTTCCTTCCAATATGTCATACATTTATGACAAGCAAGGAGACCTCCATGCCAAGCCCCGACATCCGCATTAATGCCCGTTTGACCGGTGCTGACGCCAGCCGGCTACAAGAACTGTTGCAGCGCAATGGCGGCTCCGTCTCCGATGTCTTGCGCGATGCCCTGCGCGAGTTTCATGCCAGCCATGTGCGGCCACAGCGCGACCCAATGCAGCTTCTTGCCGGGTATATCGGTACGGGTGAAGGCCCTGAAGATCTATCCTCCAATTACAAGCAATACCTAACGGAGGCATTGGAAAGCAAACTCCCACTGCGCGTACACGATCAGGTCAACAGCCCGTGATCTTGGCTGACAGTGGTTTTTGGATTGCATTGGGAAGCCGCCGTGACCGCCACCACCATGCGTCTCTTGACGCGGCACAGCGGTATGCGAGCGAAGGCTTTGTCAGTACTTGGCCGGTATTGACTGAAGTGACCCATTTGCTGGTAGCGCGCGTAGGCATCCATCAAGCATTGGAATTTACCGATGCAATTGCCCAAGGCGCGTGCCTGATCCCCACACCTCCGGACGATGCGCTGGTTCGCGCCTCCAGCCTGATGCGGCGCTATCAAGACCTGCCGATGGACTTGGCCGATGCATCCTTGGTCATCCTTGCCGAGCAGTTGGGTGAGGGCCGTATTCTTTCCACCGACATGCGTGATTTTTCCGGCTATCGCTGGAAAAACAAACTCCCATTTACGAATCTGTTGCTGCCATAGCCTGCGCTTTGCGCTGCGCCGTGTAATGCCACCACGGCCTTGCTTCGCCACCGTGCATGAAATCCGTGATCGACAAAAATACGTCAATCACACAAGGGTCATGCTGTTGTTGCGTGATCAAACAAAGCTCTGCATACAGCGCCCAAGCATCCCGCCCCACCAGCTGCGGTGGGGTGTCGATTCCTAGCAAACGCAAATCACCGGCGGTGGCCGGGCCAACATTGGGCAAGTCGGTCAGCATACGCACAGCTTCGCGCCTGACCCGGGCCGGATTCATGTGGTCTTCTTGACCGGCCGATGCCAGCCATCCAGTGTGATTTGGCGTTCGCGCGCCACTGTCAGCTTGTTGGCAGGCGCATCCTTGCTGATGGTGGAGCCGGCACCAATCGTCGCCCCGTCACCAATCTTCACAGGTGCTATCAGCGCACTGTTGGAACCCACGAACACCCCGTCACCAATCGTGGTGGTGAATTTGTTCACCCCGTCGTAATTGCAGGTAATCGTGCCGGCCCCGATATTGACCTTGCTGCCGACCACCGCGTCGCCCAGATAACTCAGATGATTGGCTTTGCTACCCCGGCCCAACGTCGTTTTCTTGGTTTCCACGAAATTGCCCACATGCACATCCTCGGCCAGCACCGTCCCCGGGCGCAGCCGTGCATAGGGCCCAATCTGCGCGCCCGTTCCAATCTGCGCACCTTCAATATCGCAATGCGCACGCACCACCGCACCCGCCGCAATGGTTGCATCCTTGATCCGGCAAAACGGCCCGATGCGAACACCATCACCTAAGTTGACCGTGCCTTCAAAAATCACATCCGCATCAATCTCAACATCGCGGCCTACCTGCACGCTACCGCGAATATCCACACGCGCAGGATCCGCCACCCGCGCTCCATCCATGCACAAGTTGCGTACCTGCCGCAGCTGGAAAGCACGCTCCAGCTGCGCCAACTGCCAAGGGTCGTTCGCCCCTTCGGTTTCCAATGGGTCGTTAACCACCACGACTTCAGCAGCGGCAAATTCATGCGCGGCACTGGCAAACACGTCAGTCAGGTAGTACTCGCCTTGTGCATTGCGATTCGACAATCCCGCTAACCAGCGCTTGAGCGAAGCAGCTTCCGCTGCGATCACTCCGGTATTGACCATGCGGATACGAAGATGGTCTTCACTGGCATCCTTCTGCTCAACAATCGCAGCCACATGCCCTTCACTATCGCGCAAAATCCGGCCATACCCCATTGGGTTTGCCAATTCCGCCGCGAGTACCGCCAGCTTCGCGGGTGCAGCAAGTAGCCGCTGCAAGGAATCCGCCGTAATCAACGGCACATCGCCATACAACACTAGGACTTTTGCAGCGTCAGGTATCTGCGCCATCGCCTGTTGCACAGCATGCCCCGTACCTAATTGCCGGGCTTGCTCAGCCCAGTGCAAATCCATCTGGCCGGCAAAGGCAGTACGCACCTGATCGCCCCCGTGCCCATACACCACGTGGATACCCGCTGGCTGCAACGCACGTGCGGCCGCAATTACATGTGCCAGCATGGGCTTTCCTGCCACGGATTGCAAAACTTTGGGCAGCACCGACTTCATCCGCTTGCCTTCGCCAGCAGCAAGAATCACGACATGAAGTGCTGCACTCATTTTCGACTCCCGGAAATTTGATTGGATATTAACGTGCAAACCCAAACCCCCCAAAGAAAAACCCCGCAGAGTTGATCTGCGGGGTTTGGGATAAGGCCCTG
>NZ_DAOOUM010000035.1:26246-28906 GCF_035369645.1 Thermomonas sp. | reverse complement strand
TGCACCGCGAAGGCAAGGTGCTGGTGACCAATCATGGGCGGCCGGAGGCCGTTGTCCTGTCCGCCGAAGACTACGACGACCTGCTGCAAGAAGCACTGGAAACCCGCGCCCGCAAACAGGCCGCACTGGACGAATTGAGCCGCCAGTTCGATGCGCGCATGCAAGTGTTGCAAACCCCGGAAGCACGCGAAAAATTACGCGGCATCCTGCGCCGCCCCATCGACTTCGGTGGCAAGCTGTTCACCGGCAACGAGTTTTAAGTCATGGCACGCCCGCTGCTGTTTGTATTGGCCGGCGTTAACGGGGCCGGTAAAAGCACGGCGGGTGAACGTGAACTCACACAGGCGGGGCTGGTTTGGTTCAACCCCGATACGTTCACTCGAAAACTCATGGAAGCCTCCGGTGCTTCGCTTGAAGATGCCAATGCCATGGCATGGCAGCAAGGCGTTCGCCAACTGGATACGGCACTCACCAACGGCACCGATTACGCTTTCGAAACCACCTTGGGCGGCAACACGATTGCCCGCAAATTGCGCGAAGCAAACAAAACGCATGACGTGCTGATGTGGTTCACCGGGCTGGATTCGCCCGAGCACCACATCGCCCGTGTGCAGCAACGCGTCGCCCGCGGTGGCCATGACATTCCCGCCGCCAAAATCCGGGAACGCTTTGAATCCTCGCGCAAAAACCTGATCGTGCTGCTGCCGCACCTGACCCAATTGCAGGTGTACGACAACAGCACTGACGCCATCCTCGGCCAGCCGATGCCCAACCCACGCCTGCTGCTGCAACTGGAGCACGGGCGCATCACCTACCCCAACGACATCGACACCCTCAAGCACACACCTGATTGGGCGAAGCCTATTTTAATGGCGGCGCTGTCCCGACTACCCTAAGTTCAAGTCTGCTACAAAAACCGGCCACGCAAACGCAGTCCCGGCCGCTCCACCATGTAATGCAGCAGCGCTGCGGCCAGCAGCGAGACCGCACCGTACGCGGCCCACGCCAGCACGCCGCGCCCTTCCAGCAACGCGCCCCAGTGCGCTTGCACCAGCGCATACACGGGCTTGTGCACGAGGTAAAGGCTGTACGAAATGGTGGCGATCCATGCCACGCCCGGCAGCTTGCGCGAACCCAATATGCCATGCGTCTGGGCGCCGGCAAACACCAGCAGTGCCAGCGCCAGTGACAGCACCGGCCAGCCGATGCTATTGCCCAGCAGGCCCACGCGGTCGCGGAACAGCCACATCGCCAGCGCCAGCACCGCAATACCCGCCAGTGCAAACCGGTTGGCATGTTGTGCCGCGCGTGCCCACGCGGCTGGGCGATAAGCCTGCCATGCGGCCAGCATCACCCCGGATAGCAGGCCATCCAGACGGTTCCACGTGGGGTAATAAATATCTTCGACAAACCATGGCCGTTGCGGCTGGGTGGCGTCGTCATGCAGCCAGACGCCCGTGCGCAATGCGATGCCGCCCAAGAGCACGACAAGGCACACCACCCAAAACTTTATTGCGGATGGCTTGCGCGCCAACAGCAGTGCCAGTGCGGGAAATAGCAGATAGAAATGCTCCTCCACGCACAACGACCACGCATGCGAAAACGCGGCGTTGGCGGCGTAGTTGATATCCAGGTTGACGAAGAACAATGCGAACTTCCACCACGGCTCCATCCCCGGCGCTTCGCGAAACCCCGGCCACAGCAGATAGACCGCCAACACCGCCCAGAACGCCGGCAGGATGCGGAATACGCGCTTGAGGTAGAAGTCGCGCAGTGACGGCGCGACTCCCTTTGCCAGTGGCCGCAGCAACTGGCCGCCAATCAGAAATCCGCTGAGCACGAAGAACAGATCCACGCCCATCCAGCCGTAGCGTTCCAGCCAGCGCCAGTTCGGTCCCAGCCCGCCGACGATGAAGCCGTGGAACTGCATCGTCCACAGCACCGCGATGGCGCGCAGCAGGTCGAGGCCGGGCAACTGTGCGCCGCGTGCTTGTGCACTCACAAAGGCGAGTCGTCCAGATAGGTGTAGGCGGTCAGGCCGCGCTCCAGGGCTTCGTTCAAGCGCTCGCTTTCGGCATTGCCAAGATCCGCCGATGCCACCAGTGCGCGGTAGCGGCGGCGCAGGTCGTCGAGTTTATAGCCCACGTAATCCAGCATCACGTCGGTGGTGTCGCCACGGCGCTGCTGGCTGATCGCAAACCCGTCCTCGGTGCAGCGCACTTCAATCGCATCGGTATCGCCAAACAGGTTGTGGATATCGCCCAAGACTTCTTGATACGCGCCAACCAAAAAGAAGCCAATCCGGTAGCGTTCACCGGGACGCGGCTCGTGCAGCGGCAGCGAGCTGTCGAGGTCTTCGTTTTCGACATAGGTGTCGATCTTGCCGTCGGAGTCGCAGGTCATATCCGCAATAATGCCGCGCCGGGTCGGCGCCTCGTCCAAGCGTTCGATCGGCACGATCGGAAACACCTGATCGATTGCCCACACATCCGGCATCGACTCGAACACGCTGAAGTTGACGAAGTACTTGTCCACCAGCCGTTCGTTCAACTCATCCAACAAATCGCGGTGGCTTTTTTCGTCATAGGTCAGGCGCGCTTTCACCGCATGTGCGATGGCATAGAACAAGTCATCGATCCGCGCGCGCTGGGTCAAATCCA
>NZ_DAOOUM010000035.1:0-26146 GCF_035369645.1 Thermomonas sp. | reverse complement strand
GCGCAGGCTTCGGCCAGCGGCTGCACGATGCTGGAGGCGTAATGCGGGATGCCGTAATTGACCGAGTTGTAGCTGCGCGAACGCGTGCCTTCGTAATCGATGCCCAGCCCGCCGCCGACATCGACGTGACTGATGTTTGCGCCCAGCTTGGTCAGCTCGACGAAATAGCGGGTGGCTTCGCGCATGCCGGCGGCGATATCGCGCACGTTGGAAATCTGGCTGCCCATGTGGAAGTGCAGCAGCTTCAGGCAATCGCCCATGCCGGCATCGCGCAGTTCTTTCCACAGGTTGAGCAATTGGCGCGGGTCGAGGCCGAATTTGGCTTTGTCGCCGCCGCTGTTTTGCCATTTGCCCGCACCCAGCGAAGCCAAGCGCATGCGCACGCCCAGACCTGGTTGGATGCCGAGCTTTTCTGCCTCTTCCAGCGCCAGTTTCAGCTCGGAGGGTTTTTCGATGACGATATAGGTGTCCAGCCCCAGCTTGCGGCCAATCAGCGCCAGCCGGATGTATTCGCGGTCTTTGTAGCCATTGCAGACAATCGTCCCACCCGGCCGCGACAGCGCCAGCACCGCCATCAGCTCCGGCTTGCTGCCCGCCTCCAACCCAAAACCTTCGCCGCGATGGCTGGCCAGGGTGCCGGCCACGCCGGCGTGTTGATTGACCTTGATCGGGTAGATGGCGGTATAACCGCCGCTGTAATCCCAATCTTTTTGTGCCTGCGCGAAGGCGGTTTGCAGGCGGTTCAAGCGGTCGCCCAAAATCTCCGGGAAACGCACCAACAGCGGCAATTTGGCACCTTGCGCCATCGCCGCATCGACCACTTCGGGCAGGGCCACGGTGGCACCCGTCGCACCTTTGGGGCGCACCGCGATCCGGCCCTGCGCATCGACATCGAAATACCCCTCCGACCAGTGCGGAATGGAGTAGGTCTTGCGGGCGAGGTCAAGCGACCATTGGCTCATGGCGGGGCTACCGGTAAAACAGAAAGGACGCGCATTGTAGGCCCCACGCGCGCGCGCTGCCTGACTTACAACCTAGCGCGCCGCCAACGCCTGCGCCATTTGCGTCAGCGCTTGCTCCAGCAACGGGCGTGGCAGCGCAAAGTTGAAGCGCACATGCCCTTGCCCGCCGTCGCCACATTCCCCACCATCGGTCAGTGCCACCTTGGCGTGCTGGCGGAAAAATGCCTGCGGCGTGGGTGCCAGCGCCAGCGCGCGGCAATCCAGCCATGCCAGATAGGTGCCTTGTGCGGGGATGTGCTCGATCTGCGGCAACTGCTGGGCCAACCGCTGCGCCAGCACATCACGGTTACCCTGCAAATACGCCAGCACCTGCTGCCGCCACGGCTCGCCCTGCGCCCATGCGGCGGTGTGCGCAATCACCCCAAAGGTGGAGGTGGCATCGTTGACGCGGTGGCCAATGCGGCGCCATAGCGCACGGTCTTGTTCATTGGTGAGCACCACTTGCGCGCACTTCAAGCCGGCCAGATTCCACATCTTGGACGCCGACACTGCGGTGATGGCCTGATCTGCTGCAGCCTCGCTGATCGCGGCATACGGCACATGCTGCTGGCCTTCAAATATCAGGGGCGCATGGATTTCATCGGAAAACACCCGCGCACCGTGGCGCGCCACAATCGCGCTGATGCGCGCCAGCTCCTCGCGGGTATAGACCTTGCCAATCGGGTTATGCGGGTTGCACAGCAACAGCAAGCCCGCACCGCCGGCAAACGCGGCATCCAGCCCGGCCTCATCCATCTGCCAGCCGTCTGCCGTGCGCAGCATCGGCAACTGGATCACCGGATTGTCCACCCAGTTCAAAATCGGGATGAAGGGCATGTAACACGGCACCGGCACGATGACGGGCGTGCCCGCCGGCAGGAAATACCGCAGCACCACTTCCAGCGCGCTGAGCACATCGGGCATGACGTTGACATCGGCAGGATGGATGGCCCAGCCGTGGTGCGTCTGCTGCCACTGCGCGCAGGCGTCACCCAAATCTTGTAATAACGCGCCAGTGAGATAACCCGTCAAGCCATCGGCCATCGCCTTGTCCAGCGCCTGCCGGATCGGTGGCGCCAAACCAAAATCCATTTCCGCAATAAACGCACCAATGCAGCCGGGGAAGGCGGTCCATTTGCGACTGCCGGCGGCTTCCAGTTGGGCGGCGGTAAGGGTGTCGAAATAGGCTGTATCCAAGGCCGGAACTCCACTGCAAAACGGCAAGACGACGGGCCTGCCGTGCGTGCCGGCTGCCCAAACTGAAGCAAGGATAACCGGGTGCCGGGCCGATTCCCGCTACAATCCGCGCCCTAGCACCATGCCAAAGGACATAACACCATGACCGACGCCAACTGGCTGTACGAAAACTTTGAAAAAGCTGGTTCGTCGATCGGCTTTCGCATCACCCGCAAATTGGACGAGGTACAGTCGCCGTTTCAAAAAATCGAAATTTTTGAATCGACCGACTGGGGCAATGTCATGCTGATCGACGGCGCGATGATGCTGACCTCCCGCGACAATTTCCTGTACCACGAGATGATGTCGCACCCGGCGCTGTTCACCCATGCCAACCCCAAGCGCGTGGTGATTATTGGAGGTGGCGATTGCGGCACCCTGCGCGAGGTACTGCGTCATCCGGGTGTGGAGAGCGCCACCCAATGCGATATCGACGAACAGGTGACACGGATGGCGGAAAAATATTTCCCCGAACTGTGTGAATCCAATCACGACCCACGCGCGGAATTGTTGTTCGATGACGGCATCGCCTACATGGCCAACTGCGCGCCGGGCAGCGTGGACATCGTGATTGTGGATTCCACCGATCCGGTGGGCCCGGCTGAAGGCTTGTTCAACAAGGATTTCTTCGCCAGCTGCCACCGCGCACTGAAAGACGATGGCATTCTGGTTCAGCAGAGTGAGTCCCCATTGGTGCTGCTGGATTTGATCAAAGCGATGCGTGTGGAAATGGGCAAGGCCGGCTTCCACAGCTTCCAGACCCTGCCGTTCCCGCAGCCGTGCTACCCCACCGGTTGGTGGAGCTGCACGATGGCGAAAAAGGCCGCCAATGCAGATTTCAACTTCCGCATCGACGATGCCCGCGCCAAAGACTTTGCAACCCTGTACTACAGCGCCGACCTGCACCAACACGCGCAGGTGTTACCGCCGTTTGTGGTGCAGGCGCTGGCGGGCTGATTGCGTCGTCGCCAGACATCTGCCGCAGCAACGGCATCGCCTTACTTGATGGCAACCGTCTGGCGACAGTTTTATCTGCGCCACCTGTGCCTGCTGCTGGTCAGCGGGCTGGGCTTGCTGCTGCTGTTTCACCACACCGCGTTGGACGTGTGGCTGGCAGATCGCTGGTATGACCCACAACGCGGCATCTGGCCTCTGCGCGACGCGTGGTGGACGCGCACCGTGGTGCACCAGTGGCTGCGCTATGTGCTGAACCTTACCGCACTGTTCTGCCTGTGGAAGGCGTGGGCGTTGCGGCGTTCGACACAGGCGCGTCGCTGGCGACTGGTGGCGGTGGCCAGCTTGGTCGTGCCGCTGTTGATTGGTATCGGCAAACGCCTAAGCCCCATGCACTGCCCTTGGGACATCGACCGCTACGGCGGTGTTGCGCCCTATGCCGATGCCTATGCCGCGCTGTCTGCACAACTCACGCCGCCCGGCCACTGCTTCCCGGCAGGGTTTGTTTCCGCCGGCAGTTGGCTGCTGGCCTTCGCGCTGTTTTTTTACCCGGCCCGGCCACGCGCCAGCATTGCAGCCGGGCTGCTGGCGGTGGCGTTGAGTCTGTTTCTGGGTCTAATCCAGCAAATGCGCGGCGCGCACTTTTTGTCGCATGTGCTGTGGTCGCTCTGGCTGAGTTGGGCCATCGTGCTGGCGCTGCATGCCACGCTGGGGCTGTGGCGCGACCCCGCAACCGCAAACCGCCCGATCACCTGACCTGCGCAGTGGCTTACAGCGCGTCGCCGTCCAGCTCGCCGGTACGGATGCGCACCACTTGCTCCAAATCCCACACAAAAATTTTGCCATCGCCAATTTTGCCAGTGCCAGCAGCTTTGATGATGGCCTCGGTGACCGCATCCACTTGGTCATCGGTGGCGGCAATTTCCAGCTTGATCTTGGGCAAAAAATCCACCACGTATTCGGCCCCGCGATACAGCTCGGTATGGCCTTTCTGACGGCCAAAGCCTTTCACCTCGGTGGCGGTAATCCCGGTGACGCCGACATCGGCCAACGCCTCGCGCACATCGTCCAACTTGAACGGCTTGATCACCGCCATCACCATCTTCATTGCCACGCCTCCTGATCGATGCCGCTGAGCATAACCCGCCGGCGCAAGGCATACTGCACACGCAATGCGGACTAATCCCACCCCCGCATGCGTCTTGCTCTGATGGTCACAGCCGGTGCTACCGCCGATGCTGCCCTAAACCACCGGAGCGCCGCCATGAGTCAGCCGCATATGATCGATCTATCCCAGCTTGATGAACTTGCCCGCCGCCTGAGCAGTCTGGTGCCACCAGCCCTGCGCGAAGGTCGTGAAGAATTGCAGCAAAACTTCAAAACCGTGTTGCAGGCCGGGCTGGGCAAACTGGATTTGGTCACCCGCGAAGAGTTTGAAGTGCAGCGCGCGGTCTTGGCACGCACCCGCGACAAGCTGGATGCACTGGAGCGGCAACTGGCCGAACTGGCCGAGCACGTCGCGTCCGCCAGCAGCCCCACCGCCCACCACTAAAGGGCCGCCACCATGAATCTTGCGATCGTGCACAGCCGTGCGCGGGTAGGTGTGTGTGCGCCCGAAGTACGGGTCGAGGTGCATCTGGCCGGCGGGCTGCCGTCGATGTCCATCGTGGGCCTGCCCGAAGCAGCGGTGCGCGAAGCCAAAGACCGCGTGCGCGCCGCCATCCAATGCGCACAATTTGAATTCCCGGCACGTCGGATCACCGTCAATCTCGCCCCGGCCGACCTGCCCAAAGACGGTGGCCGCTACGACTTGGCCATCGCATTGGGCATCTTGGCCGCCAGCGGCCAGCTCAGCACACAGGCATTGGAAGGCTGGGAGTTTTTGGGCGAACTGGCACTGACCGGCGAGATCCGCATGGTCGATGGCGTACTGGCTGCCGCGCTGGCCTGCGGCAGTTGTGCGCGCCGCCTGCTGGTTGCCCCCGGCAATGGTACCGAGGCGGCCTTGGCCAGCCGTGTGGACGTGCGCACTGCACGCACCTTGCTGGAAGTGTGTGCGGCGCTGGATGCGCGCACGCAGTTGCCACAGGCATTGCCGGTGCCCAGCCAAGCCCTCGCCACGCCAGACATGGCCGATGTGCGCGGGCAAGTGTTGGCGCGACGCGCACTAGAAATTGCCGCCGCCGGCAACCATCACCTGCTGCTGGTTGGCCCGCCGGGCAGTGGCAAAACCTTGCTGGCCTCGCGCCTGTGCGGCATCCTGCCCGAGCCCAGCGACGCCGAAGCGTTGGAGGCCGCCAGCATTGCCTCGGCCAGTCGCCGCGGGCTGGATGTCGCCCGCTGGCGGCAGCGCCCGTTCCGCAACCCGCACCACACCGCCAGTGCGGTGGCCATGGTGGGCGGCGGGGCCGACCCACGCCCCGGTGAAATCTCATTGGCCCACCATGGCGTGTTGTTCATGGACGAGCTGCCCGAATGGAGCCGGCATGCGCTGGAAGTCCTGCGCGAGCCCTTGGAATCGGGCAGCGTGAGTATTTCGCGCGCGGCGCGGCATTGCGAGTTCCCGGCACGGTTTCAATTGGTGGCGGCGATGAACCCCTGCCCCTGCGGCTGGGCCGGCGATCCGTCCGGGCGCTGCCTGTGCAACGACGAGATGATCCGCCGCTACCGCGCGCGAATTTCTGGGCCGCTGCTAGAGCGCATCGACCTGCACGTGGACGTGCCGCGTCTGCCGCCCACCCAGCTGCGCACCGATAGCCCCAGTGGCGAATCCAGCGCCAGCGTGCGCACGCGCGTCATCGCCGCACGCAACCGGCAACTGGCGCGCAGTGACCGCGCCAATGCGCAGCTGGATCAAAACCAGACCAATGCGTTTTGCCGGCTGGCCGCGCGCGACGCTGCCCTGCTGGAACGTGCGGTGGATGCCTTGCAGCTATCCGCACGCTCGCTACACCGCATCTTGCGGGTGGCGCGCACGATTGCCGATTTGGCCGGCAGTGACGCCATCGACACCCCCCACCTGACCGAGGCGATTGGTTATCGCAAACTGGAGCGCGGCAGTGGTAACCGACAAGCGGCTTAGCAAGGTCAGGGCTAGCAAAGGTCAGATGCTCGCGCGCGGCCACACCAGCCGGTTGGGATCAAATTCAGACTTGACCAAGGTTGTCGCACGCGCACCAAACCCACACACCGCCAGGGGGCTTTGCATGTAGCTGGCCATACCGAACGCACGTTCGATATCGACTTCGTTGATCGCGCCGGTGATGAACGGCCCCAAGCCCGCCTGGGTGGCACATAGCTGCAAGGTTTGCGACAGGTGACCAACATCCAGCACGCAAACGCGGTAGGCCTTGGCGTGGTTGCGGTATTTCCAGAAATTGCGATGAAAGCGCGGTGCCAAAATGCACAGCACCGGCGCGTTGGCGAAGAAATCCTGCCCGGCCACCGCGATCTTGGCAAACGCGTACAACTCGTTCTGCGTCCATGCGCGTGCGGCGGCCTTCCCCAAGACCTGCGTTCCCACATCCCCTGGTTGCGGTGGTGCAATCTGCGCGGCCATCGGTTCCAGCGCGTGGCCATCGATGCGGTAGCGGTACAAACCCGGCGTAATGCCTTGCACTCGCTGCACGATCAGAAAACATTCTGTGGGATGCAGCGCGCCGCCGGACGGGCTGGTGCGCTTGAATACCGTGAAGTTCGGTGCAGGGTGTCCGCTGCCACGTGCGCCAAACACACGCGCCATCAGTTGTGAAAACGTGGCCAATGGCAATACTGCCTCGGCATCAAAATTGCGGCAGGTGGCGCGACTGTCCAGCAAGGTGTCGAAGGCATCGCGCGCCGGCACCGGCATGTGCAGTGCGGCGTCGGTGCCAACCGCTTCCGGCTCACGCGGTGGCGGTGCGCCGTGCTGGCGCAACAGGCCTTCGTTGTTGTCCAAATCTTGCTCGGCCATGCTGCTGGGGCCATCGATGCCCTGCCAGCGGGTCGCCATATGCGCCAATGCGGCTGCCGGGTACCAACCCTGCGCGCGGTAGGCGGCATCGGTTGCGGCAGTGTCGTCGATGCCAACGACACTTTCAGACTTGGCCTGCAACAATCCGGCCGCCAGCAAGGCATCCACCGCCGCACCACCATAGCGTGCATCCAACGCATCGCGTTGCAGCCAATCTTGCGCACCCAAAGCGCCCAGTAACGGCACCCAATCGACATCCACTTCAACCGCCGCAGCCAAATGCGGCGCATGGGCGAACCAACACAGCCGCGCCACCACGCCGGTGCCACCGGCCAGCAGATCGTCCAATTGGAAGCTGGCCACCTCACGCGGTTCTAGCCAAACCGCAGCACAGCGCCTGACCTGCATTGCACACTCCATCTAAACACTTGGGTGCTATTGTCCACGCTCCATTCACAAGAGGGGGAACACCGTGGCACAAGACAAAATCCCGCCGGCCGGTCTGCATCCGCAACTGGTCAAGAAGCTTCTAGACAATCTCGAAAGCAACGACGCCTTCCGCCAACAGTTCCAGCAATCGCCGGAACAGGCGCTGCGCTCGTTAGGCTATACGGATCCGTGGGCTTGCATGCAGCTCAAGAGCGGTACGCTGGCTTCGCCCGAACAAATCAAAGCCCAGCGCAACAAGCTGGAGGACGTAATGTCCGGCATTCAAGGGATGGAGTGCCCCCTTGCATGCCAGAGCACGGATAACTACTGAATTTTCACCTATCGGCAGCCGCTCGCAGATTTGGCGAGCTGTTGCTGGTGGCGCTATTTTTACCGAGCGCTTGGACGAGGCACGTCTTGCACTTCCGATGCCGATGCCACATTAAAGAAACGCAACACTTCCGTCGTCGTTGCTTCGGTAAGCACGCGCCCCCGATGCGTGGCCAGCCAATTTGCCTGACTTTGCATGCCGACCGCATTCCCCGCAGAACGCTCAGCACGCAACAATGCCCAGTGCACGGCCACTAACGCCGTGTCTTGCTTGGCCAAGGGTTGCAACCGCGCCACTGCCGCCTTCGGCTGACCACGCAGACGTTCTTGCTCTGCCAATAGCACTTGCCGCAACTGTGCCAGCGTTGGGAACTCCGCTACCACGCCACTGCTTTCGGTCTGCTGTAGCGCGACATCAATCCCCGCACGATCATCGTCGAATGCGGCGAGTAATCCTGCGTACAAACGGAGTTCAGTCGACATCGCTGGATAAATGGCATCGGCTGCTTGCGCTTGTGCATCCACGGCCACCTGCAGGGCTTGTCGCCGCTGTGCCGCGTCACTCGCCCCTGAAAATACACCGACGCTTGTCTGCGCCGCTTGCGCGCGCAGTGTTTCCACCACATCGCCTTGGGCGCTTGCTTGGCCATACCACGCTTGCGCCGCCGCATCGGCCTGCGCCCATTGCCGACGATCCACCCACGTCGATACTGCCGCATCGCGTTGCCAGCCTTGCCGGCCACTCGTGCTGGCGGCATACACCTTATCAGCTTCGGCATGCTGGCCGCGTGCATCAAAGGCGCGCGCGTAATACTCACCACCGCCGGTGTAACCGGCTTGCCGTGCGTGTTGAAATTCGGCCAGTGCTGCATCCACTTTGTCCTGCCCCAGCAGAAAAACCCCCAAGGCATAGCGTACGGAATTGCTACGCGCATACTGCGGCTTAATCGCACGCCGTGCCATCGCCTCGGCAGCACGAAAATCATTACGCTGATGCCACAGATTGGTCGCCAAACGGCTCATGGTGCTGAAATCATCGGGGTATAGCACCAGGTATTCCTGCGCTTTGCGGAAATAAATCTCTGGCCCGCTGTTTTGCAGCAGCATCAACTCGACACTCATTTTTTCTTGTGGCGACAATCGTGCAGGAATTGCCAGTGCCTTGCGCCATTCGTCACGCGCCTGCTCGACCTCACCCAGTTGCGCGTGCAATCTCGCCATATCTGCGTGCGCCAATGCAAACTGTGGATCCAGTTGTAGCGCGCGCCGATACAAGCCCAGCGCTTGTTCACGATCACGGGTGGTATTGGCCGCATTGCGCGCCACCGCAAATACCTTCAACGCATCCAGGCTGGGGGTGGCCACATTGGGCAGCGGCACCGAGGTCTTTTGCACGCTTTGCAAGGCCTCGCCCAACTTGCCACGCAACTGGTCGGTCACTTGGTCGATCGAGCGCAGCGCAGATTCCACGCCTCGGCCATCGGCCATCACCGCGTACACCGTGGTTTGGGTGCGTGGGTCGATCACTTCGGCACTCACCCGCAGACGGCCACCGACTTCGGCCACGGTGGGCAGCAGCAGTGCACGCGCACCATCCCGCAGGGCGATTTCGGAACCCAGCGCACGATCCACCGGCACGTCCGCCTTGCGCTGCATATTCGCCAAGGTTTCACGTACTTTCAGATCGGACAGTACGTTGACGTAATGCGACTGCTCCAAACTGATGCGGAATGCCTGCTCCAGCGATTCGTCCAGCTTGGCATCGCCGGTCAGGTTACGCAGGTCACCCACCACCACCCAATCGCGTTCGGCAAATGCAATCGCCGGCTGTGGGTGCATCAAGAACCACGCCCCAAATGCCAGCCCGGCCGCCATCATCGCCTCGGCCGCCAGCGCCACCGGCCGCCGCCACAGTGGCAGGTCACGCCAGGCCTTGGGGGTGTGTGCCGGCATCCGCAACGGGGCTAGCCCGGGCTCACCGACTTCAAAAATTTCCTGTGCTTCTGGCAGGCCCTTGAAGCGCCAACGCCCATAGGATTTCCACACCAAGGTGTCGCCGCGCTCGCCTAGCTCGCGAGCGGCGCGGTGCGCCAGCGGTTCGGCGGTGGCCGACAAGAGAATCTGCCCGGGCCGGGCCAGCGCCATCAAGCGACCCGCCAAGGGTTTGGCCAAACCCTCCACTTCAACCTGCTTGGCCCCCATCTGCACAGCGTCGTGGCTGTTTTCCCATTGCAAAACTTCGCCCACGTGCAGACCCGCGCGGGCTTGCAGGACTTGCTTCAGGCCTTGCATACGCCCCAAATCGCGTAGTTCGCGCGCGTAATCCAAGGCAAAGCCCAGTCCGTCGATGGGACGCTCGAAGATCAACAGCAAGCCATCGCTGCGATCAATCAGCCGACCGCGCCAGTGTTGCTGCAACTCCAGCACGATGCGATCGTGGCTGCGGAACAGTGCGGCAGCGGCACTATCCCCGATACGCTCGACCAATTGGGTGGAGTCCACCAAGTCGGTCAGCAATAGCGTACGCACCTGCGGTTTGCTGGCGCCGTCCATCAAGCCAGCCTCAATCCTGCCACTCGACGCGATTACCACCCTGGTGCTTGGCGCGATACAGCGCAAGGTCGGCTTGTTTGTACCAGTGCTCCCATGCGATTTCGGCATCCGCCGCCACCACACAGGCACCGATGCTGAGCGTGGTCATTTGTGGCGGACGTTGATGCATCCGTTGCAGGATACGCGCACTTTCGACGATGTAACCGGCGATGCGCTCGGCTCCGTCGCGGTTGTGCCCGTGGATCAATAGACAGAATTCGTCACCACCCAAGCGGCAGGCGATATCGTCCTGACCGCAGACCGCGCGCAACAAATTCGACACGCTTTGCAGCACACGGTCGCCGGCCAAGTGGCCGTGGCCATCGTTGATTTCTTTGAAACGATCGCAATCGACCAGGATCAGGGCACTATCGGGCAGCTTGCCCGCCAGCCGGGCCTGTTCCACGTGCGCAACAAAGCCGCGGCGGTTGGTCAGCCCAGTCAATTCATCGGTACGGATCAGGATTTCGGATTGATCCAATTGCAATGCGGTGGTGCGCAGCACATCCAACGTGTTTTGCAATTCCAGATTGCGCCGGCGCAAACGGCCGATCAGGGCCTGCTCGTTGCACACCACGCGCATGATCGTGCGCCGCAGGAATTTGGCCAGCTGCTTGGGGTCGCGGTCGGTCAGGCGGTCGAATGTTTCACGCCCCAGCTCCAACAAAACACCGGGTTGGGTCATCGTGGCATTGGCGCTGCGGGCGTGGTCGCCCATCAGCAAGCCCAGCTCGCCAAAAAATTCACCCACACCTAGCGGCTTGCGCACCAGGTCATCGCCAAAATCCAGCTCGACTGCACCGCTGGCAATGACATACATATCGGAGCCGTGATCGCCACGCCGGAACAGCACTTCGCCAGCCGCGCATTTACGGGTGCGTGCAACTTGGGAGAATAGAGCGTATTCGGCATCGTCCAGCACCGAAGCGGCCGGAGAAAATTCCTCCAGCCGTCCTGCTGCACTTTCCAGTGGCACGACTACACGTGCGCTCATAGCCCCGGCCTGTTGGCACTGAATGGGGAGGATAGCACTGCATGCGCCCCCGTGTGGCAAGTACCCGCCGGCCCCATGCCCGGCGGGTAGGCTTGCTTACGCTGCGGCACGCGTGGGCTGGAATTGCTCCTCTTCGGTGCTGCCCTTCAGCGCCACCGTCGAGCTTTGTCCGCCTTGGATGGTCTGGGTGATGGCATCGAAATAGCCGGTGCCCACTTCACGCTGGTGCTTGACCGCAGTGAAGCCACGTTCGGCGGCGGCAAATTCTTTTTCTTGCAGCTCGACGAAGGCACTCATCTGCCGACGCGCATAGCCGTGGGCCAAGTCGAACATGCCGTAGTTCAGCGCATGAAAACCGGCCAAGGTGATGAACTGGAACTTGTAACCGTAGGACGCGATTTCTTTTTGGAATTTGGCAATCGTGGCGTCGTCCAGATTCTTCTTCCAATTGAAGGACGGCGAGCAGTTGTAGGCCAGCAACTTGCCGGGGAACTTGGCGTGGATGGCTTCGGCAAACTTGCGCGCAAATTCCAGATCCGGCTTGCCGGTTTCACACCACACCAAGTCGGCATATGGGGCGTAGGCCAAGCCGCGGCTGATCGCCTGTTGCAGGCCATTGTTGGTTTTGTAGAAGCCTTCCATCGTGCGCTCGCCGGTGCAGAACGGGCGGTCGTTGGGGTCGATATCGGAGGTCAGCAGATCCGCCGCTTCGGCGTCGGTGCGCGCCACGATCAAGGTCGGCACACCCATCACGTCGGCAGCCAGGCGTGCCGCGGTCAGTTTTTCCACCGCCTCGCGGGTGGGCACCAGCACCTTGCCGCCCATGTGCCCGCACTTCTTGACGCTGGCCAACTGGTCTTCGAAATGCACGCCGGCGGCACCGGCTTCGATCATTGCTTTCATCAATTCGAACGCATTCAGCACACCACCAAACCCGGCTTCGGCATCGGCCACGATGGGTTGCAGGTAATCAATACTGTCATCACCCTCGGCGTGGCTCAGTTGGTCGGCACGCAGCAAGGTGTTGTTGATGCGCTTGACCACCTGCGGCACCGAATTGGCCGGGTACAGCGACTGGTCGGGGTACATTTCGCCGGCCACATTGGCATCGGCGGCCACTTGCCAGCCACTCAAGTAAATCGCCTTCAGCCCAGCCTTGACTTGCTGCATGGCCTGATTGCCGGTGAGTGCGCCCAGCGCGTTGACGAAATCCTCGTGATGCAGCGACTTCCACAATTTTTCGGCACCGTGGCGAGCAATCGAATGCTCCACCGGGATGGTGCCGCGCAGGCGCACCACGTCTTCGGCGGAGTAGCTGCGGGTGATGCCGGCCCAGCGCGGGTTGTTGGCCCAGTCCAGCTTCAGTTGTTCGGCGGTTGGCAGGTGGTATTTCATGGGAAAGCCTCGTGGGATTGGCAGATGGGTGGGCGTGGGTCAATCGATGCGTTCGTACGCAGGCAGGGTGAGGAACTCGGCCAGCTCCTCGGCGTGGGTGAGGCGGTCGAGCATGCCGATGGCTTCACTGACGTGGCCGGCACCGGGCAAGTTGGGTTGTGCAGCAAGGCGCGCCGGTAGGCCAATCAAGGCACGCTCCAGCAGCACGAAATCGACCGGGGTGCCATCGTCCAGCGACAGCGGCTCGCTGCCGTCATCCGCAAAATGCAGCCATTGCCACAACTGGGCGCGGGCGATTTCGGCGGTGGCGGCGTCCTCCATCAAGTGGTGGATCGGCACGCAGCCATTGCCTGCCAACCACGCAGCCAGATAGCGCACGCAGACTTCGACATTGTTTTCAAAGCCCTGCCGCGTAATCGTGCCGCGCGACGGGGTGATCAACACGTCCTGGGTCACGCTGACATCTTCGCGCAGCACATGCCGCTGGTGGGGGCTGGGCATGTGCGCGTCGAACACTTCCCGCGCCAGCGGGATCAGCGCCGGGTGTGCCACCCAAGTGCCATCATGGCCGGCGGTCACCTCGCGCAATTTGTCGGCGCGTACCCGCGTCAAAGCGGCGGCGTTGGCTTCAGCATCGCTGCTGATTGGAATCTGCGCGGCCATCCCGCCCATCGCATGCGCACCGCGACGGTGGCAGGTCTGGATCAACAATTCGGAATAGGCGCGCAAGAACGGCTGCGCCATCGTCACCTGGCCGCGCTCGGGCAGCACTTTATCGGAGTGCCGACGGAAGGTTTTGATGTAGGAAAAAATGTAATCCCAGCGCCCGCAGTTCAGGCCCACGATGCGGTCTTTCAGCGCGTACAGGATTTCGTCCATTTCGAATGCGGCCGGCAAGGTTTCGATCAACACCGTCACCTTGATCTGCCCGTGCGGCAGGCCCAGTTCGATTTCGATGGCAGCAAACACCTGCTCCCACAGTGCAGCTTCTTCCATCGACTGCAGCTTGGGCAAATAGAAATACGGGCCACGCGCCTTGCCAGCCAGCACATGCGCGTTGTGGAAGCAAAACAGGCCCGCATCAAATAACGCGGCCGACATCCGCACGTCATCCACCCGCACATGCTTTTCATCCAGATGCCAACCGCGCGGGCGCACCAGCAACACCGCCTGATCGCGCTCCGGGCGTAGCTCGTAGCGCTTACCGCCGGCCTCGAACACCAGTGCGCCGGCAATCGCTTTGCGTAGCGCCTGTTGCCCGGTCAGCAGATTGCTCCAGGTGGGCGCGGTGGAATCCTCGAAGTCGGCCATGTAGCAATTGGCGCCCGAGTTCAGTGCATTGATCACCATCTTCGGATCCACCGGGCCGGTGATTTCCACGCGGCGATCCAACAAGGCGGCCGGGGTCGGGGCCACCGTCCAGTCGCCATTGCGGATATGCGCGGTATCGGCGCGGAAATCCGGCAACGCGCCGGCGTCGAACGTCTGCTGGCGGGCGCGGCGGGCGGCCAGCCGGGCTTGGCGCTCGGCTTCGAAGCGGCGATGCAGATCGGCCAGAAACGCCAAGGCTGCCGGCGGTAGCAGCCGCTCCTGCCCTGGCAGGTGGTGGGTGATGACAACGCCCTGCCCCGGGCGCTCTTGTAGCACTGCGGACATCGACTTCTCCGTACATCGCGTGGGGAAGCCAACCATCCGCCACCGTCTTGTATTTGACAAAGCAGATTTATCAATAATATATATAAGAAAAATAAATATGTTTTTAGAATAAATGACCAAAAGCAGCCCTACAGCCCTGCGTTTTGCTTACAAAGGCTCCCGCCTGAAGCCGTTGCGGGCGTTCTGTCAGGTGACTCGATTGGGCTCGATCTCGCGTGCGGCCGAGGCACTTTTCCTCAGCCAGCCGGCGGTCACCCTGCAATTGCAGGCGCTGGAGCGCGAATTGGGAGTGCGCTTGTTCGAGCGCAGCGGCCGCCGGCTCACCCCCACCCGCGAAGGCGATCTGCTGTACGCCATGGCCCGCCCCTTGGTGGAGGGGCTGGACAATCTGGCCGCCAGCTTCCGCGAACAAGTGCGTGGGCTGGATGCCGGCGAGCTGCATGTGGCCGCTGGCAGCTCCACCATCTTGTATTTGCTGCCCGGCATCGTGGAGGCGTTCCGTGAGCGCCACCCGGACGTGCGCCTGAGCCTGCACAACGTGACGGGCGCTAGCGGGCTGGATTTGCTGCGCGGCGACGGGGTGGACCTGGCGGTGGGCTCGATGCTGGATGTGCCGGCTGATCTCAGCTATGCGCCGGTGTATCGGTTTGAGCCGATGCTGATCATGCCGCCGGAGCATCCGCTGGCCAGCAAGCGCGACCTCACGCTGGATGATTTATCACCCTATGGTTTGATCCTGCCACCCAAGCGCCTGACCACCTACCGGATGGTGGACCTAGTGTTCCAGCAAAATCGGGTGCCCTACACGGTGGCGCTGGAAGTGGGCGGCTGGGAAGTCATCAAGCAATACGTGGCGATGGGGCTGGGCATCAGCATTGTGACGGCGATCTGTTTGACCGAAGCCGACCGCCAGCGGCTGGTTGCGCGTTCGCTGGCGCGGTGGTTTCCGTCGCGCAGCTACGGCATCGTGATGCGCAAAGGCAAGTTCCTCAGCCCGCAAGCGCGGGCTTTTGTCGAATTGATCCAACCCGAACTGCTGGCCCCGCGTGCCCACGACGAGGGTGGGCACTCGGAGCGCTAACCGCGCTTACTGCCCCGGCATCGGCAGGGTATCGGTCTTGTAGATCGCCACATGCGGCACGCCGTCGCTGCCAATCCAACCACGGTACATACCACCGGTATTGAACGGGAACGTCATCACCCCGTCTGCAGCCAGCGCAATCGCGCCGCCGTCACCACCGGCCTTGGGGATGTCTTTGTTGATGACATCGTCGGCGGCCTTGGGCAGCGGCAGGCCCGCCAGCCGCACCCGCGCGCAGATTTCGTGCGCGGCGGCGGCGCGGATGTAGTACTCACCCCAGCCGGTACCGGACACCGCGCAGCCGGTATCGGCCCAGGTGCCGGCCCCAATGATCGGGGAGTCACCCACGCGCCCGTAGCGTTTATTGGTCATGCCGCCGGTGGAGGTGCCCGCCGCCAGATTGCCCTTGGCGTCCAATGCCAGCGCGCCTACGGTGCCAAAGTACGCCTTGCCCGGCAGCACCAGCGGGGTGTTGGAAGCTTGCGCTTTGGCCTCCGCCTGCAATGCATCCTGCAACGCTTTCCAGCGCTTTTCAGTACGGAAATACGCCGGATCCACCAAGCTGATGCCTTGTTCCTTGGCAAAGATTTCCGCGCCATCACCGACCATCATCACGTGCTTGGATTTCTCCATGATCGCGCGCGCCAGCAGGATCGGATTCTTGACCCGATGCAGACCTGCCGCAGCCCCGGCCATGCCGCTGCTGCCGTCCATGATGGATGTGTCCAGTTCATTGCGGCCATCGTGGGTGAACACCGCACCCCGCCCAGCGTTGAATTGCGGGGCGTCTTCCATCACGGTGATCGCGGCAGTCACCGCGTCCACCGACGAGCTGCCGCCCTGCAATTTGGCGTAACCCACACGCAATGCCTTTTCCATCGCCTTGCGGGCGTCGTCTTCCTCTTGCGGGGTCAAATCGCCAGGCTCCACACCGGCACCGCCGTGAATCACCAGCGTGGGGGTATCCAATGCCACCAACACGCCATCACGCACCGCGTAATTGCGTGCAAATGCCGGTTTTTCTACTTCCCCCGTCGGCAGGTGCAAGACCGAACCCGAGTCCGCGCCCACCGCCCATAGACGATCCAAGCGCATGGCGTGTTCTTCGGTCTGCTTGCGGTTAAACCCACCATGCACCACGGTGGCACCCGCCCCGCGTGCGGTGGCGTACACGCGCGCGGTGCCGTCGCCCTCCACCGCCACTGCGGCACGTTCGTCCACGCCCAAGCCAATCAGCGGGCGGCCGGCAAGTTCTTCACTCTTAGCCAAAAACGCCACCAGCCGGCCTAGCCGCGCACGCTCGCTGAAGTGGGTGTCGGTAATCACGCCTTCCAGCAATGAAAAATTGAGGAAGCCGGTTTCAATCGTGTTGCTGTCCCCCAGTGGGTCGGCCAGCGCGCGCGGGCTGGTGATGCTGCCGCCGTCCATTGCGCTATACAGGTATTCCCCTTGAATCGCCAAACCGGCACTGGTGCCGCCCAGCGGCTTGCCAGCTTTCACATGGTCGTTCAGTGCTTTGGCCAACGGCGTGCCGCGCCAATAACGCACATAGCGCGCTTGATCACCACCGGCGATGAAGATGCCATCGGCGTGGCGAATGGCGGCCAAAATTTTGGGGTCGCTGGCAGCGTCGCGATCTTTGAAGACGAAGGTTTCCGCCGACTGGATTCCACCCACTTTATTGAAGAATTCTTCGCCAATCTGCCCGCCCAGCGATGCCCGCAATATCACGATATGGCCGTTGCCGGCTTTGTTCATGAACCAATGCATGGCATCGAAATTGCGATCGCCACCGCCCATCAACAACAAGCCAGGCTGCACCTTGCCGGGAGTTTTGGCCTGCACATTTCCCAGCACGTAGTAATCGACATTGGCCGCCTGCACGGGCCGCGTTGGCAGCGCCAGCAAGAGCGCCGTCAAGACTATCGAGCAGCCGGCAAATCGCTTCATCGTGACACCCCTTTCTGAGTTGGCTATACGGTACTAGACGAAGCACGGGCGATTTCCCCCTATGCCGTTGTTGGCACGCCACATGGGCAGGCAATCGGCTATGGTGCAAGCATGCACCAGGCCCCACTCGACCATTGGTTCGTCACCCAAATCCTGACCCACGAGGCTGCGCTGCTGCGCTACCTGCACCGGCATTGGCCACACCCAGACGAAGTCCTCGACCTGCGCCAAGAGGTGTATGCGCGGGTGTACGAGGCCGCCGCCAAGGCAACGCTGACGCAACCCAAAGCGTTTTTGTTTACCAGCGCGCGCCATCTGATGACCGACCGCCTACGCCGCAGCAAGGTGGTGTCGATCGAGCCAATGGGTGATTTCGATCCTTCGCACGTCTTAGTGGAAGAGGTGTCACCGGAACGCTGGTGCGGGGGTCGGCAATCGTTGAAGTGGCTGGCCGCCGCATTCGACCAATTGCCAGATCGCTGTCGCGAAGTGGTGTGGCTGCGCCGGGTGGAGGAGTTGTCGCAAAAAGAAGTGGCAAAACGCCTAGGGATCAGCGAGAAAACCGTGGAAAAACACATTGCCAAAGGGATGCGCCTACTGGCTGACGCGCTGTCCGCTGGCGATCCCGTGCGTCCACCTACCGCGTCCATTGCGGGTGCTGCCGATGCCCACCCTTACGCCGAATGAGATCGAAGCGCGCGCCGCCGACTGGCTAGCGCAGCGCGATAGCGGGCACTGGGGGGCCAGTGACGTCACTGCATTGGATGCCTGGCTGGCGGCAGACACCCGCCACCGGGTGGCGTTCTTGCGTTTGCAGGCCAGTTGGGCGCAAAGCGACCGGTTACAAGCGCTGGGGGCCGGTTGGTCACACGCCGGGCCACCCCCACGAGGCTACTGGCACGCCGCGCCAGCGGATCGTCGCGCGCAAATGCTGCTGGCGCTGCGCCCCGCCCGGGCATCGCACAGACCCACGCCCCGCAGCCGTGGCCAGCGACTTGTTCGCGCCATCGCAATGGCAGGCTGCTGCGCACTGCTGCTCAGTTGGAGCTGGCGCAATTACACCCATGTGGATGTTGCCACCTATCGCACGGCCATCGGCGAGGTTCGCACCCAATCGCTGCTGGATGGCTCACAGGCGACCATGGCCAGCAACAGCCGCATCGACGTGCGGCTGGCGCGCACGCAGCGTGATGTCAGCTTGGTGCGTGGCGAAACCATTTTTGCGGTCGCCAAAGATCCACAACGTCCGTTTGCAGTCGCGGTGGGCGGCTATCGTGCGGTCGCCGTTGGCACCCGGTTTTCGGTGCGCCGTGACCGCGACGACTTACGCGTGGTGGTGACCGAAGGCACGGTGCGCTTGGATGCCCCGCATACCGACGGACAAACCTCTCCCTCATCCCTACTCCCGGCGGGCAGCGTGGCCTTGGTGCACGACGGCAGCGTGCTGGTGCGCAGCATGGCCCTGTCCGAAGCCAAGCAACTCCTAGACTGGCGCGATGGCTGGTTGGTGTTTCGCGACACCCCGCTGCAAGACGCCGTTGCCGAGTTCAACCGCTACAACACGCGCCAACTGCGCATTGCCGATGCCGACGTGGCCCATTTACGCATTGGCGGCAGTTTTCGCTGGGATAACCAAGATGCCTTTGTGCGCTTGCTGGAAGCCGGCTTTCCGGTGCGTGCCAGCACCCATGCTGGCGAAATTGTCCTGCGTTCGCGCTAGTACGCGTCAGGGCGAATGCGGGCGGGGGCGGGATTTTTCGCACACATTCGTCAATACTTTGTAACGGCACCGCATCGAGTGCCCATGGGGAAACCGCCAATCATGAAACCGTCCCGTCCGCTTCGCGCCCTGATGTTATCGCTGGCCTGCACTGCCGCCTTGGCAGCACACGCACAAACCGCCCCTCGCCTTGCTATCCCCGCCGGTGATTTGACCTCGGCGCTGGATGCGTATGCACGCCAGTCCGGCACCCAGTTGGTGTATCGCGCCGACCAACTCCAAGGCGCGCGCAGCGCCGGCCTGAACGGCCAAGCCGCCTCGCCACAGGCACTGGATGCGCTGCTGAAGAACAGCGGCTTCCGCGCCCAGCGCGATGCCTCCGGCGCGGTGCTAATCGTGCCTGCCGCAGCGACCAAGCAAGCCGCACCGGCGGCCAAACCGGCCGCCGCCAAGCCCGCGCAAGCGGCCAGTGACAGCACGGTCACCAACTTGCAATCGGTGCAGGTCACCGGCTCGCGCATCCCGCGCGCGCAAGTGGAAGGCCCGGCGCCCATCACCGTGGTCAGCGCCGAACAAATCAAGGCCGCCGGCTTCACCAGCGTGCCGGATGTGCTGCGCTCGCTCAGCCAAAACAGCGGCACCGTGCAGGGCCAGCAAAACACCACCAGCGCGCAGTCCACTCCCGGTGCGCAGGCGGTGGATCTGCGCGGGCTTGGCCCCAACCACACCTTGGTGCTGATCAACGGCCGCCGGGTTGCCGACTTCCCGCTGCCGCTGAATGGCAAAAGCAATTTCACCGATATCGGCAACATCCCGCTGGGTATGATCGACCGCATCGAAGTGCTCACTGGCAGCGCCTCGGCGGTGTATGGCTCGGACGCGATGGCGGGTGTGATCAACTTCATTCTGAAGAAATCCGCCGACGGCACCACCATTGACTATCGCTATGGCGACACCAGCCGTGGTGGTGGGCAATCACACAATTTGACCCTGACCACGGGCTTTGAAAGCGGCAATTTCACCGGCATCGTCGGCTTGGAATTGATGGACAAGCGCCCGGTCTGGGGCTACCAGCGTGGCATCCAAAATTCCACCACCGATGGCCCTACCGCCCGCAGCCAACTGCCGCGCGTGATTGCACAAATCAATAAAACAGCGCCACCAGATGACTGCAAAGCACTGGCCGGTCTCAACGACGGCACCACCGTGCTGGCAGTGGACACCCGTGGCCGCGCCTACTGCGGCAGTGACCGTGCAATTGCCTACCGCACCATCCAAAACGAGCGCCGTGGCGCAACCGCTTATGGCTCGTTTGAATACCATTTCTCTGACCAACTCAGCTGGTTTGCCGACACCCAGATCGGCTATCAGAAGGTCAAGCTGCTCAGCGGCACCAATGGCAATGTACTGACCTCTCGCGTGGGCAATATGGCCAGCGACCATATGGGCTGGGCCTTCCAAGACCCCAATGCGGCGGATGTGGATGACAATATTTTCTACAACGCCAACACCGATCAATACGAAGTCTGGCAGCGGCAGTTCACCCCGGAAGAAGTGGGCGGCCTGCGAAACCGCATGAATATCACCACTGAAAAAACCTTCGCCATCACCACCGGCTTCAAGGGTTTCTGGGGTGAAAACTGGAGCTGGGAAGCGGCCTACAACCACTCGCAATACAAAGCCGATGTCAGCATGCCGCGCATCAAGATGGATGCCGCCAACACCTTCTTCCTTGGCCAGCGTTTGGGCTATGACGATGATGGCTACGCGATTTACGCACCCGATCCCAACCGTCTGTTCAAGCCGTTGACCACCGCCGAATTTGCCTCACTGGCGGCGATGTCCACGTTCCGCCCCAAGGCGGCCAACGACAACCTCAGCTTCACCTTCGACACGCCCGTGCTGTTTACCCTGCCCGCCGGTGATGCCGGTTTTGCCGGCGTGCTGGAATACGGCAAGCAGTCTTACCACATCAATCCCGACCCGCTGGCACTGACCGATACCGCCTATTTTGGCCCGCGCTATGGCGATGGCAGCGGCAAGCGCGACCGCTGGAGTGCCGCCGGCGAATTGCGCCTGCCGTTGTTCAGTACGCTGCAAGCCAGCCTTGCGGGCCGCTATGACCGCTATGGCTATGATGGTAAGCACCCCGGCAAATTCACTTACAGTGCCGGCTTGGAATGGCGGCCACTGGATACGCTGCTGGTCCGTGGCTCGTATGGCACCGGCTTCCGCGCGCCGGACATGCACTATCTGTTCGCCGGTAACGACTACTACCGCAAAGTGTCCACCGACTACTTCCAATGCCGCACCGACGAACCCGGCTTCAACAATGCCGATTGTTATGACGACGGCAGTTGGGATATCAACACCCGCGACGTGTATGCCGGCAACCGCAATTTGGATGTCGAAACCAGCAAATCGGCCACCGTGGGGTTTGTGTGGTCGCCCACCTCCAGCTTCGACATCGCTGTCGATTACTACAAGATCAGCGTGAACAATCAGGTGCAGACGCAAGACCGTGAACTGTTGCGCGTCACTGAGGCCAATTGCCGGCTCGGCAAGACCGAGTCGGGGGCCAGCGTGGACATCCACTCACCGTCGTGTGTGGATGCACTGGCGCGGGTGATCCGCGATGCCAACGGCAACATCACCAGTGTGCATTTTGGACCGATCAACATCGCGCAAGAGCAAACCTCGGGTGTGGATGTCACCGCCAACTACCGTCTGCAAACCGCCAGCGCGGGTGATTTCCGCTTCAGCGGCAACTACAACTGGACGCGCCGGCACACCCGTCAACAGTACCCGGGTGACCCCACCGAAAACATGCTGGATGTCAGCTTCAGCGATACCACTCTTCCGCGCACCAAGGCCAACGTGGGCGTGAATTGGGACAGCGGCGCTTGGGGTGCCGGTCTGTTTGGCAATTATCTGGGCCGCGTGGCCAATTACGCCAACGATGCCTGGACGCCCGCCACATGGCGCTTCAATGGCAGTGCCCGCTACGACATCAACGACCATCTGCGGCTGTCGCTGTCGGTCAACAATCTGTTCGACAAAATGCCGCCGCGTGATGCCACGTGGTCTGCATATCCGTACTACGACACCTCGTGGTTTGACAGCATTGGGCGCAGCTTCTATCTGCAAGTGACATGGAAAATTGGCGGCAAGTCGCTGGAGTGAGCCACACCCTCACGCGCAACCCAAACGCCCCGAGAAATCGGGGCGTTTTTACATCACGATTGCATTTGCACCACATCATGGTTGCGCCCTTTGAACGGCGCATACCAGTGCTGGATGCGTGCGATGTCGGCCTGCATGTCATCACTCAACGTAAATGCCGGGCCAATGACGATGCTGCGGCTGGAATAGTCAAACGCCGCCACCACCACCGGCACACCCGCCGCATGTGCAATCCGCCAGAACCCCGGCTTCCACTGCTGCACCTGCTTGCGGGTTCCTTCGGGTGCGATTGCATACCAAATGCAAGCACGTGCCTGCATCGCCGCCACCGCTTGCTCCACCACCCCTTGCGGCGCACTGCGGTTGACCGGAATCACCCCCTGCCAGCGCAACAGCGGCCCCATCAACGGCACCTTGAACAAACTGTGCTTGCCTAAAATCGACAGCCGTAGCCCCATCGCCAATTTGGCGGCAATCCCCCACACGCCATCCCAATTGGACGAATGCGGGGCCGCAATTAGTACCGCTTTGGGAATGTTGGGTATCTCGCCACGCATGCGCCAACCGCCCAGCCGCAACACACTGCGGCCCAACCACTGCGCAAACCGGTAGCGCGGCATCTTCGGTACCTGCGACGGCACGGCCAACACCACCGCGTGCTTGTCTGTCTGACTCAATCCCAACCTCGCCCAGTGCGCCCCTGCTTGATGCTCGCACGTCCACGCTTTTCGCCCAAGCGGCGCTCTTTGGAGGCGCGTGTGGGTTTGGTGGCAATGCGCGGTGTGGGTACATGCAAGCCCGCTTCGATAAACGCCGCCAAGCGTGTGCGCGCATCCTCGCGGTTGCGCTCCTGGGTGCGGAAGCGTTGCGCATTGATCACCAGCACCCCCTCTGCGGTCATGCGCCGGTCGCGCTTGGCCAGCAGGCGTGCGCGCACTGGCTCCGGCAACGAGGGTGACCCCGCCACATCAAACCGCAGCTCCACCGCAGTGGCCACCTTGTTGACGTTTTGCCCACCCGGCCCCGACGCCCGCACGAAGCGTTCGATCAGCGCGTCATCATCGATGGAAAGGCCGCCAATTTGCATCTGCAAAGTCTAAGGCAAGCCTGCGCAAGTTGTTTTTGCGCGTGCTGCCAGCAGCAGCGGGCATATCCAATGGTTATGCGTCGGAGCTTAACGCCATCGCATCACGCGGGCTGGACAGCCAGCGTTCGATGATCACCGCCGCTGCCACCGCATCTAGCACGTCGGCATCACGACGCTTGCGGGTACCGGCGGCGCGCGCCGCCGCAAACCGGCGTGCGGCCTCTTGCGAACTATTCCGCTCATCGACCATGGCCACCGGCAGCCCGCTGCGTTGCTGTACCGCAAGCGCAAATGCCTTGGCGGCTTTGCGGATGGGCTGGTCACCGCCATCCAATGTCATCGGGTCACCCACGATCAGGCCGTCGGGCCGCCATTGGCGCAGGAGTTTGTCGAAATGTGCCCAGTCTGGCCCATTGGCATGCACATCGATCACCGCGATGGCACTGGCATTCCCGGTCAACGCATTGCCCACCGCCACGCCAATCCGGCGCGCGCCCACGTCAAAGCCCAATACAGTGCCGTCGGCACGCAGCGCAAAGCCGGTGGCGGCAGCCTGGCTCATGCGTGGCCGCTGTGATTCACGTGGTTGAGCAAGTCCACCCCAATACTGCCCGCCGCCGATTGCCAACGCATCGCCATCGGCAAATCAAATAACACCGCCCGCCGATTGGGCACCAACAACCAACTATCGTCGGCCAATTCATGCTCCAACTGCCCTGCACCCCACCCGGCACAACCTAGCGTGATCAACGCCTGTTGCGGGCCTTCGCCGCACGCCATCGCTTCCAGCACATCACGTGAGGTGGTCAGGTACAAACCCTCGCCCACTACTAAACTGGAATCCCAGCCTTTATCCCCCTCGTGCAGGACAAAACCACGTTCGGGGTGTACCGGCCCGCCAGCCAACACGACCTGCGTCTTCAACGCATCGTTATCACAGCGCATCCCCATCTGTTGCAGCACCTCGCCCACGGTGTACTCCGAGGGCCGGTTGATGACCACCCCCATCGCGCCATCGCTGTCGTGTTGGCAGATTAACGTCACGCTGCGATCAAAATGCGTATCGCGCAGTGACGGCAGCGCGATCAACAGGTGGTTACCGAAGTTTTGCTGGGGCTGATCCATGCCGCACATGTTAACGCGGCACGGGTGCGTTGCCGATGCGGTAAGACAACCCGGCCGCAAAGCAACGCTGAACATGTACTGCTACCCCCACGCAGGCGGGCATCTCTCCCCAACGCAACTCAATGCTGTTGGCGCAAGTGTTGCCGCAACTCCTCATAGCCGCCGATATGCGTGAGCGCCGCATCACCTTGAATGAAAATTTGCGGCAAGCTGCGCACCGGCGTACCGACCTTGGCGTGTAGCTCGTCCACGCTGATATCGGCACCCACCGTGTGGTAATGGAAATCAAGGGATTGCATCTGGCACAGCAGTTTGCTTTTTTCACAATTGACGCAGCCGTCTTTGCCGTAAATATGGATATGCATCGCGGTTCCTTGTGCTTGAAATAGGTGCGGTTTAGAAGTCGTCGTCAAACACTACGTCTTGGTCGGTGCGACGCATCACCCCAACCTTGTATGCGGCGATGTCTTGTTCTTGCGGCGAGGCTTGGGTCTTGCTGATGTTCAGCCACTTCTCCATGAACTTCAGCGGATTGCTGGCGGGCAGCGCATGCTTGCGGCTGGCAAGGCCCAGGGTTTGATACACATCTTTGGCGCAATACAGCGTCCATGCCGACAGGCGGTCGGCATTCATGCCCACCAGTTCGCGGCCATCGGAAAACAGGTAATCGATCCAGCGCAGTTCGCTGTCGATCACTTCCTCGATCAAGGCTTGGATTGCGTCATGGCATTGCGCAAACGCGGTCTGCCCGCGTTCGGTGGACAGTTCATTCAGGAGCACCGCACGGTCCAGCTCGGCGTGGATTTCCAACTCGTCTTGCGCAATTTTCTGGATGGCTTTGCCAATCGGCTGAAACAGCCCGGTATCACAAATGGCGAAGGTCACTGCAAATGAAGCCAAAAATTGAATCCGCTCCATGCAGAACAGCCCGACGATGGTCATGAACACCGCGTTATAGGTGGTTTGGTCATTGGGCAATTGGCCGATGGCGTATTTGTGCGAAGCCTCATAGCCCTCGGCAAACGCCTGTGCCACGCAATGCAGCCGGTCGTGCGCCGCTTGCACGCGCAGGATTTCATCGAGAATGACAGCGGGATCATCAAACGAATTGCGCACGATTTCCGAGTACGTGGCCGCATGCACCACTTCGTTGTCGGACACCCGTTGCCATGCTGCCCACAACTCGGATGACGTGATGAACGGCGCCAGCACTGGCGCAATCGCACGCGAGGCCACGCTGTCGGCTTCCCACTGCCAGGCCAGCGTCTTGATCATCATGTCGTAGGTGCCGCGCGAGCACGATTTGAAATCGGCATTGCACGAGGAATAGTCGAATTCGTTTTCGTCCCAATCCAGCGATTTTTGTGCTTTGTACAGCCTCCAGATCGCCGGATAGTGGCGGTTGACGGTATCGAACAACCCCTGCCGCTGACCCAGCAGCAGCAACGGTTTTTGATAGTC
>NZ_DAOOUM010000034.1:0-29210 GCF_035369645.1 Thermomonas sp. | reverse complement strand
ACAACAACGCCGGCGCAAGCCGGCGTTGTTGTTGGCGCTTACCCCACCCACACCCGCGCATTGCGGAACATGCGTTGCCACGGCGAGTCTTCCGGCCAGTCGGCCGGTGCCCAGCTGAAATTGGCACGCCGCAAGGTGCGCTCGGGGTGCGGCATCAAAATGGTAGCGCGGCCGTCGCGGCTGCTGACACCGGCAATACCATCGGGCGAGCCGTTGGGGTTGGCGGGGTAATGCAGCGCGGTCTGGCCACCTTCTACAAAGCGCAGCGCCACATCCACGGCGGACTGATCATGACCATTGGCGAACACCGCGCGGCCTTCGCCATGCGCCACCGCCACCGGGATGCGCGCGCCGTGCATGCCACGCAACAGAATCGACGGCGAGTCTGCGACTTCCAGCAACGCCAGACGCGCTTCGTACTGCTCGCTGGTATTGCGCTGGAAGCTGGGCCAATGCTCGGCACCGGGGATAATGTCGCGCAACTGCGCCAGCATTTGGCAGCCGTTGCAGATCCCCAGCGAGAAGCTGTTGTCGCGGGCGAAGAAGCGCTCAAACATGGCACGCAATGCGCTGCGCTCCAGAATGGACGTGGCCCAGCCGCGCCCTGCACCCAGCACATCGCCGTAGCTGAACCCGCCGCAGGCGACAACGCCGTGGAAGTCGGCCAGATCAAAGCGGCCGGCAATCAAGTCGCTCATATGCACGTCGAAACTCGCAAACCCGGCGCGGTCAAACGCATACGCGGTTTCGAGTTGGCTGTTGACGCCCTGCTCACGCAGGACCGCCACCTTGGGCCGCACACCGGTGTTGATGAACGGTGCAGCGACGTCTTCGGCGGCATCGAAAGTCAACTGCGGCTGCAAACCCGGCGCATCGAAGCGGCGCACGCTGTCACGCTCGCTGTCGGCGCAATCGGGGTTGTCGCGCAGCTGTTGCATCGCATGGGTGACGGCCCACCACGCATCGAACAATTCATCCCACCGCCATTGCGCCAGCTCGTCATCGCCATCGCTGATGCGTATCGTGGCGGCAGTGGTAGGCCGGGCAATGCGCTGGGCGCATTCGATCAAGCCGTGCTGCGCCACCAGATCGGCAAACGCGGCGCGCTCGGCCACCGGCACTTGCACCACGGCGCCCAGCTCTTCGTTGAACAGCACCCGTAGCGGGTCGCCGGTGCGGCCATCGCCCCAACCGTCGAGGCGAATATCCAGCCCCAGATGCGCGGTAAACGCCATTTCGCACAGCGCCGCAAACACGCCGCCATCGGAACGGTCGTGATAGGCCAGCAACATCCCCGCTGCGCGTGCATCGCGAATCAGTTCAAACAGCGCGCGCAGGCGCTGCGGGTCGTCGAGGTCGGGGGCGTCGCCACCAAATGCGGGCAGCTCGCCGCCGCCGGCGTCTGGGTACACCTGCGCCAAGATCGAGCCACCCATGCGCTGGCGGCCGCCACCCAAGCCGATCAACCACAATTCGGAGTCCACATCGCGTTGCAGCAGTGGGGTCAGTTGGCCGCGCACATCCTGCACCGGCGCAAACGCCGATACCACCAGCGAGACCGGCGACACCGATTTTTGGGTGATGCCATCGGCCTGGTATTGCGCCTGCATCGACAGCGAATCTTTGCCCACCGGGATGCTGAGTTCCAACGCGGGGCACAGCTCCATGCCCACCGCTTTGACCGCGTCGAATAGGCGCGCATCTTCGCCGGCGTGGCCAGCGGCGGCCATCCAATTGGCCGATAGTTTGATGCGCTTGAGTGCATCCACGGGCGCGGCCAACAGGTTGGTGATGGCCTCACCCACTGCCATGCGCGCGGCGGCGGCGGCATCCAACAACGCCAGCGGGGTGCGCTCGCCCATCGCCATCGCTTCGCCGGTATAGCTATCAAACCCCGACAAGGTGATGGCGCAATCGGCCACCGGCATTTGCCACGGGCCTACCATTTGGTCGCGCGCAGTCAAACCGCCCACCGTGCGGTCGCCGATGGTGATCAGGAAGGATTTGGAAGCCACCGCCGGGTGCGCCAACACGCGCAGGCCGGCATCGCGCAGATCCAGGGTATCGGTATCGGCTTCTGGCCATTGCGGCGGTGCCGGATGCGCGGTGTCACGGTGCATCTTGGGGGCTTTGCCGAAGAGCACATCCATGGGCAAATCAATCGCCGGTGCTTGGTCGGCATAGCCCACCCGCAAGTGCTCCGCCGCCGTCGCCACGCCCACCACGGCAAACGGGCAGCGCTCGCGCGCGCACAGGGCGGCAAACTCGGCCACCCGCGCTTGGCTGATGCCCAGCACGTAGCGTTCTTGCGATTCGTTGCACCACAGTTGCATCGGCGATAGCGACGGGTCGTCTTTGGGCACGCAGCCCAGATCGATCACCCCGCCCACGCCGGAGTCGTGCAGCAGTTCGGGGATGGCGTTGGATAGCCCGCCCGCACCCACGTCGTGGATGCACAAAATGGGGTTGTCGGTGCCCAGCGCCACGCAGCAGTCGATGACTTCTTGTGCGCGCCGTTCCATTTCCGGGTTGTCGCGCTGCACCGAGGCAAAATCGAGGTCTTCGGCGGAATCACCCGAGGCCACCGAGGACGCCGCGCCACCGCCCAACCCGATCAACATCGCCGGGCCACCCAACACCACCACCGCATCGCCGGGAGAGAGCCGCAGCTTTTCCACCTGGTTGCGGTCCATCGCGCCCAGGCCGCCGGCCAACATGATGGGTTTGTCGTAGGCGCGGGTCAGGTTGCCGCCTTCGTGCAATTCAAAACTACGGAAATAACCGGTGAGGTTGGGACGGCCAAATTCGTTGTTGAATGCCGCCGCGCCCAGCGGGCCGTCGCGCATGATTTCAAACGCGCTGGCCATGCGCGGATTGAGGCTGCGCTGGCCTTCCCACGGCTGCGGCAGGGTGGGAATGCGTAGATGTGAGACTGAGAACCCGCACATGCCGGCTTTCGGGCGGCCGCCGCGACCAGTGGCCCCTTCGTCGCGGATTTCACCGCCGGCGCCGGTGGACGCGCCGGGGAACGGCGCAATCGCGGTGGGGTGGTTATGGGTTTCCACCTTGATGCAAAACGCGCTCTCGGTGGCGGCTTCACTGCGGTATTGCTGGCTGTGCGGATCAGGCCGCCAGCGCGATGCCGCATAGCCTTCCACCACCGCCGCGTTATCGCTGTACGCCGAGAGCGTGTGCTCGGGCGTGCTGGCGTGGGTGTGCTTGATCATCTTGAACAACGAGGTCGATTGCTCGCGGCCGTCGATCGTCCAAGATGCGTTGAATATTTTGTGCCGGCAGTGCTCGGAGTTGGCCTGCGCGAACATCATCAGTTCGACATCGTGCGGGTCGCGCCCCAATGCGCCGTAGCGCGTGCGCAGATAGTCGATTTCATCTTCGGCCAATGCCAGCCCCAGCCGCGTGTTGGCGGCCTCCAGCTGTGCCAGCGGGATGACCTCCACCGCACCTGCCGGCTGCGCGGTAAACAGCGCCGCGCCAGCGTCGCGCGTGGTTAGCAGCGATTGCGTCATCGGGTCGTGCAGCAGCTTGCCCAGTGCCACTTGGGCAGCCGCGTCATCGGGCCAGCCGATCACATCCAGCCGGGTGCCGCGCTCCACGCGCTTGACCGGCAAGCCGGCCCCCCGCAGCAGCTCGGTGGCCTTGCTGGCCCACGGTGAGAGCGTGCCCAAACGCGGCACCACGTAGCGGCTGACGCTACCCGGGGCGGCTTCGGCGCAGGTTTCAGTGGCCTGCAAAATGCGACAGAGTGCGGCGATGTCGGGGCTGCTGCCGGGCTCGGGATCGATCCAGTAGCCATGCCATGCGCCGATCAGGCGCAGGCCGGAAACCAAGGTTTGTAGGCGGGTTTGCAAGCGGTCGCGACGAAACGGCGACAGGGCAGAGGCGCCCTCGAGGACGATCATGTCCGAAATAACCGTAGGAACGGGCCGGTTATTGTAGCCGAGCCCGCGCCTTCAAGCCGACGCCCACTGCAACAGATGCACCTCAACCGGCGCTTTTTTCCTTGTCCAATGCATCCAAGCGCTGCAACAGGGCATCCGGCGGCATGTAACCGCCCAGCTGCTGACCATCGGTACTCAGAATCATCGGGGTGCCTTCCAAGCCCATTCGCAAGCCAGCGCGGTATTCGCGATCCACGGGGGTATTGGCGCACTGGCCTTGCGCCACCGGGCGGTCGCTCTTGGCATCGGTCAGGGCTTTTTTACGGTCGGGTGCACACCACACCGCCACCATTTTCTGATAATCCGGGCTGGCAAGGCCGGCACGCGGGAAGGCTAGGTATTCCACCCGGATACCCAGCTTGTTGTATTGCGCGATATCGGAATGGAATTTGCGGCAATACCCGCATTCCACATCGGTCAATACCACTACGGTGTGTTTGGTCACGCCGGCAGGCGCAAACACGATGCGGTCCGATTCCGGCAAGGTGGCCAACACTTGCTTGCGTACCTTGGCCATTGCTACTTCGCCCATGTCCTTGCGTTTTTCGATATCCAGCAGACCACCTTGGAACAGGTATTTGCCGTCATCGCTGACATACACCACCTGACCGGTGGCAATGACTTCACGAAAGCCGGGGATGGGGGCCGGGCTGATCGACTCGACTTTGATTTTGGGGTTGATCCTGGCTAATGCCTCACGCACCCGCGCTTCCGGGGTGCCGGCGGCAAAGCTGGGCTCTTTTGGCGTGGCCGCGTCGGTGGCGGGGGTGACTTTTTGCGGGGTTGCCGCCGGCTGGGCACAGGCGGACAGGCTGAAACCGAACAAGACGGCAAGCAACAAACGCTTCATCACGACTCCAAAAGATTCAATGCCACAAGATTCAATGCCACAAGATTCACTGCCACTTCGACCTAGGAAGCGGGCAATAAGTGCATTAGTGTCGCATGGAAGCCGCCGCCACAAGCCCATGTACGAACGCAGGGCTGCCGCAGGTTCAGCCTCGCGGATGATGGCGGGCATGCAGGTCTTGCAGACGTTCACGGGCAACCAAGGTATAGATTTGAGTGGTGGCCAAAGCACTGTGGCCCAACAGCATCTGCAGGGCACGCAAATCGGCACCGTGGTTGAGCAAATGGGTGGCAAAACTATGCCGCAAGCCGTGTGGGCTGATCTGGCTGGGGTTGATGCCGGCCATCACTGCATACCGCTTCACCAGCACCCAAAATGCCTGCCGGCTGAGGGCATCGCCACGTTCGCTGACAAATAACACCGCCACACCCGCAGGCTGGCGCACACCCGCCAGTAGTTGTGGCCGTGCACTGTCCAAATAGCGCGCAAGCCAATGGCTGGATTCTTCACCCAAGGGCACCAACCGTTCTTTGTTGCCTTTGCCACGCACCCGCAACACGCCTTGGCGCAGGTTCACCGCAGTGCTCGCCAGCGTGACCAGCTCGCTGACGCGCAGCCCGCAGGCGTACATCAGCTCCAACATGGCGCGGTCGCGTAGGCCGGCGGCGCTGCTGCTGTTGGGCGCTTCCAGCAGGGCGGCCACTTGTGATTCGGACAATGCCTTGGGCAGCAGACGCGGCAATGTGGGGGCTTGCAGCAGTGCGCTGGGGTCATCTGCACGCAGGCCGCAGCGCACCGCATGCGCATAGAAGGCATGCAGGCCAGACAACAGCCGTGCGGTGCTACGCGGGCTATAGCCTTGTTGCGCACGCTGCGACAGGTGCGCGAACAGGGCCTCGCGAGGCAGACCAGCAATGCCCGGGTGTTGCCGCGCCAATGCCTGTAAATCACTGCGATACGCCGCCAATGTGGCCTGCGCGAGGCCGTGTTCGGCCCAGATGGCATCCAAGAACGCCTCGATCACCGCCGCATCAGCATCCGCCAAAGGCGGCAAATGGCGGGCAGCAAGGCGGCGGTCGGTTGGGGTGGGCATGCAGGAAGAGTACCCTCTACCCGCCCTGCGGGCAGCCTGTCCCGGTGCTCTTGTATGCTGTCTGGATGACCATTTCCCAACGCCCCCCCACCCTGATCGGCTGGCGCTTATTGGCCTTGCTGTACGACTTCTTCCCGGTGCTGGCGCTGTGGTTTGTGGCGGCGGGCGTGTTCACCTTGCTACACGGCGATGGAGTGCGCGGCGGTTGGCTGGGCGCGCTGGAATTTGCCGTGTTCTGGGGCATTGCCGGGCTGTATGCCACCCGCAGTTGGCAGCGCGGCGGGCAGACCATCGGTATGCGTGCGTGGCGCTTGCAAGTGACCGATGCCACCGGCCAACCCGCCAATTTGCGGGCCCTATGGCGTCGCTATGCCATCGCCAGTGTGTCGCTACTGTGTGGGGGGTTGGGGTTTTGCTGGGCGTGGTTGGATCGTGATGGCCTGACCTGGCATGACCGCGCCAGTGGTCTGCGAGTGCGTCGAGTCCCCCCTTGACCCCCCCCCCCCCCTAATGAGTGAAGATTGTCACGCTGCATAGTTGCGGCGACCAACTAACTCACAATTCAAGGAAATGACAATGGGAATTTTGAAAAAATGGAAATTTCAAGCACTTGCTATGTCTGTATTGCTGGTTGCGATCCCATTTACCGCCCTAGCTGCATCCACCCCTACCTATTGCTCCCATCATTCGCATGATACCGGCATTGCTCACTACGTAGAGTCTGCAGCCGACTTCATCGTAACTCTCTTCACTGGTTATGTGAACCGTTGCGCGCCATAATCTCAGGGTTATCGCAAGTGCTTACAGCGTCGGCATTAATAATGCCGGCGCTTTTTCTAAGGATGATCCGAACAAATGTCACCATCCTCGCGATGGCGGGAATGACGACCAAGTGTAAATCACTCAGAACTTCCCTAACGGCTACGCCGATTGAAAAAGACAGCGGAGATAATGGTCATAACAATCAGCGGCATCAGATAGGCAACCCGATAATCAAACCTAAACGTCTGACTAATTTCTACTGCCATTTTTTGCAACATCCAAAAGCTCAGCGAAAAAATAATACCGATAAACACGCGCTTGCCATAGCCGCCACTACGTAGCGAGCCGAAAGCGAAGGGCATCGCCGCTAGGCACATAGCCAGCACATTCAACGGATAGAACCAGCGCCCCCAGTACACTCGCTCAAAATCCCCTGAATCTAGCCCATTGCGCTTGCGGTAATCAATACTGGTGCTCAGCTCGCTGCTGGCCATATTGCCGGGCTTGGTGACCCCCGAGGCCAAGGCGGATTCATCCAGTTGTGAATCCCAGCGTTCTTCCGCCACCTTGCTGCGCTGCACGGCGCGGGTGTCGAAGCGGGTGCGCTCGACACCATGCAATAACCAATGCCCCGCGCGGTGTTCGGCAATCTGCACATTCGCAATCGAACGCAGGCGGCCATCTTCGGCAAATTCGAACAGGCGCACGCCGCGCAATTCCAGCCAGCGCTCGTTGCCACGCTGCTTTTGTTCACCGGTGCGCGCATTGAGAAACATGCCACCCTCGCGCGCCCATAGCCCACTGTATTTGGACACCACCATGTCACTGTGGCGCACCGAGCGAATCGCCTGCGCGCGATCATCCCCCCACGGTGCCAAGGTTTCGCCATTGACCACCATCAGCGCGGTCAGCAGCAGCAAGGACAAGGCCACCGAGACACTCAGCCGCTTTCGCGACAGTCCCAATGCACGCAATACGGTGAGTTCGGACGAGGCCGCCAACTGCCCCAGCCCCAACAACACCCCAATCACCGCAGCGGTGGGAAACAAGGTGTAAGCACGGCTGGGAATGGTCAGCCCGGTGGCGGCAATGGCATGGTTGATGGTGTAGGCACCCTTGCCGACGTCGCTCATTTCGCCAGCCAGCGCCTGCACGACATCCAAACCCAGCACTACCCCCCACACCAGCAGCACACTGCTGACCACCGAACGTGCGATATAGCTGTCATGCAGCCGTGGCCAATGTTTCATCGCCGCCACCATGCACGCGCCACGCGACCATCACGCACATACAACCACAGCCCCAAGGCCAGCATCGGCAGCAGTAACCACCACAAACCCACCGCACCGGGCACGCGCCCCTCGGCAATCCATTGGGTGCCCAGCATCATCATGAAAATGCCCACCAGATAGGCCAAAAAGGCCAGCAATACCGAGCCGTAACGTGCCTGCCGGGGGGAACTGCGGCCCAATGGGATGGCCATCAAGGCAAAGGCCAGCGCCAGCAGCGGCGGGGCGATGCGCCAGTGCAATTCGGCGCGTGCCGGTGCTGCCGGATTGCGCAACAAGGCCGGGGTGAGCTGGTATTCCGGCGTTTCCAAATTGCGTGGGTCATCCGGTGCCGGCAACTGCAATTCGTTGCGGGCATAGCGCATCAGGCGGTAATCCAGATTCGCCCCACTGACGGGTCCTTCCACGCGAAACCCGTCCATCAGGGCCAGCACGCGCACCCCTTGATCGCGATACATCTGCCCGGTCTGCGCGGTGGCCACATCCATGCGGTCGCCACGTTCACGATAAATGAACACATGCGAGATTTTGGTGCCATCGTTCGACATATTGCCCACGTAGGCCACGCCGCCATTGGCCATCGGGGTAAACCGGCCCGGCTCAAGACCGGCCACCAGCAGGTTTTTGTTGGCTTCGATCACCATGCCGCGTGCCAACCGGTTGGCCCATGGCCCCAACAGCAACGAACACAGGCCAATCACCATCACCATCGGCACCATCACCAGCAACAGTGGCCGCAGCAGCCGACGCGGGCCAATGCCGATGGCGTGCAGCACATGCATTTCCGAATCCCGGTACAGCCGCCCGGTGGCCAACAGCAAGCCCAGAAGGAGCGCCAGCGGCAAGATCAAGGGCAAATAGCCCAGCAAGCGCAGACCCAGCTGCGACAGCAATAGCGCCGGTGGCACTTTGCCACGCGCCATTTCGCCCACCAGATCGGCAAACACACCGCCCATACTGACCATGCCCAAGATCACCAACGACGCCACGATGGCGCGGGTGAATTCAGCGGTGAGGTAGCGGTCCAGCTTCGGCATCGGGCCTGCTTGCTTTAGAATAAGGGGTTCATTGCGATCACGACCTGCGCCAAGCGCAGCCGCGCATTGTAAGCCACGCTCGCCCGCATGCCCGAAGGCCGCTGCCTGCGAGCGTCTGCCCGTCTGCCGCACATTTCGACTGGATACCTTGTTCGATGAGCCTGCAATTCCACCTGAACCAGACCTCTCCCGCCACCGCCACTGTCGACTGCATCGTGGTAGGCGCCTTTGCCGATGGTAGCCTGAGCCCCGCCGCCAGCGCCCTCGATACCGCCAGCGCAGGCCGCCTGCAAGCGCTGATCGCTCGTGGCGATGTGTCCGGCAAAACCGGCAAAACCGCGCTGCTGCACGATGTGCCCGGCGTCAGCGCACCGCGCGTGCTGGTGATTGGTCTGGGTGATGCCAACAAGTTTGGCGTGCCGCAATACTTGAAAGCCATCGGCGATGCGGCGCGCGCGCTCAAGACCGGCCCGGTGACGCATGCGTTGTTCACACTGAGCGAAGTGCCGGTCAAGGACCGCGATGCCGCGTGGGCTATCCGCCAAGCGGTGATCGCCGCCGATCACGCCTGCTACCGCTACACCGCCACCTTGGGTGCCAAGAACGCCAAGCGCGATGAAAAGGGGCTGGCGCAACTGGACATCAGCGGCAGCGACGCCACCGCACTGGCGCAAGGTGTTGCGATTGCCGCGGGCGTGCAGTTCACCCGCGAGCTGGGCAACCTGCCGCCCAATATTTGCAACCCGGCGTATCTGGCCCAACAAGCGCAAGACTTCGCCGCCAATCAACCCGGCGCCGCTTGCGATATTTTGGACGACGCTGCGATGGAAGCCCTCGGCATGGGTTCGCTACTCGCCGTGGCGCGTGGCAGTGCGCAGCGCCCGCGCCTGATCGTGCTGAAGTACACCAACGGCGGCGATGCCAAACCCTATGTGCTGGTCGGCAAGGGCATCACCTTCGATACCGGTGGCGTGAACTTGAAAACGCAGGGCGGCATCGAGGAAATGAAGTACGACATGTGCGGTGCCGGCAGCGTGCTGGGCACGTTCGTGGCGGCGGTCAAAATGCAACTTCCGATCAATCTGGTGTGTATTGCCGCCGCGGTGGAAAACGCCATCGACGGCGATGCCTACCGCCCGTCCGACGTGATCACCAGCATGTCCGGCAAGACCATTGAGGTAGGCAATACCGATGCCGAAGGTCGCCTGATTTTGTGCGACGCGCTGACCTATGCGCAGCGGTTTGAGCCGGCCGCACTGGTGAACGTGGCCACCCTCACCGGTGCCTGCATGGTTGCACTGGGCAAATACGCCACCGGCGTGATGACCAAAACCAGTCACGACTTGGCGCGTGAACTGTTGGACGCCGGCGAAACCGTCTTCGACCGTGGCTGGCAATTGCCGCTGTGGGACGAATACCAGCCGATGCTGGATTCCGCCTTTGCCGATGTCTACAACATCGGCGGCCGCTGGGCCGGTGCGATTACCGCCGGCTGCTTCCTGTCGCGCTTCACCGACGGCCAGCGCTGGGTGCATTTGGACATCGCCGGTAGCGCCTCTGACGACGGCAAACTGGGCATGGCCACCGGCCGTCCGGTGGGCATGTTGTCGCAGTGGTTGCTGGATCGTTCGGCGGCGTAATGCCCAAAGCCCACTTCTACCTGATCGACAAGCCGCGCTTTCGCGAGCAGCCCCTGCTGCTGGTCTGCGAACTGGCGAAGCGGGCCTATGCCGCCAACCTGCCCACACTGATTTTGGCGCGCGACCAAGCACAGGCCGAAGCACTGGATGATCTGCTGTGGGCGTTCGATCCCGACGAATATCTGCCGCACCAAATTGCCGGCATGGATGCCGATGAAGACGAAGCGCCGGTGTTGATTGCAGCGCCCGACGCCGATGCGGCGCTGCGCCCGTTGTTGATCAATCTGCGCGACGCCGCACCTTCCGGCCAATTCGACCGGGTGCTGGAAGTGGTGCCTGCCGATCCCGCCGCGCGCGACCCGCTGCGCGAACGCTGGAAGCATTACCAAACGCTCGGTTTCGAGCTCAAAAAATTCGACATGTGACACGCCCCATGACCACCCTCGACTCCGGCTTCAATCCGCAATCCTTCGAAACCCGTCTGTACGCGCAGTGGGAAAGCAGTGGCGCGTTTACCCCGCAGGGCGACGGCCCGGCGTACACCATCTTGCTGCCGCCGCCGAACGTGACCGGCACCCTGCACATGGGCCACGCCTTCCAGCACACGCTGATGGATGCACTGGTGCGCTATCACCGCATGCGCGGCTATCGCACCTTGTGGCAGATGGGCACTGACCACGCCGGTATCGCCACCGAAATGGTGGTGTCGCGCAACCTTGCCATCGAAGGCAAGGGCGAAACCCGCGATGCGCTGGGCCGCGAAAAATTCATCGAAAAAGTGTGGGAATGGAAGCAGCATTCGGGCAGCACGATCGAGCGCCAGATGCGTCGACTCGGCGCGTCCGGCGACTGGTCGCGCAGCGTGTTCACCATGGACCCGATGCCGTCCAAAGCCATCATCGAAGCCTTCGTGCGCCTGCACGAACAGGGCCTGATTTATCGCGGCAAACGTTTGGTCAACTGGGATCCGGTGCTGAAAACCGCGATCTCGGATCTGGAAGTGGTGAGCGAAGAAGAAAACGGCCATCTGTGGGAGCTGCGCTACCCGCTGGCCGATGGCGTCAGCTACGAACACGTGGAAGTGGACGCCGACGGCAACGAGACGCTGCGCGAAACACGCAACTACGTGATCGTGGCCACCACCCGCCCGGAAACCATGCTCGGCGACACCGCCGCGATGGTGCACCCGGAGGACGCGCGCTACACCGCACTGCATGGCAAATACGTCGATCTGCCGCTGACCGGTCGCCGCATCCCGATCATTTTGGATGACTACGTGGATCGCGCGTTTGGCACCGGCGTGGTCAAGGTGACGCCTGCGCACGACTTCAACGACTACGCGGTGGGGCAACGCCACGGGTTGGAGATCATCAATATCTTCACCGACACCGCCAAGGTGCTCGACGACGCGTTCATTCCTGCCAAGTATCGCGGCATGGATCGCTTCGACGCCCGCAAAGCGATGGTGGCCGACCTCGATGCCGCCGGCCTGCTGGTCGAAGTCAAGCCACACAAATTGCAGGTGCCACGCGGTGACCGCAGTGGCCAGGTGATCGAACCCTTCCTCACCGACCAGTGGTTCGTGAAGATGGACACGCTGGGCCAGCGCGGCTTGGAATTGGTCGAGAACGGCAGCGTCAAATTCGTGCCGCCGAACTGGGTCAACACCTACCGGCACTGGATGGAGAACCTGCAAGACTGGTGCATCAGCCGCCAGCTGTGGTGGGGCCACCGGATCCCGGCGTGGTTCGACGACGCGGGCAATATCTACGTGGGCCGCGATGAAACCGAGGTGCGCGCCAAACACGCGCTAGGCGATCGTCCACTGCAACAAGATTCCGACGTGCTGGAAACCTGGTTCTCCTCGGCGATGTTCCCGTTTTCTACCCAAGGCTGGCCGGATGCCGAAGCGATGGCCGAGCGTGGCTTCGATGATTACATTCCGTCCAGCGTGCTTGTCACCGGCTTTGACATCATCTTCTTCTGGGTGGCGCGCATGGTGATGATGACCGACCACTTCATCGGCAAGATTCCGTTCCACGACGTCTATATGACCGGCCTAGTGCGCGATAAAAACGGCCAGAAAATGTCGAAGTCGAAGGGCAACGTGCTCGACCCGCTGGACATCATCGACGGCATCAGCATCGATGACTTGGTGGCCAAACGCACCGCCGGGCTGATGCAGCCGAAGATGGCGGAAAAAATCGAAAAAGACACCCGCAAGGATTACCCGAACGGCATCAATGCCCATGGCGCCGACGCGCTGCGCTTCACCATGGCCGCACTGGCCGGGCCGGGTCGCGATATCAAGTTCGACCTCGCCCGCGCCGAGGGCTACAAGAATTTCTGCAACAAGTTGTGGAACGCCACGCGGTTTGCGTTGATGAACGTGGAAGGCTTCTCCCTTCTCCCTCCGGGAGAAGGTGCCCGCAGGGCGGATGAGGGTACGGCGAACCCTCTCCCCAACCCCTCTCCCGAGGGGAGAGGGGCTATTCACCCCGTCACCGACGCCGAACAATGGATCCTCGCGCAACTGGCAAAAATCAGTGCCGAAGCTGCCGAACATGTTGCCAACTACCGCTTCGACTTGCTTGCGCAATGTCTGCACGAATTTGCCTGGAATCAATTTTGCGATTGGTTCGTGGAGTTGGCCAAGCCGGCCCTCAATGGCGATGACACGCACGCCGCGCACAGCACGCGCCATACCTTGCTGGTGGCGCTGGACGCCCTGCTGCGCCTGCTGCATCCATTGATTCCCTTCATCACCGAAGAGCTGTGGCAGGCGGTCGCACCCAAGCTGGGCAAGTCCGGCAGTCTGATGTTGCAGCCCTATCCGCAACCGGCTGACTTCCACGCCGAAAATTACGCTCAGGCCGATGCCGATATCGAATGGCTCAAGGCCGTGATTGGCGCGGTGCGCCGCATCCGCAGCGAGCTGGGGGTGTCGCCGGCCAAACAGGTAGCACTGCTACTGCGCGGCGGTGACGCCCAAGACGCCGCCCGTATGCAACGTTTTGATGCGCAGCTGCGCTTTTTGTGCAAGCTCGATCGCCTCAACACCCTGACGACCGAACCACCCGCCGCTGCCCCCGCCGTGGTGGGTGCGCTGGAACTGTTCGTGCCGCTGGAAGGCTTGGTCGATCTGGATGCCGAACGCACCCGCTTGGATAAAGAAATCGCCAAGATCAGCACCGAAAAAGACAAAAGCGAAACCAAGTTAGCCAAATTTGGTGCAGGCGTGCCCGCCACGGTGGTGGCACAAGAGCAGGCACGGCTGCTGGACTGGAGCACCAAGCTCAAGGCGCTCAGCACCCAGCGTGCGCGCTTAAACTGAACCTGCGCCAAGCTGCAAACTTGCATTGATTGCCAAGTGGCTGGATGGGTGTCATTTTTTCGGGGCAGATTCGCCATGGTATGGATCTGCCCATTGACCCAGCGCCTGAGGGGGGGCTACGTCAAATGCGACACCTGTCGGATGCGGTACCACTGAACCCGAGCACTGACCTTGCCACCGATGCGTACCGGCTATTGCTGGACGAGGTGGGTGCGTTTGTCTATACCAGCGATCTTGCTGGCCGCTACACCTATGCCAACCGTCTCGTCTTGGCGATGTTGGGGCACCCGCTGGATTACGTGTTGGGTAAGGACTTTTCGCATTTTTTTGGGCACGACGGCATCGACGATGCCCTCAGCGAAACCGACCGCCGGGTGATGTATGCCGGCGAAACCATCGCCCGTGAAGAAACCCATCAATTGCCCAATGGCACAGTGCGCACGTTCTGGTCAATCAAAAAACCATTGCACGATGCGGCGGGTGTGGTTTGCGGCCTGTTGGGGATTTCTTACGACATCACCGAAAAAAAACAACTGGAAGACAAACTACGCGAGCAGAAAACGCTGCTGGATGCAGTGCTAAACAATATCGACGCCTTGATTTATATGAAGGATGCCAACCGCCGTTTCTTGTATGCCAACCAGCAGGCGGCACAGATCATCGGCGCACCGGTCGAGCGCATCGTGGGCAGTCTGGATACTGACCTGATGCCGCGCGAGGTGGCCGATGGTTTCTGGGCCAAAGATCAGCACATCATCGCCAGCCAACAGCGGCACACCAGCGAAGAAACTTTCGTGGATGCGCAGGGCCGCCGCCACCATTATTGGAGTGTGGTGGTGCCGTGGACGCCAGTTTCAGGGACGCCAGCGGTGATCGGCATGAGTACCGACATCACCGCCTTGCATGAGTTGAAAGAAGAACTGCAACGACAAGCCAGAACCGACAGCCTCACCGGCTGCGCCAACCGCCGTAGCTTTCTGGAAACCGCCGAGCACGAATTCGTACGCAGTCGTCGCCAAGCCACGCCGCTTTGTCAGATAGCGATCGACTTGGATCATTTCAAGCAAATCAATGATGCTTACGGACACCCGATTGGCGACCTCGTGCTGCAAGATTTCAGCGCCTGCTGCCGCACGGCCCTGCGCGAAGTGGATGTGCTTGCACGTACCGGTGGCGAGGAGTTCTGCATCTTGCTACCCGATACCGATATCACTGCTGCCCATGCGATTGCCGAACGCATTCGCATCATGACTCGCGACTGCCGGCCCAGCCCTGCCCACCCTAATTTACAAGTGACCGCCAGCTTTGGGGTGTCTGCTTTGGCGACGACTGACTCGGATTTCCAAACGTTATTTGCACGTGCCGACCGCGCCTTATATCTGGCCAAAGATCAAGGCCGTGATTGCGTTGTGGTATTGCAAGCCACCACTGAGACACTCCGCTGAGCTGGCCTACTCTGCGCCCAGTAATTCCATCGCCATCACGATGGCATCCTCGCGACCGTTGTTGATGGCGGGGTAATAGCGTGGGCGACGGCCGATTTCATTGAAGCCACTGCGCTCATACAGGGCAACGGCACGACGGTTGGAAGGGCGTACTTCCAAAAACACCCGTTGCGCGCCGTGCCCGCCCGCAATTTTCAGCAGTGCCTGCAACATGCGCTGACCTAGGCCCTGCCCTTGCTGCCCCGGCGCGCTGCACAAGTTCAGCAGATGCGCTTCGTCGGCGGCGATGCTAAGCACGCCATAGCCCAACACTGCGCCAGCGGCGGACTCTTGCACCCACATCGCATAATTTGAACGCAGGCAATCGCGAAAAATCCCGCGCGTCCACGGAAATGGGTATGCCTGTAATTCGATGTCCATCACCGCATCCAGATCGGCCTCACGCATCGGCCGCAAACGGGAATTGGCCACTGCCGTAGCAACGCGCATTTGGCTCATTGCAGGGTACGCCGCAATGCACGCAACCGCGGCCACAACGCCCGCTTGGCAGCCGCATCGCCACGTAATTGCGCGCTGATCGCCAGCAGATCAGGTTGCGACTGCAACACCTCCACACTGACCCGCGCCGCTTGCGCCAAGCGTGCCAGCATGTCGTCATCTGCACCCGCAACCGGCAAGGTATTTGCGGCGCTTGGCACATGCGGCAAGCCGTACAGGACATAGCCCATTTCGACTAAAACCGCACGCTGGTAGGTATCCCAACTCAAGCGGCGGGATCCTGCATCGGCAGATGACGGCGCCGGAACCACAATAGCGGGCCGGACAATGCATATAGGGTGGTGGCAATCAGCAAGGTCACCGCCGGCGCAACCCACAGCGCAATCAACACAGCCACGGCAACCACTAACATGAAGAACGGTACCCGATCCGACTTCGGCCCATGCCCGCTGCCTTTGAAACTGTTATAGCGAATCCGGCTGACCATCAGCAAACCGGCACACACCGTGACCGCCAGTGCGGCGTAGCGTAAATCTTCGCCCGAGTAACCAAACTCATGGCAGACCCACACAAAACTTGTCACCACGCCGGCGGCGGCCGGGCTAGCCAAACCAATGAACCAGCGCTTATCCACCGTGCCGACTTGACTGTTGAAGCGCGCCAATCGTAGTGCCGCGCAAGCCGCATACAAAAACGCGCCCAACCAGCCAATTTTGCCGAGCGTCAGGCTGTCTTGCTTCATGGACAGCAATGCCCAGTGATACATCAACATGGCCGGTGCCATGCCGAAACTGATCAAGTCCGACAGCGAGTCGTATTGCACGCCAAATTCGCTTTGCGTGTTGGTCAGCCGCGCCACCCGGCCATCCAACCCATCCAAGACCGCCGAGATGAAAATGGCAACGCAAGCAGCCTCGAAGCGATCTTGCGATGCCGCAATAATCGAGAAAAAGCCGCCAAACAGCGCACCCGTGGTGAACAGGTTCGGCAGCAGGTAGATCCCGCGTGGGCGCGGGCGGGATGGTGGCAGGGAGTCGTTTTGTTCCATCCCGACAGTGTACGGGGTTGCGGTGAGGCCGGCGCAGTGCTGCAATCAGCACACATTCCCCCGGAGTTCACCATGCGCAACGCCCGCCCCCTTGCCATCGCGCTGCTGCTGACCCTGCTGGCTGTGCCGGCGTTGGCGCAACAGCAGCAGCGTGTATACCAGTGGAAAGATGCCAGTGGCGTCACCCACTACACCGATAACCCCCCCAGCCAGAGCCACAAAACCCGCGACATCAACGTCCGTACCGGCACCACCACCACTGAAGCTGTGGCCAAAAGCCAAGATAGCGAGCAATGCACGAATGCACGCAACAACTTGGCACGCCTGCAAAGCAGCGATAGCGTGGGCATCGACACCAATGGTGATGGCAAGCCAGACCGCAACCTCACTGACGCCGAGCGTAAATCCCAATTGGAACTGAACCAGGCCGGGGTCAAAGCATTCTGCGGCAGCGCCGGCAAATAACGCATCCCATGATGAAACAAGCAGGCATCTTGATGCTGGCGATTGTGGCGGCGGTAGCGGCGTGGTGGTGGTTTACACAAGAAATGCCGCGCCGCCAGCATGCGCGTGAAGTGGCCGCGGAAATGGCCGCAGTACAGGCCGAACGCGCCAATTCGCTGTATCGCTGGCGCGATGCCGACGGGAATTTGCAGGTCACCCAAGCCCCTCCCAAAGGGCGTAAGTACGAACGCATCAGCCGCACGCCCAAACCCGGGATGGAAGTCCACGGCACAAGCGAATAAGCATGGCAAAATGCGAGGTTCCACCCCCGCAGACTTCGACCATGCGCTTGTCCCGTTTTCATCTCCGTACTGAAAAAGAAACCCCCGCCGATGCCGAAATCATCAGCCATAAGCTGATGCTCAAGGCCGGCATGGTGCGTAAATTGGCGGCCGGCCTTTACACGTGGTCACCATTGGGCCTGCGCGTCCTACGCAAAATCGAGACGGTGGTGCGCGAGGAAATGAACCGCGCCGGCGCGATTGAAATGGCGATGCCATCGATCCAGCCTAAGGAATTGTGGGAAGAAACCGGGCGCTGGGCAAAGTTTGGCCCGCAGCTGTTGAAAATCCGCGATCGTAAAGAGCAGGACTTTTGCTTCACACCCACTGCCGAAGAAGCCGTCACTGATTTTTTCCGGCAGGAAGTGGCCAGCTACAAGCAATTGCCGCTCAACTTTTATCAGATCACCAGCAAGTTCCGCGATGAAATCCGCCCACGCTTCGGGGTGATGCGCGCACGCGAGTTCATCATGAAGGATGCCTACTCCTTCCACATCGATGACGCATCACTGCACGCCGAATATCAAAATATGTATGCCACTTACACCCGTATTTTCACCCGTCTCGGGCTGAAATTCCGCGCGGTGGCGGCCGATACCGGTGCGATTGGTGGCAGCGCCTCGCATGAATTTCATGTGCTGGCAGACTCCGGCGAAGATTCGCTGGCGTATTGCGAACATTCCGATTTTGCCGCCAATGTGGAATTGGCCGAAGCGATAGCGCCCGGCCCGCGCCCGGCGGCAACCGAAACCCTACGCGAGGTGGCCACGCCCACCCAAAAAACCTGCGAAGACGTTGCCGCGCTATTGGGTATTGCTTTGCAGCGCACTGCAAAATCGGTGGCGATCATGGCCACGGATGCCGATGAGCAACCGCAATTCGTGCTGGCACTGGTGCGTGGCGACCATGTGGTCAATGAAATCAAACTCGCAAAACTCCCGGGGCTGGCCGAATACCGGTTGGCCAGCGAAAGTGAGATTCGCGAATACCTTGGCAGTGAGCCCGGTTTCCTTGGCCCGCTCAATACCCGCAAACCAATCCGGATCATCGCCGATCGTAGCGTGGCGGCCATGGCTGATTTTGTGGTGGGTGCCAATCAACCGGGGCTGCATCTCGCGGGCGTCAATTGGGGCCGTGATTTGGCCGAACCGGAAGTCGCCGATATTCGCAATGTCCTGGATGGCGACCCCTCACCTGACGGCAAGGGCAGTTTGTGCATTGCCCGTGGCATCGAAGTTGGCCATGTCTTTGCGCTTGGCCGTAAATACTCTGAAGCGATGCGTGCTGGCGTCCTGGATGCTGCCGGCAAATCGATGCATCCCGCCATGGGCTGTTATGGCATCGGGGTATCGCGTATTGCCGCCGCCGCCATTGAACAACATCACGATGACAATGGCATCTGCTGGCCGATGGCGATGGCACCGTGGCAAGTTGCCGTTTGCGTCATCAATCCAAAAAATGATGCCAGCGTAGCCGCTGCCGCTGACGCCCTGTACGCGCAATTGCAAGCAGCTGGCTTTGATACCGTGCTGGATGATCGTGGCCTGCGCCCCGGTGCCATGTTTGCCGATATCGAACTCATTGGCATCCCGCATCGCGTGGTAGTTTCTGGACGCGGGCTGGAAGCGGGCACTTTTGAATATCGCGCACGCAGCGCCAGCGAACCTGAAAACTTAGATCAAGCCAGCTTGTTTGCCCGACTCTCGGGTTAACCCGCTACCACTAACCCATTGTCATCCAGTTTTGACAGGCCTATTATCTCGACATCCACGGACTGGATAATCCCATTTCAATTACTCAAGAAGAACTCACCGCATGAGCATGAATATCGATAACCTAAGCCCGCAGGAACTGGCCGTACTGATTGCCCGCGCCAACAAGCGCAAGAAAGTGCTGGCCAAACGCAAGCCGGCCAATCAGGCCAAAGCCGCAGTGGCCAAAGTCCTGAAAGCCACTGGCTGGACGTTTGATGAGCTGTACGGCAAGCCCGCCGCAGCCGGGGCCGCCCCGGTTGCCAAGAAAACACGTAAATCCAACAAAGGTCGCGTCTTGGGTAAGGTTGAACCCAAATACCGCAACCCGGCCAATGAAAAGGAAGTCTGGAGCGGCCGTGGTCGTTCCCCGCGCTGGTTGGCCACCGCCGTGGCCGCTGGTCAGAAGCAAGAAGAGTTCCTGATCCAGAAGTGATTCACTGCCATCATGGCGGTTTGAAAGCGCCGGCACTAGCCGGCGTTTTTATATTCCGCATCAAAGATTGCGTCGCGCACTGACCAATAGATTGCCAAACACCAGGCCTGCCAGCAGCGCCATCAGGGTATTGACCGCTGCCAGCGCGGCTTCTTGCCCCGCGTTAAGGCTTTGTGCTTGTACCAGTGAAATCACCCCGCGCAAGGCCACACTGCCCGGCACCAGCATGATGATGCCGGGTAGTCGTATCAACGCTCCCGGGCGATTGGCCCAACGCGCATACGCATTGCCTGCCGCGGTGGTGAGTAATGCGGCCAGGAAAACCCCAGCTTGCGGGCCCAGCCATTCGCCACCAAACCGCGAAATCAGATAGCCGCTGATCGCTGCCAGCATCACCAGCGGATAATCGCGGCGATGCGCTTGGAATAGCACGGCAAATGCATATGCCGCCACGGCCACTGCGCACCACACCACCCAATCCGGTTGCGGCCGCCACGCCCGCACATGGGGCTCGACCCCTAAAAGCTTGGCCACCGCCAAGGCAATCGCGGTGCCAATCGTCAGATTAACCACCGTCATCAATGCACCCGCAAAGCGTGCGGTACCTGACACCAAATGTCGGCTGGTCAATTCATTGGTGGCCAAAGCAAAACTCATCCCCGGCAACAACACGATCAACGATGCAATCACCACCGTATTGAGATTCAACGGCGCAATCAGGCTGCTGACCAAAATCGCCACCGTGCCCGCAAACAGTCCGGCCAAGGCATCAAACCCTTCGCTCAACCGCGGGTAACGTTGCGCACCCAGCACCAGTAACCCAATCAAGCCACCAATGACCGTCGCCGTTGCAATATCCAAATACGGCAGCCGCAATAATCCGGCCACCGCGCCTGAAGCCATGGCAAAGCCCAATGCCAGCATAATTTGACCGCGCAGGCCCGACCGCCGCTCCAGATCGCGCAGGGCCTCCCGTCCCGCCGGTACATCCATGCGCCCATTGATGACATCTTCGGCAATGCGGTCGGCTTCACAAAGTTTGTATAGGTTGGTATCGCCCAGACCAGGACGAATCAACCGGGTGGTCTCAGACTCCCCCACCGGCCGCGCAGGATCCCGGAACGCCAAAATGATCCCGGTTGGATTGGACCACGGCTCACACGCCAAGCCCAGCCGCTTGGCGACCAGTTCAATCGCGGCCTCCAACCGCTGCGACGTGGTGCCGTAGGCATGCAGGTGATAGGCCAAATCCACCACGAAGGCGATGCGCTCGGTATAGGTGGTGGCAGTGACGGTCGGGCCGATGGCAGCGGCGGGATGGGTTTGGGCAGGCATCCGATTAGGATCGCATGCAGACACATGATTCACACCTTTTCAGCAGCATTCAGTAAGCTTGGGCGGAATGAGCCAAGTCCCCACACACGCCCCACCTGTCATTACCGTCGCAGCTGATGCTGCCGGCAGTTTGCTGCTGGGCGGGCGCTGGACGTTGCGCTTTGCCACCCAAATTACCGAAGTCTTGGCCGGCGTGCCGGATGGCGTGCACAGCATCGATGCCAGCCGCTGCGACCGCTTGGATACGCTGGGTGTATTGCAACTCTTACGCTTTGCCGAGCGTCGCGGGCTGGCGTTTACTGCGCTGCATTTCAACGCCGATCAGCAAGCATTGGTCGCCGCGATTGAAAACGTCCACGACGAACGCCCTGCGCGCAAAAAAGAATACGGCGTGCGCGCCATGTTGGGGCGTATCGGCAAAGGCTTGGTGGATAACGGCCGCGAAATCGTTTCCTTGGTCAGCTTCATGGGCGAGGTGCAAGTCAAACTGCTGCGCTTGATCAAGCAGCCGTGGCGACTGCGCTTGACCGCCACCGTGCACCACATGGAACAAGTGGGGCTGGACGCGGTGCCGCTGGTGGCGTTGCTGTCCTTTATGGTGGGCGCGGTCATCGCGTTTTTAGGCGCGATGGTGTTGCAAGACTTTGGTGCCACGATCTATATCGTGGAATTGGTCAACGCTGCATTTTTGCGCGAATTTGGGGTCTTGCTCACCGCAATTTTGTTGGCCGGCCGCACCGCCAGCGCGTTCACCGCACAAATCGGAATGATGGTCAACCGCGAGGAAGTGGATGCCATCCGCGTGCTGGGCCTAGACCCGGTGGACTTGCTGGTCATTCCGCGCGTACTCGCCTTGCTGGCAATGCTGCCACTGCTGACGTTCATCGCGATGATTGCCGGCATGTTGGGGGGCATGGCGGTGGGCGCGTTCAATCTGGATATCCCGGCCGCCGCTTATCTGGCACGCATGCACGACACCATCCACCTGCGCCATTTCGTGGTGGGCATGGTCAAAGCCCCCTTGTTTGCCATGGTGATTGGCTTGATTGGTTGTCTGGAGGGCTTGCAAGTACAGGGCACCGCGCAGTCGCTAGGTGAGCGCACGACATCCAGCGTGGTGCAGGCCATTTCGATGGTGATTGTGATCGACGCATTCGCCGCGTTGTGGTTCATGCAGATGGACTATTAACCTCCATGACGATGCCAGACCACCCCACTGCCGCAATGAACACCATCGACGGTGTGATTGTCGGCGAAGCACCATTGATCCGCGTGCGCGGCTTGGTCAACCGCTTTGGTGAGCAAGTGGTGCATGACGGTGTGGATCTGGATGTGCAGCGCGGCGAAATTCTGGGCGTGGTGGGTGGCTCTGGCTCGGGTAAATCGGTGCTGATGCGGTCGATTTTGGGCCTGCGCAAACCCAATGCCGCACGCATTCAATTGCTCGGCGTGGATGCAACCTCGGAAGACCCGGCGACCCGTCGCCATATCGAACGCAATAGTGGGGTGTTATTCCAAGACGGTGCGTTGTTTTCTTCGCTGAGCGTTGGCGAAAACGTGCAAGTGCCACTGAAGGAGTACTACCCAGATCTGCCGCGTTCGCTGCGCTACGAATTGGCCCTACTGAAAATCAAACTGGCCGGCCTGCCCGCCAACGCGATCGACAAATTGCCCTCGCAATTGTCCGGCGGCATGCGCAAGCGCGCCGGCTTGGCGCGGGCACTGGCATTGGATCCACCGCTGCTGTTTTTGGATGAACCCACCGCGGGGCTTGACCCGATTGGTGCCGCCGCCTTCGACCAATTGATCCTGACCCTGCGCGGCGCATTAGGTTTGACCGTATTTTTGATCACCCATGACCTCGACACCCTGTACACGATCTGCGACCGTGTGGCGGTGCTGGCCGACCGCAAGGTGATTGCAACCGCGCCGGTGGCAGAACTCGAACGCCTCGATCACCCGTGGGTGCAAGAATATTTCAATGGGCCACGCGGGCGTGCTGCGCGCGTGGTAACGGAAGGAAAATCTTGATGGAAACCCGTGCCAATTACGTGCTGATCGGTGCTTTCAGCCTTGCCACCTTGGTCTTGGTCTTACTGTTTGCATTGTGGGCCAGCAATTTTTCTTCGTCGCGCAACTGGCGGCAATACCAAGTGGTTTTCAGTGAACCGGTCACCGGTCTGACCGAAGGCGGCAGCGTGCAATACAACGGACTGGCAGTGGGTACCGTGGAAAGCCTAGCGCTGAATGAAAGCGATGCGCGGCAAGTCATTGCCATCCTCAAGCTAAAATCCAATACCCCCATCAAGGTGGATACCCGCGCCAAACTGTCACAGCAAGGCATCACCGGCGTGCCCTTTATCCTGCTCAGTGGCGGCAGCCCCAATGCCCCGGCGCTGCAAGCCAGCAGCGATAGCACCCTGCCGATTATCCGCACCGAGCCTTCAGCACTGCAAAATATTTCCGATACCGCCAATCGCTTGGTGGCACGGCTAGATCAACTGCTCAGCGATGACAATATCCGCCGCATCACCGTGACGCTGGATAACCTAGAAAAAACCACCAATACCCTTGCCGAGCAACGTGCCGATATCGGCAAGCTGATCGTCAATGCTCGCGATGCCGCTGCCAGCATGAAGACCACGCTGGATACCGCCAATGGCACCTTGCAAGGCCTCGATCAAAATCTGGTGCAACGTTTGCCGGCGCTGCTGGACAAACTGGATGCGGCAGCATCCAAATTGGAGTCCACCGCCGGCAATGCCGATGCGCTATTGGCCGAGAACCGTCCCGCCATCAAAAATTTCACCCAAAATGGTCTGCCGCAAGTGGAACCAACCTTGCTGGAGTTACGCGGTTTGATTCGTGACCTGCGCGCACTCAGTGGGCGTCTGCAGGGCAACCCCGCGCGTTACATTCTGGGCCGCGAAACGCCCAAGGAGTTTGACCCCAAATGAGCCGCCTGCCCCGTCTCATCCCAGCGCTATTGGTCGCCACCTTGCTGGCAAGTTGCAGCAACTTGATTGGCGGGCCAAAAGAATCCCCCAAATTATTTGCGCCGGTCTTGCACAGCCAACCTAACCCGCAGTGGCCCAACGTCACCTGGTCGTTGGCCACCAGTCGCAGTACCAATATGCAGATGTTGGAGGGGCCGGGCATCGTGGTCAGTCCCACAGCGGGTGAATTGCAGGTGTATCGCGGCGCGCTATGGGCACGCAGCCCCGGCGAAATGGTCGAAGACAGCGTGCTGCGCACACTGGAAGACTCCGGCAAGATTCGCGCAGTGGCACGCCAAGGCAGTGGCATGGATGCCGACTACCGGCTCATGCTGGATATCCGCGAATTTCGCGCGGACTACGCAGGCAATCCAACGCCAAGCGCCACCTTGGACATCAATGCCAAATTGATGCACATGCGCGATCAAACCTTGGTTGGCAGCCAAAACTTCCATGTCGTGCAAACGGCCAATGCCACCGACATCAACCACGTTGTGACCGCATTTGGCCAAGCACTCGACAAACTGGCCCCCGATATTTCCGGCTGGGTCTTGACCACTGGCCAAGCGCACGAACTGGCCGCACACAAGCCCGACGCACGCCGTTGAGATCACACATTGACGGGTCTGGATTGCCGGCTCCAATCAAAGCCCGGACAATTGCGGGCAGTCCGAGGAGAACCGCATGAGCCAGACCACCCCCCAGCCCATCGAACGTGACGTGATGGCGTACGACGTCGTCACCGTGGGTGGCGGCCCGGCGGGCCTGTCCTTCGCGATCCGGCTCAAGCAACTCAACCCCGATCTTTCGGTCTGCGTGATCGAAAAAGCCAGCAGCATCGGCGCGCAAATTTTGTCCGGTGCCGTGATCGAAACCGGCCCGCTGGATGCCCTCTTACCCAATTGGCGCAGCAACCCACCGCCGATCTGCATCGACGCCAAAGACGATGAGTTCTGGCTGCTCTCCAAAACGGGCGGCCGCAAACTGCCGGTGCCGCCGGGCATGCACAACCACGGCAATGTGATCGTCAGCCTGGGCGCGATGTGTGCATGGTTGGCACCGCAGGCCGAAGCCTTGGGTGTGGAAATCTATCCCGGCTTTGCCGCTGCCGAAACTCTGCACGACGACACCGGAAAAGTGATCGGCGTGCGCATCGGCGATATGGGCGTGGCCAAAGATGGCAGCCACAAGCCCGGCTTCACCGCCGGTATTGATATCCACGCCAAAATCACCGTACTGGCCGAAGGTGCGCGCGGACATCTGACCAAGCGCCTGATCAAACGCTTCCACTTGGATGCCGACTGCGACCCGCAGGGCTATTCGATTGGCATCAAAGAACTGTGGCAGGTGCCGGAAGACCGCGTCAGCCCCGGCAAAATCGTGCACAGCTTTGGCTGGCCAGCCGATAGCCACACCTATGGCGGCAGCTTTTTGTATCACTTGGATAAGGGCCGGATTGCGCTGGGTTATGTCAGCGGGTTGGACTACCGCGACCCCGAGTACAAGCCGTGGGAAGCATTCCAGCAATGGAAAAACCACCCCATGATCCAGCCATTACTGGAGGGCGGCAGTATCTTGTCGGCCGGCGCGCGCGCGATTGTCACCGGCGGCTATCAGTCCTTGCCCAATTGCGAGATGCCAGGCGCGCTCTTGATTGGCGATACCGCCGGCCTGCTCAACGTGCCCAAAGTCAAAGGCACCCACCAAGCGATTCGCAGCGGCATGTTGGCCGCCGAACATGTGCTGGCCTCGCAGCTTTCGGCGGAAGGCTTCAACGCCAAACTGCGCGCATCCGCAGTCATGGCGGAATTGAAGCAAGTCCGCAACATCAAACCCGCGTTCAAGAAAGGCCTGTGGTTTGGCATGCTCAACGCCGCCTGGGAAACCGTCACCGGCGGGCGCTCGCCGTGGACGCTAAAAAACAAAGCCGACTGGAGCAGCCTGCACAAACTTGGCCAATACGAAGCCCCCAAACGCGACTACAGCGAGCGCACCCTGGCCCCGCGCGACCGCCTGCAAGGCGTCTATTACGCAGCCACCGCACATGACGAAGACCAACCCGTGCACCTGCACGTGGCCGACACCGACATCTGCGCCAGCCGCTGCGTGGTGGAATACGACAACCCCTGCACCCGCTTCTGCCCCGCTGGTGTCTATGAAATGGTGGCCGACACCAACACCCCACACGGCAAACGCCTGCAAGTGAACGCCGCCAACTGCGTGCACTGCAAAACCTGCGACATCAAAGACCCCTACGAACTGATCACTTGGGTCACCCCCGAAGGTGGCAGCGGACCGAATTATCAGAATCTTTGAGGCCGGGCTGCACACCCACAAACAAAAACCCCCGCAGTGATGCGGGGGTTTTTGATGTTGGGGACATCGGGGTAAGTACACCCCTCATCCGCCTTCGGCATCTTCTCCCCGTTTCCGGGGAGAAGGGCGTGCACGGGGCTTGGATCAGAAATCCATACCACCCATGCCGCCCATGCCGCCGCCGGCGGGCATTGCCGGTTCGTCCTTCTTCGGCGCATCGGCCACCATCGCTTCGGTGGTGATCATCAGGCCGGCGATCGAGGCCGTGTTTTGCAGCGCGGTGCGCGTCATCTGGTTACCGACCGCCGTGTCCCGCGCGCAGTGACGCAGTGATGCGCGCAACCTCTTGTCTTGCCTGTTCCAACTCGGCTTGCCTGTCAGCCAGATCGATCTTGCTTTGTTCCGCAAAGGGACTGGGGGCGAATTTTCCGGATTCATTGGCGGCGACAACCTTGCCGATCCTTTCAACCCAGCCTTCCAGGCTGCGGATAGCCGCTTCCTTTTTTCGAAGCTCCGCAAGAACGCCATTGTTCAAGCGTGAACCGATCTCACCAAGTGGAATCTCAATCCGGACGACAGTGTCATACGCGTCATCCGTGTCGTCGCCACCGGAAGGAAGCAAGTCATATTCGACGGGTGTTGGCATCGCCATGCCTTCCACATCGAACTGGACGATCGCCCTGCAACTGCTGCGTTCGCGCTCTTCGTCCTGCCGGATGGGTTCAAACGCCTCGAATCGGACGATTTTGAGCAGGCCGCTGCTGATCGGGTCGTACCCGTCCACCCGAAGCTGCTCGCGCACATGACTATTGACGAATGCTGACAGGCTCGCCTGTGTGGCAGACGTCGCACATCCACTTTCCTTTTTTGCACAGGCCGTCAGCAAAAGCGCAACAACAAGCGCCAGAACCCGATATTCCATTCCGTCCTCCCTTTATCTTGCTGACGCTGCGCGCGAAGCTTGCGCGCCGCCTTGAATGCGTTTGCGAATTTCAACAAGCGCCGCTTCTGCGGCTTTCAATTGTTGCTCGCGTGAAGCACCCAGCGCCGCCCTTTCTTCCGGTGTGAGCTCCGCTTCCAGGTGGCGGATCTCACGCTCTTTCTTCCAGAGCTCGCCCATGGGTCCCGCCATCAGGGCTGCTTCCAGACGTTCCATCGGCCAACGACCGTAATTTCGAAACATGTCCTTGCCCGACTGCGACACGACCAGATAACCGATGTCGTCCTCGATCGTTTTTCCGGCCACATCGAAGCGAAGCGTGGCGCGGCACACCGCAGCATTGCCGTTTCCGCCGGCAAAATCGGTCTCGATGTTTTCGTATCGCACGTTCGACACCAAGCCAGCAGCGAAGAGGTCCACGCCAGAGTCGTAATATCTTTCATTCACGTCCTGTGCGAACTTGGCTTTCATTTGCGCACGCATGTATTCACTGTCGCAAAGCGTGGCCTTGGCGGCGCAACCAGCAAGCATGCTTGTGGCGAGCCCTGCAAACACAACAACTTTCATTCCACTCCTCGACGAATGCGGACAATGCGATTCTGTCGCACCTACAAGCTGACGATAGGATCACACGCGCTTCTACCCGGCAGCGTCACGGTGACGCTGGATTGATTTACGGCTTAAATGCACGGCGTTCGCCGACCCGCTCGATGTCCTGCAGCACGCGAGCGACGCCTGCCCTCAATGCGGATTGCTCGTCGTCCGTGACGTCTGCAACGCGGTAGGCGACATCGATGAAAATCCCGTCCGCCGTCCTTGTCATGCAGTCATCATACGCATGATCCTTCACGACTTTCCGGCATGGCAAAATGTTGAGGGTCACGTTCGAATAGCTTTGCCTGATCTCCAGGGCATCATCCGCAGGCACCGCGCGGATCTTGTATGCGCTGTTGGACCAGCGCTGCTGTCCGGTAATGCCCAACCGCGCGGTCATCGCTTCACTTTCGCGATCGGATTCCAGGATGAACTGGTTTCTGTACAGCACCGCCCGGAACTCGCGCGACGGCTCCCCGCCCTGTGGGATGGTTCGCCACGTGCCTTTCAACTTCTTGTTGAATGCTGTCGCTCGTCGCCTCTGAATCCAGTCCTCGATCGCCGAATTCGCCGCATTCTCGCGCTCATCCTTGGTTTCGCGAACGAACTGATTCCTTTGCTCGTTCGTCATCGGACCATAGGCCGCTTCGTGGTCTGCGACGGCAGCGCCGTACGAGCCCTCCGGCCCTTGATCCGCGTTGTATTTCTGGGTCGCATAGATCATCGCGCCGATGAAATAAATGACATACAACGCACCCACGATCCCCAAGCACAAGGCAATTCGAGGCGCTGACGACTTCGCCTTCGGCGCACGCACTCGCTTGTTCGACATCCCTATCACTTCCACGTCCATTCCAGTTGTTGAAGCTTAGCAAAACGTCCTGTGGGTTGATCGAATTTCACCAGCATCACTCAGCAGAGTTCGTCACTTGTTTGTGTCTCGCATGGCCGGAAATAAAAGAAGCCCGGCACATGGCCGGGCTTCGTGGTCACGCTTGACGGTTGGCAGGGATCAGAAGTCCATGCCGCCCATGCCGCCCATGCCGGCGCCCGGCATCGCCGGCTCGTCCTTCTTCGGCAGCTCGGCCACCATGGCTTCGGT
>NZ_DAOOUM010000033.1:7806-30885 GCF_035369645.1 Thermomonas sp. | reverse complement strand
AGTTCCGCAGTTATTTGGTGCCGCTGGTGATCATGGCCCCCATTCCGCTGACCGTCATTGGCGTGATGCCGGGGCACGCACTGCTGGGCAAACAGTTCACCGCCACCAGCATGATTGGGATGATCGCGCTGGCTGGCATCATCGTGCGCAATTCCATCTTGCTGGTGGATTTCATTCAGCAGGAAACCGCGCGTGGCGTGCCGTTGGTGGAGGCGGTGATCGATGCCTGCGCGGTGCGTGCCAAGCCTATCGTTCTCACGGGTGTAGCGGCGATGCTAGGTGCGTTCTTCATTCTCGACGACCCGATCTTCAACGGGCTGGCGATCTCGCTGATCTTCGGCATTCTGGTCAGCACCGTCCTCACGCTGGTGGTGATCCCGTTGTTGTATTACGTTCTTAAACAGCGCGAACTGCGCACTAATTCCTGATGGAAGGAGCATGCCATGAGTCAGTCATTTCCTGATTTGATCGACGATCTCAACGCTGCTATCGGCAAGTTGCGCGAAGGTGCACCAGAGCCGATGCGTGGGTTCTCGCTGCTTGCGCGTGAAGCGCTCAAGCCCGGCGCGTTGGATGTCAAAACCAAAGAGCTCATTGCGATTGGCATTGCCATCGCCGCGCGTTGCGATGGCTGCGTGGGCTTTCATGCCAAGGCCGCCATCAAGGCCGGGGCGAGCCGCGAAGAAGTGCTGGAAACCTTGTCGATGGCCATTTACATGGGCGCAGGGCCGTCGATGATTTATGCCGCCGAAGCACTGCGCGCCTATGATGAGCTTTCGCCAACACCTGGAGCCAGTACATGAACACGCTGTATCGCATCGCCTGTGGCGCAGCACTGGTCGTACTGGTGAGTAGCTGCGCACACGCGCCGATGACCACCGCCATCGGCACGCAAACCCCGCTGATGCAGCCATTGCCGGGGCTATTTACCGCCGGGCAACCGGCCGCATCCGACTGGGCTTTGATCAAAGCCGACGGCATCCGCACCGTCATCAATTTGCGCACGCCGGGTGAGCTGAAAGACCGCAACGAAGCCGCCGAGGTCAAGGCGGCGGGCTTGCGCTATCTAGAAATCCCGGTGGCCGGTGGCGAAGGGATTAACGATGCCAATGCGCGGCTGTTGCATGTGGCGTTGGCCCCCAGACACGGTGGCGGCGTATTGGTGCATTGCGCCAGTGGTAATCGCGCCGGTGCGCTGTTGGCGCTGGAGCAAAAAGACTTCGATGGTGCGTCTGCGCAATCGGCTCTGGAATTGGGCCGCAAAGCGGGTGTCACCCATATCGAACCCGTATTGAAAAAAGCGCTGGGGATCGGCGAATAACCGCACTTGACGCGGCGATCGCTGCGGGCAGGATTTGCGGCCATAATCGAGCGATGAACACATCCCGCATTCCGCTACTCATCGATACCGACCCCGGCGTGGACGACGCGCTGGCTCTGCTGATGGCCTTCAACGACCCGCAGCATGAAGTGGTGGGCTTGACCATTGCCGCCGGCAATGTGGGTCTTGCGCACACCGTCGCCAACGCGCTGAAATTGTGTGAAGTCTGCGCCGTGGATGTGCCGGTGTTTGCCGGTACCGATGCGCCCTTGGTGTTCCCCGCGCGCGATGCCGCCTATGTGCATGGCCGCGATGGCTTTGGCGATACCGGCTATCCCCCGGCCACGCGCACAGCCGAGGCCGAACACGCGGCGCTGGCCATTTTGCGGCTGTCGCACGAACACGCCGGCAACTTGTTGCTGGTGGCACTGGGCCCGCTGACCAATCTGGCGTTGGCGCTCAAACTCGACCCCAGCCTGCCATCGCGAATTGCGCGCTGCGTGGTGATGGGTGCGGCGGTGTCCGCGCACGGCAACATCACCGCGGCGGCCGAGTTCAATATCGCCTTCGATCCAGAAGCGGCGCATATCGTGTTTTCTGCCTTTCCAAAAATTGAATTGGCCGATTGGGAGGCGGTGCTGGCGCATGGGTTTCGGCATGACGATGCCGAACACTGGCTGGCGGCGGACTCCCCACGGGCGCGCTTTTATGCCGGCATCTCCGCACACACCCGGGCGTGGTCACGGGCCGGGCGCGGCGAACGCTGGCATGCCGCCGACGCGCTGGCGATGGCGCTGGCCTTGCAGCCGGAGGGTGCGCTGGAGCTGCGGGAGCGGCCGTTGGTGGTGGAAACCGCCGGCACCCACGCACGTGGGGCCACGATTGTCGATTGGAACCGGCAAACCGGCGCAGCGGACAATGTGGCGATCCTGATGCGCTATGACCAGGCGCGCTTCGAGGCCATGATCGAGGCCGCATTGGCGGCCCCTGCCAAGGCCTGAATTCACCGCAGTTGCACGTCCCGCCATGACACGTCTATAATGCGCGGCTCACCATCCGTTCCACTTCTTAGAGTTTGCATCATGAAAGCCGGCATCCATCCCGAATACCGCGACGTCGTCTTCCAGGACGTGACCTCGGACTTCAAGATCCTGACCCGTTCGACGCTCTCCAGCAAAGAGACGACCAAATGGGAAGATGGCAATGAATATCCGCTGATCAAAGTGGAAGTCTCGTCGTCCTCGCATCCGTTCTACACCGGTCAAAACAAGATCATGGACACCAGTGGTCGCGTGGATCGGTTCCGTAAGCGCTACCAGAAGTAAGCGTTTCACACCTGCTTCCGCAACGGCCGCCTTTGGGCGGCCGTTTTGTTTGGTGATGTGCTGAATCGGCGAGCGTACGACCTTTGTCCATGCCAGCGTGGAATGGCGTATGCGATAATTCAGGATTCCCCATGCGCCGGCGCATGGCCTTTGGGCCGTGGCCACGCTCCCCACTGGAGGTTCTTGTGTCCAACCTTGATCAGATCACCGTGAATGCAGGTGACAAGTCGATTGCCATGCCGGTGCTGCACCCAACTTTGGGCCAGCCCTGCGTGGACATTGCCAAACTGCCCAAAGAAACCGGCTGCTTCACCTATGACCCGGGATTTGGCGCCACCGCCAGCTGCAAGTCGGCGATTACCTACATTGATGGCGATGCTGGCGTGTTGCTGTATCGCGGCTATCCCATCGAGCAACTGGCTGAGAAATCCACTTTCACCGAAGTGGCCTATCTGCTGATGCACGGCGAACTGCCCAATACCCAGCAACTATCGGGTTTTGAGCACGAGGTGACGCATCACTCGATGATGCACGAAGCGTTCCGCACCTTCCTGTACGGATTCCGCCACGACGCGCACCCGATGGCGATGTTGACCGGCATGCTGGGTTCGCTGGCCAGTTTCTACCACAACGACCTGAATATCGAAGACCCCGAGCAGCGCCGTCTGGCCGCGATCCGCCTAATCGCCAAAATTCCGACGATTGCCGCCGCGTGTCATCGTTATTCGATCGGCTGGCCGATCCGCTATCCGCGCAACAATCTGGAATACACCACCCGCTTCCTGCACATGATGATGGAAGTGCCCAGCGAGCCGCTGGAGCTGAACCCGGTGGCAGCCAAGGCGCTGGATTTGCTGTTCATTCTGCACGCCGATCACGAACAAAACGCATCCACCTCCACCGTGCGTCTGGTCGGCTCCACGGGTGCCAACCCGTATGTCAGCGTTGCCGCAGGCGTTGCCGCGTTGTGGGGCCCGGCGCACGGCGGTGCCAACGAAGCAGTGTTGAAGATGCTGGGTGAAATCGGCCGCCCGGAAAACGTGCAGTCGGCAGTGGACAAGGCCAAAGACAAAGAGTCCGGCTTCCGTTTGATGGGCTTTGGCCATCGTGTCTATAAGAACTTCGACCCGCGCGCCAAGATCATCCGCGAGATGACCTACAAGGTGCTGGGCGAGTTGGGTGTCAACGATCCGTTGCTGGATGTGGCGATGAAGCTGGAAGAAGCGGCGCTGAAGGATGACTACTTCGTGCAGCGCAAGCTTTACCCGAACGTCGATTTCTACAGCGGCATCATTTACAAGGCGCTGGGCATTCCGGTGGAAATGTTCACCGTGATGTTTGCCATTGCCCGCACCGCAGGTTGGGTCAGTCACTGGCTGGAACAGCAAAACGACCCAGAAAACCGCATTGGGCGTCCGCGTCAGATCTATACCGGCGCACCCAAGCGCGACTATCTGGGGATCGCCCAGCGTTAAGCCGCACTCCCAATCATTGACGAAAACCCCGCCATGCGGGGTTTTTCGTTGATGGCATGGGCAACCCTCTGCCGGTGCCTGCGGTGTTAGCGATGCTCGTAATCGGCAATTTCATCCGCCGCCAGCAATGCCCGCAGTTGTGTGGCCGAGGCGCGCCGCATCGGCTTGGCATCGATGCCCGAGAGCGGTGCCTGCCGCAAGCCATCCAAGGGCAAGACGGTGGCATCAAAACGCAGGTCTTCGGCACAAAATAGCCAAGTGGGAACGTCGGCCTCGCGCTCACGGTCCAGCCGCAGGCGGCGGCTGCGCGCTTGCGCGGGGATTCCGTGCTCATCCAGCCAACGTGGCACGGCGTCCGCGTCATCACTGTGCAAATGCAGCGTCACGGGCGCGTGGGCATCGGCGGTACCTTCAAGTACGGGGCCCACCAAACGCGGTTCGAAACACTCGAAGAACAGCAGCGCCCGCAGCGCCGCGGCGCGCCGCAAACGCAGTCCGTCTTGTTGGCGTTCGCCTAGGAATAGGCGCTGATAAGCGCGCAATGCGTCGTCAATTTCACGGTTTCGTGGCAGCGAGGCATCATCCAAGATCCCCAGCCGTTGCGCCGCTTTCTGCTTGGCTTGGTGATAGTCGCGGATGCCGTTCTCGGCCATTAGTCGCGCGGCTTCATGGGCCAGCCGTTGGCGGCGTTCGCGCACCCGTGTTTGTGCATGCTGGTGTGCATGCGGGTGCGCATGTGTGTGCGTGTGGGGAGGGCTGTGTGGGCGGGTGTTCGAGGTGTTCGACATCGCAAAGTCCCCGGCGGCCTGCATCGGACTGTACCCGAGCAGGCCGGACGCCGTCACCTTGTCGCTGTCATCGATGCTGAAATTTAGAAAATGTCGAAGGATTCCTCGGGCGGCTGCGCCTCGCTGTCGGGCGTGGCCAAGGTGTCTTCTTCCATCCGCTGCAAATCTTCGGCCTTCACCCACTCGGTGATCCCGCCTTCCACCCCCGGCAGTAGCCGGCCGCTGGCGCTGACACTGACCTTGACCATGCCATCGGGGGGGTCGGGCAGACGCAAGGGCTGGTCTTTCAGGGCCACTTGCATGTAGTTGATCCAAATCGGCAGCGCGGCTTTCCCGCCGTATTCACGATAGCCCAGAGACTGGAAGTCATCCCGGCCCACCCAAACGGTAGTGACGTAGGGACCGCCGAAACCGGAGAACCATGCATCGCGGTGGTCATTGGTGGAGCCGGTCTTGCCGCCCACGTCGTCGCGGTTCAGCACCCGCGCGGCGGTAGCGGTGCCGCGTTTGACCACATCCCGCATCATTGAGGCCAATTGCCACGCCACGCGCGGGTCGATGGCGCGCGGGGCCATCTGTTGCGGTGGCATCGCAGTGGCGATGTTTGCGGGTTTGGCGCTGGTTTGCGCTGCCGTAGCGGGTGCCGGCTTGGCAGGATTTGCTGTGGGGGCAGGGGCCCCCGAACTCAGATCAAAGCCGTCCACCTTGCCGGTGGGTGCAGGCGTGGCTGCTTGCCCGGCCACGGCGGCTACGGCACAGCTTGGGCAGGCAGTGGCCGGGTTTTCCTTGAAAATTTCTTTGCCGGCACGATCGCGCACGCTATCGATCACCCACGGGGTGGTCAAAAATCCGCCATTGGCGAACACGGTATAGCCGCGCGCTACCGACATTGGAGTCAAAGAGGCGGTGCCCAACGACATCGACAAATTCGGCGGCAGACTGGCTTCATCAAACCCAAAATGACTGATATAGCGGCGTGCGTAATCCACCCCGATGGTGTCCAGCAGGCGCACCGAAACTAGGTTGCGGGACTGCACCAGTGCCTCACGTAGACGCATGGGGCCGGCGAAATTGCCGCCGTCATTTTGTGGCCGCCATTCATGCCCCTTGCGATCTTTGAACACCACCGGCGCGTCCAACACGATGGAAGCGGGGTTGAAGCCGCGCTCCATCGCCGCCGCGTACAGGAACGGTTTGAAGCTGGAACCAGGCTGGCGGCGCGCTTGGGTGGCACGGTTAAATTTGTTGCCGGCAAAGCTATAGCCGCCCACCAAGGCGCGCAGCGCACCGTTGTCGGCGTCTAGCGAGACCAAGGCGACCTGCGCCCGTGGCAGCTGATCTAGCTCCCATTGCGCGGGGGCATCGGGCTTGCCGGTCGCCGCGGGCAGGTGGCGCAGGCGCACCACATCGCCACGCTGCGCCAGTGCGGCGGCCGGCTTGCCGGTCCACGCCAGTGCGCTACCCGACAGTGCCATCGTGCTGCCATCGGCCAGCACCAGCTGCAATTGGCCGCCGTCAGTACCGGTCACCACTGCAGGCAGAAGGCCGCCCTGCACCGGGATCGTATGTAGTAGCTGGCCAATCGCCTTGTCGTCGGCACCCGCTGGGATCTGCACGGTTTTCTCGGGCTTGCGCCAGCCGTGGCGGCGGTCATACACCCGTAAGCCATCCACCACCGCGCGATCGGCGGCCGCTTGCAGGACTGGGTCGATGGTGGTGGTGACGTGGTAGCCCTTGTTGAGGACGTCGCCGCCATAGCGTTCCACCATTTGCTGGCGCACCATTTCGGCCACGTACGGGGCGTATACCTCGATCTGACGCTCATGCGGCGCAGCGTGCATGGGTACCTGGCGTGCGGCATCGACTTCGACACGGCTGGCAAAGCCGAGCTCTGCCATGCGCGGCAGAATGTAATTGTCACGCCGGATTCGGGCGCGATCGGGGTTGCTGATCGGGTTGCCACTGGACGGGAACTTGGGGATGCCGGCAAGCGTGGCGGCTTCATCCAGGTTCAGCTGATCCAGGGTTTTGCCGTAGTAGTACTCGGCGGCAGCGGCCACCCCATACGCGCGATTGCCGAAGAAGCTTTTGTTCAGGTACAACTCAAAAATTTCGTCCTTGCTCAGCTCGCGCTCCATCTTCATGGCGAGGAGCATTTCCGCAAATTTGCGCTTGAAGCTGTATTCGGAGCTCAAAAAGAACTGTTTGGCCACTTGTTGGGTGATGGTGGAGCCGCCGGCCACGCGCTCTTGCCCGCCGGTCTTGGCAAGCAGCCACACCGCCCGCGCAATCCCCGTGAAATCGACGCCATTGTGCTCGTAGAAATTGGCATCTTCGGCCGCCAGAAATGCTTGCTTCACGCGCGCTGGCACCTTCGTGATATCGACCGGATAGCGCCGCATTTCGCCAAATAAACCAATCAAACGACCATCGCGGGCATACACATACATCGGCTCTTGCAGCTCGATGTGACGCAGGCTTTGCACATCGGGCAAACGTGCGTTGATGGCGTACACCATTGCGCCCAAAACCAGCGCACCGATCAGGAAAAATGCGACGGAGAGCAGCAAAAACCAGCGCAGAAAACGAAAAAAACGAGGCATTGATGCAAATTCCGATTGCAGCATTCGTGGTCGCGGAGTATATGATGTCGCGCCGGCAATCACCGGCCCACGGGGGTGGCCGGTTCAGATCAGCGCATGCGTTGATCGAACCGAGCGGGACGGAAAATGGGGTTTTCGGCGGGTAGGCTTTGAAGTTTGGCTTGCCATGCGGTAAAAAGTCCGTTATTCATGTACTACAGCACCTAGTGCGCGTAAGCGACTGTGGGAAGGGGAGAAGCCGTGGGCTTGGGGACAAAAACACAACCGCCGTTGATTGGCGTGGATATCAGCTCGACTGCGGTCAAGCTGTTGCAGCTTGCACGAACGGGCGACCGTTACCGTGTCGAGCACTATGCGGTCGAGCCGCTGCCGCCGAATGCGGTGCTTGAAAAGAACCTGGTCGAGGTCGAGGCCGTGGGCGAGGCGATCCGCCGCGCTGTCGCGCGTTCCGGCTCGCGGGTCAAGCATGCGGCTGCGGCGGTGTCTGGCTCGTCGGTAATCACCAAGGTGATTACCATGCCGGCGGCACTCGACGAAGACGAAATGGAGTCTCAGATTGAGCTCGAGGCGGTCAACTACATTCCGTATCCCGTCGAGGAAGTGAATCTGGACTTCGAGGTAATCGGTGCAGTACCGGGCAATTCCGAGTCGGTGCAGGTGCTGTTGGCGGCCTCGCGCTCGGAGAACGTCGAGGTGCGCGCCTCGGCACTCGAACTGGGTGGCTTGACTGCCAAGGTGATTGATGTCGAGGCCTTCGCCATCGAAAACGCGTTTGCGCTGATGGCGTCCACCCTCAACGTTCCGCGGGATGGCTTGGTAGCCTTGGTGGATGTCGGTGCAACCATGACCACGCTGAATGTCTTGCGCGGTGGCCGCAGCATCTACACCCGCGAGAACGTGTTTGGCGGCAAGCAGCTGACCGATGAGGTCATGCGCCGCTACAGTTTGAGCTACGAAGAGGCTGGCTTGGCCAAGCGCCAAGGCGGCTTGCCGGAAAGCTACGAGATCGAAGTGCTGGAGCCCTTCAAAGAGGCAATGGTGCAGCAGGTTAGCCGGCTTTTGCAGTTCTTCTATGCGGGTAGCGAATTCAATCGGGTGGATCAGATCGTGCTGGCCGGTGGCTGCGCGTCGATCCCGGGGATCGCGGCAATGGTAGAAGAACAGCTTGGGGTTCCGAGCGTGATGGCCAATCCGCTGGCGCAAATGACCTTGGGGCCGCGCGTGCAAGCGCATGCGCTGGCTCAGGACGCGCCCGCTCTCATGATCGCCTGCGGGCTCGCACTCAGGAGCTTCGACTGATGGCACGGATCAATCTCCTTCCGTGGCGTGAAGAACGCCGCAAAGCACGGCAGAAGGAATTTGTCGGGATGTTGGGGCTGGCCGTATTGGCTGGCATCCTGCTCTCCATCCTGATCTATAGCTTCTATACCGGCCGCATTTCCAGTCAAAACGCGCGCAATGATTACTTGCGCGGCGAGATCACCAAGGTCGATGGTGAAATCAAGGAAATCGAAGCACTTGACCAAAAGAAGGCCAAGTTGCTGGCGCGCAAGGAAGTCATTGAGCAATTGCAGGCCAATCGCTCGCAGATGGTGCATCTGTTTGACTCCTTGGTACGCACCATTCCCGATGGGGTTGCGCTGACTGCGATCAAGCAGGAAGGCGACATCCTGACCTTGAGTGGCCGCTCCCAGTCCAATGCGCGGGTCTCCACCTATATGCGCAATCTGGAAAGCTCTGGTTGGATGTCCAAGCCTGACCTCAATATCATCGAGGCCAAGGAAGGTAACCCGGGGTTGCCGTATGAGTTCACCCTGAAGGTCAAGCTGTCCGATCCCAGCAAGACCGATCCCAGCAAGACCAAGGGTGCAGAGGGTGCATCTACTACGCCAGCAGCGGCTACCCCAGCGGCACCAGCGGCACCGGCTGCAGCACCGGCCCCTGCGGCACCGGCCCCTGCAGCACCAACACCTGCCAATAAGCCGGCCGCGCCCGCTGCTGCACCAGCCGCAGGAGGGAGCAAGTCGTGAGCACGACCAAAAAGAAAATCAATTTAAACGATCTGCAACTCAACAATATCGGTGGTTGGCCACGTGAAGCCCAACTGGTTTTTTGTGGCTTGGTCGCGCTGCTGATCGTGGTGCTGGCTTGGTTTGTGATGGTGAAAGGCAAGCAGGACGAATTGAAGTCACTCGAGGCGCAAGAGTCCGACTTGAAGACCGAGTTCGAAACCAAGCAAGGCAAAGCCGCCAACCTGGAGCCCCTCAAGCAGCAATTGGTGCAGATGGAACAACAGTTGCAGCAAATGCTACGACAGTTGCCCAGCAAGACCGAAATGCCGGACTTGATCGTGGATATCTCACAGACGGCATTGGCAACTGGCATCCAGAATGACCTGTTCCAGCCAGGTCCTGAGACGAAGCAAGAGTTCTACGCCGAAAAGCCCATCATGCTGCGCATGGTGGGGACCTACCACCAGTTCGGTGCCTTCGTGAGTGGGGTGGCGTCGTTGCCGCGTGTGGTCATCATGACCATGCATGACATCTCGCTACAGCCTAAAAATGCCAAGACCAACCCCAATGCACGCATTGGTGCCAATACACCCTTGGAGTTGGCCGGTACGGTGAAGACCTATCGCTACTTGGATGAAGATGAATCGGCGGAATCCGAGGCAGCTGCCAAGGATGCGCCGGCTGATAACAAGAAAGGGGGCAAGTGAGCATGCGCATGTCATTGTCCAATCGCCTGCCTTGGCTGCTGCTTTTGCTGCTCTGTGCCGCACTGACCGCTTGCGGCGGTGGTCGCGGCGAGCTGGAAAAGTGGGTTGCCGAAGTCAAGGCCAAGCCTGCACCGCCACTGCAACCCTTGCCGGTGATGCAGCAGTTCGAAACATTTGAATACACCGCCCAAAACCTGCGTGACCCCTTCGACCAAAGCTTCAGTGGCGAAGGTGGCAACGGGCCGCGTCCGGATCCGGGTCGTCGCAAGCAAACGCTGGAAATGTTTGCTTTAGATGGTCTGAAGATGGTCGGTACCTTGGGTTCCGGCAAGGGCTTGGTGGCACTGGTGATGGCACCCGACAAGGTGACTTACCGCGTGCAACCTGGCACTTATATGGGGCAAAGCGACGGTCGTGTGACCGCCGTGTACGAAGACCGGATTGAGCTGGTCGAACTAGTTCCGGATGGCGCGGGCGGCTGGCTTGAACGCCCCGCCAAGATGGCGCTCGAAGACAATTGATTGGGGAATAAACCGATGACCGTCACCAACGCCACGCACACGCTGCCGATCCGGCGCTCTCTGCCACTCGGAGTTCTTGCCGCCGGGATTCTGGTCGGCCTGACCGCCGCCGGCGCAAGCGCAACGCAAGCGTCCACCACCGCCATTGCCGTAGGCATGGGCCAATCTGCCACGGGTGCCTTGGCCGATCCTGCCAAGCGCACGCCGGATGCCGTTTCTGTTTCCGCGATTGATTTCAAACGCGGTGATGGCGGTTCCGGCAAATTGATCCTGAAATTTTCAGGCAATGGGGCAGCCCCAGACCTGCGCAATAATGGCTCGAACGTTGTTATCGACGTTGGCAATGCGCAGCTGCCTGCGGCCTTGCAACGACCGATGAACGTCACCGATTTTGCCACCCCGGTGCAGCGTATCGAAGCGCATGCCACCAGCTCGGGGACGCAGCTGGTACTGGGCACGCAGGGCAATTTCGAGTCAATGGCCTATCAAAGCGGCAATGAGTACATTGTCGAAATCGTGCCGCGTGCGGCAGCGGCCAGCGTTTCCAACGCAACGGGTAAAACACCGGCGATGGGCGCAGTCAAGGCCAATGCCGCCAGCAGCGATGCCAGCGCACGTTATAGCGGTAAAGCCGTTACCTTCAACTTCCAGGACGTGCCGGTACGCACTGTTCTGCAGTTGATCGCGGAAGAGTCCGGTCTCAATATCGTTGCGGCCGACAATGTGCAGGGCAATGTCACTCTGCGCCTGATCAATGTGCCGTGGGATCAGGCACTGGATTTGGTGCTGCAAGCCAAGTCGCTCGACAAGCGTCGCAATGGCAACGTGGTGTGGGTGGCCCCGCAGAAGGAAATCGCCGATTTCGAACAGGCCAAGGAAGATGCACGCATCAACTTGGAAGAACGTTCGGAAAAAGTGACCGAATACATCCCGATCAACTACGCCAATGCCGAAGACATTGCCAAGCTGCTAACCGAAGAGAGCAAGGGCAACCAAGGCGGTGGTGGCGGTGGTGGCGGTACACAGGGTGGTCAAAATGGCCAAGACCGTGGCTTCTTATCGGGTCGCGGTAGTTTGAGCTTCGACAAGCGCACCAATACCTTGCTGGTGGTGGATATTCCCAAGCGCGTTGACAGCATCAAGAAGCTGGTGCAACAACTCGACAAGCCGGTGGATCAGGTGGTGATCGAGGCCCGTATCGTGATTGCTAATGAAAACGTGGCACGCGAACTGGGTGCGCGATTTGGTATCAGTGGCAATCGTGATAATGCCTATTTCAGTGGAAATTTGGAAACAAACACCACGAATAATCAATCAATTGTCAGTACCGATCTGGCAAATCGCAATGAAATTGCACGTGTCAATGCTGCAAATAGCAAGATATTGAACCAGTATCAGTCGGATACAAAGGCGTACCAGAATAATTTGGCAGCATGGCAGGCAAAGGGTGATCCCACTACGGCAGCACCAACCCCACCGACACAGCCTACGCTGGAGACTGCCAAGTTCCTGACCAACACCATTACCCGTGGCTTGATGACCAATTTGCCGGCTGCGCTTAGTGGGACAAGCCCGGGCTCATTGGCCTTGTCTATTCTCAATGCCGGGTATTTATTGGACGTCGAGCTGTCCGCAATTCAGACTCAAGGCCGTGGTGAAGTCATTTCCAACCCGCGTATCGTGACCAGCAACCAGAAGGAAGCGGTGATCCGCCAAGGCAAGGAAATTGGCTACCTCACGGTCTCGGGTGGTCAGGGCGGCAATGTGCCCACCGTGCAGTTCAAAGAAGCCCTGTTGGAATTGAAGGTCACCCCCACCATCACCAATGATGGTCGTGTGTTCTTGAATATGGGTGTGAAGAAAGATGAGCTGGACGGGATGGTGAGTTTGGGCGCCTTTGGCTCGGTGCCGCAGATCGCCAAGCGCGAGGTCAACACCGCAGTGTTGGTGGATGACGGCCAAACGGTGGTGATTGGTGGTGTGTATGAATTCAGCGACACCACCCAATTGTCCAAGGTGCCCTTCCTTGGGGACATCCCACTGCTGGGCAATCTGTTCCGTAACAAGAATCGCAGCAAGAGCAAGGCCGAGCTGCTGATTTTTGTGACGCCCAAAGTGATGCGCGTCAGCCAGCGCTGATTGCCGCAAGTGATGCAAGGTGCAACGGGAGCCGCAAGGCTCCCGTTGTCGTTTGCGCAGGTGTGATGAGATGCCGGTGGGCGGTGTTGACGGTTTGGCAGGCACCGCGGCGAACCTTTCCGCCTTGGCGCGGTCGTATTGGCTGCAACCTTTCGGAGCTTCGATGGACACCCCCGTTTCCAGTACCAGCCGCCTGCATGGCGTATTCCAACATCTGCGCGAAGAGCTGACCGCTGAAATCGTGGGGCAAGCGGCCCTGATCGAACGTCTGCTGATCGCCTTGTTGGCCGATGGCCACCTGCTGGTGGAAGGCGCGCCGGGGTTGGCTAAAACCTCGGCCATTCGCGCGCTGGCATCCCGGCTGGATGCGGATTTTGCGCGGGTGCAATTCACACCTGACCTGTTGCCGGCCGATCTGACCGGCACTGAGGTGTGGCGGCCGCAGGAGGGGCAATTCCAGTTTCAGTCGGGGCCGATTTTTCATTCCATTTTATTGGCCGATGAGATCAACCGTGCACCGGCCAAGGTGCAGTCGGCCCTGCTGGAAGCGATGGGCGAGCGGCAGGTCACGGTGGGGCGGCAGACCTATCCACTGCCACCCTTGTTCATGGTGATGGCCACGCAAAACCCGATTGAGCAAGAAGGCACGTTTCCGCTGCCCGAAGCGCAGTTGGATCGCTTTTTGATGTATGTGCGGATTGGCTACCCGCAAGCCGATGCCGAAGCCGAAATCCTGCGGTTGGCGCGCGCGCGTGCACGTGATGCACTGCAAGTGCAGTCGCATTCTGGCTTGCGCATTAGCCAGGCGGATGTATTTGCGGCGCGTCAGGCGGTGCTGGATTTGCACATGGCCCCGGCGCTGGAGCGCTATCTGATCGAGCTGGTACTGGCCTCGCGTGACCCCGCCCGCTACGACCCGGCATTGGCGCGGCGCATCGCTTGGGGTGCCAGCCCGCGCGGCTCGATCGCGCTGGAGCGTTGTGCGCGTGCGCGTGCATGGCTGGGTGGCCGCGAGTTTGTCACCCCGGAAGACGTGCGTGCGGTGGCCGTGGATGTGTTGCGGCACCGTGTGCTGCCCAGCTTTGAAGCCACCGCCGAAGGTTGGGATGGCGAACAACTGGTGGGCGAATTATTGCGGCGGGTGCCGCTGCCTTGAGTTGGCATCACCATGGATAACGGCGTGGTTCCCGCACTTGCCGAGCTGATTGCCCTGCGCGCGCAGGTGTTGGGCCGACGCGCGGCGCGGCGCGGTAGTCATGGTGTTCACGGGCATGCGTTGTCCAATCAGCGCGGGCGCGGCATGGAGTACGCCGAGTCGCGTGAATACGCGCTGGGCGATGATGCCCGCCATATCGACTGGCGGCTGACCGCGCGCAGCGGCAAGGCGCACACCAAGCTGTTTCAGGCCGAACGCGAACGCCTGAGTCTGATCGTTGCCGATACCGCGCCCGCGTTGTATTTCGGCACCCGTACTCGCTTTAAATCCGTGCAAGCCGCACGTGCCGGCGCATTGGCGGCATGGCTGGCGGTGCGCGATGGTGACCGCATCGCGGCCTTGCGCGGCGCGGTGAAAGAACCACCGATCGCTCCGGCGTCTGGCCAGGGCGGTGCGTTGCGGGTGCTCGACGCGCTGGTGCGCTGGTACACGCAAGCGCCCGCCGAGGATGCCGGGCTTGCGAATGCGTTGCAGCACGCGCAACGCTTGCTGCGCCCGGGTTCGCGGCTGTTGGTACTGGCCGACCCTGTCAGTTTGCCGGCAGTGCCTGCGGCCCTGTGGCCCGCTTTGGCGCAGCACCATGAGCTGGTGGTGCTGCTGCTGACCGACCCGCTGGAGCGCAGGCCACCAGAGGCTCGGCTGCCATTTCAGCTCGCGCAGGCGGGGCGGATCGAACTGGCATTGGACACCGCCGGCGTACGCCAACGCTGGCGCGCGGCATTTGAAACCCCCATCGAAACCGCATTGGCACAGTTGCAGCGGCAGGGTGCGCGAGTGATGGCCTTGTCCACCGACGATCCCAGCGATGCGTGGCTGCCGTTATTGGCGCGCACCCCGGCAAGGAGGGCACGATGACGCCGCCACTGCCGCAAAATTCATTGCCGCTCAAAGACATGCACGTAGGCGTAGCGCCGTCGTGGTGGCCGCCGGCCATGGGTTGGTGGCTGCTGCTGGCGGGGGTGCTGCTCTTGATCGTGTTGGCAGCGTGGCTTTGGCAGCGGCGGCGCAGGCAGCAAGAACGCATGCATGCACTAACGCATTATTTCGATAATGCAGTCACACAAGCGGCCACGCCAGCTGCGCAAGTGGCGGCGATATCAGAGCTGTTGCGGCGGGCGGCACGACGCATCGACCCGATGGCGGACCGGTTGGACGGCGATGCGTGGCTGCAATTTCTTGATGCAGGGCTCGCCCAGCCGGTGTTTATGCACGGCCCCGGCGCGTTGCTGCGCGATGGTGCGTTTCGGCCCACTGTCGATGCGCATGCCGTGGCCGCCCTGCGCGAACACGCGCGACGCCGCTACCTGCAATGGATGCAGGGCGCATGAGTGAGTTGTTGCATTGGTTGGCGGTGGATCGCTTTGCTTGGCCGTGGTGGCTGCTGGCGGGGGTGTTGCCTTGGCTGGTGCGCTGGCTGCCGCCCAGTAATGACCACCAACAGCCGGCATTGCGGGTGCCGTGGGCAGCGCGAGTGCAGCAGGTCGCAGCCGGCAGTGCTGGGCCGGCACATGCGCGCAAATTTCCATGGCTGGCGTGGGTGGCGTGGTGTTTGCTTTGTATTGCGACGGCACGCCCGCAGCAATTAGGGCCACCAGTTGCACCGCCGCAAGCCGGGCGCGATGTGATGCTGGCCGTGGACTTGTCCGGCAGCATGGGGGAGCAGGACATGACACTGGGCGGGCAGGCAGTGGATCGGCTGACCGCCATCAAAGCGGTGTTGGCCGATTTTTTGGAGCGCCGTGAGGGCGACCGCATCGGCCTGATCGTGTTTGGTGACCGCGCATTTGCGCTGACCCCGCTGACCACCGACCACGCCAGCGTGCGCCAACAATTGCAAGCCAGTGTGGTGGGTCTGGCCGGGCGCGGCACCGCCATCGGCGATGCAATTGCGCTGGCCACCAAGCGTTTGCAACAACAAGCCAATCCACAAAAAGTGCTGATTTTATTGACCGATGGGGTCAATACCGCCGGCACGTTGGAGCCGCAAAAAGCGGCACAAATCGCCAAGGATGCCGGTGTGCGCATTCACACCATCGCATTTGGCGGCGATGGTAATGCGCTGTCGATGTTTGGCTTTCGCTTGCCGATGGGTGGCGGTGATGATGATGTCGATGAGGCAGGTCTTGCGCGCATCGCCAGCCTGACCGGCGGCAAATTTTTCCGTGCCCGCGATACCACGCAGTTGGCCGGCATCTATGCCGAAATCGACAAGCTAGAGCCCGTGCAACGGCAGGGCCAAGCGGTGCGGCCGATGATTGAACAGTATCCGTGGCCACTGGCCGCCGCCCTCACCTTGGGCCTGTGCGCGCTGCTATTACGCAGGTATCGCGCATGAGCACGTGGCTGAGCGACGTTGCGCAACTGCACTTTCTGCGCCCGTGGTGGCTGCTGGCGCTGCTGCTGGTGCCGGCGTTGTGGTGGTGGCAGCGCAAGCGCGTGCGGCAATCAAGTGCCTGGCGCGATGTGGTGGATGCGCACCTGCTTCCGCATTTGCTGGAACCCACCGGTGCAACATCGCGACGCGCATGGGCGGGCATGTTGGGGTTGTGCGGCTTGGTGTTTTCGGTGCTGGCACTGGCCGGCCCCAGTCTGCGCAAGGACATCCGCCCATTGTGGCAAGCGCGCGCGCCACTGGTGCTGGCGCTGGATCTTTCCAGCGCAACCCGCGCGCGCGATCTGCCGCCCGACCGGCTGGTGCAGGCACGGGTCAAACTGGCCCGTTTGCTGCGCGCGCGTGCCGGCGGGCAGGTGGCCTTGGTGGCGTTTGCCGAGGATGCCTACACAGTGGCACCGCTGACGACGGATGCCGCCAACGTGGCCTTGTTTTTGGATGCACTTTCACCAGAGGTCATGCCGATGGATGGGCATCGGCCAGACCGTGCCATCGCATGGTCGCAACGCTTGCTGCGGCAGGCGGGGTTCGAGCATGGCGCTATCGTGCTGCTCACCGATCACGCCGACGCCCAAGACATGGCGGCCGCCCAGCAGGCACGCGCGGCAGGGTATCGCATTTCGGTGATCGGGCTGGGCAGCGAACATGGCGGCGTGTTCGATACCGGCAACGGTTTGCAACAGGCGCGTTTGGATGCCACTTCGCTGCGCAAGCTGGCCAGCAGTGGGGGGGGGCGTTACGCCACGATGACCACCGATGATGCCGATGTGCGGGCGCTGGGGGTGCTGGATCCAGCCACGGAGGACACCGCCGCAGCGCCGGGCGAAACCCTATCCAGTTGGCGCGATGATGGGGTTTGGTTGCTACCACTGGTGCTGCTGTTTTGCCTGCCGTTGTTCCGCCGTAGTGGTGCGTTGGTGGTGGTGTTGCTATGCGGGTTGTGGCTGCCCTTGTTGCCGCTGTCGGTTCAAGCGCAAACGCAAACACGCGGGCAACCATCCGGGCAACCACCAGAGCCTGCGGCCGCAGCACCGATAGGGACGTGGTGGCAGCGCGCCGACCAAGCCGCGTATGCGCGCATGCAAGCGGGTATCGCGGCTTATCGCCAGCAGCACTACGCCGGTGCGATTGCGCAACTATCCGCGCTGCACGATGCCGACGGGCAATACAATCTGGGCAATGCATTGGCCCGCGCAGGCCGCTACGACGAGGCCATCGCCGCCTACGACCGCGCCTTGCAGCAACAGCCCAAGATGGCCGATGCGCAGTTCAATCGGCGCGTGGTCGAGCAAGCCCGGCGCAAGCAGCAGCAACCCCCGCAGCAATCGCAATCGCAATCGAAGCATCAGCCGCAACAGCAATCGCAACCGCAACCGCAACCGCAACCGCAACCGCAAGAACAGGGCAAGCCATCGCAAAAAACAGCACCGCAACCATCGCAGCAACAGCCCTCGCAACAGCCAGCACAAGGTCAGCCGCAACCGCCGCCTGCGCAGTCGCCACAAGCACAACAAAAAGCCGACGCCGCCCAACGGCAGCGCATGCAGCAGGCCCTGCGGCAACTACCGGCGCAAGCGGGCAAGCCGCAGCCAGCGGCAGCATCGCCGCGCCCAGAAACCCCCCAGCAGCGTGAGCAGCGGCTTGCCAATCAAGCATGGTTGCAGCGCGTGCCCGATGACCCCGGAGCCCTGCTGCGTGCACGCTTTCAGTTAGAGGCGCAACGCCGACGCGGGGATGGGCCGTGAAGCGGCGGTGGGCGGTCGTCTGGTTGCTGCTTGCGATGCTGGCAACGCCCGCATTCGCGCAGACGCGTGCATGGCTGGATCGCACGCAGATTCACGCGGGTGAAACCGTCGTGCTCACCATCGAAACCGACCAAGCCATCCAACAGATCGACGACGCGCCGCTACAAGGTCAATTTGAAATTGGTGGGCACAACATGCGGCAACGTATTGCGTTGCGCGATGGGCGCATGCAGCGCAACAGCGTGTTCGCCATCGGGCTGCGCCCACGCGGATTGGGCACGCTAACGGTGCCGGCGCTGCGGGTGGGGTCGGCACTTACCGCGCCGTTGTCATTACAGGTGATGCCGGCGCAGGTGCAACCGGCCACTGCCACCAGCGATGTGTTTGTCGAAACCGTGGTGGATGCCACCCAGCCGTATGTGCAGCAAGCCGTCGGCGTGACCGTGCGCTTGCATTACGCGGTGCCGCTGCTTTCAGGGCAGCTGGATCTGGACGCGCCCGCCAATGCCAGCGTGCAGCGGGTGGGCGAGGATGCCACCTACCCGCGCGACATCGGTGGCCGGCATTTCAATGTGGTCGAGCGGCGCTATCTGCTGATCCCCGAACGCAGCGGCAGTTTGGTGCTGCCGGGTGCGCGGCTCAATGGCGTGGCTGCGGGCGGCACCATCGACCAAGGCATGGATGGCGACCGCCGGCCGCTATCGGCAGCGGCACCGGCGCAACGCTTGCAGGTGCAGCCGATTCCGGCCAACGCGCCGCTGCCGTGGTTGCCGTTGCACGCGCTGACCTTGCGCTATCTGGAACAACCCAAGTCCGCCGTCAGCGGACAGGCCGTGAATGTGGTGATCGAGCTGCTGGCCGACGGTGCCACCGCTGCACAGGTGCCGGCAATCACTTTGGACGCGCCCGCCGCTGTGCAAGTGTTCGCCGAGCCGCCGCAGGTGGAGGAGCAATTCGTCGAAGGCCGCCCACGCACATGGGTGCGGCGCAAATTTGCACTGCTGCCCGCGCAAGCTGGCGACGTGGTGATTGCTGGCCCACACATCGCATGGTGGGATGCCGTGCAAGGGCGGGCACGCAGCGCAAGTTTGCCGCCACTGGCGCTGCACGTGGCCGCCGCCGCTGGCTCACCGGGCAACGCGAAGCCGACAGCAACACGTCCGGTGCTGCGGTCCCATGCGCCCGCCACCCCGGCCCCAGCAACACCTGCACGCGATGGCGTTCGAGGGTGGTGGTTCTTGGCCCTGGTGCCGGTCTTGCTGATCGGCGTGTGGCGCTGGCGTGCCGCGCGGCATCCGCAACCACCATCTACCAGTACCCCGGCTGCGCCACAATTGCCGCAGGCCTTGCAACAAGCTGATTTGGCGATGATCGCGCAGGCCTTGTGCCACGCGGCCGGCCAGCCAGACGGGGATTTGGATGCCGTCCTTGCGCACTTGGCCAGCGCCGCCCAGCGTGACGCCGTGCGCCAGTTGCAGGCCGCGCGCTGGGGCGGCAAGGAGACTGCGGCCACGCTGGCCGCACTGCGCCAAGCATTTGCAGCGGGCCCGCAGTGGCAGCCGACGCAGCAACGGGCGCAATCCCTACTGCCTGCGCTATATCCGGAATGAAGTTCAGAATGCGCCGTGGTGTTTGCTAAGCTGGCGCACTGATTTGGCCCGCGAGTAGCGCATGCATTCCATCGAGTCTTCGCCATCCACGCCTGCCAAGGGCATGCCGCTGCATTACAAAGTGCTGATCGGCTTCGTGTTGGGTACCGCGCTGGGCCTTGCCGGGCATGCGTATGCACTCGATGCGGCGTGGATTCACAGTGTCATTGACTATGCCAGCAAACCGTTCGGGCAAATCTTCCTCAATTTGCTGTTCATGCTGGTGGTGCCGCTGATTTTTTCGGCACTGGTGCTGGGCGTGGCCGAGCTAGGCGATATCGCCGCATTGGGCCGGCTGGGCTGGAAGACCTTGACCTATACCGCTGTCGTTACTGCGGCGGCGGTGGGCATCGGCCTGCTGTGCGTCAATGTATTGCAGCCCGGCTTGCACATGGACCCGGCCTTGGTACAAAAAACCATGAGCAGTAATGTGCTCAAGGCCGGCGAAATTGTCAGCAAGGGCAACGAGCTGCGCTTGATGGATCTGTTGGTCAATATCGTGCCGCACAACATTGTGGGTGCGATGGGCGATGACAAGCAAAAACTCGGCATCGTCTTTTTTGCGTTGATGATTGGCATTGGCTTGGTGATGAAGCCCACCGCCGGTACCAACGCGTTCAAAAATGCCATGCAGGGCTTGTTCGAGATCTGCATGCACCTGATCGGCATGTTCATCAAGCTGGCCCCGTATGCGGTGGCCTGCTTCATGTTCAACCTGACCTTCCAGTTGGGCTTTGATGTCATCCAAAGCCTGATCTGGTTTGTTGTCACCGTGCTGCTGGCGCTGGCCATCCACGGCTTTGTGGTGATCCCGCTGTGGGTCAAGCTGATGGGCGGCATGTCGGCACGGGTGTTTTTTCGTGAAACCCAAGAGGCCACGCTGACCGCGTTTGCCACCGCCTCATCCACCGCGACCTTGCCGGTGACCTTGCGGGTGGCCGAAGACAATTTGAAGCTGCCGCGCAAAGTCAGCCGCTTTGTGCTGACCGTGGGCGCGTCTGCCAACCACCACGGCACCGCCTTGTTTGAAGGCATCACCGTGCTGTTTTTGGCGCAGGTCTATGGCCTGCATCTGCCACTGACCCAGCAGCTGATGGTGCTGGTGTTGTGCATCCTCGGCGGCATCGGTACCGCCGGTATTCCATCGGGTTCGCTGCCGGTGATCGCGATGATCTGCGGCATCATCGGCATTGACCCTGCCGGTATCGGCATCATCATCGGCGTCAATACCTTCCTCGACATGTGCCGCACCTCCCTCAACGTCACCGGTGATTTGGCCACCGCCGTAGTGGTGGCGCATCGCAGCGGCGAAAAAGATTTGGATGCGACGGCGCTGGAGAAACTGGACGACATTGTGCGCTGAGTTCCGTGGTCGTTCAGAGCGCCAGCGGTGCGGCGATGCTTGGGAATGCCTTGAGCAATTTGCCGTCCATCGTGACCAGCGTCGTGCCCAGTGCTGCCGCCAGCGCAACAAACTCGCAGTCATATGCTGAGCAATCGCTGTCGCGCACAAGTTCCAACACGTGCTGTGAGTCGGGCAGGTGTTCGGTTGCGTCAAGGAGCGACTCGGCTTCGCGTTGAATAGCCAGCGCCTGCACAACATCCAGCATGCCGCGGCGGATACAACCGGCCAAAATATTGCGAAATTCACTGCGCCAGAGCAGGGGGGCGTGCCAATCGGGGTCACTTTCTAACAGCCGCTCCGCCGCCGCAGTGAATTCCCCGGGCAGGTACAAGTAGGCCAGCACATTGGTGTCCACCACGATCACGCACGGCCCTCGCGTTTCATGGCATCAAGACTGCGCACGTCCAACGGGCGTGCTTGCACGCCCGCCCGCAAGACCCGCGCCCGCGCCAAACGCGCAGTCGCTGGAAGCGTGCTGGGGGTTAGCACCGCCTCCAAGCACACAATCGCCTCGCTATTCAGGCTGCGCCGATGCAGTGCTGCTGCGACCTTGAGCTGCGCATAGACCGCATCGGGGATGTTTTTCAACGTCAAGGTGGTGGGCATGAGCGTGCCTTCGATCGAGTGCAACCAAAATACAACCATTATGGTTGCGTTGCGAGCCGTAAGGTGTGAAGCGGGGAGCGTGGTAGCGGTTTGCATGCACACAGCCTGCCGCCTTCCACGCGGTGGCGGCATCGGTGTTTGCCGCGTTTGCGCGTGGGGGTTGCCGCCCTTGTCGATTTCTGGGCCCGGCACGGTGACTGAGCGCACGGCAGCATCCGCACATCCAGACATGGGACAATAGTCATTCCCTCCGCTTTGCCTTTTTGCCATGACTGCGCCCAGCCGCCGCGAACTTGCCAACGCCATCCGTTTCCTTGCTATCGACGCCGTGCAGGCGGCCAATTCCGGGCATCCGGGCATGCCGATGGGTATGGCCGATATCGCCGAAGTGCTGTGGAATGATTATCTGAAGTGCAACCCGGGCAACCCGCATTGGGCCGACCGCGACCGTTTTGTGCTGTCCAATGGCCACGGCTCGATGTTGCAATACGCGCTGCTGCACCTGACCGGGTATGACGTCTCCATCGACGATCTGAAGGCGTTCCGCCAATTGGGCAGCAAGACCGCCGGGCACCCGGAAAACCACGTCTGCCCAGGGGTGGAAACCACCACTGGCCCGTTGGGGCAGGGCATTGCCAATGCCGTGGGCTTCGCCTTGGGTGAAAAATTATTGGCCCAGCATTTCAATCGCGATGGCCACACCCTTGTCGATCACCGCACCTGGGCGTTCCTGGGCGATGGCTGCCTGATGGAAGGCATCAGCCACGAAGCGGCGTCGCTGGCCGGCACCTGGGGGCTGCACAAGCTGATCGCATTCTGGGATGACAACAAAATCAGTATTGATGGTGTCACCGATGGTTGGTTCACCGACGATACGCCCAAGCGGTTTGAAGCCTATGGCTGGAACGTGATCCGCGGCGTGGACGGGCACGATGCGCATGAAATCAAAACCGCAATCGAGACCGCGCTGAAATCCACCGACAAGCCCACCCTGATTTGCTGCCGCACCACCATTGGTTTTGGTTCGCCCGCCAAAGCGGGCAAGGAATCCAGCCACGGCGCGCCGCTGGGCAAGGATGAAGTGGCCGCCACCCGCGCCGCCTTGGGTTGGAAGTACGGCGAATTTGAAATCCCGCAAGCCATCTATGCAGGCTGGCGCAGTGCGGGCCGCGCCG
>NZ_DAOOUM010000033.1:0-7706 GCF_035369645.1 Thermomonas sp. | reverse complement strand
CTTGCGCATTCCAATTTGACCCTGTGGAAGGGCAGCAAGTCGGTGACCTGCAGCGATGCCAATGCCAACTACATCCATTCGGGTGTACGCGAATTCGGCATGACCGCGATCAGCAACGGACTGGCGCTGCACGGCGGCTTCATCCCGTATGACGCGACCTTTCTGGTGTTCTCGGACTACGCCCGCAACGCGGTGCGGATGAGCGCATTGATGGGGATTCGCGCCATCCACGTCTATACCCATGACTCGATTGGCTTGGGCGAAGACGGCCCCACCCACCAGCCGGTGGAGCACGTGGCGTCCTTGCGCTACATCCCGAACAACGATGTCTGGCGACCGTGCGATGCGGTGGAATCGGCGGTGGCATGGAAGTGCGCCATCGACCGCACCCACGGCCCCAGCTGCCTGATCTTCAGCCGCCAAAACCTGCCACACCAGGCACGCGATGCCGCGCAGTTGGCGCATGTCGCACGCGGCGGGTATGTGCTGAAAGACAGCGCGGGTGCGCCGGAGATCATCCTGCTCGCCACCGGTAGCGAAGTGGGTCTGGCGATGCAAGCAGCGGCGCAATTGGGGGATGGCGTGCGCGTGGTGTCGATGCCGTGCGTGGAAGTGTTCGAGCGTCAGGACGCGGCCTATCGCGAAGCGGTGCTGCCCAAGGCCTGCCGCAAGCGCGTGGCCATCGAAGCCGGCGTGACGGGATTCTGGGGCAAGTACGTTGGCTTGGATGGTGCGGTGATCGGCATCGACAGCTTTGGTGCCAGCGCACCGGCGGAAAAATTGTTCCCGCATTTCGGGATCACGGTGGAACGCTTGATCGAAGTCAGCAACGCGCTGTGAAACCGGGCGTAGTCTTGTCACTGCGATGATCTTGCGTTCGACCCGCTTTCAGCATTGGATGGCCCGCCTGGCACTGGCAGCCATCTTGTTGCTGTCAGTGATGCCAAGCGTCAGCCGTTGGCTGGAAAGTACCGCGCCACGTCTTCCTGACGCGGTGCTGGCGATGTGTACCGTGGATGGGTTGGCGATGCAGCCGGCCAGCCTGCTGGGCGATGCGGGCAAACCACCCGCACCGACCGGCGCGATGCCGGACGATTGCGGCTACTGCCCACTGCTGGCATCGCTGACGCCGCTGTTGCTGGCGGTGGTCATGCTGCTGCCGCCATTGCGGTGCGTGCTATTGCCCACGTGGGCGCAGCCCGCATTGTGTGCTGTGCCGCTGCTGCGCGGTCTGGGTGCGCGAGGGCCGCCGATCCTGCTCTGAATCACGACGCATTCCTGCGAGGCATCGCCTCGCCCTCTTGTGATCTGGAGCCATCATGTCTTCCTCATGTTTCGCGACGGCACGGCCGTCGCGCTGCGCGCTTGCCTGTGCGCTTTCCATCTGCTTGTTCCCCGTCCTCGCCTGTGCCAATGGCGTGGATGGGACCGCCAAGAATCTCGATCGCGTGGTGGTCATCGGCACACCCACGCAAGCGCTGACCTTCGAAACCGACCCCAAGCTGCCGCGCCAACCGGTGCCGGCCAGTGATGGTGCCGACTACCTCAAAACCATTCCCGGCTTTTCCGCCGTACGCAATGGCGGCAGCAATGGCGACCCGGTGCTGCGCGGCATGTTCGGTTCGCGCCTCAACCTGCTGAGCAACGACGGCGGCATGCCCGGCGCTTGCCCGGCGCGGATGGACAACCCGTTGTCCTATGTCGCCCCGGAAACCTACGACAGCCTGACCGTGATCAAAGGCCCGCAAACGGTGTTGTGGGGGCCGGGAGCATCGGCGGGCACGGTGCGCTTTCAGCGTGAAACCCCGCGCTTCGACGAACCCGGGCTGCGTGCACAAGCCAGTGTGCTGGGCGGCAGTTTTGGTCGGAATGATCAGCTGTTCGATATCACTGCCGGTGCACCCACGGGCTATGCGCGGGTGAGCGCCAATCGCTCGCAAGCGGGCGACTATGCCGATGGCAACGGTGCGCGCGTGCCGTCTGCATGGAAGAAATGGAATACCGATGCGGCGCTGGGTTGGACACCGGATGCAGACACATTGCTGGAAGTCTCCGCCGGGATTGGCAATGGCCAGGCGCGCTATGCCGGTCGCGGCATGGATGGTGCGCAGTTTCGCCGCGATAGCCTGGGCCTGCGCTTTGAAAAAGCGTTCGGCGGCATGCTGCGCAAGCTCACCGCCAGCGCCTATCGCAACGACGCCGATCATGTGATGGATAACTACACGCTGCGCGATCCCAACCCGATGAGCACGATGCCGATGCCGATGGCGGCGAATGTGGAGCGGGTCACCAGCGGTGGACGCATCGCTGCGGATTGGGAATGGCATAGCTTCGCGCTGACGGCAGGTGTCGATGCACAGCGCAGTCAGCATCGTTCGCGCAGCGCGATGGGGCGGGGGATGTATGCCGCCAAACCGTGGGCGCAGGACGCACTGATGCGCAATCTTGGCGTGTTTGCCGAGGGCAACTGGACCTTGGCAGCGGGGCAGCACGTGATTGCGGGCGCGCGCATGGATCGGGCAGACGTGGTCGATCAGCGCAGCACTGCCGGGATGATGGGCATGCCCAATTCCACCTTCGGGCAGGCCCGTCGTGACACATTACCCAGCGGTTTCGTCCGCTATCAGCGCGACATTGCCGGCAGCGGTTTGGGTTGGTACGCGGGTGTGGGGCATGTGCAGCGCATGCCGGATTACTGGGAACTGTTTTCACCCAACAACGGGCCACTGGGCGCGCCGAACGCGTTTGCCGGTGTGCAGCCGGAAAAAACCACGCAACTGGATGTTGGTGCGCAGTGGCATGGCAAACGCAGCAATGCATGGGTGTCTGCGTATGCCGGGCGCATCCAGGACTACATCCTGTTCCGCTACATGAGTGGCGGCATGATGGGGATGACCAGCATCGCCTCCAATATCGATGCGCGCATCCACGGCTTCGAGGCGGGTGGCGAGCTGCGTCCGGGCAAGGACTGGACGCTGGCAGGCAACGTGGCGTGGGCATGGGGCGCGAATATGGGTGCGCAAATCCCCTTGCCGCAGATGACACCGCTGGAAGGCCGTTTCAGCGCGGCATGGGACAACGGCCAGTGGAGTGCAGGGGTGTTGCTGCGCGCGGTGGCGGCGCAGTCACGGGTCAGTTTGAATCAAGGCAATGTGACGGGTCGTGATCTTGGCCCCAGCGCAGGCTTTGCCACGCTGGCGCTGAACGCGGGCTATCGTCTCAATGCGCGGATGCAACTGACGACCGGCATCGATAATCTGTTCAATCGCACTTACAGCGAACATCTGAATCTGGCGGGCAGTGCGGATTTTGGCTATCCGGCGCTGCCGGTGCGCATCCATGAGCCGGGCCGCAACCTGTGGCTGAAACTCAACCTCGCGTTGTAATGCAGGCACACTGACGTCAAGCACCGCAGCGGTGCACGGCATCGCTGCGCTGCGTTCGGAGAACACAGATGATGAAAACAATCGTGACGGGATTGCTGGTGCTGCTGCTGTCCTTGGCGGTATCGGCGGCGGATAAACGCGAAGTGCGGGTGGTCGATGCCTGGGCGCGTGCGGTACCGGTGGTTGCCCCGGTGGCTGGCGGCTTCTTTACCGTGGTCAACACGGGCAACGCGGAGGACCGCCTGCTGCGCGTGGAAAGCCCGATTGCCAAGCGCATCGAAATTCACGAAATGCGCAACGATGGCGGGGTGATGCGCATGCGCCAGATTACCGATGGGCTGATCGTACCTGCGCATGGGCAGCTGGAATTCAAACCCGGCAGCTATCACCTGATGTTGATTGGGCCAACACGAGCGCTGATCGAGGGTGATCATTTTGAGGCAGCGCTGGTGTTTCAACGCGCCGGCAAGGTGAAGGTGACATTTGCCGTGCGCGGGATCGGGGCCGGCGGCTAGCCACAGCGGTTTCACTGCAGCTTGGCACTTGCAATGGATTGTGGCTCGGATCCCGACGAACGGCGCTTGACTTTGTTGTTTACATTCGTAATCTAAAGAAAATTACGGGTGTAAACGATGCAAATCAGCGAAGCCGAATCGGTGGTGATGGATGTGCTCTGGCGGCAGCACCCGCTGGGTGCGGATGAGGTGGCGGCCGCGCTTGCCAGCCAGCAAGATTGGCAAGAGGCCACCATCAAGACCTTGCTCAATCGTCTGCTCAACAAGGGCGCGATCAGTGCGCAGAAAGAAGGGCGGCGCTATTTGTATTCGCCATTACTCAAGCGCGAAGACTGGGTGCTGAAGGAAAGTCGCGGCTTGCTGGATCGCTTGTTCGATGGCCGAGTTGCGCCGCTGGTGGCGCATTTTTCGCAGCATCAAGAATTGAGCCGCAACGACATTGCCGAACTGCGCAAGTTGATCGAGGGCCTTGACGATGCCCAGCACTGAACTTTTGGCGGGGTTGTTGCAAGCCACTTTGGCGGGTAGTGCCGCCATTGTCATGGTGCTGGCCCTGCGTCGCCCACTGCGACGTGCGTTTGGGGTGGGTGTGGCGTATGCCGCGTGGTTGTTGGTACCTGCCGCGTTGCTGGCTAGCGTGCTGCCGGCACCGGTGGCGCAGTTGGCACCAGCACCATTGGCGCAGGTGTTGGTGATGCCGGCGCAATGGATGGTGGTACGTGCGGCCCCCGCTGTTGCGTGGTTGGATTGGCGCTGGGGTTTGGTTGCGATGTGGTCACTGGGTGCGGTTGCGTGTGGGCTGTGGATGTGGCGCGTGCAGTCCAGGTTCCGCCGTAGTGTGACGCCACTGGTGCCGCACGCAGGTGTATGGCGCTCGCAGGCCGCCCGTGCGGGGCTGCCGGCCACATTGGGCTTGTGGCGACCACAAGTGGTGTTGCCGGCGGATTTCGACACCCGTTTCAATGCCGAACAGCGTGCGCTGGTGCTGGCGCACGAGCAGGCCCACATCGCACGCGGGGACTTGCGCAGCAACTTTGTTGCGGCAGTGCTGCGCTGCCTGTTTTGGTTCAACCCGTTATTTCACATCGCGGTCTTGCGCATGCGCAACGACCAAGAGCTGGCCTGCGATGCCGACGTGCTCGCCCGCCAACCGCATGCCCGTCGTTGCTATGGCGATGCGTTGTTGCAAGTTCAGTTGGTGATGCAAGCATCGCCGCTGGGCTGCCATTTTGGCTTTGGCCACCCACTCAAGGAGAGAATCGCAATGCTTGCAAAACCTGTTTCCACAACACAGCGCTGGCTGGGTCGCAGCGTACTGACATGCCTGTTGCTGGGCGGTGGCTATGCGGCTTGGGCGGCGCAGCCGGCTGTACCGTCGGTAGTTGTTCCGGCGGATGGTATCGCTGCCGATGTCGTACTGCGGGTAGATGAGAATGCCCCGAAGGTGTTGCACGTGGTGAGCAAAGTAGGCAAGCCGTTCTCATTGGAAACGGATGCCGATGGCAGACGCTTCGTCATTGTTGGCACCGTGACCCGGGTCAAGCATCAAGGTAAGCCCGCATTGGCGCTGGTGCTGCGCATTGATGAAGATGGCAAACAGGTTGCAGAGCCAAAGTTAATCGCTCTGAACGGCAAGCCAGCGGCTATCCAGATTGGTTCTGTAGCTGTCGCGGAAAATGAAGGCAAGGCGTTCAAGGGGTTGCGGCTGGATGTCACATTGAATGATTTGGCGGCGAAGGAGTTACCCGTCAAGAGCGCATACGCAGCGTCAATTGTCCCCGCATCGAAAGTGAAGCAGTTACAGTCCGGGCAGATAGATGCCGTCTCACGCACTGCAAATCCGCCGCAATATCCGAAAGATGCGTTGCAAAAAAACATCGGCGGAACCGTTGTGCTGGTTGTTGATATTGCCGCCAACGGCAGCGTCACTGGACTGAAGGTCGAACGCACATCCGGCAATGCGCAGCTGGATGCCGCCACTCTTGAAGCCGCACAGAAGTGGCGGTTCAAACCGGCGATGAAGAATGGAAAAGCGATTGCCGGCAAGGTGCGGGTGCCGGTTGAGTTTCGGCCGGATGGTGCGTCAGCGGCCACCCGAGTCAAGCCCACCCGCCCTACTGCAATCGCTGTTGTGTTTTCGGCCAGCACCGGCTTGGCTGGCTACGACGCGATGCTGGCATCTTTGCGTGGCAGCTGGGCCACCGGGCCGCAGGAACAAGGCTGCTGAGTTGCGTCCCACTTGCGCGTCATCTTCGCCTTCGCGGGATGATGCGCAAGCTTCAGTGCAGCGTTATTGGCCCAGTGTCTGGTTCAGCAAATTCGCCAGCCTCTCGGCGGCCACATGTACGCGCGCTTCGGCCAATGGGCGCATTTGATCGAGATAGGTGTGATCCATCTTGTGCTGATCCTCGGGTGGATAAATGCCCTTGGCATCGATCAATGTGCAGGACTCCTCGGCCCAATTCAGCGGGGTGCCGGTGGCCGCAGAGGCAGGATCCCACGCTTGTTTGTCCAGCAGCTTGGCGTAATCCAGCAGTTTCAATTTGCGGCTGGCGAGAATGTAGTAATCCCACACCGAATGCAGATTGGTGCCCATCACGCCATCGACATAACTTTTTTGCGCGTAGGCTTCGGGTGCGATGGGGGTGCGCAAGCTGATCTGGAACCGGTTGCCGCCACTGTCGGTACGGTTGCCGGCATGCATGGGCTGGTGTTCATCACCGACCAGATGCACCACAAATTTCAGTGCATCCCGGCGTGCTTCCAGTGGTTGGCTGCGGTCGCCCAAGATGGCCAGTTGTTTGTTGATCGCGCCCACCACGCAATTGCCGTCGGGGCAGTCACGGGCAAGGTCGAAATCGCAGCCGCCGCCTTTGGCATTGATGTAGTGCCAGCGTTGGGTTTCTTTGAAGCGCGGCGGGTCGTCGTTGCGCAGATCATCGGCCCAGCTGGCCACGCCAGCCAAACTGGGGTTGGGCTCACCAGCCAGCAATTTGGCCACTTCGGCGCGGGCTTTGGGGTTCAGGTGGCGCTGCGCCAACTCGCCCACCAAGGCATGGCCCAACGCACCCCAAGCCCAGGCCGCGGTGACGGGCAACACGCATAGCAGGCAGATCACAAAGCAAGAACGCAGGATTCTGGACATGGGTCAAGCCGGCAGAGTGGGGAAAGGCTAAAATGATAAGCCCCCGCGTCAGGTTCGGCGCATCTTCCCTCAGGAGTTTTCCCGCAATGGCAATCAAGGTCGGTATCAACGGCTTCGGCCGCATCGGGCGCTGCGTGTTCCGCGCGGCCGTGCAGAACTTTGGCGACGACATCGAAATCGTCGGCATCAACGACCTGCTGGAGCCGGATTATCTGGCCTACATGCTCAAACACGACTCGGTGCATGGCCGCTTTCAGGGCGATGTGGCGGTGGAAGACGGCGCGCTGGTGGTGAACGGCAAGCGTATTCGCCTGACTGCCGAGCGTGACCCGGCCAACTTGAAATGGGATGCCGTGGGTGCCGACGTGGTGATCGAGTCCACCGGCCTGTTCCTGTCGGCCGATACTGCGCAGAAGCATGTGGATGCTGGTGCCAAGAAAGTGCTGCTGTCGGCCCCATCCAAAGACGCCACGCCGATGTTTGTGTACGGTGTGAACCATGCCAAATACGCCGGCGAGGCGATCATCTCCAACGCTTCGTGCACCACCAATTGCCTGGCCCCGATCGCCAAGGTGCTGAACGATAAGTGGGGTATCAAGCGCGGTCTGATGACCACCGTGCATGCCGCCACCGCCACCCAGAAAACCGTGGACGGCCCGT
>NZ_DAOOUM010000032.1:6333-31459 GCF_035369645.1 Thermomonas sp. | reverse complement strand
CGCATGCGAATCAGCTCGACCACTTCGCGCGGGCCAAACACGCTTTCATCGGCCATCACCGGCGTATGTACGCGCTCGGTGACATAGCGCAGGCCAGCCAGGTCGTGCGCTTTCACAGGTTGTTCGACCAGTTCCAGCTTGACCCCCGCATCTTCCAGCGTTTGCAAGGCATACACCGCTTGTTTGGCGGTCCAACCTTGGTTGGCATCCAAGCGCAACAAGGCGCGGCCTTCCACCGCTGCGTGGATGGCTTTGGTGCGTTCGATATCCAACCCGATGTCTTTGCCCACTTTGATTTTTAGCGAGGCAAAGCCACGTTCGACGGCGGCCAGCGAGTCGGCCACCATCTTGTCGATGTAGTCCACGCTGATGGTGATGTCGGTGGTGATGGCGGGCTCGCCGCCGCCCAATAATTGGTAGAGCGGCGCGGCATACAGCTGGCCCCACAGGTCGTACAAGGCGATCTCGACGGCGGCCTTGGCGCTGGTGTTTTTTTCCATCGACGACTGCACCAGTGCGGTCAGCTGATTGAGGTTGGCGATCTCTTGGCCCAGCAAGCGCGGGGCGATGTAGTGGCGCACGGCATCGACGATCGAGCCGTGGGTGTCGCCGGTGATGACGGCGGTGGCCGGCGCGCTGCCGTAACCGATGTGGCCAGTGTCGGTGTGCACCATCACCACCACGTCTTCCACTTGCTCGACGATGCGCAGGGCGGTTTTGAAGGGGGTTTTCAGTGGCACGCGCAGCATGCCAAAGCGGATGTCGGTGATTTTCATGGGCGGCCCTTCGATAGGGGTGTGGCCACCCGCACGATATTGGTGATGCGATCCACGTAGTCGTTGTCCTTGTCGAAACGCAGTGGCAGCAACGGGGTGACCGATACGCCATTCAAATGCATGCTGTGCAGTGTGCCATCCCTGTCAAGATAGCTGCCGCCATTGGTGTCATGGATGACATAGGGCGCACCGTCGATGTTGCCGATGTACAGCATGACGTGGCCGGGGATATAGATCAGGTCGCCCACGTGCAGCGCCTTGATCGCGGCCATGCGTGTGGCGCGGCTGCTGTCGGCTTCAAAATGTGTGCGCGAAAATACCCGGCTGACCGCTTGTGCGCTGGTGTTACGCGGCATTTGCACGCCCATGCTGCGATACACGTCGGACACAAAACCGCTGCAATCACGGCCGTTGTAGCTGTGGCCCCAGCCGTAGCGCTCACCCAAAAACTTGAAGGCTTGACGCAGGATATTGGCGCGCGTCAGTGGCAGTGCAGCGGCGCTGCTGTCGGCAGTTTTTGGCAACAGCGCTGGGGCGAATGCCAACTTGCCGGCGGCATCACGGATGGGTAAGTCCAGCGTCCACGCAGTGTAGGGATGCTGGCCATTGACGGCTTGATCAGGAGGCAATGCCGCCAGTGGCACGCGCACGCCCATATCCAGTTGCAACTCAGACAGCGCGGGTTGTTCGCGGGTGAACACGGTGCGTGGTTTGGCCCCGGTGATGATGCGGAATGGCGTGCGCAGGGCATAGCCCAAGACGGTATCGCGCGGGCCTTCGGCAATGGCCGTGGCCATTACCCATGCGGCATAGCGCGCGCTGACCACAAACAGCCATTGGCCATCGGCGCTGGTATGCGCAATGACTACCGCATCGCCGGGAAACAGCGCGCTTTCCTGGAAGCGGTCGATATCGGTCTCACCTGCGCGTGAAAATACCCGCAAAGCACTGGGAAAGGCACGCAATGCGGTGCGCTGTACCGCCATGCCAAATCGGGTGGGTTGGTGACTGGGGATGGTCGCCATCGCACGATTGGCAACGATGGCCTCCACCGTGGCTGTCGGTACCGGCGTGCCGGTGTCATCCCATAACGGTTTGGATGGCGAGGTGGCCAGCGTGGTGATCCAGCCCTCCACCTGTGCACGGCTGAGAGTGGCCGGTAGCGTGGCCAAATCGTGCATCGATGCATCGTCGTGCAGCAGCTGCACATTGCGTGCAGCGATCTGCGCAGGGGTGGCCAGCACATGATCCGGCTGTGGCGCGCGCGCCAGCCAGAAACCTACTGCAAGCTGCGCCTCTTGCACACCGATCACGCCGCTGGCGGGCGGGGCGAGTGCTGGCGATGGTGTGCGCGAAAAGCCGGGCAAGGTACATAGCGACAGCGCCAATGTCAGCGCGAGCCGGTGTAGGTGCAGCATGGGGTGGGGTGATGCAAGCGTCGGGTTCATGCCATTCCTTTTTGAGCGTACCCAGCTGTGCCGAGCCCTGCGGGGTTTGCCTGCAAAGGCGTGTTGCCGCGCCCGCATGATGGCTGGTCAGCCGCGCATAGTGTGCGGGATGGAATACGTGATTCGATTGTTTTATACGATAAGAATAAATTATTGACAAGGGCGGTGGCCTGGTGATACATCTGCCATGTCGTGCAGTGGCGTGCAGCGTAGTGTCGTGCAGCCAGGGGGCACCACCGCTGTACTTCTGTCATCACATCACTAATAGACACCGATCGGGGAGACGTCATGAGCAGTACCCGCACCATGCGCAAATCCGTACTTAGTATCGCGATGGGGCTGTGCCTGTCGTCACTCGTGGCAGCACCCGTGTTCGCGCAGAGCGCTACCGGTGGCGTGGCGGGACGTGCCAACGCGGGTGATACCGTCACGGTCACCAGCACTTCCACCGGTCTGAGCCGCAGTGCCACGGCCAATAAGGATGGCAGCTACCGCATTGGCCAGCTGCCGCCTGGTCGCTATAGGGCACCTCTAACAACCTCATTTTCGCCTGACTGACAGCGCCGTGAGCGGATAACTCGGCTGACACTGCCGATTCGTCCTCCGCAGCACGCAGTCGTTGACGTGAATTTCCGTGCTTTTTGCTTCCGTGGCCGCTGAAAGGCGGTCACGGCGGCGAAAACCGCGAAAATTATGTCAACCACGGCGTGCTGTGAATGACCAATTGACAGCGTCAGCCGAGTCATTCGCTCACGGCGCTGTCAGTCAGGCGAAAATGATGTTGTTAGAGGTGCCCTTCAGTGGCGGTGGTTCTGGCTGGATCTGTGTTGCCGATTGCAAGAAGGCCTACAACCTGCGGACGTATCAGTTCACCGGGCTGGGTGCATTTGGGCGCATGCCATGGACATTTGATTGGGGTGCCAGCGTGACGTGGACAATGCCGGTGCCGGACGTGGATCTGAAAGTACGGTTCTCGGTGTACAACCTGCTGAATAAGCAAACCACCGTGCGTGTACGCACTCGTTATGAAGTCACCCCGGGCGTTTATCGCGAAACCTTTGGTGAAGGGTCTAACTGGACAGCACCGCGCTCAGCGCAGTTGGTACTGACCTACAACTTCTAATCGCTCATTTCATTTTTCCGCAAGCTTTGCCGCAAACCATGACGTTACCTCTGGGGGCGGTCCTTCGTCGGGCCGCCATTTTTTTTGAGGTCTGAACCATGCAGGATATGACAACGTATTGCGGTACCGGCCTGTTTGCAGGGGTCGACCTAGAGCAGTTGGTCGAGCACGAGGGCACGCCCTTGTACGTGTACTCGGCAGCAATGATCCGTAGCCGGGTACGCGCCCTGCAACAGGCATTGCAGGGACTGGATGCGGGCATTCGTTACGCGGTCAAAGCCAATGGCAACTTGGCGGTATTGCAGCTGTTGGCGCAGGCCGGAGCGGGTGCCGACATCGTGTCTGCGGGCGAGCTGCAACGTGCATTGCGGGCTGGTTTTGCGGCCGCCGACATCGTGTTTTCTGGTGTGGGCAAAACAGATGCTGAAATCGACATGGCGCTGACGGCAGGGATTGGCCGCTTCAATGTGGAGTCGCGCGCGGAGCTCGATGCTATCCAACGAATTGCCGTTAGCCGTGGGCTGATTGCGGTTGCCTCGGTGCGCATCAATCCCGATGTAGACGCGCACACGCACGCCAAAATTTCCACCGGCAAGGCGGAGAATAAATTCGGTGTTGCCCTTGATGAGGCGCGTACTTGGTTTGATCACAAGGCCAATTGGCCAAATGTGCAGCTGGATGGCCTGCACATGCACATCGGTTCGCAGTTGCTCGATCTTGCTCCGGTTGCCGAAGCCGCGCAGCGGATGGCGGAGTTTTGCAAGCAGCTGATCATGGCGGGCCATCCGATCCACAGTCTCGATGTGGGGGGCGGGCTAGGGGTACGCTACCGCGATGGTGAAGTGGCCCCCTTGGCTGCGGCCTACGCCGCGATCTTGCGCACAGCGTTTGCTGGTTTCGACGGTCGCTTACTGGTCGAGCCTGGGCGCTGGCTGGTGGCCGAAGCGGGCGTGCTGGTATCGCGCGTGGTGCTGGTAAAACAGGGCGAATCACGTCACTTTCTGGTACTGGATGCGGCGATGAACGACTTGCTGCGGCCCAGTCTGTACGAGGCCTGGCACGACATCGTGCGGGTGGGTGGCGAAGCCGGCCGTGAAATCGTGCACTACGACGTGGTTGGTCCGGTCTGTGAAACCGGCGACACCTTCGCTGTGGGCCGGCCGATGCCACGTTGCGAAGCCGGCGATGTGGTCGCAATTCTAGGTGCGGGCGCGTATGCCGCATCGATGGGATCCACCTATAACTCGCGGCCATTGCCTGCTGAAGTGCTGATCGATGACAGTCGCTATGCGGTGGTGCGCAAGCGGCAGACATTCGATGCGATGATCGCGGGCGAACAACCCGCCACCGATTGGAAACAACCATGAAACCACGCATGCTGGGTCTTGTAGTCGGGGTGTTGTTGGTTGCCAATGCGCAAGCGCAAGCGCAAACGCAAACGACAGCCACCGCACCCACCGCCGAGCAAATCGACGCCAACGTGCGCGCCGTGATCGCCCGCTACCAGCTTCCCGGCATCGCGGTTGGGGTGATTGAAAACGGCAAGGTGGTGTATGCGCGTGGTTATGGCGAAACCGTGTATACCAGCGGTGATCCCATCACCCATCAAACTTTGTTCAAAATCGCCAGCAATAGCAAGGCGATGACGGCGGCATTGCTGGCGCGGTTGGTGCAACAAGGCAAGCTGCGCTGGGATGATCCGGTGGTGCGCTATGTGCCGGAATTTGCCATGCACGATGCATGGGTCACCGCGCATATGACCATCAATGATTTGTTGATCCACAACAGCGGCCTGCCCGAAGGGGGCGGGGATTTAATGCTGTGGCCAGAACCCAACCAGTTCAGTCGCGATGACATTGTGCGCGGCCTGCGTTACATCAAGCCGGCGTATGGGTTCCGCGCCGGCTATGCCTACGACAATTTGTTGTATGTGGTGGCTGGCAAAGTGGCCGAAGCAGTCGGTGGCGCGGCTTACGAAACCTTGTTGCAACGTGAGGTATTGCAGCCGCTGGGGTTGCGCGGCTGCAAGGTGGGCGCATTCGCATTGGCCGAGGCCGGCAGCGTGGCGCAGCCACATGGTCGCGATGGCAACAAGATCGTGCTCACCCGTCCTGACGCCGCGCAGGTGCCCACCATTGCTTCGGCCCCCGCTGGTGGCATTCGTTGCACCCTGGATGACATGTTGATCTGGGTAAATAACTTTTTGCAGCCCACCGCCGAGCAATTGCAGTGGCTCGGGCCTGCGCAGCGTACCGAATTGTGGAAGCCGCGCACGCCAATGCCAATTTCCAAACAGCGCCGCGATTGGGACAACACGCATTTTTACGCCTATGCCTATGGTTTTCGTCTGGCCGATGTGGATGGTGCGTGGACGGTCTCGCACACCGGCACATTGGGCGGCATGTATTCGATGATGATGCTGTTGCCGGATCGCAATTCTGGCTTTGTGTTCATGATCAATGGCGAGGCTGGCAATGCCCGCACCGTGCTGGGTGAGGTGTTGCTCAAACTGTTCACCGCACCAGAAAAATCGTTGGGCGTAGATGGCTATGCCGATGCGCTGACCAAACCGGCAACCTCTGCATCGCACTCGCCAGCCTTACCCACCATCGCACAACGTAGCGCAGTGCAACCTGCGCAAATGCAAGCATGGCTAGGCGTCTGGCGCGACCCGTGGTTTGGTGATGTGCGCATCTGCGCAGTCGATGGCGGGGTGGAATGGCGATCACTGAAATCCCCCAAGATGCATGGGCGCATCAGTCGCCTGGATGGGCGCGATCTGTTGATTTGGGGAGATGAAGCGGTAGATGAAAATGCATGGCTGCAGTTCAGCGGCAGCGGTGACAAGCGGCGCCTGCAGATGGCCAAATTCGACCCCAAAGGGGATTTCAGCTCGGATTATGAAGACCTCGACTTCAAACATATTGGCGACTGCAAGTAAGCATTGGCGCAACCTGCATACGCGGTTGCTGGCAGGTATGTTGGCCTGCTCCGGCCTTGCCATGGCTGCCGATGGTTCTACAGCTTCGTCTATCGATTCGCCTATCGATTCGCCTGCCAACACCATGCAGCAAGCCGGCATGGTGGATGTGGCATTGTTGGTACCCGAGTTATCCCTAGAAATTCGCTATTTCGGAAATCACAATTTCCTGGGTGTCCCCGTTACCGGTTACGATGCGCCGCGTTGTTGGCTCAAGCGTGAGGCGGCCGACGCTTTGGCGCGCGTGCAGACGGATCTGCGCAGCCACCATCAACGTCTGCGTGTATATGACTGCTACCGGCCCACGCGGGCGGTGGCGCATTTTGTGCGTTGGATGAACGACCCCGCCGATCTTGTAGCCAAAGCCGAGTTCTATCCCGACTTGGATAAGTCACAGTTGCAGGGTGTGTATATTTCGCCACGTTCCGGCCATAGTCGCGGCGCTACCGTGGATCTTGGTCTGCTGCAATGTGATGCGCAGGACGCGGCATGCGTGCCTTTGGATATGGGCACCGGGTTCGATTTTTTTGGGGCGCGCGCGCATACCGAAAGTGACCAAGTCACCCCGCAACAGCGGCGTAACCGCTACCGGTTGCGTGATGCGATGGCTGCGCAGGGGTTTGTCAATTTGCCGGAGGAGTGGTGGCATTTTCGGCTAAACCCGGAACCTACGCCGACGACTTTTTACGATGTCCCAGTTACCGCGCCGGATACACCCATGCCAATTGCCGCAATCGATCACTTGATGCAGGCTTACCAAGGCGAAGTCCCTGGCGCATCCTTGCTGGTGTTGAAAAACGGACTGCCTTTGCTGACGCGTAGCTACGGTCGCGCGGATTTGAGTGTTGGTGAAGATGTTAGCGCTCGCAGCAATTTCCGCCTGGCATCGGTCAGCAAGCAATTTACAGCGGCCGCTGTGTTGTTACTGGCACAAGCAGGCAAATTGACGATCGACGACCCGGTGCGCAAATGGTTGCCTGCATTGCCGCAAGAGGCAAACGCGATCACCTTGCGCCATTTGTTGACGCACACATCGGGGCTGATTGATTACGAAGATGTGATGGGGGCGAATTGGCAAGGGCAAATTCGTGATGCGGGCGTTTTGCAGTTACTGACTCGCGAACACCGGCTGTATTTCCAACCCGGTCACGGGTATCGCTACAGCAATAGTGGTTACGCATTACTGGCATTGATCGTGGAGCGCGCTTCAGGCAAGACCTACCCGGATTTTCTGCGGGAACGCATTTTCCAGCCACTAGGGATGCATGACACGCTGGCATTCGTTGCGGGTGGCCCTGCTGTGCCGCATCGGGCTTGGGGATACAGCAATATCGATGGGCATTGGCAGCGTACCGATCAAAGTACGACCAGTGCGGTGCTGGGCGATGGTGGGATTTATTCCAATATCGAAGACATGGCAAAGTGGGATGCCGCGCTGTATGACGATCGCCTGCTGACCAACGCATCGCGTGCATTGGCGTTTAGCCCGCAAGTTGAAGTGACCGGCGAAGGCTATGTGGCCCAGTACGGGTTTGGTTGGCGCATCACCGGCGACACGCTTTGGCATTCGGGTGAAACCATTGGGTTTCGCAATGTCATCGTGCGCTGGCCCGCACAACATCTCAGCGTGGTCTTGCTGACCAATCGCAATGAGCCGGAGCCATATCAAACGGCACTGGCCATCGGTCGTTTATTCCAGTAGCAGTTGTGTGATGGTGGGGCGTACCGCGCCAGTCTCGATATTTGCGACGCACGCAGGCTACAGTGAGTGCCCACGTTCGTAATGCACACATCGATGGTCAAGTTACCCAGCAAATCTGCCAGCAAGTCCGCCAATAAGCCCCGCACCGCCTATGTCTGCAATCAATGCGGGGCTGATTACGTCAAATGGCAGGGCCAATGCGAGGCCTGCGGGGCGTGGGATGCGCTGTCTGAAATCGTGCTGGAGTCGGCAGCGCAGGCCAAATCGCCGGCTTCGCGGCGCAGCGGTTGGGCCGGCAAATTGGATGCGCCCCAGATCACCTCGCTGGCCGATGTGCGCACCGATGCACAGGCGCGCACCTCCACCGGCATCGGCGAGTTTGACCGCGTTTTGGGTGGCGGCCTGGCCGAAGGCGCGGTGGTGTTGGTGGGCGGTGATCCGGGCATCGGTAAATCCACACTGTTGCTGCAAGCCTTGGCGAAAATGGCTGACAGCCTGCCGGGCTTGTATGTGACGGGTGAAGAATCCTTGGCGCAAGTGGCGGGCCGTGCGCAGCGTTTGGGCCTGCCGCTGGCGGGCTTGCAGGCACTGGCCGAAACCTGCGTGGAGCGCATCCTGGAACAGGCCATCCAAGCCAAACCGCGGCTGCTGATTGCCGACTCCATCCAAACCTTGTGGACCGAAACACTGACCGCCGCGCCGGGCTCGGTGTCGCAGGTGCGCGAGAGTGCAGCGCGGTTGGTGCGCTACGCCAAAGAAACCGGCACCGCCGTGTTTTTGGTTGGCCATGTGACCAAAGAAGGCGGCATCGCCGGCCCGCGTGTGCTGGAGCACATGGTGGATGCGGTGCTGTATTTCGAAGGCGATTCTGGCAGCCGCTTCCGCATGTTGCGGGTGTTCAAAAATCGCTTTGGCGCGGTCAATGAGTTGGGTGTGTTTGCGATGTCCGATGGTGGCCTGCGTGAGGTCGCCAACCCGTCGGCGATTTTCCTGTCCGGCAGTGGCAGCCCACAACCCGGCAGTTGCGTGATGGTGACCCGCGAAGGCACGCGTCCATTGCTGGTGGAGGTGCAGGCGCTGGTGGATGCCTCGCCGCTATCCAACCCACGGCGCGTGGTGGTGGGGTTGGAAGGCAATCGTTTGGCGATGTTGCTGGCGGTACTGCACCGCCACGGCGGGGTGATGGTGGGCGATCAAGACGTGTTCGTGAATGTGGTGGGCGGCATCCGCGTGCAAGAAACCGCCGCCGATTTGCCGGTACTGCTGGCAGTGCTGTCATCGCTGCGCAACTCACCGCTGCCCGACAAAACCATCGCATTTGGCGAAGTAGGTTTGAGTGGCGAAATTCGCCCGGTACCCAATGGCGAAGAGCGCCTGAAAGAGGCCGCCAGTCACGGTTTTAAATGCGCCATCGTGCCCAAGGCCAACGCGCCAAAATCGGGCAGCTACAAAGGCATGCAGGTCATCGGCGTGGAGCGTCTTGCCGATGGGCTGGAGCAGGCGTGAGTCAGACGGCCCAGTCACCCACATGGCACCGCATGGGGCCGGGTGCGTGGCTGCGCGCGCTGGATGCGTGGCTGCTCTCAGCCACAGGCGTCAGAGATGCAACGTGGTTGTCGCGTGGCTGGCGTGAATTTTTGTGGTTTGGCCTGAAAGAAGCACGCGCCTGTTTGTTTGCCGGGCTCTTTTTTGTGGCGGTATTTGCCATGCCACGCGCGGGTTTGTTTGGCATCCCACGCTACGACGTGTTGTTGGTGTACGCGCTGGCAGTGCAAGTGTGGATGCTGCACGCGCAATTGGAAACATGGGACGAGTTTCGCGCGATTTGTCTGTTTCATGCGGTGGGGTTTTGCTTGGAAGTGTTCAAGACCGCGATGGGCTCGTGGAGTTATCCCGATTTTGCCTACACCAAAGTATTGGGTGTGCCGCTGTTTTCCGGCTTCATGTATGCCTCGGTGGGCAGTTACATCATCCAAGCGTGGCGCTTGTTCGATTTGCGCATTCGCCACCATCCACCGTATTGGCTGGCGGTGCTGGCCGCAGTCGCCATCTACCTCAATTTTTTCACCCATCACTGGTTGGGCGATTACCGTTGGTACATCACCGCCTTCGTGCTGGGCTTGTATGCGCGCACCAGCGTGCTGTTTCGGCCCATGGGCCACGACCGTCGGATGCCGTTGTTGCTGGCGTTCGTGCTGATTGGTTTCTTTTTGTGGCTGGCCGAAAACATCAGCACCTTCTACGGCATCTGGAGCTACCCAAACCAAATGGGCGCGTGGTCGCGTGTGCACTGGGGCAAGTGGAGTTCGTGGTCACTGCTGGTGATCATGACCTTCACCATTGTCGCCGGCTTGAAACACATCAAAGCCAGCATCCATGTGCCGGCGGAGTGAGCAGGTCATCCGTAAGCGCGGGAAATGAGTTCATCCACTGCCGCGATGATCTTGTCGCCTTGCGCGGCCAGTGACGCAATCGGATCGCCTAGTCGCTCAGCGGGAACGGAGACGATTTCCAACGGATGCAACACGACTTGCATACCGGTGATGGTGAAACTGGGATTGAAGCCAGCATGGTGAATCGTGCTGATATGCGATTTTCGAACCAGCGGAATGACCACGCGCCGTTGATAGCTGTCAAAAACGGATGACTGTAGGACGACAGCAAAGGGAATGCTGTCGTGTTACGTCCGGGATTGCGATGGACATCAAACTGAGCCATCACAACAGCCACTCAGAGCGTAGAAAATTCGTCGGCAAAAGCACCGTGCTGCGCGGAAAAATTATTCCAGGCAGCGGCTGTGCGTTTCAGCCGATTGGCTTTGCTGGCGTTGTGCTCGGTTTGCCGTTGCACGAAATCTGCCAGCAGGATTTCAACTTCTGCAGACAGGTTGTCGGTCAATAGGCGTGCCTGCGCCACCAGATCCGCATTGATCGACAGGTTGAGTGCGCGCTTGACAGCAGACACATCGTAGGCGATTCGCATGGTGGCTCCTATGGCTTGTGCGTAATTTATACGCACTGTATGCGCATAAAATAGGCTAATCGGGCTGAGGCGCGCAACTCAATGCCCACCGCCCGCCGCACCGCCAATTTTGGCGGCAAACGGCGGTTTGGCCAGCCAGACAAAGGCGATGACCACCAAGAAGATGATGCCAAGCAGGTGGAAAATTTCGTTGAAGCCAAGTTGTGCCGCTTGATTGGACATCATCAATTCCAGCACCGCCGCGCCGCGTTGCGGGTCACCGCCGCCGTAGTGAGCCACTTGTTGCATGGCCACCGGATCCAGTGCGGAAATTTTTTCGGTCAGATGCGCGTGGTGAATCGCGCCGCGCTCGCTCCAGGCATATGTTGTGAGTGAGGCCGCAAAACTGCCGCCCAGGGTGCGCAAAAACGTCATCAAGCCAGAGCCTGCGGCAATTTCATGCGGTGCCAAATCCGACAGCAGAATTTGCAGCACCGGCATAAAGAACAACGCCACGCCAATGCCTTGGAACAACTGCACCCACGCGACATGGTTGAAATCCACATCCAGATTGAATCCGGCGCGCATAAAGCTGGTCAGTGACATCGCCACAAAGGCGAAGCTGGCCAAGATGCGCAGGTCAAACCGGTTGGCGTATTTGCCCACAAAGGGGGTCAGCAAAATTGGCAAAATGCCAATCGGTGCAGTGGCAAACCCGGACCACACCGCAGTGAAGCCCAAATTGCGTTGCAGCCACAGCGGCACCAAAATGCCAACGCTGAAAAACGCGCCATAGGCCACCACCATCGCTGCAGTGCCGGCGGCAAAATTGCGGTGCCTGAATAACCGCAGATTGACGATGGGGTCTTTGTCGGTCAGCTCCCAAATCACAAACACCGCCAACGAGATCACCGCCACGATGGCAAGGATCACGATGGTGTGCGAGGCAAACCAGTCCTCGTCATTGCCCAAGTCCAACAGGATTTGCAATGCGCCCACGCCCAGCACCAAGGTGGCCAGACCGATGTAGTCCATCTTGGGTTTTTCAAGTTTTTCGGGGCGGCCTTTCAGTTGTTTGCCCACCACCACGCTGGAAAAAATACCGATGGGGATATTGATGAAAAAAATCCATTCCCAACTGTAATTGTCGGTTACCCAGCCGCCCAAAATGGGGCCGGCGATGGGGGCTACCACAGTCACCATGGCCAGCAAGGCAATGGCGTGGCCGCGTTTTGCGGGCGGATAGATGGACAGCAGCAGGGCTTGGGTGATGGGGTACATCGGCCCGGCCAGTAGGCCTTGCAATGCGCGGGCGGTGACCAGCAAGCCCATGCTGTGCGCCATGCCGCATAGGAAGGATGCAAACACAAACCCCAGCGTGGACCACATAAACAGCTTGCGCTCACCAAACTTGCGCGCCAGCCAACCGGTCAGCGGCAAGGCAATCGCGGTGCTGACCGCAAACGAGGTGATCACCCAGGTCGCTTGGTTGGCACTGCCACCCAAGTTGCCGGAAATCGTGGGCAAGGACACGTTGGCAATCGTGGTGTCCAACACCTGCATAAAGCTGGCCAAGGCCAGACCCAGCGTGGTCAGCGGCACATTGGGCGGGCGGAAATCGGCAAGGCTGGTAGGGGCGGCCTCGCGACCGGGGGGCAAGCCGGCGCTTTCTTCCTGTTCGGCAAGGGTGGTCATGTGGCCGCCGCGATCAGCGCTGGTGGGCCGGCAGGTTTTTTTCGATGATCGCTGCGATCAGCGCATCGGCATCATGCAATTGCTTGGCATAGGCATCGGTGGCCAGCACCGGTTGTGCGGTGGATGCCGCCGGCAACACCGGCAGATTTTGATCGCGCACATTGACCTTGACTGCCATGCTCATGCCCAAGCGCAGTGGATGCGCACGCAATTGCGCGGGCTCCAGCGCGATGCGCACCGGCACGCGCTGCACGATTTTGATCCAGTTACCGCTGGCGTTTTGCGCCGGTAGCAGCGCAAACGCGCTACCTGTTCCCAGCCCCAGGCTGCTGACTTTGCCGGCGAAGGTGACATCGTCGCCATACATATCAGCGGTCAGTTTGACCGGCTGGCCCAAGCGCAAATTGTGCAGCTGAGTTTCTTTGAAGTTGGCATCCACCCACACTTGTTGCAGCGGGATGATGGCCATCAAGGCTACCCCCGGTTGCACCCGCTGGCCCAATTGCACGCTGCGCTTGGCGATATAGCCATCAATGGGGGCCACGATGGCCGTGCGCTGTGCGTTGAGATACGCCTGCCGCAGTTGCGCGGCCGCCGCTTGCACCTGCGGCTGGTTGGCCACGGTGGTGGCATCGACCAAGGCATGACTGCGCGCCAGTTGCCCGCGTGAGCCCGACAGCGCGGCTTCCATCGCCTTCAACTGGGTTTGTGCATGTGCCAATTCTTCAGCGGACACCGCACCACTGGCCACCAGGCCACTGCGGCGGGCCACGTCGGCACGGGCTTGGCTCAGTGCTACTTCGCGCGCGGCGATGTCGGCCTGCGCCGACTCCACACTGCTATACAGCCCACGCACTTGCCGCACGGTGCTGGCCAAGTTGGCCTGCGCTTGTTCCTGCGTCACCTTGGCGTCATTGGGGTCCAGCTGCACCAGCACTTGGCCGGCGTGTACACGCATGCCGTCATCGGTATGGATGGCCACCACCGTGCCGATGGTTTGCGGGGTGATGCTGACCACATTGCCCTGCACATAAGCATCGTCGGTGTCTTGCTGCCAACGTGCCACCAGCAGGTAATAGGCGGCCCATGCGACCGCCAACACAACGATGATCGTCAACAGGATCAGCAATGCGCGGCGGCGCTTGCCGTTGCCAGCTGGCAGCGATGATTGCGATGCAGGCAGTGTGGCGGCCTTGCCGGCAGAGGTGTTGGGGGTGGTTTCAGTGGTCATGGTGTATCACTTGGATGCAGTGGTCTGTGCGGCGGCGTCAGGGCTGATGCTGGCTTCGATGGCGATGCCACCACCGAGGGCTTGATCAAGATCGACGCTGGCGCTGCGGCGGGCGGCGACGAGGGTGGCCAGTTGTTGTTCCAGTTGCAGCACGGGCTTTTGTGCGTTCAAGCTGTCCAGCCGCGATGCAAGCCCGGCGCGTTGGCGTTGTTGCACGTTGCTGAACGCCGTTGCCGCTGCCGTGCGGGCTTGGGTTGTGGTGGCGATTTGTGCATCCAGGGTGCGTGCGGTTTGCACCGCATCGGCCACGTCGTGGATCGCGCTCAACAAAGTTTGGTTGTAATTGGCCACGGCGAGGTCAGCATCGGCCTGGCTGGCACGCAATTGGTTGCGTAACTGGCCGCCTTCAAAAATGGGCAGGCTCAGCGCCGGGCCACCGTTGAGTAGCAGCGCTTTGTTGCCAAACAAGTCGCCCAGATTGCCTGCGGCCAGTCCGGCCAAGGCACTGAGGTTGAGGCTGGGATAAAACGCCGCTTTGCTGGCATCGATACCGTGTTGCGCGGCTTCTACCCGCCAGCGTGCGGCCACAAGATCGGCACGCTGCGCCAGCAAGTCACTGGTCAGGCTGGCCGGGATCGCCAGCGCGGATTGCGCCAATTGCGGGCGGGTGATGGCAAGGCCACGGTCTGGGCCGGCTGCAACCAGCATGGCCAATGCGGTGCGCAGTTGGTCGATGTGCTGCTGCGCCGCCTGCACTTGCTGCTGGGCACCTGCTGCCATGCTTTGGTGTTGCGCCAAGGCGATGCCATTATCCACGCCGGCTTTGACCCGCTGCTGATCCAACAGCACCAGAGCCTCGGCACGGGTGTGCTCGGCTTGCGCAACCGACTGCAGATCAAAGGCTTGTGCCAATGCGATATAGGTGCGCGCGATATTGGCGGTCAGGCTCAATCGCGCAGCCTGCGCATCCACTTCGGCCGCATGTGCATTGCCTACTGCGGCCTGCCATTTAGCGTTGTCCTTGCCCCACAGATCCGGGCTGTACTTGAAGCTCAGCATCAGTAAATCGGCGACTTGAAACTTGCCGCCCAATTCGTTGCCAGCCAGGGTTTGTGGAAGTTGCATGCCCAGCACCTGCGCACTACCGCCCAGCGTAGGTTTGCGTGCAGCATCGGCCAGGCCCGCCTGTGCCTGCGCCTTGCGCGCACGCGCATCGGCGGCGGCCAGCGAGGGTGCGCCGGCCAGCGCTTCCTCCATCAGCGCATTCAGTTGTGGGTCGCCAAAGGCGCTCCACCAACGCGCGCTAGGCCAGGCGGCGGCGGATAGGGGGGTGCCGGCCAACGTTTGTTGGCTGTGCAGGCTGGCCGCATCACGCAGATGCTCGTGGGTGGCCAATCCCTTGCTGCTGGCGCAGCCGGCCAAAAGCACGGTGCCGGCCAACGCGACGGCGAGGGTTGCAGTTCGTAGCATGGGCTTAGTCTTCGGCAAGCAGGTTGTCACGGGTCTGTTCCAGCAGACGGGTCAATTGCACGCGGGTGGCGTCATCCATTCCGCGCAGCGCACGCTCGCGTACACGCTGGCCGCATTGGTCGATATCGCGCCACATGGCGGTGCCGGCCTCGGTCAGGTGGATGTGCAGGGCACGCCGGTCGGTGGGGTCGGCCACGCGCTCCAGCAGGCCGCGGGCTTCCAACTTATCCAGCAGGCGAGTCATTGCACCGGGGTTGAGGTCGGCGGCGCGGGCCAGCTCGGTCACGCTGGCGATGCCTTCGGCCAATTTTTTGATGGTGATGAACTGGCTGAAGGTCAGCTCATGGCCGGCATCGGCCAATTCGCGCTCCATGCAGGCACGCATGGCATCACGGGTTTGCCGAAACAGCAGGCCCAAGGCCGAGCCGCTGCAACTGCCCAAAGACGAAGTGGATGCATTCATGGCGCGCAGTTTGATAGCCTGCGCAATGTTTGTCAATGCAAATAATGTGTTTGCATTGAATTTTGGTTCAGCCGCTCCGGTGCAGCACCAGTTCAAGGACAAATTTGCTGCCGAAAAACGCCAACACTAGCAATGCCATCGCCACTAACGTCCAGCGCACGGCAGTGCTGCCGCGCCAACCGCGTCGCCAGCGGCCTAGCAACAAGCCGCCAAACACTAGCCACGACAGCAGGCTGAGCACGGTTTTGTGCAGCAAATGCTGGGCCAGCAGATTGTCCACAAACAGCACGCCGGTCAGCAGCGTGGCGGTCAGCAGTACAAATCCCACGGCAATGGTGCGAAACAGCAGGGTTTCCAGCGCAGTCAGCGGCGGTAGCGCACGCAACCAAAGATGAAACTGGCGGCGCTGCAAAGCGCGTTCTTGCGCCCACAAAAACACCGCCAGCACCGCCGCCAGCGCCAGCGTGGCATAGGCCAGCAGAGCCAGCCAAGCATGCAGCAACAAGCGCCAATCCAGCGGTTCTGGCGGGTTGGCACGCCCGTACAGTGCATAAGCCAAGAGTGCGACGGCGGCAAGGGGGTACACCACCACCCCAAGCGCGCGCAGGCGTTCGCCCATGCCGGCAAACGTGGTCAGTGCCGCCATCCCCAGCCCGACCAGTGACAGCGCCGCAAAGAAATGCAGATTGGTGCTGCCGGTGTGCTTCCAGTTCAACCAATGGATCAGCGCATGCAGCAGGACGGCAACACCGGCGGGCAGTCGCCAGCCGTAAGGAAGGGGAGATTCTGGGCGCTGTACTCCCAGTGCTAGCCAGCCGGCAGCAACCAGATACAGCAGTAATGTGGAAACAAGCGCGATCATTTCGGAAGTGTCGCACAGCTGTGCATGGCCGCCGCGTGGAGGGTGGTGCTATGCTGAAAAAAGAGCGACATAACGCCACTTAGGGGAGCATCATGCAGACCATGCAAATCACTTATTTGCCCGAGCGCAGCCCGCTATGGAAGGTGTTCTGGTTGTATGGCGTGATCCCTAGCAGCGCGCTGTGGCTGGCGGTGTACTGGTTGGTCAATCACCACCAATTGCCGGCCGCCACCCTTGGCATGCTGGTGTTCCTGCTCGCCTACACCGCTTGGATCGTGGCGGCGGTGTGGAAAGTTGCGCCCAGCGCCAAGGATCCGCGGTATGGGGTGATGGCGCAGGCGCTGACCGTGGGTTGGGCCATCAATACCGTGCTGGTTGCCTTCTTTGTGGGCTTGCAGACCTTGCGGTTATTGCTGGTTGGCTGAGGCTATCAACCAAACTGCAACACCTCGCCACTGCGATCAAATGCGGCAAATTGCGCGACTTGCCCATTATTGATGGCGTTAACCATGAAGCGCAGCGGCTGCGCGGCTTCGTCGCTGCTAGGCGCAATCCCGCCATGACCAGACAGGCCACCCACAAACACGATGTCCCAGTCTTGGCCGGTGTGGGCGGACTCTGCGACAAGGGTATTGAAATTGGCGATCTCGGCCGGGGCCTTATCCACGCATAGGCTAGGCGAAATGGTGCCGCCTTCGCCCCGTGCAAACCGCTGATGCTGCTCGGTGCTGGCGTTTTCCGGCAGTTCCACCTTGGCAAAGACCAATAGCAGGCGCTGCGGCTCTGGCTGGCGATGGGCGGCGTCGAGTAGATCTTGAAATGTGGCAAGGCTCATAGGGCAAGACTCACGTGCAAATAGCCGGAGGAGAATGGCGCGCAGCTTACACTCCCAATCCTAGGATGGGCCGCACAAATGGTGGCTTGCGCCAGTGTTTATTGATCGCGATCAAGCGCGCGCATCATCGGCGGGGCTAAGCTATCGCCCAAGCCGGGATCCTTCCGGCGGTACTCCAAGCCCGGCGGCCTGTGTTCTTCGTATGGCGAAGGATATGGCCACCAGGCCGTGGTTTTCATCGCGACGTTCGTCCGCGCAATGAAGGCCACCGGGTCGGCATCGGAAACGGGTCGGCCTCCCGTATTTGGACTGGAGCGTTGAGATGGCAACCCTTGTGGACGGTTTCGGCCGCACATTTCCTTATCTGCGTCTGTCGCTGACCGAGGCCTGCAACTACCGTTGCAGCTATTGCTTGCCAGATGGCTACCAAGCCGATGGGCGTCCCACGTTTTTGACAAGGGATGAAATTTGCCGGCTGGTGCGCGGTTTTGCTGCGGTGGGGATGCGCAAAATTCGTTTGACCGGTGGCGAGCCCAGTTTGCGCAAAGACTTGCCATCCATCATTGCGGCGGTGTCATCCACACCGGGTGTGCAGAAGATAGCGCTGACCACCAATGGCTGCTTGCTGCCCAAGCATGTGGGCATCTGGCGCAAGGCCGGACTGACCGCACTCAATGTCAGTTTGGACAGCCTGCAACCGGCGCGGTTTGCCGCGATCACGGGTCACGACCGCTTTGCGGAAGTCACCGACGGCGTGGAGATGGCGCTGCGGCTTGGCTTTGATGCGGTCAAACTCAATGCAGTATTGCTGCGCGGTTTGAATGACGATGAGCTGCCGCAGTGGTGTGACTATCTGCGCCAGCGCGACATCGTCATTCGTTTTATCGAACTCATGCGCACTGGCGATAACAAAGCGTATTTCGAACGCCACCATTACCGCGCCGACGCGCTAGAACAGCAGTTGCTGGATGCCGGCTGGACGCAGCAAGCGCGCGCCGCTGATGCCGGTCCCGCACGCGAATATGCGCACCCCGACTATCGCGGACGGATTGGCATCATCGCGCCGTATTCCAAAGATTTTTGTGCCGGTTGCAACCGTTTGCGCGTGACCGCGCGCGGTGATTTGCGGCTGTGTTTGTTTGGGGACTTCGGTATTCCGCTGCGCCCCTTGCTGCAATCGGATGCCGACCATGACGCATTGTGCGCACGCATCGCCACCCAGCTAGGACTCAAGGCCGCCGGCCACGGTTTGCATCAAGGCAACACTGGCATCACCCCGCATTTGGCTTCGCTTGGTGGTTGATTGAACATGACAACGCAACGTGACGCGGCTTTTTACATGGCCGATATCCGCAGCAAACGGCCCACCCGCCGGCGCGCGGTGGCGGTGGGCGAATTTTTACCAGGACCGGAGGCGTTTGCCACCGTGGTCGAGCGCCGCCTGCCCAAAGGTGATGCGCTGGTGATGGCAGAAATCGCCGGCCTGCAAGGGGCCAAGATGGCCGCGATGCTGATGCCGCTATGCCATCCCATTTCACTGGAACTGGTGCGCGTGCGCTGCGTGCCGGTGCCAGCGCGCCACGCCATTCGCGTGTATTGCGAATGCGCGCTGGAAGCCCGTACCGGCGTGGAAATGGAAGCACTGGCCGGCGTCAATGCCGCGCTGCTGACGCTGTACGATTTGACCAAACCGGTGCAGCCGGCACTGACAATCAGCGGCATCCGTCTATTGTTCAAAGAGGGCGGCAAGAAGGGTTTGTGGGTGCATCCAGACGGCATGGATGAGGACGAACGCGCGCACTACCAGCCACGTGACTTGGCGCGATTGGACGCGGTAGCCTGCGCCGTCATCACCCTAAGCGATCGTGCCAGCGCGGGTGCGTATGAAGACCGTTCCGGCCCGTTGTTGGTGGACGGCTTACGCAAACTGGGCGCACAGGTTGCGCACATCGACGTACTCCCCGATGGCATCGACCCCTTGGCCGAACGCCTGCGTACGTTGGCGGCGCAGGGGATTCGCATTTGTCTGTGCACTGGCGGCACCGGGCTGGGTGCGCGCGATGTCACCCCGGAGGCCTTGCGCTTGGTCGCGGATCGACGGGTGGACGGTTTGGCGGAGATGTTCCGCAGCGAAAGCGCCCGCCACACCCCACTGGCGTGGCTCAGCCGTGCCGAGGTGGTGCAAGTGGGCGGCATGTTGGTGTTCGCACTGCCGGGCAGCCCGCGTGCAGCACAGCAGGGGATGGACATTTTGGCACCGCTGCTGGCGCATGCCTTGGCGATGATCGACGGCAGGCCGCACGCATGATTGGCTTTGATGAAGCCCTTGCGCTGATTGTGCAAACAGCCCAACGCTTGCCCGCGCGAACGTGCGCAGCGCAAGACGCTGCCGGCGCGGTCTTGGCCGAAGACAGTGTGAGCGGCGAAGATTTGCCGCCGTTCGATAATTCCGCCATGGACGGGTTTGCGCTGCGTATCGGCACACAGGTGTTGGCGGCGGGTGCGGAATGGGATGTGGCCGGCGCACAGGCCGCTGGCGATGCACAAGTGCAGGCCAGCACCGGCGCGTGGGAAATCATGACCGGCGCCCCCCTGCCCGAAGGTTTGGATGCGGTGGTGCCGGTGGAGCAGGTGGATGTGATGGCGCAGGATGCGCACGGCCGCCCGGTGCGTATCCGCACTACTGCCGAGGTCCACCCCGGTCAGCATGTGCGGTTGCGTGGGGAAGATGTCCGCAGCGGCGCGCATATTTTGAAAGCCGGCACGCGGCTGGATGCGCCGCAGTTGATGTTGCTGGCCGCCCTGGGGATTGCCAAGGTCAACGTGGCCAGCACGCCGCAGGTGGCCATCTTGAACACCGGCCGCGAATTGGTGGATGCGCCCACGCAGGCATTGGCCTCGGGTGAAATCCGCAATAGCAATGGCCCGTATCTGACCCAGCGGGTGCGCGATGCCGGTGCGCAGGTGGCGCATCGGGAAACCGTCACCGATGCGCCCGCCGCATTTTTGGCCGCGCTGGAACGTGCGCTTTCCGCCGGTGCCGATGTGGTGCTGAGTACCGGTGCGGTGTCGATGGGCCGCTATGACTTCGTGCCGGATGCACTGCGTAGCATCGGCGCAACCCTGCATTTTCACAAAGTGCGCATCCGCCCCGGCAAGCCCTTGTTGTTTGCCACATTGCCGGGTGGGCAGTTGTATTTCGGCTTGCCCGGCAACCCGGTGTCCAGCGCGGTGGGCCTGCGGTTTTTTGTGGAACCCGCACTGCGGGTGATGTTGGGCCTGCCACCAGAACGCCCGCTGCGGGTGCCGTTGGCCGCCACCTTCAAAAAGCGCGCAGCGCTGCGCTTTCATCTAAAGGGAAGTTTGGAAATCAATCCGCACGGCCAGTTGCAAGCACGGGTGCTGGCAGGGCAGGAGTCATTTCGCATTGCACCGCTGGCCGAGGCCAATTGCTGGATTGTTATCGAAGACACCGACGCCGCCATCGCCGGCAGCGCGGTCAAGGTGTATGGCTTGGGGCATTGGCTGCCCCCGCAATGGGATGAGGTGGTGACATGAGGGTGGCATTGAGCTTGTTTGGCGCGTTTCGGGACTATCAACCCACGGCGCAATTGACTCTGGATGTGGCCGACGGCGCGCGCGTGGCCGATCTGCGCGAGGCCGTGGCGGCCTACGGCCAGGCGCATTGGCCCACATTCCAGCCGGCACTGCTGGCGCGGTCTGCCTTTGCCAGTGCAACTTGCGTGTTGCGGGATGGCGATGGCATTCCCGCCGACGGCCAGATGGCCATCCTGCCGCCGGTCAGTGGGGGTTGACGATGACGCAGCATCAGACCGAAGTGCTGGATATCGCCGACGGCAAATTGGACGCGGCAGCGGCGCTTGATTTTGTGTCGGATTCCGGCTTTGGCGGCATCACAATGTTTGTGGGCCGCGTGCGCGACTTGAACCACGGCCGCGATGTCACCGGCATCAGCTACGACATGTTTGTGCCGCTGGCGCTGAATGGGTTTGCGGCGATTGCGGCGCGTGCCGAGGCCGACTTCGGCGGCAAGCTCAAACTTTATATCGGCCACGCCAAAGGCCGCTTGGGGATTGGTGACTTGGCCATGGTGGTGGCCGCCGGCACCCCGCATCGTGATGAAGCCTTTCGCGCCTGCCGGCAAGTGGTGGAAGCAGTCAAACACACCAGCCCGATCTGGAAGCAGGAGCATTACATCGACGGTGACAGCGTGTGGAGCGAAGGCTGCTCGCTGTGCGAGACCACGCACACGCACGACCACCCGCATGACGACCCGCAGCATGCCGCGCAGCACCGGCAATCGCACCCATGAAAGTGCAATGGCAAGCGCAATGCCTACGGCTGCGCCTTGACGAGGCCGAATTGGCGCAGCTGCAAGCGGGGCAGGGGGTGGAAAACTACACCCAGCTACCGGGTGCGCAGGCGCATCGTATGCAAGTCCACAAGGTGGACGCAGCGGCCGCCGCACTGGTGGCCATCCCCGATGGTTGGCGCGTTGACCTGCCGGCCTTGCCACTGCAAGCCTACGTCGCGCGCCTGCCGTGCCGCGACGGGTTGGTATTCACACTGCCGGTCGCAGCGGCGGCGGCATTGACCGTTGAATTTGAAGTCGATGTGCGCGATAGCGTACGCCAGCGGGGGCCATTCAAACGCAAAGCGGTGGACACCGAGGAATGACGGCACCAATGGGTAAATACGGTAGGGCTTGATCTGTATCAACTCAAGAGGTGGGATTGGCTAAGATTTGACTGGAATCAAATCGAGCTGCCAGGTTGCGCCTCACCATAGGTGCATAGTGACGGTTCGCCTGCCCTGCGGGGCGCGGCCCCCACGATCGGATTCCCGTTCCTGCAGGTAGGCCCATGAGTGCGCAAATGGCTGAAAAACCCATCAGCATCGGTTCCATGATCCATGATTGGCATCCGGAGGACGCTGCTTTCTGGGCGAAAACCGGCAACCGGATCGCCAATCGCAACCTCGCTATCTCCATCCCGGCACTGTTGCTGGCGTTTGCCATCTGGCAGATGTTTTCGGCAGTGACCATCAGCCTGCCGAAGGTGGGCTTCACGTTTGATACCAATGAGTTGTTCTGGCTGGCGGCGTTGCCCGCGTTGTCCGGCGCCACCTTGCGCATTTTCTATTCGTTTGTGGTGCCCATGTTCGGTGGTCGCCGCTGGACCGCAATTGCCACCGCTTCGCTGTTGATTCCAGCGATCTGGCTGGGCGTTGCGGTGCAAGACGCCAGCACCCCGTACTGGCACTTCGTCGCGATTGCCATTTTGTGTGGCTTCGGTGGCGGCAATTTCGCCTCGTCGATGTCCAATATCTCGTTCTTCTATCCCAAGGCCAAGCAAGGCTTTGCACTGGGAATGAATGCGGGGCTGGGCAATCTGGGCGTGTCGGCTACCCAGTTCGTGATTCCGCTGGTCATCACGATGGCACTGTTCGGCGGGGTCGTCGGTGGCCCGCAGCTGACCGCCGAAGGCAAGCAACTGTTCCTGCAAAACGCGGGGTTTGTATGGGTGCCGTTTCTGCTGATCTGCGCGGTGGCCGCATGGTTTGGCATGCATGATCTGGCGGCGGCGCGTTCCTCGTTTGCCGAGCAGGCGGTGATCTTCAAGCGCAAGCACAACTGGCTGATGTGCTGGCTGTATATCGGCACCTTTGGGTCGTTCATCGGCTTTTCGGCCGGCTTCCCGATGCTGATCAAAACCCAGTTTCCCGATGTCAATCCAATGACTTACGCCTTCCTGGGCCCGCTGGTGGGTGCACTGATGCGCTCGGTGGGGGGGTGGTTGGCCGACAAGTTGGGCGGCGCGCTGCTGACCTTCTGGGTGTTCGCGCTGATGATTGTTGGCGTGTTCTGCGTGCTGCATTTCCTGCCGCAGCATGGTCAGGGCGGCAATTTCTACGGCTTCCTCGGCAGCTTCATGGGCTTGTTCGTGTTGTCGGGGATTGGCAATGCATCCACCTTCCGCATGATCCCGGTGATCTTTCGCACCCTGCATGCGCGCTGGTCGGTCAATGAGGATGCCGAAGGCAAGGTGGCTGCCACCCGCCAAGCGGGCATTGAATCGGCGGCAGTGATCGGATTCAGTTCGGCCATTGGTGCGTACGGTGGCTTCTTCATCCCGAAAAGCTACGGCTCCTCCATCGCGTGGACCGGTGGCCCGGAAATGGCGCTGTACGGCTTCGTGGTGTTTTACGCCACCTGCCTTGCGGTGACGTGGTGGTGGTACTTCCGTCGTGGTGCCGAAACACCATGCTGAGACGCTGTGCCAAGTCGTCGCATCAAGACGCCATGCTGAAGCTGGACAACCACAACGCGGCAGCCGGTGCTGCCGCCTTCAAAGAAAAAATGCGTGCGCGCAACCTGCGTTCACCTGCCAAGAGGATGTTCTCATGAGTTATTTCCTTGACCGTTTGCAGTTCTTCAAACGCAACCCGGAAGAGTTTGCCGACGGCCACGGTGTCACCAAAACCGAAAGCCGCGAATGGGAAAATTCCTATCGTGCGCGTTGGCAGTACGACAAGATCGTGCGTTCTACCCATGGGGTGAACTGCACCGGCTCCTGCAGCTGGAAGATCTATGTCAAGAACGGTCTGGTGACATGGGAAACCCAGCAGACCGACTATCCGCGCACGCGCCCGGATCTGCCCAACCACGAGCCACGTGGCTGCCCGCGGGGTGCCAGTTATTCCTGGTATCTGTACAGCGCCAACCGCGTGAAGTACCCGCTGGTGCGCGGCGCGCTGCTGAAGCTGTGGCGCGAGGCGCGCAAGGCCAAGGCGCCGGTGGATGCGTGGGCCAGCATTGTTGAAGACAGCGACAAAGCCAAAAGCTACAAGACCCGCCGCGGCATGGGCGGGTTTGCGCGTGTGCATTGGGATGAAGTCAACGAAATCATTTCGGCGGCCAACCTCTACACCGTGAAAAAATTCGGCCCCGACCGCGTGATCGGTTTCTCGCCGATCCCGGCGATGTCGATGATTTCCTACGCCTCCGGTGCGCGTTATCTCTCGCTGCTGGGCGGTGTTTGCCTGAGTTTCTACGACTGGTACTGTGATTTGCCGCCGTCCAGCCCGCAGGTGTGGGGCGAGCAGACCGACGTACCGGAATCGGCCGACTGGTACAACAGCCGCTACATCATCGCGTGGGGCAGCAACGTGCCGCAGACGCGCACGCCGGACGCGCACTTCTTCACCGAGGCGCGCTACAACGGCACAAAGACGGTGGCGATCACGCCCGACTATTCGGAAGTGGCCAAGCTCACCGACCATTGGCTGCATCCCAAGCAGGGCACCGACGCCGCGCTGGCGTTCGCGTTCGGTCATGTGATCCTGAAAGAGTTCCACGTCGACAAGGCCACGGACTACTTCGTTGATTACTGCCGCAAGACCACCGACATGCCGATGCTGGTGCGTTTGGAAAAGCGCGCCGATGGCCGTCTGGTGCCGGACCGCTTCTTGCGCGCCTCCGATCTTGGCGGGTTGGGCGAAGCCAACAACCCCGAGTGGAAGACCTTGGCCATTGATGAAACCAACGGCCAGATCACCAT
>NZ_DAOOUM010000032.1:2893-6233 GCF_035369645.1 Thermomonas sp. | reverse complement strand
CCGGCATGGCAGGAAAAGATCACCGGCGTGCCGCGCCATGACGTGATCGAAATCGCCCGCGAATTTGCCAATACCGCCGCCAAGACCCATGGCCGCAGCATGATTATTGTGGGTGCGGCGATGAACCACTGGTTCCACAACGACATGAACTACCGCGGCCTCATCAACATGCTGATGATGTGCGGTTGCGTGGGCCAAACCGGCGGTGGTTGGGCGCATTACGTGGGCCAGGAAAAGTTGCGCCCGCAAACCGGCTGGCAGCCGATTGCGTTCGGTCTGGATTGGAGCAAGCCGCCGCGCCAGATGAACGGAACCTCGTTCTTCTACTTCATGTCCGACCAGTGGCGCTACGAAAAGGTCGAGATGAAGGAACTGCTCTCGCCCTTGGCAGACCCGGCCAAGTTCAGCGGCAGCCAGGCCGACTTCAACATGCAGGCGATCCGCATGGGCTGGTTGCCCAGCGCGCCGCAGCTCAACCGCAATCCGCTCAGTATTGCCAAAGCGGCCGAAGCCGCAGGCAGTACGCCGGCCGACTACGTGGTCAGTCAGCTCAAGAGTGGGGCGATGGATTTTGCTTACGCTGACCCGGACGCACCGGAGAACTTCCCGCGCAACATGTTCATCTGGCGCTCGAACTTGCTGGGCAGCTCCGGCAAGGGTCACGAGTACATGCTGCGCCACTTGCTGGGTACCCGGCATGGCTTGCAAGGCAAGGATCTGGGCGAACGTGGTGCGGAAAAACCGCAGGAAATCAAATGGCGCGATGAAGCGCCGGAAGGCAAGCTCGACCTGCTGGTGACGCTGGATTTCCGCATGTGCACCACCGCCCTGTATTCGGACATCGTGCTGCCTACCGCAACGTGGTACGAAAAGAACGACCTCAACACCTCGGACATGCATCCGTTCATTCACCCGCTGTCGAAGGCGGTGGATCCGGCGTGGGAGGCACGCAGCGACTGGGATATCTTCAAGGGCATCGCCAAGGCGGTGAGCGCAATGGCGCCGGGCGTGCTGGGTGTAGAGAAAGACGTGGTGCTGGTGCCCACCCTGCACGATACCCCCGGCGAGCTGGCGATGCCGCTGGGCGTCACCAACTGGAAGAAGGGCGAGTGCGAGCCGATTCCGGGCAAGACCATGCCGACGATTGCGGTGGTCGAGCGCGACTATCCAAACCTGTACAAGAAGTTCACCTCGCTGGGCCCGCTGCTGGACAAGCAGGGCAATGGCGGCAAGGGCATCAATTGGGATACCAAGGATGAAGTGCATTTCCTGGGTGACCTCAACCATCGCGTGCGCGAAGAAGGCATCAGCCAAGGCCGCCCGAACATCCAGACCGCGATTGATGCCGCCGAATGCGTGTTGCATCTGGCACCGGAAACCAATGGCCATGTGGCCGTCAAGGCGTGGGAGGCACTGGGTGAATTCACCGGCCGTGACCACACCCATCTGGCGGTGGGCAAGGAGCATGAAGCCATCCGCTTCCGCGATATCCAGGCGCAGCCGCGCAAGATCATTTCTTCGCCCACCTGGTCCGGTTTGGAAGACGAACACGTCAGCTACAACGCCGGCTACACCAATGTGCATGAAATGATTCCATGGCGCACGGTGACGGGGCGCCAACAGTTCTACATGGATCACGAGTGGATGCTGGCGTTCGGCGAAGGCTTCATGCAGTACCGTCCACCGGTGGATACCAAGACGATTGCCCCGCTGCACAACATGCGTGGCAACGGCAACAAGGAAATCGTGCTGAACTGGATCACCCCGCACCAGAAGTGGGGCATCCACAGCACCTATTCCGATAACCTGATCATGCAAACGCTCTCGCGTGGTGGCCCGATCGTGTGGTTGTCTGAGGACGATGCGCGGGAAGCGGGGATTGAAGACAACGACTGGATTGAACTGTTCAACGTCAACGGTGCAATTGCCGCACGTGCGGTGGTCAGCCAGCGCGTGATGAACGGCATGGCGATGATGTACCACGCGCAAGAACGCATCATCAACACACCCGGCAGCGAAATCAGTGGCACGCGTGGCGGTATCCATAACTCTGTCACCCGCATTGTGCTCAAGCCCACCCACATGATCGGCAGCTATGCCCAGTTCGCCTATGGCTTCAACTACTACGGCACGGTGGGCAGCAACCGTGACGAATTCGTGATCGTGCGCAAGATGAATAAAGTGGATTGGTTGGATGGCGAAGCAGTGCCTGCCAACGCTCAGGAGGTGGTGTGATGAAAGTACGCGCACAGATCGCAATGGTGCTGAACCTGGACAAGTGCATCGGCTGCCACACCTGTTCGATCACCTGCAAAAACGTGTGGACATCACGCGAAGGTGTGGAATACGCCTGGTTCAACAATGTGGAAACCAAGCCCGGCGTGGGCTATCCCAAGGAATGGGAAAACCAGGACAAGTGGAACGGCGGCTGGGTGCGGACCCGTGCCGGCAAGCTGGTGCCCAAAGCCGGTGGCCGGTTCCGCATGCTGTCGAAGATTTTCGCCAACCCCGACCTGCCGCAGATCGACGACTACTACGAACCGTTTGATTTCGATTACCAGCACCTGCACGAAGCGCCGGACAGCAAGCACCAACCCACCGCACGCCCGCGTTCGCTGATTTCCGGCCAGCGCATGCAGAAGATTCATTGGGGCCCGAACTGGGAAGAAATCCTCGGCACCGAATTCGCCAAGCGCAGCAAGGACAAGAACTTCGAGGGCGTGCAGAAAGAGATCTACGGCGCGTTTGAAAAGACCTTCATGATGTACCTGCCGCGCCTGTGCGAGCACTGCCTGAACCCGGCTTGCGTGTCTGCATGCCCGTCGGGCGCGATCTACAAGCGCGAAGAAGACGGCATCGTGTTGATCGACCAGGACAAGTGCCGCGGTTGGCGCATGTGTGTGTCGGCCTGCCCGTACAAGAAGATCTACTACAACTGGAAGTCGGGTAAATCCGAGAAGTGCATCTTCTGCTACCCGCGCATTGAAATGGGCGAGCCCACCGTGTGCTCGGAAACCTGCGTGGGCCGCATCCGCTACCTCGGCGTGCTGCTGTACGATGCCGACCGCATCCAGGAAGCAGCCTCGGTGCCGGCCGAGAAAGACCTGTATCAGGCGCATCTGGACATCTTCCTCGATCCCAACGATCCCAAGGTCATCGAGGCCGCGCGCAAGGAAGGCATCCCCGACAGCTGGCTGGAAGCCGCAGTCAATTCACCGACCTACAAGCTCGCCATTGATTGGAAACTGGCGCTGCCGCTGCATCCGGAATACCGCACCTTGCCGATGGTGTGGTACGTGCCGCCGCTGTCGCCGATCCAGTCCGCCGCCGAACGTGGCCG
>NZ_DAOOUM010000032.1:0-2793 GCF_035369645.1 Thermomonas sp. | reverse complement strand
GCGATGGTGGATCTGATCGAAGCCTATCGCAAGAATGGCTACGAGCTGGCTGCCAAGGAACTGCCGGACTACCTGCCGTTGGTGCTCGAATATCTCAGTCAACGGCCACAAGAAGAAGCCCGTGATTGGCTGCATCATGTCAGCCATATCGTCGGGTTGCTGGCCGCACGTGCAGGAGAACGCCAAAGCCCCTACACGCTGTTGCTGGAAGTCCTGGTGGAGTACGCCGAAGGCAAGCTCGACCTGGGCAGCTTGCGGCAACGTGCCAGCCAGGAACCCCGCGACGACACGCCGGAAGTGATGGACCAAGTTTGGGAAGAGGAAGCGGTGCGCTTTGGCACCGAAGCCCCCACCGATGATTGCAAGCCCAACAGCCGCCCCGCATACCGCACAACCAATGCCGCAACCCAACAGGTGCAGCCATGAATTATCTGAATCAATTCTGTTTCCAGATTTATCCCTATATCGCGCTTGCCGTGTTCTTCATCGGTAGTTGGGTGCGTTTCGACAAGTCGATGTATACCTGGCGCACCGGCTCCAGCCAAATGCTGTCCGACAAGGGCATGCGCATTGGCAGCAACTTGTTCCACCTTGGCATCCTTGCCATTTTGGGTGGCCATTTGGTGGGCTTGCTGACCCCGCATGCGCTGTATGAAAGCGTCATCACCGCGCCGCAAAAACAAGTGCTGGCGATGGTGGCCGGTGGCGTGTTTGGCGCGGTCTGTCTGGTGGGGATCAGCATCCTCACCGTGCGCCGCCTGTTCAACCCGCGGGTGAAGGCCACCGGCACCACCGGTGACACCGTGATCTTGCTGCTGCTGTTCGCGCAGTTGTTGCTGGGTCTGTACACCATCGTGCAATCCACCCATCACATGGATGGTGGCGTGATGATGGCGCTGGCCGATTGGGCGCAGCACATCGTCACCTTCCGCTTTGGTGCCGCCGACTATGTGGGCGATGTGCACTGGGTCTACAAGGCCCATATCTTCCTGGGCATGACCTTGTTCCTGGTGGCACCGTTCACCCGTCTGGTGCATGTGTGGAGCATCCCGGTCAGCTATTTCTGGCGTCCCTACCAAGTGGTGCGCCGCCGTCAGCCCGGCCTGCGCTACGGCCCGAGGGCGTAGTCATGAGTGAAAGCAAGCTTGGTAGGCGCGAGCTGCCCATCACCGTCATCGACAGTGGCAAGTCGGTGGCGGAAGAAGCCCACAGCCATGCCCATGACCACAACGACGAAGGCCCGCGCTCGCTGGGGCAGGCCGCGCCAAGTTTCCTGTTTGTGGGTGACACCGCCATCAGCGAGGCCGACATTGCCCGCGAAATGCAGTTTCATCGCGCCATGACTCCGGAAAAATCGCGCGCCGACGCTGCACGTGCGTTGGTGGTGCGTGAGTTGCTGCGCCGCGAAGTGGAACGTCTGGGCCTACAGGGCGATGTGCAAGATGCAGGCAGCGAGGCAATGGAAGAAGCCTGCACCCGCTTGCTGCTGGAGCGCGAAGTCGAAAACCGCGTGCCTACACTGGAAGATTGCCAACGCTATTACGCGCAAAACCCGGAGCGTTTCCATGCACCCGACCGCATTCGCGTGCGGCATATCCTGCTGGGCGCGGCGGTGGATGATGTCAGTGGCCGTTTCAATGCGCGTGAGCAAGCAGAAAAACTCATCACGGAATTGAAGCTGCAGCCGCATTTGTTCACCGACTTCGCGCTACGCCATTCCGATTGCCCTTCCAAAGACGACGGTGGCGAGCTGGGTTGGCTGGAGCGTGGCCAGGCAACCCCGGAATTTGATCGCCAAGTCTTTCGTTTGCGCGAGGGCTTGGCGGCATTTCCGGTGGAATCGCGCTGGGGCTACCACGTCGTTTGCGTGGATGCTGTCGAAAGCGGCGAAGAACTTGCGTTCGATCAAGTCCGGCAGCGGATTTCCGACTATCTTGAATTGCAGGTTCGGCAACGCGAACTCCAGCAATACCTGCAGGGCTTGCAGGAACGCTACGAGGTACGCGGGCTGGACGCCATCGAGGCTGGCGCGGCCTGATTGCAGCAGGACGCGCCGCCGGCAACAGGTTTCTTAACCACCACCGGAAGCACGTCCATGCAGGACTTTTCTCAAATCAGCACTGCCCGCCAGCAGCGGGCGCTATGGCTGAGCACCATTGCCTTTACCACCTGCTTTGCAGTGTGGATGATTTTTTCCATCATCGGCATCCAGATCAAAAAAGATCTGGGGTTGAATGACACCGAGTTCGGGTTGTTGATCGCCACGCCCGTGCTCAGCGGATCAATGCTGCGCATTTTCCTTGGGGTGTGGGCCGACCAATTGGGCGGCCGCAAAGTGCTCACTGCGGTGATGCTGGCCGGTGCTGCAGCCACCTGGATGCTGACCCACGCGCAGACTTATCCGCAATTCTTGATCGCCGCATTGGGCGTGGGGATTGCCGGCAGCTCGTTCTCGGTCGGCGTGGCCTATGTGTCGAAGTGGTTCCCGCCGGAAAAGCAGGGCACCGCACTGGGTATTTTTGGTGCCGGCAATATCGGTTCAGCGGTGACCAAACTGTTGGCCCCCATGGTGATGGTGGCCGCGGGCTGGACGATGGTGGCCAAGGTGTGGGCGGTGGGTTTGGCGGTGATGGCCATTTTGTATTTCCTGTTCACGCAGGAAGACCCATCGCTGGAGCAGCGTCGCAAGGCCGGTGTCAAGCCGATGCCGTTTGCAGAACAAATGGCACCACTGAAGAATCTGCAAGTGTGGCGCTTCGCGCTGTATTACTTCTTCGTGTTCGGCGGTTTCGT
>NZ_DAOOUM010000031.1:0-32726 GCF_035369645.1 Thermomonas sp. | reverse complement strand
ACCGCCAACGACTGGCTGCGCAGGATCACGGTTTCCAGCAAGGCGGCATCGGGGCGCTCGCGGATTTTTTCCAGCAATGCGCGGAAATCCTTGGGCTTGACCTTGCCCCACGGCGGCAACCGCAATTGGAATTCTTTCAGGAATTCTTCAAGGTCGGCGTATTTGGATTCTGGCGGCTTGTCGTGGTCACGATACGGCGCAGGAATGTGGCTGCCCAGCAAATACACGGCCGCCTGCACATTCGCGGCAATCATGCACTCCTCGATCAACTTATGTGCGTCATTGCGTTGCAACATGCCGGCCTGCGTCACCGCGCCCTTGGCATCCAGCACAAAGCGCACTTCGCTGCTTTCAAATTCAATGGCCCCGCGTTTGGCGCGGGCTTTATCCAGGATTTTGTACAGCTGATGCAGGCGCTGAATCTGCGGCAGCAGCGCCCCGATTTTGGCCAGTGCGGCGTCGTGGTCATCGGCGGGAATCCCCTCGCCCACCGCATTCCACACATCGGTATAGGTGAGGCGTGCATGCGAGTGCATCACCGCTTCATAAAATGTGCTGGAGGTGACGCCGCCATCGCGCCCTATCTGCATATCGCAACAGAAGCACAGCCGATCTACCGCTGGGTTCAGTGAGCAAATGCCATTGCTCAGCGTTTCCGGCAGCATCGGCACCACAAAGCCGGGAAAATACACCGAGGTTGCGCGCAATTGCGCTTCATCATCCAGCGGCGTGCCGGGGCGCACGTAATGCGACACATCGGCAATCGCCACGATCAAGCGAAAGCCATCGGCATTGGGTTCGCACCACACCGCATCATCGAAATCTTTGGCGTCTTCGCCATCGATGGTGACCAAGGGCACACCACGCAGATCAACACGGCCCACACAATCGCTGGGCTGCACTTGCAGCGGCACGGCAGTGGCTTGTGCCAACACCTCCGGCGAAAACACATGCGGGATGTCATGCCCGTGGATGGCAGCTTCCACCGCCTGCGAGGCAGTGAGTTTGTCGCCAAGCACCGCCAGCACGCGGCCAATCGGTGGACGATGTGCATCTTGCGGGGTGGTGATTTCGGCGACCACCAACTGCCCCGCTTTGGCGCCATTGCGGGCGTCTTGCGGGATCATCACATTGCGTTGGATACGTTTGTCATCGGGCACCACATAGGCAATGCCCAGTTCTTCCGCAAAACGTCCCAGCAAGCGAGTCAGCCGGCGCTCCAGCACCTCAACAATGCTGGCCTCGCCGCGCCCGCGCCGATCCACGCCGGTCACGCTGACCAACACGCGATCACCGTGGCTGACTTTGCGCATTTCATACGGCGGCAAAAACAAATCATCGCCGCCAGCTTCCGGACGGAAAAACCCAAACCCGTCTTGGTTGGCAATCACGCTGCCGGCCAACAAATCACTGCGCGATGCCGGCACAAAGCCGCCGCGACGGTTTTGTAGCAACTGACCATCGCGCAGCATCGCCTGCAAGCGTTTTTCCAAGGCGGCGTAGCGATCATCAGCGGTCAGCGCCAATTGCTGCGCCAACTCCTCCGTACTCATTGGCCCGGCATGCGCAGCGAGCACCTGCAAAATCATTTCGCGGCTGGCGATGGGGTTGTCATAACGCTGCGCCTCGCGCTGCGCGTGCGGATCAAACCGTGGCGCGGTGGGGTACGTGGCCACACGCTTGCCTTTCCCCGAGGCCGCTGCATTGGGACGTGCGGGCAGGTCGGGTAGCCATCCCGGCAATGTGCTGCCGCTCTTGCGTGGCTTCTTGCCGCTGCAACCTGTGCTGGCACTCGTGTTGCCGCCTTGCTTACCGCGGCCTGCGCCGCGCTTGCCTGATGTTTTTTTCATCTGTGGATGGTACAGGGCGGCGTACAGGACTGCGTCTTTCGCGCCGACATCACCACATCCTCCGCACAAAGCTATTGACAGTCGCGCCCCATCCCCGGAAAATGCGCGGCTCACCACCTGCCCAGGTGGCGGAATTGGTAGACGCACTAGTTTCAGGTACTAGCGGGTAAAACCGTGGAGGTTCGAGTCCTCTCCTGGGCACCATTGGTTCTGCTGTAAACACTGAAACCCCGCTCCCATGCGGGGTTTCGTGTTTTTTGGTTATGCCCGATGATAAGGATGATTGGCCAGCAGCGCGGCGGCGCGGTAGAGCTGTTCAGCCAGCACCAGGCGCACCAGCATGTGCGGGAGGGTGAGCGGGCCGAGTGACCAGTGCTCGTCTGCGCGGGTGATGACATCGGGTGCGTGGCCTTCGGGGCCGCCGATCAAAAAGCTCAAGTCGCGACCTTGCGTGCGCCAATGTTCCAGGCGCACGGCAAGCTGCTCGGAGGAATGCATTTTGCCGCGTCCATCCAAAGCAACGATGTGGGTATTTTTGGGCAGTGCGGCAAGAACACGCGCGCCTTCGTCACTCATCGCACGCGCGGTGTCGCGGCCTTTGCCACGCACACCGGGCTCGACTTCCAGCAACTCCAGCGGCAGCCAGTGCGACAGCCGTTTTTGATACTCAGAAAACCCCTGCGCCACCCATCCGGGAGCGCGTTCACCGACGGCAATCAGGCGGGCTTTCACGTGTTCGCCCTGCCCTTTGGATCAAACAGCATCACCTGAAGTATTTTCCGGGTGCTGATCGCCTACCGACCACAAACGTTCCAGTGCGTAGAACTCGCGCACACGCGGCAGCATGACATGCACCACCACATCGCCTAAATCGACCAGTACCCATTCGGCTTCGCGCTCGCCTTCCACACCCAAAGGCATGACACCGAGTTGCTTGGCAAAACGCACCACTTCGTCGGCCGCAGATTTGACGTGACGGGTGGATGTGCCCGACGCAACGACCATGTAGTCGCAAACGCTGCTTTTGCCGCGCACGTCGATTTCCACCACATCTTTGGCTTTGAGCTCTTCCAGCCCGGCATGGACGGCCTTCAGCAAAGCATCCACCGACGGCGGGGGGGAAGGCAGGTTGGTTTTGATGATGTGGGCAGCAGTAGTCAAGGGTAGGTGCTCGATGTTGATGGTGGCAGTATAACGGGCGCGCTTCGATACAAGTCTTGCTGGACGATATAGGCCGCAACCGATGGCGGCACCCATGCCTGCCAGTTGTCGCCGTTGTGGATGCGGCGGCGCAGCTCGGTGGAAGATTCTGGCCGCAGTTGTGGCAGCGGCAGTACCGCAAAACCACCACTCGCGGCGTTTGCCAAGGCCAATGGCGGCAACCAGCGTTCGCCGATCTCGGCCAATACCTCGGGGGCGTGTTGGCGTAGACTGGCTGCATCCAGTGCTGCACCTGGCCGCTGCACGCAGATGATGTGGGCCAGCGAAAATAGCTCGTGCCAGCGGTGCCAGTGGTGCAACTGATGCAATGAATCGGCACCCAGCAGCCACGCGATGGGGGTGCTGGGGCCCAACTCGGCACGCAACTGCGCCAGCGTGTCCACGCTGTAGGACGGGCCGCTGCGGGCCAGCTCGCGCGCATCAACGTGCAGACCGGCCTGCCCTTCGATGGCCAAAGCCAGCATTTGTGCCCGCTGCGCGGCATCGGCGTGGGTGCTGTCTTTGTGCGGCGGGTCACCTGCTGGCAACAGGTACACGCTGGCCGCAAAGGCGTCGCGCGCGGCACAGGCAACCGCCAGATGCCCGTTGTGGACGGGGTCGAAACTGCCGCCATAGCAAATGCGCAGGGGGGTCACGAGGCCAGCAGACACAATGCGCTTTTATCGGCCACTGCCAACAGCAAGCGTTCTAGCTGCTGCCAAGCATCACTGGTTTCTTGTCCTATCCGCACGCGCCCTTTGGAAATGCGATCAACGCTGCCGGCATCCACCAAAAATCGCTGCCAATGCTCCGGCGCATGCCGCGCCAAGGCGCGTTTGTACACGGCTTGTTTGGAATCCCAGATGCGCAGGGTCTTGCATTCGGCAGCAAAATTGCGCGCCCGCGCCAGTGCGGCCACGGTGTGTAGTTCCTTCACGATCATGCCCATCAATGCAGGGATGACTTCGCCCTCGGCACGCAGGCCGGCAAGAATGCGTGCCACTTGTGCGGGCTGTCCATTCAATGCGGCATCCATCAGGCGAAATACGTCAAAGCGCGCGGCATCGGCCACCAAGGCTTCCATGCGCTCCGCACTCAGGACTTCGGTCTGCCCTTGCAGCAATAACGCGAGCTTATCGACTTCTTGTGCCGCCGCCAGCAGGTTACCTTCTACCCGCTGCGCCAACCGCGCCACCGCATCGGCGGTGGCTTTCACGCCACGACTGCGCAGGCGTGCGCCCATCCAGCTCACCAATTCATGCGGTTTGACCGGCCACGCAACCGCCACATGCCCGGTCTTGTTGATGGCATCACTCCATTTGCCGGCATGTGCTTTTGACCACTCCCCGGCAATCACCAGCAACACCACATCCGCAGGTGGATTGGCGCAAAACCCGCAGAGCAATTTGCTGCCTTCATTGCCAGGCTTACCGGTGGGCAGGCGCACTTCAATCAGGCGTTGGCTGGCAAACAGACTGGGCGCATGGAGGGAGGCTTCCAGCGCGCCCCAGTCGGCGTCGCGGCCTTCCATGTCATGCACTTCACGCTCGCTGATGCCGTGTTTGCGCGCGGCAGCACGCACGGCGTCGGCGGCTTCCAACACCAACAAGGTTTCACTACCAGCAAGCAAATACACCGGACGCAGCGGCTCTGATGTCAGTTGTGCCTGCAAGCGGTCGGTGCTTAGTTCCATTGCTTAGCGCAAGCAGTACTCATTGCCCGGCGGCGGGTGTCACAACGACAGGTTTGGATGCCGCATCCACGCGCCGCAAGATCGCAGCGGACATATCGCGGCGTAATTCTTTGACCAACATTTCGCGTTCGCTGGCCTTACCGATGGAGTCCACCGCCGGGGCCAGGTAATCACGCGACAATTCCACTACCTGCTGCGGCACTGCCACACTGCCATCGGCACGGTGCAGGCTGAAAATCACCGCATAGCGCAGTGCGTATTCCTGTGCACGCCCAGATTGGTCATTGCTGATGGGCGTGTCCGCCCATTGCTCGGAAACAACTTGCAATGTCGCCACCCCTTCGGTGGCATCGGCAGCGGCAGCCTGCGCACCAGCGCGCTGCAAGCCGTCGGCCAGCATTTCCGAAAGGGGGCTGTAGCGGTCGGCAGCCAATACCCGCACCGGGCCAAGGTTGGCCGGCAGGTTAAGCGCGTTGCGCAGATGGAAACCGCAACCCGACAGCAGGGTGGCGGTGAGGGCGATGATGAGAATGCGGGATTTCATGTGGGGGAGTCTAGGCGAAAACGGCAGGGTTTTTGCTCGTCATCCCCACTTTCATGGGGATGACGCCGTGCTTACACCACGATATTGATGATCTTGCCGGGCACCACAATCACTTTCTTGGGTACTTGCCCGGCCACGAAGGCCGCCACATTGGGTTCGGCCAGCGCCGCCGCTTCGACCGTTTCTCGGCTGGCATCCACGGGCATGTCTATGGTGCCGCGCAGCTTGCCGTTGACCTGCACCGCCAGCTTGACCGCATCGCGCACCATGGCGGACGCATCGGCCTGCGGGAACGGCTGATCTTCCAGCAAGGTTTGTGGATGACCCAGCGTTTGCCACAACGCGTGGCAAATATGTGGGGTGATCGGGTTGAGCAGCAGCACGATCGCTTCGAAGGCCTCATGGCGCACGGCGCGGCCCTGATCGCTGGTATCGGTGAACTTGGCGACGTGGTTGAGCAGCTCCATCAACGCGGCAATCGCGGTATTGAAGCTGTGCCGACGGGCGTAGTCATCACCCACTTTCTGGATGGTTTCATGCAACTGACGACGCAGGGTTTTCTGCGCAGCATCCAAGCTTGCGGTATCCACCTGCGGGTGGTCTGGCTGCGCGGCGTGTGCATGCACATCACGCCACAACCGGCGCAGGAAGCGCGCCATGCCATCCACGCCGGCATCGCTCCATTCCAGCGATTGTTCTGGCGGGGCGGCAAACATCGAGAACAAACGCACGGTGTCGGCACCGTATTTGTCCACCAAAAGTTGCGGGTCAACGCCGTTGTTTTTCGACTTCGACATCTTCTCGGTGCCGCCGATGCTGACCGGCAATCCATCGGCGGCCAGCGTAGCCCCCGTGATGCGCCCCTTGTCATCGCGGGTCAGCGCAACATCGGCCGGATTGATCCAGTCCTTGCTGCCATCGGGCTTACCACGATAGAACGTATCGGCAATCACCATGCCTTGGGTCAGCAGGCGCGTGGCCGGTTCATCGCAATGCACCAGCCCCGCATCACGCAATAGCTTGTGATAGAAGCGGAAATACATCAGGTGCAAGATGGCGTGCTCGATCCCGCCGATGTATTGGTCCACCGGCAGCCAATAATTAGCACGTTCGTCCACCATGTCGGCCGCGCCCGGCGAGGTGTAGCGGGCGTAGTACCAACTGGATTCCATGAAGGTGTCGAAGGTGTCGGTTTCGCGCTCAGCCGCAGCACCGCACTGCGGGCACGTGGTCTTGCGCCAGTTGGCATCCGCCTTGATGGGCGAATGCACATTGCCGGCGGCAAACGCATCGGCCACATCTTCCGGCAGCACCACCGGCAATTGGTCTTCCGGCACCGGCACCGCGCCGCAACTAGCGCAATAGATCACCGGGATCGGGCAACCCCAATAGCGTTGCCGGCTGACGCCCCAGTCGCGCAGGCGGAAATTGACCTGCCGTTTGCCGATGCCGTCGGCTTCCAGTTTGGCCGCCAATGCCTCGAACACCGCATCGAAATCCATCCCGGAAAACTCGCCAGAATTGATCAGCCAGCCGCGCTCGGTCGCTGCGCCGTCTTCTTCGATACCACGCAGGTATTCGCGCACCACCGCTACTGCGGCGTCGATCTCGAACACATCCACCGGCGCATGTCCGCCCAGCGCAACGGCCATCGGGTCGTCGTGCTCGGCCAGATGTGTGTTGATTTCTGCCAGCGCATCGCGGGTGGCCGCATCCGCGATCACGGGCTTGACTGGCAGGCCATAGGCCTTGGCAAACTCCCAGTCTCGCTGATCATGCGCCGGCACCGCCATCACCGCGCCGGTGCCATAGCCCATCAGCACGAAGTTGGCCACGTAAATCGGCACGTCTTCGCCCGTGATCGGATGGATGGCCCACTGACCGGTGGCCATGCCGCGCTTTTCTTGCGTTTCAAGTTCGGCCTCGGACACCCCACCCTGCTTCAAATCGGCAAGGAAGGCGGCCAGTTCCGGGTTGTTTTGCGCGGCTTTCAGCGCCAGCGGATGCTCGCCAGCAATGCTGATGAAGGTGACCCCCAGCAGCGTGTCCGGGCGGGTGGTGAATACCGTCAATGGCGCGTCTTCGCCATCCACCTTGAATGCGATCTCCAAGCCCTGGCTGCGGCCAATCCAATTGCGCTGCATGGTCTTGACCGAATCCGGCCAGCCGTCCAGCGTATTCAATTCATCCAGCAATGCTTGCGCGTAATCGGTGATGCGCAAAAACCACTGCGGGATCTCGCGTTTTTCCACCAGTGCGCCGGTGCGCCAGCCACGGCCGTCGATCACTTGCTCGTTGGCCAGCACGGTTTGATCGACCGGGTCCCAGTTGACCACGCTGTTTTTGCGATACGCGATGCCTTTTTTCAGCAAGCGTACGAACATGCGCTGCTCGTGCTGGTAGTAGTCGGGCTTGCAGGTGGCAAACTCGCGGCTCCAGTCAATCGCATAGCCCAGCGCGCGCAACTGCGTGCGCATGTGCTCGATATTGGCGTAGGTCCACTTGGCCGGCGCGGTCTTGTTTTTGATCGCAGCGTTTTCGGCCGGCAGGCCAAAGGCGTCCCAGCCCATCGGCTGCAACACATTGAAGCCGGTCATGCGCTTGTGCCGGCTGATCACATCACCAATCGTGTAATTGCGCACATGCCCCACGTGCAGCGCACCCGACGGGTACGGCAGCATCGACAAGCAGTAGTACTTGGGCTTACTGCTGTCTTCGGTCACCTCGAACGCGCGGGTGGTGGCCCAAAACGCCTGGGCGGAAGATTCAACAGCACTGGGATCGTAGGAAACGGGCTCGGACACGGCGCAACACACAAAGGATCGGGCTGGAAAGCTTACCGCAGCGCAACAGATACCGCCCGCATGGCACACTGCGACCACGTCCAGATGAGGATTACCAATGCCGCGCCACACCCTGCCCACCCGCTATTTGCCCGTCATGGCGGCCGCATGACGCTGGAATGGTTTGGCTATCTGGCGGCCACCTGCACCACACTGTCGTTTGTGCCGCAGGCCATCAAGACCATCCGCACGCGGGACACCTCGGGGATCTCGTTGTGGATGTATGTGGTGTTCACATTTGGGATTGCCTGCTGGTTTGGCTACGGCATTTTCCTGCATTCATGGCCGATGATCGCCTCCAACGCGATCACGTTTTTGCTGGCGGCAACGATTTTGGGCTTGAAGCTGAAGTACAAATAGCCGCACGCGCAGCCAGCAACCACCAGCCAAACCACAGCGCAAACGCCAGCCGCTGGGCTAGACCCACCCACAGCCCAATGGGCGCCAACACCGCGATCAACGGCACCAGCACCGCCGCCAGCACACTCAACAGGGCCACACCACGCCGCTGCCGTAGGCCTAGCGCCAACAGCAGCACGCCGGGCACAAACGCGATCCACCACAGCATCCACAACAACACATGCAGACGGCTGGCGGTGGCATCCAACCCGCGCTGATCCAGCGGCAACACGCCTTGCAGTGCAAACGCCAATGCCGATAACTGCGCCAGCACGCAGCCAATCCGTGCCAGCCAGCCTGCATCCACCCATGCATCCCGCAATGACTGCCCCACCCATACCAGCAACAGCCCTGGCAACACAAATGCGCCCAGGTTGAACCACAGCGCCCCCGGCAAGCCAGTGGCCCCGCGCAAGGCCACCGGATGCAGTAGATGCGAGTATTCGGGCAGGCCCCTATTGGCCAGCAGTAGCGCCAAAAAGAACAGCACCATCGCCACGGCAGCCCGCACAACCACATGCCTGCTCATCGCCCACCCTGCCATTGAAATACATCCTCGATCCGCACACGCAGCGCATCAGCGATACGAAAGCCCAACTCCAACGACGGCGCATAGCGCCCCGCTTCCAGCGCAATGATGGTTTGCCGGGTGACGCCACAGGCATCGGCCAGCGCCTGCTGGGTCAATTCGCCGTGCTCGAAGCGCAGGCGGCGAATCTGATTGGCAATCCGGGTACCCGTCATTGCCTGTCACGGCGATACAGCACCGCCACTGTCAGCTGTCCCACGATGTTGGCAACGATCAGGCCCAGCAGAACCATGCCTGGGAGTGCGCAATCGTTCGCCTGCAGCGCAGCGCGGGAGGTGTCGAAGCACAGCGCCAACGTCAACACGCCATACCAGCACGAGGCCGCGATCCGGAACCCTCGGTCGGAATGCGCCAAGATCCAGGCATCGCGCTCGTCTTCCATCGTCTCGCCGCGGCGCTGCTCATCGCCGGCGGCACGCAAACGGAAGCCATATGACAAAGCCAAGGCGATCAGCGTCGCCAGGATGGCGATCGGCCGGCCGCCGATAATCGAGCCGAACGTCATATACACCGCCATTCCCGAGAACAGCATGACCATCCGCCACGCAAAACGCTCACCAAACGCCCGGGGGTCACGCTCATCCTTCCCCTGCATCCAGAGCTTCATGCCTGTACTCCACGGCGATCACGCCAATACAGCAACGCTGCTGCCAGTTGCTCGCACCACAGCCCCGCCAGCAGCACCGACATCAGCGCTTGCGCAATAAAGGGATAGCTGAATTGCAGCAAGCGCTCGGTGTCGGAAAAGCCCAATGTCACCGCAATGGCAATGATGCCTAGCGCCGTGATGCAACGCGCCCAGTGGCCGGCGATCAGGGCGATGTGCGCGTCGCGCTCATCGGCCAGCACGCTGCCGGCCCAGCGCTTTTTCATCACATGCAACAAGACCAGCCACGCCACGAACAAGGTGCCGATGTGCTTGCCTGCCACTCTGGCCTCGGGATTATGGCCAATCGGCACCTGCGGCAGGAAGGCATCGGTGCGCATGACACAAGCCACAATCACCGCACCGACAAACACCACGCCAATCCATGCCTGCCACTCCCCCGGCGCAATCTGCGCCTCATCTTCGCTACGCGGCAGCGCATGCAGTTTGGCCACCGAAAACCACACCGCTGCCACGAACAGGCAGGCGCCCAACCAGCCAACCGGAAACGGGAGATCGCGGTAGTCACCGCTGAAAAATAGCGCCAAGCCGACCCCGGCCAACACCAGCCAGACTAGCAATTGGTGACGCGGAGACAACCCAAGCATTGATGTAAGCTCCAATAGACTAAATGTAATGTGTAATTTACACTCCAGTCCCATGATGTCAACTATTTTTTACATCACTTGTTAACCTGCTGCGGTGTCGCCATCTCAGCGTCATCCTCTTCCCAACGCCGCCAAGACCATCAACACCATGACCGACGCCAACAATCCGCACGTATTCGACGCCACCGCCGCCACCTTTGAAGACACGGTGATCCGCAAATCGCTGGAAACCCCCGTGCTGGTGGATTTCTGGGCGACGTGGTGCGCGCCGTGCAAGACCTTGGGCCCGGTGTTGGAAAAACTGGCCGCCGAGTACCACGGCGCCTTCGTGTTGGCCAAGGTGGATGTGGACAAGGAGCAGGAGCTGGCTGCCGCGTTCCAGATTCGCTCGGTGCCCACCATCGCGGTAGTCAAGGACGGCCAGGTGCTGGGCGCAATCCCCGGCGCACTGCCGGAGGGCCAATTGCGCGAGATGCTGGCGCAAGTAGGCATCCAACCGGCGGCGCCTGTCGATGACGCCATGGCCGAAGTCCCCGCCGCCCCGCTCGACCCGCACGCCGAAGTGCTGCGTCTGCGCAAGTTGGTCGAAGCCGAGCCCAACCACGCCGAACACCAGCTCGATCTGGCACTGGCGCTGCTGCAAACCGGTGCAGCGGTGGAAGCCGAGGGCTTGCTGGACAAGCTGCCAGCCAACCTCGCCACCGATGACCGCGCCATCAAGGCCCGCGCCAAGCTCGGCTTTGCCGCCCTGCTGCAAGACGCGCCACCCGCCGACGTGCTGGAAGCCGCAATTGCGCATGACCCCAACGACCTGCGTGCCCGTCACTTGCTGGGTGTGCGTCAATTGGTGGGTGGCGATGCCGAAGCCGGGCTGGCGCAATTCATCGACATGCTCAAGCGCGACAAAACCTATGCCGATGGACTGGCGCGCAAATCCCTGATCGATGCCTTCCGGATTCTGGACGACGCAGATCTGGTCAGCCGCGTGCGCCGGCAGATGTCGGCCTTGCTGCTGGTGTAAGCACGCAACCGCCTCATGGCGTCATTGCGTGCGCAGCGCGCGCGGCAACGGCAGCCGATAACTCGCCCACCCGTGCCAGCACACCCGTCCGCGCCTGCAATGCTGCTGCCACCGCTTGCGGCTGCTGACGAACTTTCTCCAAACAAGTCGCCGCATCTTTGAATCGGCCCACCGCAAATAGTCAAGTATTTGGGCGCTGCTTCACACCGTTATAGCTGTGGGCATTCCCCTGTGCGCGGTGTCCGTCGTATGCTCCGTTCGGGCTCGGGGGGGCTTGGTGGAGCAAGCGCGCAGTGACGGATCAAACCTACCCACGCATCGACGGCTACAAATTGTTGCGGGTGATTGGCCAAGGTGGCATGTCCACGGTGTATTTGGCCGAGCAACTTTCGCTGGATCGCAAAGTGGCATTGAAGGTCATGCTGGCCGATGCGCTGACCGATGGCGTCAATCGCGCCCGCTTTGAAAACGAAACCCGCACGATTGCACGCTTGGAACACCCCGGCATCGTGCGTATCCACGAAGTTGGCCACACCCCCGAGGGCCTGCTGTTTTATTCGATGCCCTACTTGTCGCATGGCCATTTGGCACAGCGCAAACTGACAGGCGATCAACCCAAGGTGCTTGGCATCCTGCGCCAGTTGTTACAGGCGTTGGACTACGCGCATGTGCGCGGGGTGGTGCATCGTGACGTGAAAGCCGAGAACGTATTGTTTGATGATGCCGATCGTCCGCTGCTGACTGACTTTGGCATTGCCCTGCGGCGCGGCAGCAACCCACGCCTGACCAACGCCGGGCTGGCGGTGGGCAGCACCGCTTACATGCCGCCCGAGCAAGCGCGCGGGCAGGATGTGGACCGTCGCGCAGATATTTACAGCATGGGTGTGCTGACTTGGGAAATGTTGATGGGCCGGCTGCCGTACAACGCCGGGGATGCGCTGTCGATGGCGATTCGGCATGTGCAAGAACCCATCCCGCGCCTGCCGGCGGTATTGAAACATTGGCAGCCCTTCATCGACAAAGCGATGGCCAAACAGCCCGGCGACCGCTTCGCCAGTGCGCAGGACATGCTGACCGCGCTGGAGCAACTGGAACGCCAATCGGGCAAGACACTCACTGCGGTGGAAGTCCCCGCCCCGGCTGCCCCCCACACTGCCGACAACCCCGTCACCCGCACCGGACGCGGCCGCTGGATCGCCGCCATTGCCACCATTGTTGGCATCGCAGGTTTAGCACTGGCATATGTTGCACGCACACCCAGCCACACGCCGCCCGGGGCCGTGCCAACTCGCGCCTCTGCACTAACAATCGCAGCATCGACCCCCCTTGCTGGCCCGGCAGCGCCAGCCAATGCCGCTGCCACATCAGCAACCACGCCGGAACACAACGACCCCGGGATCGACGCCTATCTGGCCAATGCCAAAGAGCAATTGCGCACCGGGCAACTGCTGGAGCCGGCCAACGGCAATGCTTGGGACAGCATCGAAGCCGCTTGGCGCGCCAATCCCACGCACCCTGAAACCCTGCGCTTGACGGCCTTGCTGTTTGATGGCCTGGCCGATTTAGCCGACCGCGCGCTTCACAATGGCGATACCACAACGGCCAAGCTGGCGTTCCAACGTGCGCAAATTTTGGATACCCGCCGTGGCGGCACCGGCACCGCGATCAGCCTGCTCCATGCACGGTTGGACAAAGCGCTGGATGAACGCCTGACCTTGCAACTGGCCAAGCCGGACACCCGCAAAACTGCGCAAATCCTGCTGGATCAAACCGCGTGGCTGGGGTTGGACAGCACCCACAAACGCAGCTTGCAAGCGCGTATTTCCGCCGCGCAAACCGGTACAAGTGGCACCGCCAAACTGGCAACGGCAGCACCGGCATCAGCACCCGCACCAACCGCCGCACCGGTCACCATCGTCAGTGTCAGTCGTGCCGATTACGCCCGCTTTGCCAGTGCCACCAATCGCGCCGCCGCCGACTGTGGCAAGGGCTTCCTTGGCCGCAGTCTGCGTTGGAACAACACCGGCAACGACCGCAAGCCGGTGGTTTGTGTATCCGCCGCTGATGCCCAAGCCTATGCCGCGTGGCTGCATGCGCAAGATGGCCACCGCTACCGTCTGCCCAGTGCAGGTGAACTGCGCGAACAACCCACCACACCGGTGGCAGGCTGGCTGAGCCTGTGCGCCGACACGGCGTGCAGCCAACGCATGAGCAGCGGCAAGCCACAACCGTTAGATGCAGGGCGCGGTTATGACAATGTCGGCCTGCGTTTGGCCAAATTGGACTGACCGCTGCCTCATAGTTCCCCGTAAACTACGCCGATGTCTGCCTCCCTTACGCTTGGCCAACGCCTGCAACGCCTGTTCCTGACCGGCCTGCTCACCCTATTGCCGCTGTGGTTGACGTGGGTGGTGGTGAAATTCGTCTTCGTGCTGCTGGGCGATCTCAGCAAGCCCTTGGTCGAGCCCAGCCTGCGCGGAATTGCCGAGGGCAACCCCCTTACCTTTGGTTGGCTGATTGAGCCGTGGGTACAAAACGCATTGGCCCTGGTTGCCACCGTCTTGGTGATTCTGCTGGCCGGCTGGCTGACCCGCCGCGTCATCGGCCAACGTCTATTGGGTTGGTTTGAAGCTTTGATCGGACACATTCCACTGGCCAGTACCATTTACGGCAGCGCGCGCAAATTGCTGGATATTTTGCAAACCAAGCCCGATGGTACCCAGCGGGTGGTGTTGATCGACTTCCCCCACAATGAAATGAAGACCTTGGGTTTTGTCACCCGGGTGATGCGCGAACAAGGCACCGGTCGCGAATTGGCTGCGGTGTATGTGCCCACCACGCCCAACCCCACCTCGGGCTATTTAGAAATTGTGCCGATGGAAAAAATCACCCCCACCGACTGGAACGTGGATCAGGCGATGAGCTTCATCATCAGTGGCGGCGCGGTCGCACCGGACTCGATCCCGTTTTCGCCGCCCTCACAGACGGGTACTCACACCTCGGCAACACCCCCGCCTTCCGCCTGACCCCGCTACAGCCACGCGAGCAGCTGACTTCGATCAATGCACGCCCTTGCCGGTGCGCCGACCATAAGCCACCCGCACGCTGACGTGCACGACCCTTGGAGTGTCTATGTTGTTCGATGTCCTCGGCCTGGTGGATGAAACCACCGCCCGCTCGATTGCCTTCGCCGTCCATGCGGCGGATCCGCAGGCCAAAATCACCGCGAATCTGGCCCGTGGCCGCTTGTTGGTTGAAAGTGAGCTGAACGAAAATACGATCAGCGACGCCCTGCGCGCCGCCGGTTACCCGGCCACCTTGGCCCCGGAACACGCCGAAGGCACCACCTGCTGCGGCAGTTGCGGCTAATCCTCGTCCCTTGATGCCCATCCAAGGCGGCTACCCCTCGCCTTGGGTGGGGCGGCAACATCCGCTGCCGCATTGCCCGTCCCGCCCGACGGCGCGACAATACGACGCATGATTGACGCTACCCGCTACCCCCACCTGTCCAACATCAATAGCCCCGCTGATTTACGCCAGCTTGATGAAACCGATCTGCGCGCGGTGGCCGACGAGTTGCGCGGCTATCTGATTGAATCCGTTGGCAAATCCGGCGGGCATTTTGGTGCGGGCTTGGGCGTGGTCGAGCTGACCACGGTGCTGCATTATTTGTTTGATACTCCAGAAGACCGCTTGGTGTGGGATGTTGGCCACCAGTGCTACCCACACAAAATCCTGACCGGCCGCCGCGATGCCATCCACACCGTCAAGCAAAAAGACGGCGTTGCGCCATTCCCCAAGCGCGAAGAATCCCCTTACGACGTCTTTGGCGTTGGCCATTCTTCCACCTCGATCTCGGCCGCACTGGGCATGGCCATTGCCAGTGCCCGCGCCGGTAGCGAGCGCAAAGTGGTGGCCGTGATTGGCGATGGCGCGATGACCGCCGGCATGGCATGGGAGGCGCTGGGCCACGCCGGCGGCATGGAGCCCGACCCCAACCTGCTGGTCATCCTCAACGACAACCGCATGTCGATCAGCGAGGCGGTGGGCGGGCTGACCAAGATGCTCGGCCGCATGTCCGGCAACCGCACTCTCAATGCTATCCGTGAGGGCGGCAAAAAATTACTGGGCGACAAACGCAACCCACCGGCGCGCTTTGTCAAACGCTGGGAAGAACACTGGAAAGGCATGTTCGTGCCGTCCACGCTGTTCGAGCAAATGGGCTTTCACTACACCGGCCCCATCGACGGCCACGACGTGGATGCACTCCTGGCCACACTCAAGACTCTCAAAGGCCTGAAAGGCCCGCAACTGCTGCACATCATCACCACCAAGGGCAAAGGCTACGAGTTGGCCGAAGACGACCAGATCGGCTATCACGCGGTGGCCCCGTTTGACCCATCGGTGGGCGTGATCGGCAAGGCCGGTGCGAAAAAGCCCACCTATACCGATGTGTTTGGCGATTGGCTGTGCGACATGGCCGCCGCCGACGAAACACTACTGGGCATCACCCCAGCGATGCGTGAAGGCTCCGGGCTGGTGCGCTTCAGCCAAGAGTATCCGCAGCGTTATTTCGATGTCGCCATCGCCGAACAACACGCCATCACCCTCGCTGCCGGCATGGCCTGCGAAGGGGCCAAGCCGGTGGTGGCAATCTATTCCTCGTTCCTGCAACGCGGCTATGACCAACTGGTGCACGATGTCGCCATCCAAAACTTGGATGTGCTGTTCGCCATTGATCGTGGCGGTGTGGTGGGTCCGGACGGTGCCACCCATGCCGGTAATCTGGACCTGAGTTTTTTGCGCTGCGTGCCCAACATGGTGGTGATGGCCCCGGCCGACGAGAACGAATGCCGGCAATTGCTCTCTACCGGCTTTCACTACCAAGGCCCGGCTGCGGTGCGCTACCCGCGTGGCAGCGGCCCCGGCGTGCCCGTGCAAGCCACACTGGACACCCTCCCCATCGGCAAGGCGCAACTGCGCCGGCAAGGCACGCGCATCGCACTGCTGGCCTTTGGTGCCATCGTGCCGGCGGCGGAACAGGTGGGCGAAGCGCTTGGCCTGACCGTGGTCAATATGCGCTTCATCAAGCCACTGGATCGCGCATTGATTCTTGAGCTTGCAAACACCCACGAAGGCTTCATCACCCTGGAAGACAACGTGGTCGCCGGCGGTGCCGGTGCTGGGGTGGCCGAGTTGCTGGCAGCGGAAGGCAGCGTGATGCCGATCCTGCACTTGGGCCTGCCCGATGCCTTCCAACATCACGCCAGCCGTGAAGACCTGTTGGCCGAAGCCGGGCTGGATGCGGCCGGGATTCGCACCGCGCTGCTCAAACGCTGGCCGGCGCTGGGCGCCCCCAGCACCGCCGCACCGATGACGGCGACACGCTAATCACGCATCGCCAGCACCGCGCCGCACATCACTCCGCGTCCGGCGCAATCACCGTGTAGCCCTTGGCCTGCAATTTGGCCAAATAACCGTTGGCGGCCAACATTTTGCCCAGCGGCAACATCGCGAACGTCACCGTATTTTTCCCCAATGCGGCTTCAGCAGCAGCCATCCATTTGGCCTCCACTTTCTTGTTGGCATCGCCAAACCCCAAGCGCTTGCCAATTCCGGCCTCGGTGATCGCATTACTGCATGCCTCCCATTGGTAAGCCGGCGGCAGTGCGCGCAAGCCGGCGATATCGCCGGTGGCCCACGCATTGGCGCGCGCGCGCATCGCGTCGATGTCGGTTTCCAATTGGGTCATGGTGTTGTCAAAGCAAGCCAGATCATCCAATGATGTTTTCGACCACTCTTTCAATAATGGCTTGGGATCAGTGACCACGATCGACTCTTTCACCACCGTCACCGTGGGGTGATGCGCCGCGATGGCTTGATCCACGATGGGTGAAATAATCTTGCTGCCATCCAGCCCACTCTTTTTCATCGCCTTGCCATACAACTCTTGCGCAGCAAACAGTGGACGCCATTTTTCGACACTGCCATCGCTGCCGATATAGCGCGCCTTCAGCGCCTGCCAACGCGCATACGACGCGGGCGACACCACTTCTTGCAAGCGTTTGTCATCGGGGTTGTTGCGCGCCCCCAGCATCTTGGGCAACAACATCAACCCCTTGAACCAGCCCACATCCACTTTGAAATCCACCGATGGCGTGCGGATCACTTCCTGCGCATTGGCCAGCACCCGGCTGACCTGCGCCGACTGCCACTGCATCTTGTCCGGCAATGGGCTGAGCAGACCCAAGATGTACAACTCATGCTGGCCATCGGGGCTGCGCACCAGCCACAGACCGGGGCCGGGTTGTTCGCCTTCCACCACCACCGTGGCTTCGGTGCGAATGTCGCCGGTGGCTTGCTTGGGGGTTGCGGCGATTGCCGGCGCTTGTTGTGCGCGTAAGGAAGGACTCACCAGTGCTGAAATCAATGTCGCGGCCAGTATGGCAAGTCGCATCCTGCAATTCCTTTTGATTGATCGGTGCCGCAGTGTGCCGGTAGATATCCAAGTAAGTTTCACTCGCGGCTGAACAACGACTTTTGAACATCCCACATGCCACCGCAGCACGTTGCACTGCCGCGGTAATCGCAGGATGCTTGCAGGGAAGACTTCTAGCGCGAGGACAACGTCATGGCGATTCGTGTAGTTCGTTTGGGGACACCGCGCGCAGCGGATGAAGGCTTGCGTATTGGCACCGTGCGCCGCCCACCGCGCGGGGTTCCCAAGGCCGAATTTTCCAAACGCGATTTTTACGATACATGGCTGCCCACGGTTGCCCCCAGTCAAGCGGTCATGGACATTGCACATGCTGCCAAAACAGACCAAGACTGGGCCAATTTTTTCAGGCATTACCGCAGCGAAATGAAAGCCCCAGATGCCGTGCACGCCATCGCGCTATTGGCGGCGTTATCGCACAGTACCCACTTCAGCGTGGGCTGTTATTGCGAAAACGAAGCGCATTGCCACCGGCACGCATTGCGTCAGTTGTTGCAAGCGGCTGGCGCTGCGATGCGTGAGTAGTCAGTCCTGCGAGCGTTTGGTGGGTGCTTTGATGGGGGCTTTGGCTGCACTGGCGGCATCGGCAATTCGCCACAGATAAACGCTGGCATAGCTACGGTATGGACCCCAGCATTCACCGCGCACGGCCAGTTCTTTTGGCGTGGGCATCGCCGCAAGCTTGTCCACCACCTGCGCGCCCTTGCGGACACCGAGGTCGTCGATGGGCAGCACATCGGGGCGGCCAAGGCGGAACATCAACATCATTTCCACCGTCCAACGGCCAATGCCACGGATTGGCACCAATGCGGCCACGATGGCGTCATCGTCCATGCGCCCCATTTGCCGCAACGTGGGGATTTCACCGGCTTCTTCGCGCCGGGCAAGATCACGCAATGCCAACATTTTGTTGCCGGAGACACCGCAGCCGCGCAAGGTGGCATCGTCAATCCGTGCCAATGTGTCGCAATGAAAACGGTCGCTGGCAATCGCCGTTTCCACCCGACCCACAATGGTGGCCGCCGCTTTCCCGCTGAGCTGCTGATACAGAATTGCGCGTGCCAAGGCGTCCACGGGATCAAACGGTTTGCGCCAGCGTGGATCCGCCGGGATCACCTCCAACTTGCGCAGCCACGCGCCCAGCTTGCGGTCGCGTTTGCATAGGTGCGCAAACGCGACATCGGTATCAAACCCACGTGTGTAGTGCGGCATCACTCAACCCCGCAACCGATCATAGGCATGCAGCAACCAACCGCTGATCACCAGCCCACCACCCAACGGTGCCAACGCCGGCGTCAGCCCCAGCAAAGCCGCTGCGATCAAACTGCCGCAAAACAGCAGCACACCCAATAGCAGCATACTCATGGCCAGCAATGCCGTTGGTCGTTGCGCCAGTGGTGCCAATGCAGTCAGTGCAAACCCGTGCAGGAAGGCGAACACCGCCGCTTGCAACAACCGCGGACTGGCCTCCGGAGTAGCGGCATGAAAGGCATAGGCGCACATCGCCACCGACACCCCCGCCAACAAACTTCCAATGGCGGCAAGGTAACGACGGTACAGGACAAAGTGGGGGGTGCGGATGGTATGCATCGGTCTATTGTGCCTCTCATACCCACAAAGTTCATGCCCCACAAAGACAAACGCCGCGACTAAGCGCGGCGTTTGCGGGAGCAACAAGATAACGAAGTCTTATTTCACCGGCCAATAGACATCAAACTGGCCATTCTCGGTGAATGCATTGGCAACCCCCGACTTGTAGTCTTCGTAGGCGCGATCTTTGATTTCGTAGCCGTGCGTCGCGGCCCATGCACGCAGGGCATTCCGGGTATTTTCCAATTCCGCCATATAGCCACTGTACGACGCGACCGCGGCCTTGCCGGCCGGTGCCTGCACAAACTTCACCGGACCTTGCACGGCAACATTGGCAGGTGCGCCGCCACCTTTCTTGGTCACCACTTGGGCAACGTCGAAGGTGTATTTCTCGCGCCCCATGTCGGTGGTGATGATGCGCAATGGGCCAACCGCATCCAGACCGTTGGCTTCCAATGTGCGCTTGATCCATTCTGCGTTGGAAGTGATCGACGCTTGGATTTGTGCATTGCCGCGATCCACCTGGCCGGCACTCACTACCAGCATGGCTTCAGCCGGGCGATCGACCACCTTCGGCGTGCCCATCTTGCTGCCGGGTGCGGCGTAATCGATATTGGGTACTGCGGTCAGCACGCCCACCAAGCGCGCCAAGCCCATCTTCATGTCGTCACCCACGTGGCGGGTCACATACAGGCCGGCATAACGGCCCAGCAGGTTCCAGCCGTAGTCCACGTCGTAGGTTTGGGTGATTTCGACGTTGCGGTTGTTGCGACCGGTCGGCTTGAAGCCAAACGAGGTGCGCTTGTTTTCACCGCGCTCGATATTGTTGATGTTGATGGCGATCTTTTGCTTGGGCACGCTTTCAACGATTTCGTAAGAACCACTGCCCAGACGCTCCTCTTGTGAGGTGTAGTCAAGCTTGGCACCCACGCCTTCCACCGGGCCGGACAACGACAGCTGCATGCGCGGGTCGCGCAGCACCAGCGGGTTCCAGTCCTTGAAGCGACGGAAGCTGTTCAACGTGTCGAACACGATGGTGAGCTTGCGGTTGGTTTCGACTTTCTCGACCAAGTGGCGCGAGGAAGGCAGCATCACGCCCACGATCAAGAACAGTGCGAACACGATCGCGAGGGAAATCAGGATCTCGAGCAAACGAGTCATTCAGGAATCTCCGGAAAAGGCCGTCTGCGGCCTCATGCCGCACTGACCCGCCATCCTAGCAAACTGCCCCCCAGCTCCGCGAGGGGATATCCACCCAAAACCGCGATATTCCGCACCAAATTGCGCTTCGATCTTAGACCAACTGCAATTCGAAGGCCTTCAGCACCGCCCGGGTACGGTCGCGCACCCCCAATTTCGACAGGATATTGGACACGTGATTCTTGATGGTGCCCTCGGCCACACCCAGTGAATTGGCGATTTCTTTGTTGGAAAACCCCGACGCCATCAGCCGCAGGATCTCGGTTTCGCGGTCAGTCAATGGGTCCGGGCGATCCAGACTGACAAATTCATTGCGCATGTGCTCCAGCCCCGACAGCAGCCGCTGGGTCACTGCCGGCTGCACCAACGAGCCCCCCGATGCGACGGTCTGAATGGCGTCCACCAGCTGCTCCAGCGACACATCTTTGAGCATATAGCCCTTGGCACCGGCCTTGATGCCCGCCAACACTAGGGCATCATCGTCGAAGGTTGTCAGAATGATGGTGGGCGGCAAACTACCGGCGCGACCCAGTGCCTGCAAGGCTTCCAGACCCGACATCATGGGCATCCGCATATCCATCAGTACCACGTCGGGTTTGACTTGCGGAATCAACTCGATCGCTTGGCGGCCATCGATTGCCTCGGCCACGACTTCAATACCATCAGCCAGCGCCAACAACGAGCGAATACCTTGGCGCACCAAGGTCTGGTCATCGACCAGAAAGACACGAATCATGCGGCAACTCCCTGAGGTAATCGGGTGGCGGCATTGGGGGCCACCGGTAAAGTAATCGTGAGTTGGAACCCATGCCCGCGCTGACTGGCAATGTCGAGCCGGCCACCGTGCTGACGCAAGCGCTCGCCTAGGCCGCGCAACCCGTTACCGGCGGTCACGTGGTCGCTGCCACGGCCATCATCGCGCACTTGCAAGATCACATGGCTGCCTTCGCGACGGGCATTGAGCCATAATCCCTTGGCCCCGGCATGACGCACCGCATTGGTGATGGCCTCTTGCGCACAGCGCAGCAAGACATGCGCGCATTCGGCGTCATCCACCGTCAATGGCTCGTCGATGTCGATGAAAATTTCGAGCTTGGGCACATTATCGGCCAACAGGCGCAATGCTGAGGCAAGATCGATAGCGCCGCCTTCGCGCAACTGGCTGACGGCTTCACGCACATCGGTCAATAACAGGCGGGCCAAGGTATGCGCCTGCTGCACATGCTCTTTGGCGCGGCCTTCCGACAAATGCCCGGCAACTTCCAGATTCAAGCTGAGCGCGGTCAGGTGGTGTCCCAGCAGATCGTGCAGTTCGCGGGAGATCCGGGTGCGCTCATTGACCCGGGCGCTATCTGCCAGCAAGGCGCGAGTGGCGCGCAGTTCGGCATTGAGCCGGCGCTGCTCTTCACGCGCCTGCGTCTGCTGCGACGCAACAAGGCTGACCACGAACACGAACCCCGATAACCCGGCATACAAGACCGATTGCATCAAAGCTTCCAGCAAGGGGAACCCCAGCCAGCGCACGAACACCGGCACCACCGCCAATTGGCTTGCCAGCAGCCACGCCACCCCAAATCGCAAGGTCAGCAGCCACGGCAGCACGCATGCCGCCACCATCAACAGCACGCTGCCCAACCCAGAGCCGTGGAAATAGCTCACCCCGATCGCCGCCAAGGTCAGCACCACCAGCAGGACAAAATCGAAAGGACTGCGGCCACGGCGTCCAAAGTCGCGGGTCAACCACGCATAACCGCCACCAAACGCCAGATAGGCCAACCAGCCTTGCCAAGGCATTGGGCGCAGGGCCAGTTCCTCGCCACCGTTGTTTGGATCGGCCCCTAGCCACGAATACACCAAAGGCAGGCCCACCATCGCCCAGGTGAATAGGCCGGCGTAGCGAAGTAAGCGCGTATGAGAGATTCTTACAAGCATCGCCGTCTTATACCGCTTACCGGGTGGGTTCGGCCTGCTCCGAAGGTCATGCACCGCACACCCGGGTGCCATGCGATAATCCCTCATTCCCCCGCGCTGCGGGTGTCATGAAACACGCATTGGAGCTTCAAGAATGTCGATCGCCATCCGCGACGTGCGCGAGCACGAGCTGGATTCTGTCTTGGCCCTCAACAATGCGGCCGGCCCTGCGATCCTCCCCTTGGATTCGGCCAGGCTGCGGCAGCTGTACGACCGCGCCGAATATTTTCGCGTGGCCGAGCGTGATGGCGCGCTGGCCGGCTTTTTAATTGGCTTTGGCTCGCACACACAACACGACAGCCGCAATTTTGCGTGGTTTGGCGAGCGCTACCCCGATTTTTTCTATATCGACCGTGTGGCCGTGGCCAGCCGGCGGCGTGGCGGCGGTGTGGGGCGCGCACTGTATGCCGACGTGCAAAGTTATGCCGAACTACGCTACCCACAACTGGCCTGTGAAGTCTTTTTGGAACACGGTGCCGACCACGCTTTGCTGTTTCACGGCAGTTTTGGTTTTCGTGAAATTGGCCAGCACGTCATCCCGCAGCATGACTTACGCGCGGCAATGTTGATGAAAACCCTGTGCAGTTACCCTTGGGTGCGCGACACCTACGGCACCGCACTGCCCGATGTCGCATGGCTACAACGCCCACGCACGCCGGCCACCCACATGCGCTCCACCGGTACCGACGCATGAGTGCACACACCGATTACGCGCAAGCAGGTGAATTGAAATTCGGCCAAGTGGGCATCGCCAATCTGCGCATTCGCAATCTGGATGTCACGCAACTGGTGGCCGAAATGCGCGACCGCGTACAGCGCGCACCCCACTTGTTTGCGCGGGCCGCCGTCATTTTGGATTTCGGCGGACTAAGCCATACCCCCCCCGTGGACGCAGCTCGCGCCTTGGTTGCCGGGCTGCAAGAGGCCGGTGTGCTGCCGGTGGCGCTGGCTTATGGCACGCGCGAAACTGAAGTCTTGGCGCAGCAACTTGGCCTGCCCTTACTGGCCAAGTTCCGTGCCCAGTACGAACGCAACGATACGTCGCCGGCTGCCGCCCCTGCGCCCTCACCCACCTCAGCACCACCGGCACCCGCCCCATCTACCGCCCCGGCACCGGCCGTCAACGCGACGCCAGGCTTGATGCAAACCCACCCGGTGCGCTCCGGCCAGCAGGTTTATGCCGAACAACGCGACCTCACCGTATTGTCCACGGTGGGGGCTGGCGCCGAGGTCATTGCCGATGGCAGCATCCACATTTATGGTGCCCTGCGTGGCCGCGCCTTGGCCGGCGCACAGGGGAATACCGAAGCCCGCATCTTCTGCCGCGAATTTTATGCAGAATTGGTGGCAGTGGCGGGCAATTACAAAGTGCTGGAAGACATCCCGGCCGAATTGCGCGGCAAGCCCGTGCAGGTCTGGCTGGACAACGGACAACTGAAACTCGCGGCGCTCGATTGAGCCCATCAAACGCAACCACGGAGAAGCCAACTTGGCCGAAATCATCGTAGTGACATCCGGCAAGGGCGGCGTGGGCAAGACCACGACCAGCGCCAGCTTGGCCACTGGCCTTGCCCGCCACGGCAAAAAAGTGTGCGTCATCGACTTCGACGTCGGCCTGCGCAACCTGGACTTGATCATGGGCTGCGAACGCCGCGTGGTGTACGACTTCGTCAATGTCATCCACGGCGAAGCCACGCTCAAGCAAGCACTGATCAAAGACAAACGGTTTGAAAACCTCTTTGTGTTGGCCGCCAGCCAAACCCGCGACAAGGACGCATTAAGCAAAGATGGCGTGGAAAAGGTGCTGAAAGACCTCGCCGCCGAAGGCTTTGATTTCATCCTCTGCGACTCGCCGGCCGGTATCGAAAAAGGCGCATTCCTGGCGATGTATTTCGCCGATAAAGCCATCGTGGTGGTGAACCCGGAAGTCTCCAGTGTGCGCGACTCCGACCGCGTACTGGGGTTGCTGGCATCCAAAACCCATCGCGCCGAACGCAATGACGGCGAGGTCTCAGCACACTTGCTGCTGACCCGTTACAACCCGCAACGGGTGGAAAGCGGGGAAATGCTTTCGATTGCCGATGTTGAAGAAGTGTTGGGCCTGAAAACCATTGGCGTGATCCCGGAATCTGGCGATGTGCTCAATGCCTCCAACAAAGGCGAGCCGGTGATCATGGACCCCGAATCCATCGCCGGCCAAGCGTATGCGGACGCGGTGGCGCGCCTGTTGGGTGAAAGCCGCCCACTGCGCTTCACCACGGTGGAAAAGAAAGGCTTTTTCAGCAAGTTATTCGGGGGCTGACGCATGTCCATTTTCGATTTCCTCAAGCCCAAGAAGAACACCGCGCAGACGGCCAAGAATCGCTTGCAGATCATCATCGCGCAGGAGCGCAGCTCGGCCGGCGCGCCGGATTATCTGCCGCTGATGCGACGCGAAATTCTGGAAGTGATCCGCAAGTACGTGAACGTGGATACCGATGCGGTCAAGGTCGATGTGGTGAAAGACGGCGAGCACGACGTGCTGGATATTTCGGTGTCGCTGCCCGAACGCGGGGCCACGCCGGCCTGACTTCAACCTGTCATGCCATCCCGACCCACGACGGGATCCGGCTATCGATCACGACATGCCAGAACAACCGGATACGCAGGTACCAGGTGTGCGAATTGATGCCGGCTTGCGCCGGAATGACGAGCACGGTGTACTGATCCTGTCAGACATTGGCTTCAACGCGCCGACCGCACTGTTGGCGCGCTACGGCTTGGTGCTGGAACACATCGCAGACGCCCAACCCATCCCCGGCAGCTACTGGGGCGATTGCGAGGCCGGCATCATCGGCAACACCGTGTATGCGCGCAGCGATACGCCGGTGCATTCGCTGCTGCATGAAGCCGGTCATTTGATCGTGCTGCCGCCCGACACACGCGCCGCCGTACACACCGACGCCACCGATTCGATACCGGAAGAAGATGCCGTGTGCGTTCTGCAAGCCTTGCTAGGCGAAGCGCTGGGCATCGACCGCACACGCATCTGGGCCGATATGGATGTTTGGGGTTACACCTTTCGTTTGGGTAGCGCCCGCGCCTATGCCGAGCACGATGCCGACACCGCATGGCAGTGGCTGCATACGCATGGCCTGACCGATGCCAAGCGTCAGCTGGTATTGCCTGCGGCCTGACTTGCGGCCGCCCACCTTGGCCTACTAGCCTTGCAACTCCCGCGTCACCCAGAGTTGCCATCGTGATGTTACGCCCCGCCCTGCTCGCCGTTGCCATGCTCACCGTGCTGGGTGGCCTTGCTGCATGTCAACGCAAAGCACCCACACCGGCCCCGGCACCACCGCCCACGCCCGCTGCAAGCACCGGCGAAACCGCCGATCAATTCATCGCCCGCGTCAATCAAGAAGTGCGCCAGCACTACCCGGAATTGAATTCAGCGCAGTGGCTTTCCAATACCGATATCAATTCGGATAGTGAACTGATTGCGGCCAAGGCCAATGAACGCTGGCTGGCGCACCTCACTGTGTGGCTCGCCGAAGCAAAGCGATTTGAAGGCCAGCCGATGGCACCGCAAACCGCCCGCGCCCTCAAGCTGCTAACGCTGTGGACAGCGATGCCGGCACCGCAAGACCCCAAGCAACGGGAAGAGCTCACCCAAATCGCCAGCCGCATGGAAGGCATGTATGGCGCGGGCCGTGTTTGCAATAGTGAGGGCCGCCACAAAACCTGTCGCGACATCGGCCAGCTCAGCGACGTACTGGCCAAGAATCGTGATTACGATGCACAGCTGCAAGCATGGACCGGCTGGCATAGCATCAGCATCCCGATGCGCAAGGACTACACCCGCTTTGTCACACTGGTAAACATCGGTGCCCGGCAACTTGGCTACGCCGATACCGGCGAACTGTGGCGCGCCGGTTACGACATGCCACCGCCCGAGCTTGCCAAGCAAAGTGATCGTCTGTGGAATCAAGTCAAACCGCTGTACGAACAATTGCATTGCTATGCGCGCGGCAAGCTCGATGCACAGTACGGCAAAGACAAAGGCGAACTGCCAGGTGGTCTGTTACCCGCACATTTGCTGGGCAATTTATGGCAGCAAGACTGGAGCAACCTGTGGGATCTGCTGGCCCCATACCCGGCAGCCGTCAACTTGGACATCAGTGGCACCCTGCAACAGCGTGCACAAGCCGAATTGCTCTACGCGCAGGTCAGAAAGCAGGATGACACCATCGGCACTGCCGCCGCGCGTGCATTCAACATTGAACGCGCCGCGCAACTGGCCAGCGCCAAATTGATGACTCGTGATGCCGAGAGTTTTTATGTCTCGCTGGGCTTTCCAAAATTGCCGGGCAGCTATTGGCAGAAGTCACAATTCATCCGGCCACTGGATCGCGATGTCATGTGCCACGCCAGTGCCTGGGACATGAATATGCAAGGCGATCTGCGCACCAAGATGTGCATCACCCCCAGCGAAGAGGATTACACCACCATCTACCACGAGCTGGGCCACCTGTATTACGACATGGCCTACAACCCACTACCGCCGCTCTTTCAAAATGGCGCGCAGGATGGCTTCCACGAAGCCATCGGCGACACCATCGTGCTGGCGATGACGCCGCACTACTTGGCCTCGGTGGGGCTGCTGCAAGAAGCACCACAAAATTCGCAATCACAGATCAACGCACAGATGCGGATGGCGCTAAGCAAGGTTGCTTTCTTGCCATTTGGCTTGATGATCGACCGCTGGCGCTGGGGGGTGTTCGATGGCTCGATCAAGCCGGCCGATTACAACAAAGCATGGTGGGCACTGAAAGCCCAATACCAAGGCGTGGCCCCGGTGACAGCACGTGGCGAAGACTATTTTGATGCCGGCGCGAAATACCACGTTCCCGCCAACACACCCTACACACGCTACTTTCTGGCCAATATCCTGCAATTCCAATTCTACAAGGCGCTGTGCGATGCGTCCGGCTACAAGGGCCGGTTGTCCGAATGCAGTTTTTACGGCAGCAAGGCCGCCGGCGACAAATACTGGGCCATGCTGCGCAAAGGCAACAGCCAACCGTGGCAGCAAACCCTGCAAGAACTCACCGGCAGCGACCACATGGATGCCGCACCCCTGCTGGAATACTTCGCCCCCCTGCACACTTGGCTGAAGCAGCAGAACGCCGGACTGCAGTGTGGTTGGATCACGGGCAGCACGCCGAACCCTGACCGCAATTGATTCCCTCAAATTCCAGAGTGGCCATCTCAAAAGTCACTTGCATGGCACACATATCGGATGCCAGCCTGACAGGAACATCAGGAATATAGACACCATGACCAATCCCTGCAGGCTCACTGTTTTTTCGCTACTTCTCGCAATCACCGGCTCTGCTTTCACGCAAGCCACTTCTGGCAACATCATAGGCGATGGCAACCCAGGCGATACTGTCGTAATCAGCGGTGATAGCAATGGATTCAAGCGCGAGATTTCGATCAAAAGTGATGGCAAGTACAAGCTGCGCCATGTCCCGATCGGCAGTTATCACGTCACGTTCATTCAAGCAGACGGCAAAATAATTACCCTGCAGGATGTTCAAGTTCGCCCCGATGCTACTTCCCGAGCGTCTACTCCGGGCAAGGCCACTGAAGTCAGTGAAAACACAGGAAATCCCTGAAATTCAGCAAGACCCGACATAGGCCAATACGGGTTGGTCTGTTTTTCTGGAGCATCCAAGCGCCATACTGCCCACATGCAAACCGACCTCGCTCCGCAGCCTGCCGCCACGGCTACCGCCTTACCTGCACGGTTTTATGTGGAACCCGCGATGGCCGATCTCGACCGGCGCGCGCTGTTTGGCCGTGCCTGGCAATGGGTGGCGCATGTCTCGCAATTGCGCGCCGCCGGCGACCACGTCATCGCCAATCTCGCTGGCCTGCCGGTCATTGCGGTGCGCGGCAGCGATGCTGTCATTCGGGTCATGCACAACGTCTGCCGGCATCGCGCCGGGCCGATTGCGCAATGCGATGGGCTGGCCGCGAAATCGCTGCGCTGCCGTTATCACGGGTGGACGTACACCTTGGAGGGGCAATTGCGCTCGGCACCGGAAATGAAGGACGCGCAAGACTTCGATGTGGCCGATGTGCAGCTGCCGCAGCTGGCGGTGAAGGTCTGGCAGGGTTTGGTGTTTGCCGCGATCGATGCCGCAAACGCACCTGATTTCGATGCCTTCGTTGCCGGTATCGACGCACGGCTGGGCGCAGATAGAGGCCTGGACGCCTACGGCGACCACCATCGTGCAAGTTATGACATCGCCTGCAACTGGAAGGTGTACATCGACAATTATCTGGAGGGCTACCACGTCCCGCACGTGCATCCCGGCCTGAACCGGTTGCTGGATTACCGCAGCTATCGCACCGAGTTGTCGGCATGGCATTCGCTGCAATGGAGCCCACTCGAAAGTGATGCCGCACTGTATGGCAACGGCGATGCGCTGTATTACTGGCTGTGGCCCAACACCATGCTCAATATCCTGCCAGGGCGCCTGCAAACCAATACCGTGGTGCCGTTGGGGGTGGATCATTGCCGGGTGATCTTTGACAGTTATTACGCCGAAAGTGATGACTCTGCCAAGCGCGATGCGGATCTTGCTTTCAGCGATGAAGTGCAGCACGAGGACATCGGCATCTGCGAGGACGTGCAGCGCGGGATGGCCTCCGGCAGCTACGTGCCGGGCCGGCTGAACCCGCTGCGCGAGACCGGCGTGCACCACTTCCACGAACTGCTGCGCGCGGCCTACCGCGGGCACGCCGCCGATGCCGCGACCGGTCAGGCCGGGGGCGCCGTCGATGCCCGCGCCTGAAATCGCCGGGGCAGAGGCCACCACGACGACGCCTGCACGTGCCCCGCTGGGCCTGTGGATGGCCACCGCGCTGGTGATCGGCAGCATGATCGGCAGCGGCGTGTTCCTGCTGCCGGCCGCGCTGGCGCCCTTCGGTGCGTCCAGCCTGCTGGGCTGGGCGATCGCGCTGGGCGGCGCACTGCTGCTGGCGGCCACCTTCGCGCGGCTGGCGGTGCACTGGCCGTGCACCGGCGGCCCCTACGCCTACGTGCGGCGCGCGTTCGGCGACACCGCGGGCTTCGCGATCGCGTGGAGCTACTGGGTGTCCATCTGGTCCGGCATGGCGGCGATCGCGGTGGCGTTCGCCGGCAGCCTGGGCGCGCTGTTCCCCGCGCTGACCGCCACCCCCGTGCGGGCGGCGCTGTGCGCGCTGGCGGCGCTGTGGACGTGCACGCTGGTGAACGTGGCCAGCCTGCGCGAGGCCGGCCGGCTGCAGGTCGCATTGACCACGCTGAAACTGCTGCCGCTGCTGCTGTTCGGGCTGGTGGCCCTGTGGTGGGTCGGCCCCGACCGCTACGTGCCGTTCAATCCCAGCGGGCAGTCGCTGCCGCAGGTGGCCAACGCCACGGTCATCCTCACCATGTGGGCGCTGTGCGGGCTGGAAGTGGCTACCGTGCCGGCCGGCGCGATCCGCGACCCCGCCCGCACCATCCCGCGCGCCACCCTGCTGGGCACGCTGCTGGCGGGCGTCGCCACCATCCTGGCCTGCACGGCGGTGATCGGGCTGGTGCCGGGCGAGGTGCTGAAGGCATCCGGCGCGCCGATGGCGGAAGCCGCCGCGCGCACCTGGGGGCCAGGCGCCGGCATCGCGATCGCCGCGCTGGCCGCGGTGTCCACCTTCGGCGCCATCAACGGCTGGGTGATGGTCTGCGCGCAGGTGTCGCTGGCCGCGGCCGGCGACGGCCTGTTCCCGCGCGCCTTCGCCCGGCGCGACCGCCACGGCACGCCCGTGTTCGGCGTGCTGGTGGGGAGCAGCCTTGCCACCGTGCTGGTGATCGCCAGCTACAGCCGCTCGCTGGTGGACCTGTTCACTTTCATCCTGCTGATCTCCACCTCGGCCATCCTGCTGCCATATGCGGCCAGCAGCGCCGCCTGGCTGCGACGCGGCACCGGCGGCGGGCGCATCGTCGCCGCCCTGGCGCTGCTGTACAGCCTGTACGCGCTATCCGGTGCCGGCGCCGAAGCGCTGGGCTGGGGTGCGGTGCTGCTGCTGGCGGGGCTGCCGGTGTATGCGTGGATGCGCCGAAGCACACCTGCAACGCGATAGACTTGCGTGCTGCCGGAGCTTCGGGCACCCGCAGCGCACGCCGATGGGCATGGGTTTCCCACCGCCCGAACAGCCAGCCGGTCAGCGCAAAAGCCGCCATGCCCAAGGCCTGGTGCAGCCCCCTATTGCTCAGCAGCGGCGACAGCATGCCGGCGATCACGGCATTTGCCCAAGCCGGAAAACGCTTGCAGGGACAACGGGCGGAAGGCGGGGGCGGGAGGAGGAGGACGCTGACCATAGCATCCACCCCGTTTGCGCAACGCCGCAGCCAGTACCCGTGCCAGCCGGCAGGGTATAATCGCCCGGCACAGTGGGAGAAGCGCGCAGGCTTTCGGGTCTCGTCGCGCTGCCGAAGGCGCAACCGCCCGGAATCGCTCAGGCCCAAGACCGCTGTGTGACCACACTCTGGAGAGATTGGCCCGTCGTCCCCCCACAGACGCGGCCGGCGCCGAAGGGGCAAGAAGCTGCGCGGGATCCCCTCCCCATCCGCGCGCTTCCAAACTCTCAGGCAAAAGGACAGAGCGGGCATCCCTTTCACGCGCACTGCGCCCTCGGATGCCGCCATGACTCAGCCCTCGCTTCGCTCGCTCGAACACCACGACGCTTTCATCGAACGCCATATCGGCCCGAATGATGCCGAAATTGCCGCCATGCTTGCGCAGGTCGGCCACGCTTCGCTGGAAGCCTTCACCGATGCCATCGTGCCGGCCTCGATCAAGTCAGCCAACCCGCTGGCGTTGCCAGAGGCGATGACCGAGGTCGACGCGCTGGCCAGGATCCGCGCCATCGCGCAGAAGAACCAGCTGTTCAAGAGCTTCATCGGCCAGGGCTACTACGGCACCCACACGCCCAACGTCATCCTGCGCAACATCCTGGAAAACCCGGCGTGGTACACCGCGTACACACCGTATCAGGCCGAGATTTCGCAAGGCCGGATGGAGGCGCTGATCAATTTCCAGACCATGATTGCCGACCTGACCGGCATGGACATCGCCAGCGCTTCGTTGCTGGACGAAGCCTCTGCCGCAGCGGAGGCCATGACGCTGGCCAAGCGCAGTGCCAAGTCGAAATCCGACACGTTCCTGGTGGTGGGTGACACCCATCCGCAGACCATCGAAGTGTTGCAAACCCGCGCCGATCCGCTGGGCCTGAAGGTCAATGTGGTGCGCGGCACCGATGCCGTGCATGCCGCGATCGCCGAAGGTGATTATTTCGGCGTGCTGGTGCAGTACCCGGCGTCGAGTGGCTGGGTGGCCGAATGGAACAAGGATGCCGACGCCATCCACGCGCACAACGCATTGTTCGTGGTCGCTACCGACCTGCTGGCCCTGACCCTGCTGAAGTCGCCGGGCGAAATGGGCGCCGATATCGTGATCGGCAACAGCCAGCGCTTTGGTGTGCCGTTCGGCTTCGGCGGCCCGCATGCCGCGTTCATGGCCTGCCGCGATGCGTTCAAGCGCAGCATGCCCGGCCGCCTGATCGGCGTGTCCATCGACGCCGACGGCAACCCCGCCTACCGCCTCACCCTGCAAACCCGCGAGCAGCACATCCGCCGCGAAAAGGCCACCTCCAACATCTGCACCGCGCAGGTGCTGCTGGCGGTGATGGCCTCGATGTATGCCGTCTACCACGGCCCGGACGGCCTGAAGCGCATTGCGCAGCGCGTGGCGCGCTACACCGCGATTCTTGCTGCGGGCCTGAAGGAATTGGGCTTTGGCACCGTGCACGCGACCGCATTCGACACGCTGTGCATCGATGCCGGCGACAACAACGCTGCGATTGCCGAACGTGCGCGCAGTCTGGGTGCCAACTTGCGTGTGCGTGGCAATGGCTCGCTGTGCATCTCGCTGGATGAAACCACCACCCGCGACGACCTGGAACTGCTGTGGCGCATCTTCGGCGGCGACGACGCGACGCTGCCGTCG
>NZ_DAOOUM010000030.1:0-32750 GCF_035369645.1 Thermomonas sp. | reverse complement strand
ACGCCTTCCAGCTTGGAAGGCGTGTGATAGCGCACAAGGTCAAGCCAGCGCTAGGCCCACAATGGCTGCAAACACACAGGTGGCAAGCCCCATCACGCTGAAGACCAGCTCACGTGGGCTGCGGCCACGGGCCCACATCCAGATACCCGACAGGCCCAGCAACACCATGCCGATAGCGAAGCTGTCGGCCAGCAGCACCCACAGCAGGCTGCCGCCAATGGCTTTATGCAGGCGGTTGAATGCGGCTAACGGGGAGTGATGGCTGCGTTTGAGGGTGGCGGTGTCGTTGCCAGGCAGGTATTCCACCGACCACGAATTGCCAGCACTGCCGCCGCTCAAACTCCATTTGGGGGCAGGCTTTCCTTCGCCAGCCCCCGAACCCCCCGGGCCACCCGAACCACCTTTACGGATCAGTTGGGCGTCGAGTTGCTGATGTTGGCGCAGCCACAGGGACAGGTGTTCGGGTGTGCTGCGGGCCTCGGTGGGAATGGCCAGCGTTACCCGTGCAGTTTCGGTGCTATCACCCTGTGGCCAAGCGCCATCGCCGATGCGGTGGTTCATCACCAAGCCGGTAATGCCGTACAGCAGTGCGGCCAGCGCGCCCCATGCGCCAATCCATAAATGCAGCTGACGCACCCAGCGGTAACTGGTGTTGCGGCGTTGGGGTTTATTGATGGTCGTGTGCATGGCGGGCTCAGTAGCGGAAATTCACACTCACCCATACGCTACGCGGCGCGCCGGGGCTGATGTTGTTATTGCTGTTGGCGGTGGCGAAGTAGCGGGTATTGCCGAGGTTTTCGATGTTGAGCTGAAGCTGCAAGCTGGGGTTGAGCGTCCAGAACAGCGCCGCATCGATGCGGGTGAACGCCGGCAGGGTCACTTGGTTGTCCACGCTGGCGAAAATGGCATCGCGATAGATCACACCCAGCCCGGCACCGAAGCGATCGCTAAAGTCATAGCGGTTCCACAACGAGGCCGAATGCCGCGGCAGTTGCGCCAACCGGTTGCCCTTCACTACGGTTGCCGATTGGGTGGTGGTGATGGTGCCGGTTTGATAGGCATACCCACCCATGACCTGCCAGCGGTCGGTGATGCGGCCAGCCAGCCCCAATTCCACGCCTTGGGTGTATTGGCCATCCACCAACAGCATTTTGGTGACATCGGCAGGGTCGGTGATGGCTACATTGCTGCGGTTGAGGCGGTACACCGCCACGCTGGCTTGCAGGTCTTTATGAATGTCCCACTTAGCACCGATTTCGCGGTTGCGAAAGCTCTCTGGCTTCAGCGATGCATTGCTGGCATTGAGCGAGGCCAGTTGATCGCCGGCACGCGGTTGGAATGCATTGCTGAGGCTGGCGTAGAACGACACTGTTGCAAAGGGTTTGTAGATCAGCCCGGCGCGCGGCGACAGCATGCCGTCATTGCTGGTGAACAGTTGGCCGGTGCGGTTGTTGCGCAAGTCCACGCGGAAGTCGTCATAACGCAGACCAATAATGGCCTGCCATTGCGGCGAAAACTCAATCTGGTCTTGCACATACAGCGCGGCGGTTTTGGCCACACCGTGGTTGTCGGCATCGGTTGCACTTTGGCTGAAACTCACGGGCACATTGACATTTGGGTTGCTCACCGGCACCACATTGGTACCCGGCGCAAATGTGCCGGTTTGGCGGAAGTTGTCGGTCACCTGGCGGCCCAACTCCAGCCCAGCCAGCACGGTGTGCGCGCCTTGCGTCCACACCAAATCGGTTTGATTGAACAGATTGCGACGGGTGGTGTCGTTGCGATAGGCCGACAACGTGACGGTGGTGCCTGTGGCATTGACTGCGCCGGGGAATACGTTTTGGTAGTACTTGTCGTAATCGGCCCAGCGCAGATGATTGCGCAGGCTGAGGTGTTCGTTGAAGCGGTGATCCAACACCGCATCAAACGCATTCACATCGGCTTCGGTACGGCTGAGCTTGGGATTGCCGAAAAAGGTGGCAGGATCGGTGGCCACGGGCCGGCCTTGGAACGAAGGCACGCCACGGTCGGCGGTGCGGTCATCGTGGAATTTTTCGTAGCCCAGCACCAAGCGCGTGGCATTGCCGATATCGACATTGAACGTCGGGTTGATGCCATAGCGCTTCAGGAACACGTCATCGCGGAAGCTTTCGGAGTTTTCATACATCGCATTGACGCGAAAACCGGCGGTGTCGCCAAACCCTTGGCCAAAATCCACGGTGCCGCGCCGGCGCAGGCCCGAACCCAGTTGCAGGCTGCCGCTGCGGTGGTTCATGCCGTCGGCCACGCGCGTGACACGGTTGATCACGCCGCCGCTACCGCCACGACCAAAGATCATCGCGCTGGGGCCTTTCAGGGCTTCCACACGGTCGAGGTTGTAGAGGTCACGAAAGTACTGCACGTCATCGCGGATGCCATCCACATAAAAATCACCGGTGGAACTGATGCCGCGCATCACCGGGGTGTCGCGGTTGCCTTCGCCTTGCGCGGTGCCCACGCCAGGCATGTAGCGGAAGGTGTCATTGAGGCTGTTCACGCCTTGGTCGGCGGCCAGCTTGTCGGTCACCACGGTGACCGCTTGCGGCACGTTCAGCAGGGGGGTATCGGTTTTGGTGGCACCCCGGGTGGTGCGCACGTTGTAGTCCGGCAGGTAGCGCTGGCCGACCACGATGACGCCATCCACATCTTTGGCACGGTCACGCTTGCTGGCGTCGTCAACGGTGTCGCCGGCAACGGCGTGGGCGCTCAGGGCTAGGCCGAGGGCCAAGGTCAATGGGGTGCGCAGCAGACGCGGTACGACAAAATGGCAAGCAGGCATGGGGGTCTCATAGGCATGTTGCAGCGCAAAACGCGCCGAGGTTGCGCATGATAATGAGAGTGATTCGCAAATGCAATAATGAAGGAAACTCAGCTGTGCAGCCTAAACCGCAACGTGGTCAGCGGTCGTCGCGGGTATAGACCTTGCCGTCTTCCACCGTGACCGGGAATTTGGCCACCGGCTCATACGCGGGTGCGCACAGGGCTTTGCCATCGCGCACATCAAACTTCGCGCCGTGCAGCACGCATTCCACTTCGCCACTGCTGGCATCAAAATGGCCGGCGGAGAGTTCAAAATCCTCATGCGTGCACTGGTCTTCCAGCGCATACAACATGCCATCCAGATTGAACACGGCGATGGGTGTCCCAGTGATGTCATCGAACGCCACTTTCATCTCGCCGGGCAGCAGCTCGGCGGTGGTGCAGACAAACGTCCAAACGGCACTCACGCGACTGCCTCCGTGCGCAAGTTTTTTTCCAGGACATCAAAGCGCAAATCATCGCGTTTGGGTTGACCAAAACGCGCATCGCCATAGGGGAAGGGTTTGAATGCGCCAGTGCGTTGATAGCCGCGACGTTGATAAAAAGCGATCAGTTCGTCGCGCACATTGATCACGGTCATGCGCATGCTGGGCAACTGCCAATCATCGCGGGCAATGCGCTCGCATTCGGCCAGCACGTGCTTGCCAATGCCGCTGCCTTGCAGTGCAGGTGCCACCGCGAACATGCCGAAATAGCCGGCCCCATCTTCCTCCGCCACGTGGGCGCAGGCCAAGAGCGTGTGGGCGCGTTCCAACACAACGACGAGGCTGCGCGGCCGCTCAAGATCGACGCGTAATACATCCGGGGCAATCCGCTCGCCGTCCAAGAGGTCGGCTTCGGTGGTCCAGCCGGCGCGGCTGGTATCACCACGGTAGGCGCTGGTGACCAGGGTGACCAAGGCCGGAATGTCCTTCAATGTGGCGTAGCGCAATGCGGTATCGGGGGCGGTATTCATTACGAACATGCTAGCGCGTGGCGCAGTCGGGTGACGGAAAATCGCTTTCGGGCAGCGCTAGAAAGACCCAAAACGGTTGCGCATGCTGCTGCCACGCAAGGCTGGCGTCCTCGGCGATATTCAACAGCGTGTCGAAGCTGGCTTCGTCGGTATCGCGCAGGCTGGCAGCATGCGATAGCAGCAAGACATAGCCACGCGCCGGCAACCACGACAGATCCCGCAGCTGGTCGCTTAAGGCATCCCAATTGCGGCCTTGATCGTGCGGCAGGGCGAGGGCATCGGCCAATCGCTGCAACAAGGTTTGCTTACCGTCGCAACCGTGCAGGTCGATACGGCGTAGCAGCAAGGCGGCATCCTGTGCCGAGCTGGCAAGGGTGTCTAGGTCATCTTCGGTGACGAAGAACACGCCAGCTTGTTGCGGGTCGTCCAGATTCAAACAGAAATCGTCGTCGGTCATTGCCTGCGCTCAGTGCACATCAAAGCGGCGGAAACTGGCGTAGTGGTCATCGGTGTAATACCACTCGCGTGGGGGCGTGCCGCCAGTGATGATGCGGCGGGTGCCGCGGTTGCGTGCGCCGGGGGTGGCTACCGTGTATTCGTGATACCAGCCGCGTGGTTGCCGCGGCAAGTGGCCTTCAAAATTGCCAAACACGCCGTCGTCTTGCCGGTGCGGATAGGGGCCACCACGTTGAATCAGCGCGATGGTTTGGCGTGCTTCAGCCGGCAGATAAGCGGGCAGCCCGGTGGTGGCAGTGCTTGCGGCTGTAGGCGATGCGGGCGGTGCTGCAGCCGGCGATGGCAATGCGAGGGGTTCGGCGGCAGGCGCGTGGCGACTGCTTGATGCTGGGGCTTCGACCGTGGCGGGCACCGTGGCGGGGCGATGCTGCATCCACCAGAACCCACCCAGCGCAAACAGCAGCAAGAAAAACGCCAACGGATTGCGCATGCGGGTAGGGGCCTTCAAAACGGACGAATGTGGAAGGGGGGGTGTTCGTTCAATTTACCGTCGGGTTCTAAAATGGCAAATACTTTGCGGTCGCCATCAAAAATGACCGGGATGGAGTCTTTGAACAAGGGTTTGCGAATGAACTTCAGTTCCCAGCCAAAGCGCTCCAGCCCGGCAAGGGTGTCCATTTGTGCTTCGTTAAGCTCGCGTCGCAGTGTGCGGCTGAGCTGGTGCACCGTGCTGCGGCGTTCGGCAGTCGGCATATTGCCCCCGTTGCGGTGATTGGCACGGGCGCAGAATGCGCCTGGACCTTTCGGCATGCAACTGGGGTGGTTTGCTGAGGAGTATCACGCGCCGGTGCGGTGTGTTCAGGGCGCAGTGTCCAGCCGTAGCACGGGGTAGCGGTTGTAGTTGCGATCCCACGCCGGGTGCCGGCGGGCGAAAAAGTCCAAGCGCGCCATCGGATTCTTGGCAAATGCGGGGTCGTCCTTGAGCTTTTTATCGAACTCGGCCTTCAGCGCCGGGTCTTTAGCCAGCATCAAACGTGCTTGTTCTTCGGCCACGTAGGCTTCCATGTATTCCTTGCGCTCAAAGCTGTTGTTGAACGCGCCCCACGCGGCCAGCGAGTCAGGTGCCTGCGGTTCCAGAATATTCATCAGCAAGCGTGCTTTGGCTTGGGCGATGGGAACGAACAACGCGCCGGCGGCCAGGTCCGCACTGGCATTTTCCCAACTGCCTTTGAGGGTAGCGCGTTGGTGGCCTTCGACCGGTGTGGGGGTGAACTTCACGTCTTCGGCCATAAACACTTGCACGGCGGCCTTAGCGACGGGTTGCTCTAAGCTGCGGAATGCAATGCCGTGCACACGCAGTTTGGTGGCCACTTCGGCGGCGTATTCGGATGGCACCACATAGCCGGCCTTGGGTGCATCCACACTGAGGCCGGGCACGATGGTGTCACGCAGCGGCAGCATCCACACCTGTGGGGTGCGTTCGTCGTACGCCACCATGTCGCTGCCAGAAATATCCGACGGTTTGCGGCTGTAGGCATAGCCCTGGAAGGCGATGATGCGTTTGGCCTCGGTGGTCTGATACTCCAACGGCACCGGCTGCCCACCCAGTTGCGCGGCGCGGGCATCGGCGTCCAGCGCGATTTGCCGCCATTGCGCACCGTGTTGCGCAACCAATTGCAAGGTGTCCAAGACCGCGTTGTAGGTGGCGCGCACGCGCTGGGGGTAGGTCTTCCACGAATGCGTTTCGATCAACATCACCAGTCGGTTGCGCAGCGGGAAATAACCGCTAGAAAACCGCGGCGTGTAGGCGGTTTCCACAAAGCCCGAGCTTGGGTCGTCATAGCCGGCAAAACTGGGGTAAAAATCCACCGGCAGCGAGCCTTGGGTTTTGAGTTGTTCGATGATGCCGTCGCGCAGCGCGTGGCCGGCACTGCGCAGTACTGGATCGCCCACATTGACCGGGTCGCCGGTCACCGAAATATCGTGCTGAAACTTGGCCCCATCGGTGACATGCAGATCCAGCGTGGCCAGGGGATCCCATTGGTTGATCAGGCCCAGCATCGCCTGCATTTCTGGTGCATCGGCTTTTACATAATCACGGTTGAGGTTGTAGCGCTGCGCGGTGACACGAAAGCCCATCTCGGCGGGCCCGCGCTGATTGGGGCGGTTCCAGGCTTTGAAGTTTTCATGCCCATCGACATTAAACACCGGCACGAACAGCAGCACCTGTTTATCCAGCAGGCCCTTGCCTACTTTGCCTTGCAGCAAGTCGCGTACCAATCCGAAACCGGCGTCTTTGCCGTCGATCTCACCGGCATGAATGCCACCTTGTGCCAGCACCACCGGCAGACCTTTGGCGCGGGCTTCTTCGGCAGTCAGTGCACCACTGGTGGACACCGCCAGTGCCTTCATTGGCCGGCCTTGTGGGCTGGTGCCAAAATCGAAGCAGCGCACCGCTTTTGGGTAGGACTGCTGGTACGCATCGCATAGCGCGATGACTTCATCGTAGCGGCCGGTTTGCTTGTAGCCACTGCGCTCGGCCACGGTGGACAGGTTGGGTTTGGCTGCCATCGCAACCGACGTGGTGGCGGCAAACAAGGCAAGGGCAAGCAGACTGCGGCGCATGGGGTGTCTCCTAGACAAGCGGTCGATAGTAACCAACGCAGCGTGCGCGGTGGCCTGCACAAAGTCATGCCCGAGCGATGCCGCCTGCATGCGAAGATGCGTCATTATCCCAAGGAGTGATCAATGAACACCACGCTGTACTACTCACCGGGTTCGGCCAGCTTGCTGGTGCATTGGTTGTTGATCGAGCTGGAGCTGCCGCATGCGTTGCAGTTGGTGGACACTGCATCCAAGGCACAGAAAACCCCCGAATACTTGGCGCTGAACCCCAATGGCGTGGTGCCGACATTGGTGATTGACGGCAAGCCGCAATACGAGGCCGCGGCCTTGGCGCTGTTGCTGGCCGAGCGCCACCCGCAAAAAGGGTTGGCCCCCGCGCTAGATGACCCACGTCGTGCTGATTTTTTGCAGTGGATGTTCACGTTGGCCAATGAAGTGCAACCGTTGTTTCGGCAGTGGTGGTACCCAGGCGAACCTGCGGGTGAAGCACAGGCCGAGGCCGTGCGCGCGCATTGCGCGCCGCGCGTGGAGACACACTGGCAGCGCATCGACACACATCTGGCCAAGGCCGGCCCTTACTTGCTGGGTGACAGCCTCAGCGTGGCTGATTTTTACCTGACCATGCTGATGCGCTGGTCGCGCGGCACCCCCAAGCCCGCCACCGAATGGCCGCAGCTGGCGGCGTTGGCGCAACGGATGAAAGCGCGGCCGTCGTTCGCCACGTTGTATGCAGCAGAAGGCTTGACCGAATGGGCATGACCGCCATGGCGGGGCTGCCGCGCCAGATCCCTTTCATCATCGGCAACGAAGCCTGCGAGCGGTTCAGCTTTTACGGGATGCGCAACATCCTGGTGCAGTTTTTGGTCAGCAGCGTGATCTTGGCCTATGTGCCCGAGGCCGAACGCCAAGGCGTGGCCAAGGATGTGTTTCATAGCTTTGTGATCGGCGTGTATTTTTTCCCGCTGTTGGGCGGTTGGTTGTCCGACCGCTACTTTGGCAAGTACAACACAGTGCTGTGGTTCTCGCTGATTTACTGCGCCGGCCACGCCTGTTTGGCCTTGTTTGAAAACGACAAAACCGGGTTTTATACCGGCCTGTTTTTGATCGCGTTGGGTAGCGGTGGCATCAAGCCTTTGGTGGTGAGTTTTTGCGGTGACCAATTCACCAGCGCCAATAAACATCTGGCCAAAATCGTATTCGATGCGTTCTATTGGACGATCAACTTTGGCAGCTTTTTTGCCTCGTTGTTGATGCCGCTGTTCTTGCGCAATTTTGGCCCAGCGGTGGCGTTTGGTATCCCCGGCGTGTTGATGTTCATCGCCACCATCCTCTTCTGGCTGGGCCGTAAGCAATACGTGCGGGTGCCGCCCACCCGTGGTGAAGACCCGCATGCGTTTTTCCATGTGGCCCGCACCGCATTGACCACCGCGGTGGCCGGTCAAGGCCGGCCGGGCTTGCTGGTGGCCGGCGTGGGGGCCGCGTTGGCGGTCATGCTGTTGACCTGCTGGGCGTTGCATACGTGGCTGGGTGTGGAGATTGGCCTGTGGCCAGAGGGCTTTCACTTTGTGATCACCGCCTGTTTGGCGCTGGGTGTGCTGATCGCGTTTGGTGGTGTGGGCGTATCGATGCAATTGGAGCGCGCGCGTGGGCAGCACCCGGATGCTGCGGTGGATAGCGTGCGTGCGGTGTTGCGCATCCTGATCGTGTTCGCATTGACCACGCCGTTCTGGTCGTTGTTTGATCAAAAGGCCAGCACCTGGGTAATACAGGGCAAGGCGATGGATGTCCCGCATGCGCTGTGGTGGTGGCCCAGTTGGCTGGTCAAAGAAGCCGGGCAAATGCAGGCACTCAACCCGCTGCTGATCATGCTGCTGATCCCATTCAACAATGTCGTGTTGTATCCGGCGCTGCGCAAGCTGGGGCTTGAGCCCACCGCGTTGCGCAGAATGGGCTGGGGCATCGTGTTTTCAGGTGTGGCTTGGGTCATCGCCGGGCTGATCCAGCTCAAGATCGACAGTGGCGCGCAGACCTCATTGGCCTTGCAAACGTGGCCGTATTTGCTGCTGACCTTTGGCGAGGTGCTTGTCTCGGCTACCGCGCTGGAGTTTGCCTACAGCCAAGCCACCGGGTCGATGAAGGGCGTGATCATGGCATTTTGGTACCTGACCAGTACCTTTGGCAGCCTGTGGGTTTTGCTGACCAATGTGGCCGTGCGCAACCCTGCGGTGACCGCGCAGATCGCCACCACCGGCTATAGCGAAAACGCGGTGCTGATGTTCTTTTTTGCCGGTTTTGCCTTTGTTGCGGCCTTGGCATTTGCCGCCTATGCCCGCAGCTACCCCATGCAAGACCACTATCGGGCTGCTTAAGCAATGCATATCTCGTTGACCTTGGTTTTGATTGCCGTCACCGTGTTGGTGAGCTGGCGCGCGTTCACCGATCAGCGCCTGCTGGGGCGCTTGATCCTGTGGCCACCGGCGGTGCAGCGCAACCGCCAATACGACCGCCTGTTGACCTATGGCTTCGTACACGCAGACTGGATGCATCTTGCCTTCAACATGATCACGCTTTGGTCTTTTGGCAGCGCCGTGGAGCAGGTGTTTTCTGCGTGGATCACGCCGTTGGGGTTTGTGTTGTTTTATCTATCGGCGATTGTGGTCTCGATCTTGCCTACCTTCCTCAAACACCAGCGTGATGCCAATTACCGCAGCTTGGGGGCATCGGGTGGGGTGGCGGCGGTGCTGTTTGCCGCGATCTTGTTTGACCCGTGGACGAAGCTGATCATTTTCCCTATTCCGCTGCCCATCCCGGCGTTCTTGTTCGCCATTTTGTACGTGGGTTACAGCGTGTGGATGGACCAGCGTGGCGGTGACAACGTCAATCACAGCGCGCATCTATGGGGCGCTGCGTATGGTGTGTTGTTCACTGTGTTGTTGCAGCCGGCAATTCTCAGCCACTTTACACGTAGTCTGTTGGGATAAAGCACAGCAGCAGGAGCTAGCAGCATGACCGATATTCATCACGACGCAGTCGCGCATCGTTTCATTACCGAAGCGGACGGCCACACCGCCTATGTCGAATACGAGACAGGCGATGGCCATATCGTCATCACCCATACCATCGTACCCAGTGAAATTGGCGGGCGCGGGATCGCCGCCGCCTTGGTGCGCACCGCCTTGGAGTACGCACGCGCGCACGCACTGCATGTGGACCCGCAGTGCTCGTATGCCGATGTGTGGATGCGCCGGCATCCGGAGTTTGAACCGCTGCGGCGTGCTTGAGCGCGCCTATGTGGCGGGGTAATTGACCTCGACGATGACAAAGCGCGCGACCCCGCTGGGGAGTTGCGCCTCGATTTCATCGTCGATGCGTTTTTTCAGCAGCATGCGTGCCAGTGGCGCATCGATGCTGATCCAGCCGCGTTTGGCGTCGGTTTCGTCCGGGCCCACGATGCGGTAGCGCACCGCCGCGCCGCTGGCCACGTTTTCCAAGTCCACAAGCGCACCAAAAAACACCGCCTCGCGGTCAGCGGGGGCGGTGTCCACCACCTGCAAGACCTCCAGCCGTTTGCTGAGATAGCGCACCCGGCGGTCGATGTCGCCCAATTGTTTTTTGCGGTAGGTGTATTCCGCATTCTCCGAGCGGTCGCCCTCGGCGGCGGCTGCGGCCAACGCCTTCACCACCTCGGGCCGACGCAGCCGCCACAAGTCGTCCAGCTCCACTTTCAGGCGGTCGTGGCCCTCGCGGGTAATCAGTGCCGTGCTTTTTTCGGCAGGCGGTCGCCAGCGGCCCATACAGCTTATTTGCGGGTCAAGGTGTAGTTCAGCGGGCTGTCAACCGGTTTGCCTTCGCGGTCCAGCATGCGCAGTTGGGTGGGTGAGAGCACTTCGTAATAGCCGTCGTACTCGTCCTTGTTGGTGGGGCGCAGGTGCACGGTCTTGCCGTCACTTTCCAAGGTATAGCCACCTTCCGAGACAAAGCTGCTGTGGTCCTTGTCCTGATAGATCTGAGTCAGGGTGTATTTGCCATCGGCGGTGAGCAGCAAACGGGTATCCATACCTTCGCAGTCAGCACAGGGCAGCATGCCGGAATAGGTACCGGCCACCGTCGTTGCTGCGGCGGGCGTGGCTGGCTGGGTGACGAGTGCCGGTGCCGTGACGGGTGCGGCGGTTTGCGGTTTGCAGGCGGCAAGGCCAAAACAGGTGAGCAGAGCGATGACAAAAATGCTTGATTTCATGATGTGGGGCCTGATGTTGAAGCGTGATGTTGGAGTGCTGTGGCGCAACGTCGATCAATCAACGCTTGCCGCCGAACATGCCACCCAGCAGGCCACGCAAAATCTGTCGTCCCACTTGGCTACCCACCGTGCGCGCCGTTTGTTTGGCCATGGACTCAATCATGCCCTGCCGACGTTTGGTGCCAAATAGCGCATCTTTCACCGCATCCCCAAAACCATGGCTGTTATCCGTTTGGTCTTGCGCGGGTGTTTGTGCTTGTGGAGCTTGCGCTTGCTCGGCTTTGGCATTGGCTTTTTTGGCCAGTATTTCTGCCGCTGATTCGCGGTCGATGAGGGTGTCATATTTGCCGCCGATGGGGCTGGCGGCGCGGACCTGTGCGCGCTCGGCATCGGTGATTGCGCCCATGCGGCAACGTGGCGGGGCAATCAGGGTTTTTTCCACTGGCATGGGCACGCCTTTGTCCAGCAGCATCGAGGTCAAGGCCTCGCCCACACCCAGTTGGCCGATGGCTTCCGCCACGTTCAAGTGCGGATTACTGACGAAGGTTTCGGCTGCCGTTTTCACCGCTTTTTGGTCGCGTGGGGTGAACGCACGCAAGGCGTGCTGCACGCGGTTGCCCATCTGGCCGAGGATCTCATCGGGAATGTCATCGGGGAATTGCGAGCAGAAATACACCCCCACACCCTTGGAGCGAATCAGCCGCACCACTTGTTCGATGCGCTGGCGCAGGGCAGGCGGTGCGTCATCGAACAATAGATGTGCTTCGTCAAACACAAACACCAATTTGGGTTTGTCCAGATCGCCCACTTCCGGCAGGGTTTCAAATAGTTCCGACAACAGCCACAGCAAGAAGCTGGAATACAACTTGGGCTTCAAAATCAATTGATTGGCGGCCAAGATGTTGACCACGCCGCGACCGTCGTAATTGACCCGCATCAAATCAGCCAGCGCCAGCGCAGGCTCGCCGAAAAACATCTGTGCGCCTTCTTGCTCCAGCCGCAGCAGTGCGCGTTGAATTGCACCGATCGACTGCGCGCTGACCAGCCCGTAACGTGTACTGATGTCTTGGCGTTCTTCGGCAATCAGGCCCAGCAGCGCGCGGAAGTCTTGCAAGTCCAGTAGCAGCAAGCCGCGGTCATCGGCCAGCTTGAACAAAATATCCAGCACGCCGGCTTGGGTGTCGTTGAGTTCCAGGATGCGGCCCAGCAGGGTGGGACCCATTTCGCTGACGGTGGTGCGAATGGGGTGCCCATCCTTGCCCCACAAATCCCAAAACACCACCGGTGCGGCTTCGTTTTTGTAATCGGTAATGCCCAATTGGGTGATGCGGGCCTGGAGTTTGTCGCTCAAGCTGCCAGCGATTGCCAACCCGGACACATCGCCTTTCACATCGGCCATGAATACCGGTACCCCCAACCGCGAGAACCCTTCGGCCAAGGTCATCAAGGTGACGGTCTTGCCGGTACCAGTGGCACCCGCCACTAGGCCGTGACGGTTGCCGTAGTGGGGCAGCAACACAACATTGCCGCTGGTTTCGGTGGTGATGGCTTTGCCGACGAGGATGGGGTCCATGTCAATCCGTAGCGATGAATGCGAATAAGGATTCTATAGCGATGCTGAGCACAACATGACGCATAGTGAATGCAAGGTGGTTGCCCGGTAACGCCGAACGCGGCTAACCTGCCACCCCGTATTGCGCGTATTTGCCTGATGTCCATTCGCACCAATCCCTTGCTTGCTGCCGCCATTGCCACCGCGTTGTTGGCGTCGTATTCCACCGCATTTGCTGCTGCCGACACCAAAAAGCAAGATGTCGCAGCGATGGCGCAACTACAGCAGCGCATGGATAACGCAGAAAAGCATTATCGCGATGCCATGCTGGCCGATGATGAGCAAGCCGCTGCCAATGCCACCACGGCAGCATTGGCAGAAATGAAGGCAGTAGTAGATGCCTGCACCAAGCAGCGTGGCTGTGCAGTGGACACCATGTTGACCACCTACGAGCGCCTGCTGAAAGCAACGCCGCAGTTTGATGATGGCATGCCCAGTGGTGATGAAGACCCGATTGACGAGCGAGATTTTGCTGCGGCCAACGTGCCAGATACCGCCAATGCCGCATCCTTGCTTAGCGAAGACGGCCAGCAGTTCGTCAAGATGGTGCAGTTCAACCCGGCGGTGCAGGCGGGTATCCGCCGCTGGTTGACCGACATGCGCCCCTCGTTGATGGACAGCTACGAAAATTATCGCTACATGCAAGCGCTGATGGCACCTGCATTCAAACGCCACGGCCTGCCCGAAGCCTTGTTATTTGGGATCATGGCCAAAGAGTCCAATGGCAAGGTGCATGTGGGTTCACGCGCCGGTGCGGTGGGGCCGCTGCAATTTATGCCGGCCACCGGGCGGCGCTTTGGCTTGGGCAATGACGGCAGTGGGTTTGATACCCGCTACGACCCTGCCGCCTCCGCCGATGCCGCCGCGCAATATCTGAGCGAGCGTATGGCTCAGCTCAATAACAGTATCGAGTTGTCGCTGGCTGGCTACAACGGCGGCGAAGGTCGTGCGCTGCGTGTGTTTCGCGATACCGGCGGGCGCAGTTTTTGGGATGCCGATGTCTATAACCAATTTCCGGCTGAAACCAAAGATTACGTGCCCATGGTGATCGCCGCCGCGTGGTTGTTTTTGCATCCCAAGGAATACGGCATCCGCTGGCCCAGCGTCAGCACCCGCCAAGCCAGCATCAACCTGTCGCAGCCAACATCGTTATATGAGCTGACCATTTGCTTGGGCAATTGGGGCTCACGCGATGGCTATCTGCGCGCACTGCGCAACCTCAACCCACGTTGGTCGCCCGACGAAATGTTACCCGCCGGCACCGCGCTGAATGCCACCTTCCGCATCAGCTGGCTGTATCGCTTCAACTGCCGTGGCCAGCGCATGGCCTTGGCCAAACAATTGATGACCAGCACCGTGCAATCGGCGGTGGTGCGAGTGGGTGACCCTACACCAGCGGGGGGGACGCAAGTGGCCGCGACCACGCCATCAGTGGCTCCGGTTGCAGCGCCCGAACGTAAACCTGTCAAGCCCGTCAAAACCAAGAGCTACACGGTCAGGCGCGGCGACACCATGGGTGAGATCGTACACAAATTTGATTGCGACATCGGCGATTTGGCTAAGGCCAACAAGTTGAAGAAGCCCAAATACGCGTTGAAGCCGGGACAGAGTTTGAAATTGGTGGGGTGCGGTGGGTAACCGGGCTTATCTGCGCAACCCCAAGCGTTGCCCCAGTTGCACGGGGCTTTCCGCACCCAGCGCCGGGTCAAGCGTAGCCACGCCCTTGGGCAGCAAAATGATCACGGTGCTGCCGTAATTGAAGCGCGCCATTTCGGCAAAACCTTCTAGCGTGATGTTGCGATCACGCCAATCTTTACGGGTGATGGCAGCACCATAGGCGGGGATTTCCACGCCACTCCACACGGTTTCCACACCCGAGACCAATAGCGCGCCCACCATCACCGAGGCCATTGGCCCAAATTCGGTATCAAAATGGCAGACCAGCCGCTCGTTGCGCGCAAACAAGCGCGGCACGCCGGCTACCGCAGCGGTGCCCACCGAGAACAGCCGCCCCGGCACATGCACGGTTTCGCGCAGGGTGCCGGTGCAGGGCATGTGCACGCGGTGGTAGTCGCGTGGAGACAGATAGACCGTGGCGAATACGCCATCGTGGAACGGCGCGGCGTCGGTCTGGCTGCCCAGCAGCTCGGCGGCGGTAAAACTCTGCCCTTTGGCTTGGAAGATGCGGCCATCCACAATCGGCCCGCATTGGCTGATACGCCCATCGGCCGGCATCAACAAGGCACGCGGGTCGGCATCCGGTGTACGCGCACCTGGCCTCAACGCGCGGGTGAAAAAGGCGTTGAAACTGGGATAAGCGGTGGCGTCGGACTCGGCGGCTTCACTCAAATTCACCCCAAATTTGCGGGTGACGGTGTCGATCAGCCATTGCTTGATCGTGGTGTTGGTGGAGTAGGCCAACCGCCGTGCCAGTGAGGACAACAAGCGGTGCGGCAGCACGTAGGTGAGGGCGGTGATGGGGGTCATCGGGTGGTCTTAGTCAGTGTTTCAAGGTCGGCGGTAATGCCCTTGACGTTCAAGGGCGGCTGCACCACACCGGCCATCCTCGCTTGTGGGTCTAGCAAAACCAATGCGGCGCTGTGGTCGATGCTGTAGTCGTTGGCAGTGCCACTGGCACCGGGTACTTTCATAAACACCAGCGACAGTGCGCGTGCGAACGCCTGCAATTGCGGTAGCGCTGCGGTGGCAGCAAGGGTATCCGGGTGGAAGGCATGGGCGTATTGCGCCACCAATTGCGGGCTATCGCGTTCGGGGTCGGCAGACACAAACAGCAGCCGTGGCCGCGTGGCTGCTGGCAGCGCGGCCCATTGTTTTTGTGCGCCGGCCAATTGCGCCAAGGTGGTGGGGCAGACATCCGGGCAATGGGTGAAGCCCAAAAATACCAGCGTCCAATGGCCTTGCAGCTGTGCGGAGGTCAGTGTTTTGTTGTCGGCCTGCTGCAAGGTAAACGCCGGTACCGCGCGTGGGGTAGGGAACAAGGTGAGTGCCTGCATTGCAGGCAAGGCGGGCGCGCTGAGCGGTGGTGTGGCTGGAAAAAACCGCTGTGCGGCCCACAGACCGGCGACGGCTGCCAGTGCGGCAAGAGTCAGTAACAGGGCGAGGCGCTTGGACATGGGGCATGCTGTAAACGGCAGGCAGCCATGATACCTGCGGCTGCCCGTTATAATCAGCGGTCTTGTCCGCGCGTGGCCGCCATGTCCCTTGAACTGCAAACCATCATCGATCTGATTCGTTACGGCGCCAGCCGCTTCAATGCGGCGGGGCTGACCTTTGGGCATAGCTACGACAACGCTTTGGACGAAGCCACCCAGCTCACCTTGCACGCACTGCATCTGCCGCATGATTTGCCGCCTGCCTACGGTAATGCGCGGGTTACCGAGGCCGAAAAAGAAGAGGTGCTGGGGCTGTTCTTGCGCCGCATCGAAGAACGCATCCCCGCCTGCTATCTCACTGGCGAGGCATGGTTTGCCGGCTTGAGTTTTAAGAGCGATGCGCGCGCACTGGTGCCGCGCTCGCCGATTGCCGAGTTGATCGAATCCGGCTTCCAGCCGTGGTTGGGTGACCGTGATGTGCGCCGCGCGCTGGATCTATGCACCGGGTCTGGTTGCATTGCGATTGCGATGGCGCATTACAACCCCGACTGGCATGTGGATGGTGTGGATATCAGCGACGATGCGCTGGCGCTGTCGCGCGAAAACGAGAAGCGCCTGCACGTTGAGAACGTACGCTTCGTGAAATCCGATTTGTTTGCCGGGCTGGGTGGCCAGCGTTATGACTTGATCGTCACCAACCCGCCCTACGTCACCAACGACGAAACCGACGCGCTGCCGCGCGAATACGCCCACGAACCCGAACTGGGCCTGCGCGCCGGCGATGATGGTTTGGATTTGGCACTGAAAATTCTGCGCGATGCACCGCTGCACCTGTCCGAGGATGGCCTGCTGATTTGCGAAGTGGGCGAGTCCGAGCGCGCCCTTGTCAAACTGCTGCCGGAACTACCGTTGGCGTGGGTGGAATTCAAAGTTGGGCAGATGGGGATTTTTGTGGCCGAATGCCGCGATTTGATCGAACACAACGCTGCCATCACGCGCTTGGCCAATGCCCGCGCGTAGGTTGCAGGGCGCGGCGGCGGCTTAGCGCGGAAGCTGCGCAGCCTCGCGTGCCAATGCGCCGATGCGCTCCCAATCGTGCGCTGCGATAGCTGCATTCGGCAGCATCCATGACCCACCCACACACGCCACATTGGGCAGCGCAAGGTAGGACGGTGCTTTGGCCAAGTCGATGCCGCCGGTGGGGCAAAACCGCGCCATTGGCAGCGGGCCGGCAAAGCCTTTGAGTGCAGCCACGCCGCCGCTGGCTTCGGCAGGGAAGAATTTGAAGCGCTGCCAGCCGTGCTCCAGCCCGCGCATCAATTCACCGGCGGTGGCAATCCCGGGAATCAGTGGCGTGGCGCAGTCTTTGGCGGCGGTGTACAGCGTATCGGTGACGCCCGGCGAAATGGCAAACGCAGCGCCGGCCTTAGTCACGGCATCCAAATCACGCGCATGCAATACCGTGCCTGCGCCCACGCAGGCTTGCGGCAATTCGCGCGCCAACAGGGCGATGGCGTCGAGTGCGCAGGCGGTGCGCAGGGTCACTTCGAGTACCGGCAGGCCATTGTCGGCCAAGGCGCGGCATAGAGGGATGGCGTCTTCCAGGCGTTCGATGGTAATCACCGGCACCACCGGTGCGCGGGCGAACACGGCATCGACCAATGCATTGTGGCGGGCGGTATCTAACATGTTCAAGACTCCGTGGCGCGCAGTGCGCAGGCGGCACCCAGCAAGCCGGGGTGTGGATGGGTGATGACGTGGATGGGTACAGATTCCAGCAATGCGGCCATCCGGCCTTTGGCTAAAAAGCGTTCGCGGAAGGCACTGCTGCGCAGGAATGGGATGAAACGTGGAATGATGCCACCGGCAATCACGACGCTACGCGCACCCTGGATGAGCGCACAGTCGCCGGCTACGCTGCCAAGAACCGCGCAAAAACGCGCCAGTGCTTGCCGTGCGGTTTGGTCGTGGCCATCCAATGCAGCGTTGACGATATCTGCAGGATCACGCAAGTGCGGCGCATGCAGGGCATCTTCACCGCGCAGAACGGCGTCGATTTCTGACAGACCTTTGCCGCATAGCAGGCGTTCGGTGGAGGTGCGGCCATGTTGCGCCGTAAGCCATGCGGCAATGGCGCGCTCTTCATCCCCGACAGGGGCAAAACCAATATGCCCGCCCTCGGTTTCCACGACGTGCCAACCGTGTTGTGCTGCGCCGACAAGCAGCGCCACACCGAGCCCGGTACCGGGGCCCAGCACACTGACCGGCGCTTGCAACGGCGCTTCGAAGTGGCCGTGAAGCGTCACCAGGTCATCAGCCTGTAATGCCGGAACAGCCCATGCCACCGCGCCAAAATCGTTGAGCATGCGCAACTCAGACAAGCCCAAGGTGGATTGTAGCTCGCGGCGTGAAAACGACCACGCGCGATTGGTCAGGCGAATTTCGTCTTGCCCCACTGGGCAGGCCACCGCCAACGCCGCGCGTGTCGGTTGGTAGGACACGCTGGCAAGGTAGTGCTCGATGGCGTGTTGCAGGCTGGCGAAATCGGCGTTGGGTAGTGATTTGGATTCACGCAGCTCGATGTTCGGTACGCTTAAATCCACCAGTGCGAAGCGGGCATTGGTACCGCCGATATCGCCCACCAAAGCGAATGCAGATGCGTTCATTTGAGCGGCCCAAATAACGCGCTAGCACCGTGTTCGGCAGAGCCCACCTGCTGGCGCATCAGGCCAAATAACTCGCGGCCCATGCCGTGCTGGTTGCTAGACACATCCAGCGCTGTGGCAGTGCGCGCATTCCATTCACTGGCATCCACCAAGGCCTCCATGCTGCCGGCGTCGGCGTCGATGCACACGATATCGCCCTCACGCAGCTTGGCCAGCGCACCGGCATCGGCGGCTTCGGGGGTGACGTGGATGGCGGCTAATACCTTGCCAGAGGCCCCCGACATGCGGCCATCGGTGAGTAAGGCCACGCGCTGGCCACGGTCTTGCAGGGCGGCCAGAGTAGGGGTGAGTTTGTGCAGCTCGGGCATGCCGTTGGCGCGTGGCCCTTGGCCGCGCACCACCGCGATGAAGTTGCCATCGAAGTGTGTATGCGGGTCCAGTGCACCAGCTTTGAATGCGGCGATCAGTGCATCTTGTGATTCGAAGATGCGCACCGACGCTTGGTGCTTGCGGTATTGCGGGGCCACCGCCGAAATTTTCACCACCGCGCGGCCCAGATTACCGCTCAGGCAGCGCAGACCGCCTTCACTATCAAACGGTTGGGCGATGCCGCGCACGATGTCGGTATTGAGTGACTGTGTCGGCGGTTCACGCCAGCACAATTGCAAATCTTGCAGATAGGGTTGCTGCGCTTGTTGGTACAAATCACCGCCATGCGCGCACAGCAGGTCGGCGTGTAGCAGGCCGGCATCCAAGAGTTCGCGGATCACAAAACCCATGCCGCCGGCGGCTTCGAAGTGATTCACATCGGCCGACCCATTGGGATACACGCGTGCTAGCAGCGGCGTGGCTTTCGACAATTCATCCAAGTCAGTCCAGTTGATGAGGATGCCGGCTGCGCGCGCAATCGCCACCAGGTGCAGGGCGTGATTGGTGGAGCCACCGGTGGCGGCCAACCCCACCATCGCATTGACGATGGCTTTCTCATTGACCACCTGCGCCAACGGGCGGTAGTGCTCGCCCAGCGCGGTGTGGTGCAGCACGTGTTCGGCCGCCGCCACCGTCAGCGCATCGCGCAGCGGTGTATTGGGCGGCACAAAGGCGCTACCAGGCATATGCAGACCCATCACTTCCATCAACATTTGATTGGAGTTGGCGGTGCCGTAGAAGGTGCAAGTGCCGGGCGCGTGATACGACGCGGCTTCGGCGTCCATCAATTCGTCCTGGCTGGCCTGCCCCAGCGCATAACGTTGGCGCACCTCAGCTTTTTGTTTGTTGGGGATGCCCGATGGCATCGGCCCTGCGGGCACAAAAATGACCGGCAAATGGCCAAAACTGAGTGCGCCAATCAATAAGCCAGGCACGATTTTGTCGCACACACCCAGCATCAGTGCGGCATCAAAGGTGTCGTGCGATAGCGAAACCGCGGTGGCCATCGCAATGACATCTCGCGAGAACAACGACAACTCCATGCCGGCACGGCCTTGGGTGACGCCATCGCACATCGCCGGCACACCACCGGCTACCTGCGCACTGCCACCGGCATTGCGTGCGGCCATGCGGATCAGTGCCGGGTAGTGCTCCATCGGTTGATGCGCACTGAGCATGTCGTTGTAGGCGGTGACAATGCCGAGATTGCCGCCCTTGCCGTAGCGCAACGCGGGCTTGTCGTCGCCGGATGCAGCAAAGCCATGCGCCTGATTGCCGCACGATAGTTTGTAGCGGTAGGGGCCGGCTTGGCGCGCTGCATCCATCCGTGCCAGATAGTCGCTGCGCAATGCCCGGCTGCGTTCGGTGATGCGAGCGGTGACACGTTCAACGACAGAATGCAGCGCGGCGGTGGGCATTAGGGGCTCCAGTGGATATGGATAGGGGTGGCGTTGCCGGCATGCAGTAGCGCGGCAATGGGATAAGCGCAATGCGGATGTTGTTGCGCGTGGCGCAGCACTTGGCGCTTGTCCTCGCCGGTCACCACCACATGGATGGCGCGGGCGTGCAGCAGGCGCGGCAGGGTCAGACTGATGCGCGCAAATGGTGCTTCGGGCGGCAAGGGGTTGGGCACGGTGGCAACCGCATCGACGCCGCGATCCAAGGCCAAGCCTTCTGCCAGATTGGCCGCACCCGGGAACAGCGAGGCAAAATGCCCATCGCCCCCCATACCGATCAATGCGGCATCAAATGGCTGCGGGTGTTGTGCCAGCCATGTGCAGGCGGTGGTCAGTGACGCTGCGATGTCGCCATCTTCGGTGGTCATGGCCTGCACGTGCACATCTGCATCGCTGGCAAACGCCGCGCGCAGATTGCGTAAATTGCAGGCCGCGTGCGCGTGCGGCACGCAGCGCTCGTCGGTGGGGATGACCGCAATCGCGCCCCCCAAGCCTGCATTGGCCAGATGCGCATAAATCGGCAGCGGCGTGCGGCCGCCGGCCAGTGCCAATACGGCATGGCCGCGTGCGCCGATGGCATCGCGGCAGGCAGTTTCAAATAGGGCCGACACATTAGCCACCAGTGCGGCGGTGTTGGGATAATCGTGTTCAACCCAGCCCATCGTCTGCACCTTACTCACGCCAGGTGTGGCCAAGTCGATCAACCAAGGACACCGTGGCGCTGGGCCCCCATGTGCCAGCAGGGTAGGGTTTGGGCACCATGCCGGCGTCGCGCCAGCCATCCAGAATGGCATCCACCCATTGCCACGCGGCTTCGGTTTCGTCGCGGCGCACAAACAAGGTGCTATTGCCTTCGATCGCATCCAAATACAGGCGCTCGTAAGCAATACGCTTGCGTGCGTTGGCGAACTCTTCGTGAAAATCCAGATCCAGCGCGACCTGCGACAGACGCAGACCCTGCCGGTCCAGCCCCGGGGTTTTGCTCATCAATTCCATTTCGATGCGCTCCTCGGGTTGCAAGCGAATCAGCAAACCATTGGGTTGCATATCGGCGGCAGCCGGTCCACCAAAAATGGAATAGGGCACTTTGCGAAATTGGATGTAAATCTCGGTGCTGCGCGAGGGCAAGCGCTTGCCGGTGCGCAAATAAAACGGCACCCCCGACCAGCGCCAGTTGTCCACGTGCGCACGCAGCGCCACGAAGGTTTCGGTGCGGCTGCTGTGGCCCAATTCTTCGGCATAACCGGGCACCGCCACGCCATTGCTGGCACCGGCACTATATTGGCCGGGCACCGACTCGGTGCTCACATTGCTGGCATTGATCGCACGCAGCGAGCGCAGCACTTTGATTTTTTCGTTGCGCACGGCGGTGGGTTCAAACCGTGCCGGCGGCTCCATCGCGACAAGGCAGAGCAGTTGCAGCAGATGGTTTTGCAGCATGTCGCGCATCGCGCCGGATTCATCGTAATAGTCGCCGCGGCCTTCCACACCCACGGTTTCGCCCACGGTGATCTGCACTTGCGCGATGTGGCGCGCGTTCCATAGGGGCTCGAACAACGCATTACCAAAGCGCAGCGCAATGAGGTTTTGCACACCTTCTTTGCCAAGGTAGTGATCGGTGCGAAAGATGCGTTCCTCATCAAACGCCTTGGCCACCGCATCGTTGATGGCGATGGCACTGGCCAAATCCTTGCCGATGGGTTTTTCCAACATTACCCGGGTGCCTGCGCCGGCGGCACCATGCGCAGCCAGCGCTTGGCAAGCCGGGCCGTAGAATTTTGGCGCGGTGCTCATGTGGTAGAGCACATCACCATTGCGCAGCGCATCCACCTTGGCCACCAAGCTGGCCATCGAGGCATCGTCATCAGCGCTTGCGGGTTGGTAGTCGATACGCTCCAGTAGGCTGCGCACGGTGGCATCGTTGCGTTGTGCGGCAGGGACAAATTCGTTCAGGCTGGTCGCCACCAGGTGCGAAAACCCCGCTTGATCCAATTCACTGCGCGCAGTACCAAGAATGCGCATGCGTTGCGGCAACAAATTTTCGCTATGCAGGCCGTACAGCGAGGGCAGCAACATGCGACGGGAGAGATCACCCGTGGCTCCAAAAATGGTCAACAACGAAGCAGGCGCGGCTTGCGTCACGGAAGCGTTCCGAAGATGAGGATGTGCTTGGAGCTTAATACGCTTTGAGGGGGGAATGTTGCAGTGCACACGATTTCATTTTTGTTTTACCCGGGCAATCCGTAAAAGGTTCGTTATTCAGCAAGAAGCGCGGCAATACGTATAGGTATGTACGCACTTCGCGTTTACACTTCCCAATTTCCCCTTGGGCCAGTCCATGACCCGTGCGTCATCGTTTACTCGCGAGCAGTTGCTGGCCAGCGCCCGCGGCGAATTATTCCCCAATAGCACGGCGCGTTTGCCGTCGGATCCGATGTTGATGTTCGACCGTATCGTCGACATCAGCGACAACGGTGGCAGCCACGGCAAAGGCTTTGTGCGTGCCGAGCTGGATATTCACCCGGATTTGTGGTTTTTCCAGTGCCATTTCATTGGCGACCCGGTGATGCCCGGCTGCTTGGGCCTAGATGCCATGTGGCAGTTGGTGGGATTTTACCTGACCTGGTTGGGCGCACCCGGGCGCGGCCGCGCGCTGGGCTGCGGGGAGGTTAAATTCAGTGGGCAAGTGCTGCCCACCGCGAAAACCGTCACCTACGAAATCGACGTCACCCGCGTGATCAATCGCAAATTGGTGATGGCGCAGGCCGATGCCCGTACCTTGGTGGACGGGCAAGAAATCTACGTTGCCAAAGATTTGCGCGTGGGTTTGTTCAATTCGACAGAGGGCACTTGAGATGCGTCGCATCGCGATTACCGGCATGGGCATTACCTCGTGCTTGGGCAATGATCTGGAGACCGTGTCGTTGGCACTGCGCGAAAGTCGCGCGGGTATCCGCACGCTGCAAGACTCGGTGGAGCGCGGCCTGCGCAGTCAGGTCGGTGGCGCGGTCGATCTTGATCTGGATGCCGTGATCGACCGCAAATTGAAGCGTTTCATGAGCGATGCGGCGGCCTATAGCTATGTGGCGCTGCGCGATGCGATCGTCGATGCGGGTTTGAGCGATGAACACGTCTCGAATGTACGCACCGGCCTGATTGCAGGCTCCGGCGGCGGCTCCAGTCGCTGGCAGGTGGAAACCGCCGACCTCTTGCGCGAGCGCGGCGTGCGCAAAGTGGGGCCCTACATGGTGCCGCGCACGATGTGCTCCACGGTGTCGGCCAACCTGGCGACTGCATTCAAAATCAAAGGCCTGAGTTATTCGATCAGCGCCGCCTGTGCCACCTCCGCGCATTGCATCGGTGCGGCTGCCGATCTGATTCGCCACGGCGCACAAGACATCGTGTTTGCCGGTGGTGGTGAAGATTTGGACTGGACGATGACGGTGATGTTCGACGCCATGGGCGCGTTGTCATCGGGTCACAATGACACCCCGCAAACCGCCTCACGCCCCTACGATGCAAACCGCGATGGCTTCGTCATCGGTAGCGGCGGCGGCATGTTGGTGTTGGAAGATTGGGATCACGCCATCGCGCGCGGCGCACGGATCCATGCTGAATTGATCGGCTATGGCGTCACCTCCGACGGTGCCGACATGGTGGCACCCAGCGGCGAAGGCGCGGTGCGCTGCATGCAAATGGCGTTGCAAGGTGTGAACCAGAAGGTGGACTACCTCAACACTCACGGCACCTCCACGCCGCTAGGTGATTTGGTGGAGCTGAAAGCCGTGCGCGAAGTCTTTGGTGACGCCATGCCGCCGCTGTCTTCCACCAAGGCACTGTCGGGCCACTCACTGGGCGCAGCCAGCGTGCACGAAGCCATCTACTGCCTATTGATGCTGCGTGACGGCTTTATTGCGGGCTCTGCCAATATCGACAACCTTGACCCGGGCGCGGAAGGCTACCCGATCGTGCGCGAAAGCCGCGATGCCCAACTCGACGTGGTGATGTCCAACAGCTTCGGCTTTGGCGGCACCAATGCGGCGCTGGTGTTTGCACGGGCGTGAGGATGGTGTTACCCGCGTAACTGTCGCCATAAGGCATAACTCAACCCGGTGACACCAATGGCGCTGGCGGGCACGGCCAGCGCCATGTAGTGCAAGTGTGCGAATAGCAGCGTGCCCAATGTGGCACCTGCGCAGAAGGTTGAAATTACCAGCACGCTCAACAGTAGGCGGCGTTTTTGTAATGGTAAGCCGCGCAGGGCATGGCCAATGCTGATGCCAAGGTCGGTAAACATGCCCGACAGATGACTGGTGCGGATTGCGGCACCACTGAACGTGGTGGCCATTGCGTTCTGCATGCCGCAGGCTGTTGCCGCCAACAGAGCACCAAAGATGTTGCTGTGCTGAAACAGCGGGATCGCTAAAAGCAGTAGTAGTGCAACTAGTACCAAGGTGACACCGTAGCGCCGGCCTAGCTGCAGAGTGCTGTCTTGCACGATCATCCCGCTGATGGCCGCCCCCATCAGGAAGGCGAATGCCACGCCACCCAAGTGCAGCGCGGTCTGCGTATCACCTTGCGCTAATGCACCACCCAGCAAAGTGGTAGTGCCGGTCAGGTGGGTGATGGCTTGATGCTCAAATCCCAGGTAACCCACCGCATTGACCATGCCAGAGGCGCAGGCCAGTAGGCCGGCACCAAGCCATACCCAGCGTGGCAGATAGACCCCCACAGGCGCTACAACACGTCCGACGCATAGTCCGCCAAGCGTGAGCGCTCACCGCGACGCAAGATGACATGCGCGCTGTGTTCCCAAGCTTTGAAGCGATCCACGGCGTAGGTCAGGCCCGAGGTGGTTTCGGTCAGATACGGCGTGTCGATCTGTTGCACATTGCCAAGGCACACGATCTTGGTGCCGGGACCGGCGCGGGTGACTAGGGTTTTCATCTGTTTGGGGGTGAGGTTTTGTGCCTCGTCCAAAATCAGGTAGCGCGACAGGAAGGTGCGCCCGCGCATGAAGTTCATCGAGCGAATTTTGATCCGCGAGGCCAGCAAGTCATTGGTGGCCGCGCGGCCCCAACTACCGCCTTCTTGGTTATGCGTGAGCACTTCCAGGTTGTCGGTGAGTGCGCCCATCCACGGGGTCATTTTTTCTTCTTCAGTGCCGGGCAAAAAGCCGATGTCCTCGCCCACGCTGACGGTGGCGCGGGTCATGATGATCTCACGGTAGCGCTGTTGATCCATCGTTTGCGCAAGCCCCGCCGCCAAGGCCAGCAAGGTTTTGCCGGTGCCGGCGGTGCCCAGCAGGGTGACAAAATCGACATCCGGATCCATCAGCGCATTCAACGCGAAATTTTGCTCGCGATTGCGCGCGGTGATGCCCCACACCGAATGCTGGCTGTGGCGATAGTCATCGACGATGCGCAACGTCACGTTGTCGGGGTCGAGTTTGACCACCTTCATTTCCGATTGCTCATCGCCCGGCAAATACACGAATTGGTTGGGATGCCAGTCGTCGTCTTCGCTGCGGGTGATTTGGTAATAGGTGCGGCCTTTGTCGGTCCACGATTTCAACTCACTACCGTGGCGTTGCCAAAAATCTTCGGGCAATACGGTGGCACCGGTGTAGAGCAGGTTGAAATCGTCCAGTGCGCGGTCGTTTTCATAGTCCTCGTTTTCAATCCCGGCAATCGAGGCTTTGATCCGCAGGTTGATGTCTTTGGACACAAACACCACCGGCGCGCCGGGGTCGGATTCTTTCAATACCAAGATCGCGCCGAGGATGTTGTTGTCCGGAATCACCGTGCCAAAACGCTTGCCGGCATTGAAATCGCCGGTTTGAAACAACAACCGGCCAACGCTGGCTGCGCCGCGTAGTTGCAAGCCCTGCGGGCGCGCCAAGCGCACGCCTTGGCGGATGTCGGTGCTGCCGTGGGCTTCGATCAGTTCATTCAAAAACCGACTGACTTGGCGTGCATTGCGGCTGGCTTCGCTGGTGCCTTTTTTGCCGTTGTCCAACTCTTCCATCACCTGCATTGGCAGATAGACGTCGTGTTCTTCAAATTTGAACAGCGCGGTGGGGTCGTGCATCAGCACATTGGTATCGAGCACATAGATGCGCTTGCCGTGGGTCATGCGTGGGCTCCTGTGGGCGATAAACAGCGGGCCACCGCGTCCCGCAGGGCGGGGCAGTGGCGTGATGTGGAATGGGCGTGGGTCACTTGGCTTGTGCGGCCTGTAATGCATCCAGCACGGCCTGTGCATGGCCGACAAGTTTGACCGGCTGCCATTGCTGGCGGATGACGCCGGCGGGGTCGATCAAGTACGTGCTGCGCACGATGCCGAGGTATTCACGGCCATAGAGTTTTTTCGGTTGAATCACGCCAAATGCATTGCATAGAGTGCTATCCGCATCGCTGACCAAGTCGAATGTGAAGCCTTGCTTTGCGCAGAAATTTTGATGGGACTTCAGTGAGTCACGCGAAACGCCCAGCACGGTGGCACCGGCGCGTTTGAACTTGGGCAGCAAGGCGTTGAAGTCCAAGCCTTCGGTAGTGCAACCGGGCGTGCTGTCTTTGGGGTAAAAGTAGAGCACCAGCCAGTGGCCGGCGTAATCGCCTAGCGTGGCTGCCTTGCCGCTTGCAAGCGCAAGGGGCAGGTCGGGGATGCGGTCGCCGATGGTGCTCATCGACCTCAATACTTCATGGGATCCATGATCGCGTCAAGGTTTAGATGATCACAAAATTCGAGGAAATCATCGCGCAGCGCGGCGATATGCATTTCTGCGGGTACCCCAATGGTCAATTGCGCCGAAAACATGTCAGCCCCGGTCTGCATCGCCCGGTAGCGCGCGCAGTGCAGGCTTTCGATGGTGATGCCCTGATGGTCGAAAAAATCGGCCAGCTGGAACAAGATGCCGGGTTTGTCGGCAGCGATGACTTCCACCACATAGGGCAGCAGGTTGGACTGCATCGGCTTGGGGCCGGTGCGGTACCAGATCAACTTCAAGCCTTCCTCGCGCTCCAGCTTGGTCAGCATGGTTTCGAGTTTGGCCACGGCATCCCACGAACCGGTCACCAGCGCGGTGACCGAGACATCGCGTCCCACCGTCGCTAGCCGGGTATCCACCAGGTTGCAGCCGGATTCGGCGATGCGGCGAGTCACCGCCAATAGCGGGGTCTGCGGGTGCGTGGTGTACGCGGTAATCAGCAGGTGGTTTTCTTGGGGGGCAGGCCGGGCGGCAGTCTTGCTCAAAGCGATGTACCGGGAAACGAATGGGAAATGCCACCAGTGCATGATGACATGGCGGGCAGCATACTTGCCGGCGGTTTGAGGCCGCAAGTAAGATCATGCGGATATTCGTGTTGCCCACCATCGTTTGCCCCACCGTTTCCCCCACACGCGCAGCGGTTCCGCTGTGCCCCCAAGCGAGTCAAATCCCTTGCAACTTTCTGGCAGCATTACCGCGCTGGCAACGCCGTTCACGGCGGCAGGCGACATTGATTTTCCCGCGTGGACGCGCCTGTTGCAGGCGCAATTGGATGCGGGAACCCGCGCGGTCGTGGTTGCCGGCTCAACCGGTGAAGCGGCGGCGTTGCTGGATGATGAATACGACGCACTGTTGCGCAGCGCGGTGGCGTTCAGCGCCGGGCGGATGCCGGTGCTGGCCGGTACCGGGCAGTCCAATACCGCCAAAACGATACGCTTCAATCAGCGTGTGGCGGCACTTGGGGCGGATGCTGCCTTGGTGGTGGTGCCGCCGTATGTGCGGCCCAGTCAGGCGGGGTTGGTGGCGCATTTTCGCGCAGTGGCCGACGAAGGTGGGCTGCCGGTGCTGTTGTACAACGTCCCCGGGCGTACCGGCTGTGACATGGCCGCGCAAACCACCGGCGAGTTGTCGTTACATCCCAATATCATCGGCATCAAAGAAGCGCGGGCCGATGCCGAGCGTATGGAAGCCCTGTTGCCGCTGCGGCGGGACGGCTTTGCTGTGTTCAGCGGGGATGACCCCACCGCCGTGCGTGCGATGTTGGCAGGGGCCGATGGTGTGGTGTCAGTGGCCTCCAACGTGGTGCCGGCCAGTTTTGCGCGGCTGTGCGCACTGGCGCAGGCCGGCGACGCCGCTGGCGCACGCGCGCTGGATGACCGTTTAGCCGAGCTTTATCACTTTCTTGGGCTCGAATCGAACCCGATCCCGGTCAAAGCCTTGCTGGCGCTGCAAGGCATCGGTCATGGTCTGCGTTTGCCGCTGCAACCGCTATCATCTGCACATGTCGCACAAGCCCACCGTCTGCATGCGACCATTGCCCAACTTGAAGAATGCAGCCGCAACATCGCGGCCTGACAGGAGAACCAGATGCACCGCACTTCCCGCGTGATCAAGGCCGCCACCCCGTTGGTCGCCATTTTGTTGGTGACCAGTCTGTCGGGTTGCCACTGGTTCAAGAAAAAGAACGAGCTGTACACCCAAAGTGCTGAGCTGCGCCCGCTGGAAGTGCCGCCAGACTTGGATCGCCCTGCGCTTGACCGCGCGATGGCGCTGCCATCGGCAAGTCCTGGCAACACCGCCAGTGCTGCGGCACAGCCGGTCAGCAACCCCACCGGTTTTGCGGTAGCGGGCGAACGCGACGTGGTGTTTGCGAAGTTGGGCGACGTCCTGGCCGCAACCAGTGGTGTGCGGATTGCCAGCAAAGCCGAGATCTTGGGCACATACGATGTCGATTATCTGGACAGCAAATTCTTGGTGCGGGTGACCAAAACCGGCGACAAGCTTTACGTGGCGGCGGTGGATCCGCGCGGCCTGCCGCCCTCAGGCGATGCGGCGGGCAAGTTGATTGCGGTATTGAAGGCGGCAATCGCACCGTAATCGATGACGACCGTAGGCGGGCCAAACAGGGCCCGCCGCGACACGGTGACAGCTGTAGGCTTTGGCCTACGGCATCGCGTGAATGTCAGCGTTCCAGTAATGGCAGCTTGTTCGGCTTGCCGTCCCATTCGGCGTGGTCGGCCGGCGGGTCTTTTCGCACGGTCAGCACCGGCCATTCTTTGGCTAATTCGCCATTCAAAGCGACAAACAGTTCTTGGCCGGCGGGAACGTCTTCTTCCGGGTAGATCGCACCCACCGGGCATTCGGGCTCGCACAAGGTGCAATCGATGCACTCATCGGGGTCGATCACCAAGAAATTGGGGCCTTCGTGAAAACAATCCACCGGGCACACCTCGACACAATCGGTGTGCTTGCATTTGATGCAGTTTTCGGTGACGACGAAGGGCATGGCGGGTTCCGTGACGCAAACAAGCGAGTTGAGTATTTTAGCGCGAATGCGCGTGGATGAAACTTGCTTGGCGTTCCTATCTGCCGCTAGCGTTGAGGGTCGCTTGCCGGTACAATTCCGCCTCGCCTAAACCCCCTCCGCTCCGAACCGGTAGCCCCGCTTCGGCGCTTTCTTGCAACCTGACGCAAGGCGACGCACTTGAAGAATCCTGCACTCTTAGCGCTTGAAGACGGCACCGTCTTTGAGGGCATTTCCGTGGGCGCACCCGGTTTGTCCGTGGGCGAGGCCGTGTTCAACACGGCCATGACCGGCTATCAGGAAATCCTGACCGACCCCTCCTACGCGCAACAACTGGTCACGCTGACCTATCCGCATATCGGCAATACCGGCTGCACCGAGCAAGACGACGAAGCTGGCAAGGTTTGGGCCTCGGGCCTGATCGTGCGCGACGTGCCGCGCCGGCCCAGCAACTGGCGCAGCCAGACGCCGCTGCCCGAGTGGCTGCAAGCGCGCGGCATTGTGGCGATTGCCGGGATTGATACCCGCAAATTGACCCGCATCCTGCGCGAGCGCGGCGCACAAAACGCGGCGCTGCTGGCGGCTTCGCGGCATGACGACGTCTTGGATGCCGAGCACGCCATCGAAGCGGCGCGCAAGTTTCCCGGCTTGAAAGACATGGATTTGGCCAAGGTGGTGACGACTGCCGCGCCATACCGCTGGAGCGAAGGTCAGTTGGATCTGGATGCCAATGACTGGGTGCGCGCGGCGCCGAAGTTCAAAGTCGTCGCCTACGATTTTGGTGCCAAGCGCAACATCCTGCGCATGTTGGCTGAGCGCGGCTGCGATGTGCAGGTGGTGCCGGCGCAAACCAGTGCCGCCGAGGTGCTGGCGATGCAACCCGATGGCGTATTTTTGTCCAACGGCCCCGGCGACCCGGCCCCGTGCGATTACGCGATTGCCGCCATCCGCGAATTTTTGAACGTCAAAATCCCGCTGTACGGCATCTGCTTGGGTCACCAGCTTTTGGGCTTGGCCATCGGCGCGCAGACCGTGAAGATGGCGCACGGCCATCACGGTGCCAACCACCCGGTGCAAGACCTCGACAGCGGGCGGGTGATGATCACCTCGCAAAATCACGGCTTCTGTATCGATGAGGCCACGCTGCCGGCGCGTGCGCGGGTCACCCATCGCTCGTTGTTCGATGGCACCAACCAAGGCATCGAGTTGACCGATGCCCCGGCCTTCAGTTTCCAAGGCCACCCCGAAGCCAGCCCCGGCCCGCAAGACGTGGCCCCGCTGTTCGATAAATTCGTTGCCTTGATGGAGAGCAACAGCAATGCCTAAGCGCAGCGATTTAAAAACAATCCTTATCATCGGCGCAGGCCCGATTGTCATCGGGCAGGCTTGCGAGTTCGACTACTCTGGCGCACAGGCCTGCAAAGCCTTGCGTGACGAGGGCTATCGGGTGGTGCTGGTCAACAGCAACCCGGCCACCATCATGACCGACCCGGACATGGCCGACGCGGTGTATATCGAGCCGATCAATTGGCAGACGGTCGAAAAGATCATCGCCAAAGAAAAACCCGACGCCATCTTGCCCACCATGGGCGGGCAAACCGCGCTGAACTGTGCACTGGACTTGGCCGACAATGGCGTGCTGGAGAAGTACAACGTCGAGTTGATCGGTGCCAAGCGCGAAGCCATTCGCATGGCCGAAGACCGCGAATTGTTCAAGCAGGCGATGTCTGAAATCGGCCTATCCAGCCCGAAATCAGAAGTCGCACGCAGCTTTGCGCAGGCGCTGGAGATTCAAGCGCAGGTGGGCTTTCCCACCATCATCCGGCCCAGTTTTACCTTGGGCGGCACCGGTGGCGGCATTGCCTACAACAAGGAAGAATTCGAAGAAATTACCAAGCGCGGCTTGGAGCTTTCGCCCACCGGCGAAGTGCTGATCGAAGAATCGGTGCTGGGTTGGAAAGAGTTTGAAATGGAAGTGGTGCGCGACACCGCCGACAACTGCATCATCGTGTGCAGCATTGAAAACTTCGACGCGATGGGCGTGCACACCGGCGACAGCATTACCGTTGCACCCGCGCAAACTCTGACCGACAAGGAATACCAACGCCTGCGCGATGCTTCGATCGCGGTGCTGCGCAAGATTGGCGTGGATACCGGCGGCAGCAATGTGCAGTTCGGTATCAATGCCAAAGACGGCCGCGTGGTGGTGATCGAAATGAACCCGCGGGTGTCGCGCTCGTCGGCGCTGGCGTCCAAGGCCACCGGCTTCCCGATTGCCAAAGTGGCGGCCAAGCTGGCGGTGGGTTACACCTTGGATGAGTTGAAGAATGAAATCACCGGCGGCCTGACCCCGGCTTCGTTCGAGCCATCCATCGACTATGTCGTCACCAAGATTCCGCGTTTTGCCTTTGAGAAATTCCCTGCCGCCGATGCGCGCCTGACCACCCAGATGAAGTCGGTGGGCGAAGTGATGGCGATCGGTCGCAGTTTCCAGGAGTCGCTGCAAAAAGCGCTGCGTGGTTTGGAAATCGGCAAGATCGGGCTGGATCCCACCGGGCTGGATCTGGTCAACGAAGATGATCTGCGCACGCTGCGCCGCGAGCTGAAAGAGCCGGGCCCGGAACGCATCTTCCACATCGCCGATGCGTTTCGCGCCGGCATGAGCGTGGAAGATGTGCACGCGCTGTCATTCGTTGACCCGTGGTTCCTCGATCAGGTCGAAGAATTGATCGATGCCGAAATCGACGTGGTGCATCGCGGCCTGGATGGGCTGGATGCCAAGCGCCTGCGCGGCCTCAAGCGGATGGGCTTCTCCGATGCGCGCATTGCGCAACTGGCCGGCACCAACGAAACCGCGGTGCGCGCGCTGCGCAAAGCCTTCGCGGTGCGCCCGGTGTACAAGCGGGTGGATAGCTGCGCCGGCGAATTTGCCACCAGCACCGCCTATCTGTATTCGACTTACGAGGACGAGTGCGAGGCCAACCCCAGTGATCGCAAAAAGATCATGGTGCTGGGTGGCGGCCCCAACCGCATCGGCCAGGGCATCGA
>NZ_DAOOUM010000029.1:0-33156 GCF_035369645.1 Thermomonas sp. | reverse complement strand
GCCCGGTTCATGGGCACCTGGTACCTCGTCGGCGGCATTCCCACCGCGTTCGAGCGCGACGCGTGGAACGCGGTGGAAACCTACACGCTGCGCAAGGACGGCAGCATCCGCACCACCCTCACCTTCAACCAGGGGCGTGCCAACGGTCCGCGCAAGCACATCGAGGCGCCGGCGCGGGTGCGCCCGGGGACCAACAACGCGGTCTGGGACGTGCGCGTGTTCGGCCCCGTCAAGGCACAGTACGTGGTGGCCTGGCTGCGCGACGACTACAGCCTGATGGTGGTCGCCCGCGACACGCGTGACTATGCCTGGGTCTTTTCACGTTCCAAGCAGGTTTCCGTCGATGATCTTGAGCATGCGCGACAGCAACTGCGCGGCTGGGGCTACAACGTGGACAAATGGCGGCGCGTGCCACACACCGCCACACTGACTGCCAATGACTGACGCAGCCAACCGATTGCGCAGCGGCGCGCACTCTATGGCAACCCCCGCGATTCACGCACACTAGCGATTCACGCACACTAGGCACATGGGAATGCTCCAGCCAAGCGCGCAGATGGATCCGTCAATTTTGCTGGTGGGCGGCGAGTTGTGCCAACGTGTCGCGGCAACACTGCACGCCAGCGGATGGCAGGTCTGGCATTTGCGGCGCAGGCCCAGTGCTGCACCCGGCGTGCTCGGCATTCAAGCCGACTTGTCCGCACCGCATACGCTACGCGGGGTGCTTCCGCAGGTTAGCCACATCCTGTTTGCGCCCTCACCGGATCAAAGGACTGCGGCTTGCTATCAGGCCACCTACCCTGCCGGCTTGCAGAATTTGCTTGCCGCGCTCCCTTGCCGGCAGGACCTGCAACGCGTGCTGCTGGTAGGCTCCACCGTGGTTTGGCCAGAAGCGGGCATCGAATCCGCAGCGTCCTGGGTCGATGAGCGCACCCCCACGCTGGCGAATGAATTTCGCAGTCACGCCCTGCTGATGGCCGAAGCATGGTTGCAGCAGCATCTGCCACAGCAGGCCGTCACCCTTCGGTTGGGCGGCATTTACGGCCCCGGGCGCACGCGCCTGCTGGACAGCTTGCGGCACCAGCGTTTGCTTGCGCCAGAGGGTCCCGGACATTGGTCCAACCGGATCCATATTGAAGATGCCGCTGCCGCCTGCGTACATCTGCTGCAAATCACGCAACCGCAGCCCTGTTATATCGGCACCGATGGCAACCCTGCAGAGAAAGCGGCATTTTATGATCAGCTTGCCGATCTGCTGCGTGTCCCCCGGCCTGCGCGTACGCCAATGCCCCCCACCGGCAAGCGGCTGTCCAATGCGCGCTTGCTGGAAAGCGGCTGGCGCCCGCGTTGGCCGGATGCCGTAGCCGCGTACCGTGCGTTGCTGCAGGTTTGACCGAGACCGCTTTGTCACTTGGTCAAGCCCAAGCGCACCTGCTTGCGCCCCCCCCAAAGCCCCGTTCTGCGGGGCTTTGGCTGTTTCGGAATGCGCTATTCCAAAAACAAACCTGATCGGAAACACCTATTCCACAGCTCGGCAATACCCGCTAGATTAGGTGACAACCGCATGACGCTCAGGGGAACAAAGAGCGACATCGATTGCAGCGGTCGCAGATGCGGCCGGTCACACACACCACTGGGGAATCGCGATGTCTTCACGCACCACACTCCATATGCGCCGCCTGAGCCTTGCGCTGTTGGCCGCCCTGACCATGCCCGTCATGGCGCAGCAGGCTGACCCCAAAGACAGCAGTACCGATAGCAAGGTCAAAACTTTGGATCGCATGACGGTGACCGGATCGCGTATCCAGCGCACCGACGTTGAAGCGGCGCTGCCGATCACCATCATCCAACGCGCGGAAATTGATGCCCAAGGCATTACCTCTGCGGAACAGCTGTTGCAGCAGTTGAATGTAGCCAGTAACGGACCGGACAGTCTTGCCGCCAACAGTGGCGTTGCTCCTCCCGGCACTCGCGGCAACAATGGTGTGTCCGGTGCCAATCTGCGGGGGCAAGGAGCCGATGCCACCTTGGTACTGTTGAATGGCCGCCGCGTGGCGGCACACGGTCTGGCCGGGCAAGTGGTGGATTTGAACTCGATCCCGTTTGCCGCCATCGAACGCGTGGAAGTACTGCGCGACGGGGCCTCGGCGGTGTATGGCACCGACGCCATCGGCGGCGTAATCAACTTCATCACCCGCAAAAATTATCAGGGCTACTCGATCAGCGCTGGTGCCGATGTCACCCAACAAGGCGGCGGCAATATCTACAACGCCAGCCTACTCGGTGGTTGGGGTGATCTGGACACTGATCACTGGAATGTGTGGGCTGCGGTCAACGTCAAGAAAAACAAAATCCTGCGCGGCAACCAACGCGATTTTGCCAACAGCTTTCAGCCTGAACGTGGCTTGGGTCCGGATACCCGTGGCACACCATTTGCCAACGTTGTCACCGGCACCGGCAGCATGATTGGTGGCGGCCTGAAAGATCCCGCCACCGGTCTGACCAAGACCACCATCAATACCCTGGATTTGCCCGGTGGTGCCGGCTGCATCAATGGCGGCGACATGATGGGCCCGTACGATGACAAAGCCTGGGCCAGCCCCGGTGCCAGCTTCGGCTGCGCATGGGACTACGGCCGTGCACGCACCATCCAGCAACCGGTGGACACGTTGCAAGGCATTGGCCGCGCCACCTTCAAGATCAATGACAACCATGAATTTTTTGCCGAATTCATGGGCTCCAAAGTCACGTCAACGCGTTTCTTCGAAGCCCAGCAAATCAGCTCCAGCATCAATGCCAGTGCCACCCAGCTGGATGCCTATGAGCTGAACGCCAACACCAAAGCCACCTACGACGCGATCTACAACCAGATCCACGCCTATTTCGGCGATCAGACCAATCTGGTCTATGGCAAGCCGATCACCTACCGCTGGCGTTGCTACGCCTGTGGCCCGCGCCAACTGGAAACCGAGACCAAGGCGTACCGACTGTTGTTTGGCCTGACCGGCACCCTTGCCAACTGGGACTATGACGTGGGCCTGTCGCGCGCGCAAAGCAGTGCGCAATCGGTGCTGGCCGGTGGTTATTACTACACCCCGCAACTGAAGGCCGCCTTGAAAAGTGGGCTGCTCAATCCATTCTTGATGCCCGGCCAAGACCAATCGCAAACCGCTTATGACGCGCTGGCCGCCGCCGACGCCAGTGGTTTGCTGCTGTATAAAGGTGTCTCCACCACGACCACGCTGGATGCCAGTGCCAGTGGCAGCTTGGGCTTCAAGCTGTGGGGCGAAGAAGACGTGAAAGCCGCAGTCGGCGTGGATATTCGGCGTGAAGAATATGAGTTCAATGGCCCCAGCCAGTGGGCGCAGGGCAATGCCTTCATTTTTGGCGCCCCGGGTGATGCTTCCAATTACATGTCGCCCAAAAAACGGAATGTCAAAGCCGTATTCGCCGAATTCAACCTGCCGGTCACCAACAGTCTGGAACTGAACATCGCCGTGCGTCACGACCAATACGACGGATTTGGCGGCACCACCAACCCGAAATATTCGTTCAAGTGGCACCCCATCGATTGGCTGGTGTTCCGTGGTGCCTACAGCACCGGATTCAAGGTGCCGGACTTTGCGAAATTGTTCCGTGGCATCACCGAAACCCAATACACCGGCCTGGATCTGGCCGATCCTGCCAAATGCCCGAATGGTCGTTACAACCCGGATGTGGCCAACTGCAATGTGCAAATTCGCCCGGACATCGTCACCGGTGGCAACCCCAACCTGAAGCCGGAGGAAGCCAAGCAGCGCAGCTTGGGCTTTGTCATCGCACCGACGGCCAACTTCAATGTCAGCGTGGATTGGTGGCAAATCGAGCGCTTCAACACCATCCGCAGCGGATTCAATCTATCCACGATGACCGCCAACTACCCCATGTATGCGTCCAACTTCATTCGTGACAGCAGTGGCAACATCATCCAGATCGACCAGCGCTACATCAATACCGGCGGCACCTTGACCAGTGGTATCGAGCTGGATGCCAACTTGCGCGGCGAGCTTGCCGGAGGCAATTGGAACATCCATCTGAATGGCAACTACCTGGATACGTTCAAGACCAAGAGTTTCGACAGCCTGCCCTACACCGGCAACCTGGTGGGCGAATACGAGCGCTACTTCAACCTGCCGATCAAGTGGAAGCACACACTTGGATTTGCTTGGCAGAAGGGCAACTGGGCGCACTCGCTAACCCAGGTCTATCGCGGCGGTTACAGGGATTGGGTGCCGCCGGGAATTGCGAACGGCTATACCCCTGCCGAATACAACCCGAAGGTGGACAGCTACACCTTGTACAACTACAGCGTGAGCTGGACCGGTATCGACAAGTTGAAGCTGACCTTTGGCATCCGCAATCTGCTCAATACCGATCCGCCGTTCACCCTGCGCTACCTGGATGATGGCGATGGTGCTGGTTGGGAAGCACGTGTGGCCGACCCTCGTGGCCGTGCATTCAACCTGATGGCGGAATATGCGTTCTAAGCCGTTCCACTCGCGCAAATGACAACAGGCCCCGCAATGCGCGGGGCCTGTTGTGTTTCAAACCAGTGCGATCAAATACCGTGCTGCTTCAACCACGCATCGATCTGCGGCATCCGTTGCGCACGCAGTTTGACGCGGGTCTGGATGCCTGCCATCACCTGCTCGGCATCGCGGCGCGAGGTGGCTGCAATGTAGTTGTCGGCGAAGGCTTTGATCTTGTCGACCATTTTCAAGTCACGCGCTGCGCCGCCCAAGCCAGGGTAGTAGCGGGCACGCGAGGTGCTATCCACCAGTTTGTCCACCTGCTCGCGATGCGCCACCGCGAAATCGAAGGCCAGATCCGGATGCTCCCATGACACCCCCGAGATCATCCCTGCGGAATTGGTAGCGCCCGGCTCGTCGGTCAATGCCATGTCGAGCGCACGCTGCGCCAATGCCTTGTCCTTGCTGCGTGCCAGCAGGCCATAGTATTGATCACGCAACATGGCCGATTTTTCTGTTTTCGCCATCGCGTGCAACTTGTCCCACGTGGCGGCATCGGCATTACGTGCCACCAGGCCAAGCACGGTGCGCCGCAGGTCTGGCGGCAATGCTTGCGGGTCGGTGGCCGCGGCCGCAAAACGGCGGCGCGCTTCGGCCAATACCTTGGCATCGCCCAGCCCGCCCAACATGCCAATCAAGCTGGTGCGCAACTGTTTGGTGGAGCTGGATTCACCGGCACGGGTATTCCATCCCAGTTGCTCAAATTTGGGCGCAAGTTTGGCCAACGCGAATTTGCGGAACGCAGCTTGCCGCTTGTCGTTGCCTTTGAGCATGTCATCGATCCCTCCCATGCTGCCGGCCACCATCTGCCACAACTCCGGAGCAGCGCTCATTGGCACCTGCATGGCCAGATCCAGGGTATCCGATTCGGGCTGCAAACCCACCGCTGCCAGTGCGCTGGCATCCATCATCACGCCCATTTGATCGACGACCGGCAACTTGCTGAAGCCGGCACTCAGAGTCTTGAATTGCGCCGGCGAATATTGGGTGCGGAAATACCCTTTCTGCCCGGCATTGATCAGCACCGGCGCATTACACCCCGGCACGCTGACACTGGCCTTGCCGTCCACCAGCACACGCACCTCGCTACCGTCGCCCGCACGCACGGTGACCGGCACGCGCCAACGCAATGGTGTCTTGTTGGGGCGATCGACCGTGAACTCGCCTTGCTCCAACGCCAGCTGGGTTTTGCCATCCACGCAAACTTGGCTGGCCTTGATCAGCGGCACGCCGGGCTGCAAAGTGAAGTCGTGCGCCACCTGCACAAATTGCTTGCCCGGTGCGGCTTTCTCCATTTCCTGCCACAGCTCATCGGTCACCGCATTGCCGTAGGCATGCTTGCTGATATAGCTACGCACGCCGCTGCGCCATGCGTCCTCACCCACATAGTCTTCCAGCATCGAAATCACCGCCGAGCCTTTGCCATAGGTGATGCCGTCAAACGCCTGACTGGCTTGCTCGACGGTAGCCACGTGCTGCACCACGGGATGAGTGGTGGCATACGCATCGCCACCCATTGCACCACGGCTGGTAAACGCCGCATCCACGCCGCTGGTATCCCATTCCGGATGCAATTTGCGCGTGGTGCGGCCCTCCATCCACGTGGCAAAGCCTTCGTTCAACCACAAATCATCCCACCATCGCATGGTGACCAAATCGCCAAACCACTGATGCGCGATTTCATGCGCCGCGGTGGTAAAGACAGACTGTTTATCACCAATGCTGGACGTGGCAGGATCCAGCAACAGCGCATATTCGAAGGTAAAAATCGCGCCCCAGTTTTCCATTGCACTGAAGAACTGGCTGCGCCCGGGTGCAGCGATGTTATCCAGCTTCGGCAGCGGATACTTCACCCCAAAGTATTCGTTGTACTCTCGCAACACATCGCGGCTGGCCTCCAGTGCAAAGCGCGCCTGCTCGGCCTTGCCTTTCTGCGCGATGACGCCCACTTCCACACCATCATCGGTGTTCAATGTTGCGCGGTCGAAATCACCCACCCCTAGAAACAGCAGGTAGGTGGACATTTTCGGCGAGGTGGCAAACGTGGTGCGGGTCAGCCCATTGCCCAGGTCTTTGACGTCTTTGGCGGGCATATTGCCTACCACCATCTGGCCGGTGGGCGCGTTGACGGTCAAATCGAAGGTGGCCTTGAAGTTGGGTTCATCCCAGGACGGAATGAAGCGACGCGCATCGGAGTTTTCGAACTGGGTGTACAGCGCGCGCTGCTTGCCGTTGGCAGTGGGGTAATCCAGCGCAAAGAAGCCGTTGGCCTGGGTGCCAATCTTGCCGGTGTAATCGGTGGACAACACGTAGTTGCCGGGGGCCAGTGGCTTGTCGAAAACGAAACTGGCGGTCTGATTGTCGGCATCCACACTGACCTTGGCCGGCAACGACTTGCCTTTGGCATTGATCAAGATGCTGTTGCTGAAGGTCATGTCGATGGCTTGCAACACCACGCGGTCAGTGGCTTCCAGCACCTCTACGTCGATCCGCGCCTTGCCATCAAAATTCATCGCCTGCGCATGCGGGGTGACTTCGATGCTGTAGTGCGAGGGGCGCACCGTGCGCGGCAACTGAGTGGTCACGGCTTCCGCAGCGGCAGACTGGGCAGGTAAGGCTTGGGCGGAGGCGGCAACACTGCCGCCAAGCAAAGCAAGGGTGATGGCGGATGCCAGAATGCGACGCATGGGCAGAACCTCGAAACAATCGATGAGGGTGCCGATCATCCCGCCTACACCGACTTCCGCACACCGCCGGAAGTCATGTAAACCGCTTGCTTCACAGCAAATGCAGCATTACCGAAATGTAATGACAGACGCTGCCCGCGATCACAAAGCCGTGCCAGATCGCGTGCGCATAGCGCAAATTTGGCCGCATATAAAAAAACGTGCCTGCGGTATAGGCCACGCCGCCGGCCAGCAACCAGACCAACGAGGCGGTATCCAGCGCGTGCCACATGGGCTTGATCGCCAACACGATCAACCAGCCCATACCGATGTAAATCAAGGTCGAAATACGCTTGAAACGACCTGTGAAAAATAATTTGAACACCACACCGGCCAATGCCAAGGTCCAGATGGTGCCAAACAGCCACCAGCCGGTGGGCCCACGCAGGCCTACCAAGGTGAACGGCGTATAGGTGCCGGCGATCAATAAATAAATCGCACAGTGGTCAAAGATTTTCAGCCGACCTTTGGCCACCGGATGCGAGATCGCGTGATACAGGGTGGATGCGGTGTACAGCAACAACAGCGCCACCCCAAACACAATCGCCCCGGCCAATTGCCAACCGTCACCAAAAATCGCGGTGAGTGTGATCAACACCGCCCCGCCCGCTAGCGCCGCCGCGGCACCCACACCGTGGGTCAACGCATTGGCGAGCTCTTCACCCGGATGCGGGACAAGAACGGCGGGTGGTACTGCGGGGCGGGCGGCATGCTGCATCGCAGCAGCATACCATCGCCTACGCGAGGCGTTTCAGTATCACGCGTAGGGGTCGTGCAGCACCATGGTGTGGTCGCGGTCGGGGCCGGTGCTGACAATGCTGATCGGGCAACCGGCCAGTTCTTCCAGCGCACGCAGGTAGGCGCGAGCGGCCGCAGGCAACTTGTCCCACTCGGTGACGCCGTGGGTGTTTTCGTTCCAGCCCGGGAACTCCAAATACACCGGCGTGCATTCTTCCCAGCCTTGCGCGTCCAGCGGCGCGTATTCGCTGCGCTTGCCGTGGTATTCGTAGGCAATACAGATTTTCAACTTCTCCATGCCGTCCAGCACATCGAGCTTGGTGATGCACAGGCCGCTGATGCCATTGATCGCCACTGCGCGCTTCAGCGCCACGATGTCCATCCAACCGCAACGCCGCGGGCGGCCGGTGGATGCGCCGTACTCGGCACCCCGGTCGCGGATGCCTCGGCCGACGGCATCGTCCAACTCGGTCGGGAACGGGCCACCGCCAACGCGCGTGGCGTAGGCCTTGGCAATCCCCAACACATAGTCAATCGCATCCGCGCCCACGCCCGCGCCGGCCAACGCGCCACCGACAGTGGTGTTGGAGGAGGTGACGTAGGGATAGGTGCCGTGGTCGATATCCAGCAACGCGCCCTGCGCGCCTTCAAACAACACGCGCTTGCCTTGCTTGCGCAGCTCGTGGCAGATGCCGGCCACGTCGGATTTCATCGGCTCGACGTATTCGCCAAACGCCAGCGCTTCGGCGTACACGGCATCAAAATCCACCGCCTCGACGCCCAAATACTTGGTCAGCACAAAGTTGTGATAGTCCAGCGCCGCGCGCAGCTTTTCGGCCAGTTGTTCGGGGTAGTGCAAGTCGGCAATGCGGATGCCGCGACGCGCCACTTTGTCTTCATAGGCCGGGCCAATGCCGCGCCCGGTGGTGCCAATCGCCTTGCCGCCGGCGGCTTTCTCGCGGGCCTGATCCAGTGCGATGTGGTACGGCATGATCAGTGGCGCGGCGGGCGAAATCTTCAGCCGTGAGCGCACTTCCACGCCAGCGGCTTCCAATTCCTCGATTTCCTTGCGCAGTGCGGCCGGCGAGATCACCACCCCGTTGCCGATCAGGCACAGCGCGTCGTCGCGCAGGATGCCGGACGGGATCAGGTGCAGCACCGTCTTCTTGCCGTTGATGACCAGCGTATGGCCGGCATTGTGCCCACCCTGAAAGCGCACCACCGCGCCGATGTTCTCGGTGAGCAAATCCACAATCTTGCCCTTGCCCTCATCGCCCCACTGCGCACCCAACACCACCACTGACTGACCCATGACCACACTCCTGAAATTTTCTGGCGGCCATCGGGGCCGCTGGATGGGTGTGCCCCCCTTGCACTGCATAGACGGCACCACCATCGGGGTAGCACCAGCACGGCAAGAGCGAACACAGAAAAAGCCGAGGCGAGCCCCGGCTTTTGTGCATTCTACCCGCTTTGCTGAGCGTATGTTGTGCTGCGCTTATCCGGGTGGCTCAATCACAGTCAACCGCCCCGCACCACCCACAGCGAGACCAGCCCCAGCATCAGCACCACCGCGCCGATTCTGCGGACTTGCTCGTCACTGAGTTGCAGCATTTGTTCGACGGTACGTTTCCACGCGCCAGGGGCGGCGAATAGCAGCAGGCCTTCGAGGATGGCCACCAGGCATAGCGCGGCCCACAGCTCCGACATCAACGGTCCGCGCGCATGTATTGCAAGAACGGATCGTTGCGCTCCAGCACGATCACGCTGTCACCCCCGGAGAATGCTTTGCGGTAGGCCTCTAGGCTTCGCTGGAAGGCGTAAAAACTGGGGTCGCGGTTGGCGGCTTCGGCGTAGATGCGGGCGGCTTCGGCATCGCCTTCACCACGCAGCTTTTGTGCGTCGCGTTCGGCTTCGGCAATGATCACTTGCTGGTCGCGGTCGGCACCGGCGCGGATTTCATTGGCTTGTTCTTCGCCTTCTGCGCGCAAGCGGCTGGCCACTTGCTGGCGTTGGGCGCGCATGCGGTTATAGACGTCGTCGATCACGCGGCTGTCGGTGGGCAAGTCCAGTTGTTTGATGCGCAAATCAAGAATGCGCACGCCCAAGGTGGCAGCACCACGATTGATGACCCCAAGCTGGCTTTTGACGATGGCGGTGCGGTCGCCCGACACTGCCTGTTGCAACGTGCGTGCGTTGATTTCGTTGCGCAGTGCGTCTTTGATGATGGGTGCCAAGCGCGCAACCGCGGCGGCTTCGTCACCCCCGGTGGCGCGATAGAACGCACGCGCATCTTCAATCTGCCCCACCGCGAAGAAGTCCACGCTGACGTCTTTGCGTTCGGATGTCAGATAGCGCTCGGGCTCGGCCGGCAGCACTTGCAAGCGACGGTCGAAAATACGCGCGCTTTCCATCAGCGGCCATTTGAAGTGCAAGCCCGGTTGCAGATTGACCCGCGCCACGCGGCCCAGGTTCAACACGATTGCGGTTTGCCCTTCGCTGACTACGAACATCGACCCCATCAGCAACACCAAGGCCGCGACTACCGCCGCCATCCATGCCGGAAATTTCATCGCACCACCTCCTCACGACCCGCCGGGCGGCCACCACGGGCCGGGCGTGCCGAGTTTTGTTCAGTTGCTTGTTCGGTTGCCTGCACCGCGGGTGACACCAGATCCGGCAGCAGGGCCTGCGTTGGTGTCACGGTTTTGGCCGCATCGGTCATCGGCACATAGATCAACTGCCGGCCATCACCGCCCACCACTTTGCGATTCTTTGCCAGCACGTCTTGCACGGCTTCCAGCCACAGCCGCTTGCGGGTGACATCCGGCGCGCCTTTGTATTGCGCCACCAGCAGGCTGAAGCGTTCGGCATCGCCGGTGGCACGGGCAATTTCAGCGGTCTTGTAACCCGCCGACACCGTGCGCACGCGCGCCGCTTGGCCACGCGCTTCGGGCACGATCTTGGCCGCATAAGCACGTGCTTCGGAGATCAACCGTTGCTGGTCTTGCTGGGCGCTGTTGACGTCATCGAAAGCCGGTTTGACCTGCTGTGGCGGGCGCGCATCGGGCAAGTTGAGCTCGGTCACTTGCAGGCCGGTGCGATAGGCCTCCAACGATTTTTGCAGCCGCTCACGTGCGGACACCGCCAGTTGCTCGCGTGCGCCCAGCACCGTATCCAAATCCGAGCGACCGACTTGCTCGCGCACGGTGCTCAATGCCGCTTGCTTGAGCACTTCATCGCCATCGCGGGTACCAAACAAATACAACTTGGCGTCTGCCACTTTGTATTGCACGTTGATCGACACATCGACGATGTTTTCATCGCGGGTCAGCACCGGCACGCTGGCTTCATAATTTTTGATCTGGGTGGCGTTGACCTTGGTGATGGTCTCGATTGGCCATGGCAGTTTGAAATTGGGGCCGGGTTGCATGATCCGGTCGAACTGGCCAAACCGTAGCACCACGCCGCGTTGTTGCTCGGCCACCAGGACGAAGCAGTTGTAAGCCAGCCACAAGGCCAGTGCCAGCCCCAGCCAGCGCAACGGGCTGCCGCCGCCAATCTCTGGGAATTGATTCAATAACCGGCTGAAGCCGCCGCCGGAGGATTTCCCCGTGCTGCCGCCGGGCCGATTCCAGGCCATCCAGGCCGCTTTTGGCCCGCGTGGGCCGCTGTCTTGTGTGGTCATGCCCAGGATTCTACGGGATGCGCCGACGCAAGCGCCGGCAGAAGGGGGCGCAAGGGTGTGCCATCGGGGTGCGAGGCCAACCGTAATGCGTCGAGTAACGGTAAATCCACTTGCAACTGCCAGCCATCGGCAGCATGGGTTTCAGCGCGGATCGCACCCAGTGCGTGCAGGCGCGCGCGTAAGCGGCCGGCATCGGTGGGGAGCGTAATTTCACCCACAACACGGCGCAAACCCAAGCGTTCACACAGGGCTTCGCGCAGCAGATCCAAGCCCAGACCCTCGCGCGCGGATAGCCACACCGCTTGTTGATCTTCGCCACGTTGGTCGATGCGCGGGGCGGCACCTTCAATACGGTCGATCTTGTTGAATACCAGCAATTGCGGGATGTCACCGGCACCGATCTCGTGCAGCACCACATCCACTTGTGCCATGCGCTCATCGCGCAGCGGGTCATCGGCGTCGATCACATGCAGCAGCAAATCGGCCTCGCGCGCTTCGCTCAAGGTCGAACGAAATGCCGCCACCAATTCGTGCGGCAGGTCACGCACAAAACCCACGGTATCGGCCAGCACCACGCCGCCGCCGGGCAGTTCAATCCGGCGCACGGTGGGGTCTAGGGTGGCAAACAATAGATCGGCCGCGTATGCATCGGCACCGGTCAAAGCATTGAACAAGGTCGATTTGCCGGCGTTGGTATAGCCCACCAGTGCCACCCGTGGCAGCTCGCTGCGCACCCGCGCACGACGCATCTGGGTGTGCTGCACGTCCACTTTTTCCAGCCGTTTTTGCAGCATTTCTACGCGCTTTTGCAGCAGGCGGCGGTCGGTTTCCAGCTGGGTTTCGCCGGGGCCGCGCAAACCAATCGAACCGCCGCGCTGGCGCTCCAAATGGGTCCAGCCGCGCACCAAGCGCGTGGCCATATGCCGTAGCTGTGCCAGCTCCACTTGCAGCTTGCCTTCATGGCTGCGTGCGCGCTGGGCAAAAATATCCAGAATCAAGCCGGTGCGATCCACCACCCGTCGCTGTAGTGCTTTTTCCAGATTGCGTTCTTGGATGGGGCTCAGCGCGTGGTTGATCAGCACCAAATCGGCGCCCACCGCGTCGCAAGCGGCTTTGACTTCCTCTAACTTGCCGCTGCCGATCAGGATGGACGGATTGGGTTTGTCGATCCGCGCCGGCAGCACACTCAGCACACGGGCACCGGCCGAGCGTGCCAGTTCGGAGAATTCCTCCAGCACGCCGTCGGCTGGCGGGCCGCCAGCATGGGGTTGGATCAACAGGGCGTTTTCGCCGCCGCGTGAGCGTTCAAACAATTGGGTTGGCATCGGCTGTTAGATGCGGGCAACTCTTCGCAAAAACAAGCCCGCCCCGTTAGGCTTGTTGGGCTTATTCGGTTGCGGCGGTTTCTGATTCAGCCTCGTCGCCAGATTCCTGTCCGGCAGCAGCAATGCGCACGTTACGCGCCGGCACCACAGTGGAAATGGCGTGTTTGTACACCATCTGGCTCACCGTATTGCGCAGCAGCACCACGAATTGATCAAACGACTCGACGGTGCCCTGCAATTTGATGCCGTTGACTAGATAGATGGATACCGGCACGCGCTCGCGGCGCAGGGCGTTCAGGAATGGATCCTGCAAGGATTGCGACTTCGACATGGATTCCCCGTGACAGTTCAGATGTTGTTGTTTGTTTTCGTGGGCCAGCGGGTGACGCCCGGCCCCGCACCCGTCCAATTGCAGAGGGTGCCTGCCGATAGTAACGCAGGAGTGGGGCTTGCGGGTTTCAGGCGGCTACGCCACCAAGGAACCCGGCCACCGCCGCATCCAATTGACCGCGCTGGCTGGACGGGTCAAACCCGCGCGTATCCAGCTCCCCGCGCAGCCAGGTGTATTGCCGTTTGGCCAATTGCCGGGTGGCAGCAATGGCGCGCTCGCGGAAGGTGGCAGGATCACTCATGCCATCCAAAAACTCCCACGCCTGCCGGTAGCCCACGGCGCGGATCGCGGGCAGATCCAGCGGTTGCGGGTGCGCGGCAAGTTCCGGCAACGCGCGCAGGGTGCGCACTTCATCCAAAAACCCTTCTGCCAGCATCGCGTCGAAGCGTTGCTGGATGCGCGCATGCAAGGTTGCGCGTTCGGGTGGGGCCAGCACCAATTTCAACACCTTCAACGGACAGCGTGTGCCGCGTGCGTCGCGCTGCCAAGCGCTGATGGGCTTTCCGCTTAGCCGATACACCTCCAGCGCACGCTGGATGCGTTGGGCATCGGTGGCGTGGATGCGTGCGGCGGCGGCGGGGTCAATCGTGGCCAGCTCGGCATGCAGCGCCGCCCAGCCGCGCGCCTCGGCCTCGCCGGCAAGTTGCGCGCGCAGAGCGGCATCGGCCTGCGGCATGTCGGACAAGCCTTCCAGCAGCGCACGAAAATACAGCCCAGTGCCGCCGGCCAAAATCGGCAGCTTGCCCTTCGCCACAATCGCGTCGATGGCTGCGCGCGCCGCTACCGCGAAGTCTGCCGCCGAATAGGGTTGCCAAGGCTCACAGACATCGATCAGATGGTGCGGCACCTGCGCCAACTCTTCGCGTGTGGGCTTGGCCGCGCCGATGTTGAGACCGCGATACACCAGCGCCGAATCGACGCTGACGATCTCACCGTGCAAGCGCAGCGCCAGTTCCAGCGCGTACGCGCTTTTACCCGACGCGGTCGGGCCCATCAGCGCGATGGCGCGTGGGCGCAGGTCAAGCGTCATTGCGATTTAGCAGTGCGCTCTTTCGCCAACAGGCTGTTGCGGCGTGCGTACAGCAGGTACACCAACAAGCCAAATGCATTCCACAGCAGGCACCACAATTGTGTCTTGGCCGGCAAGCTGGAGAACAAATACACGCAGCCCAGAATGGCCACCGGCCCAATCAGCCAAGCCAGCGGCGCACGGAACACGCGCGGGCGTTGCGGGTCGCGCTTGCGCAGCACCAGTAAACAGGTGGATACCGCTACAAACGCCACCAGTGTGCCGGCATTGGCCAATGCGGCGATTTCATCCAGCCGCGCCACACCGGCCAGCGCCGATGTCACCAGCGCGGTGAATACGGTGATAGCAACCGGCGTGCCGCGCTTGCCCACCTTCGACAAACTGCGCGGCAGCAGGCCGTCGCGTGCCATCACAAAGAAGATGCGGCTTTGCCCATAGAAAAACGCCAGCAGCACGGTGGGCAGGGCAATCACGGCGGCGGCCGCCACGATTTTGGCCGCCGCGCCATGCCCCAATTCGCGCATGATCAAGGCCAGCGGCTCGGGGCTTTGGCCAAACGTCGTGTAGTGCATCGCGCCCACGGCGGCCAACGCCACCAACATGTAGATCAAGGTGCAGCCCACCATCGAACCCACGATCCCGATGGATAGATTGCGCCCCGGGTTTTTGGTTTCTTCGGCGGCGGTGGAAATGGCATCAAAGCCGTAGAAGGCGAAGAAGATGATCGCTGCAGCCGCCATCACACCGTATTTTTTGCCATCCGCGCCCAAGCTTTCGGTAAAACCGTGCGGCATGAACGGGTGCAGATTGCTGGCGTCAAATGCCGGCAGTGCAATCGCCACGAATACCGCCAGCGCGATGAGCTTGGCCACCACCAACACCGCGTTGAGGGTGGCGCTTTCACGCGTACCGGCCATCAACAAACCGGCCACCACCCATGTAATCAATACTGCCGGAAGATTGATCAAACCACCGGAATGCGAGCCCACGCTGATGGCCAGTGGCAGGTCAACCCCAATGCCCTTCAAAAACCCCACCGCATAGCCCGACCACCCCACCGCCACCGTGCTCACCACCAAGGTGTATTCCAGAATCAAACTCCAGCCCACCACCCACGCAATGGCCTCGCCCAGCACCGCATAACTGTAGGTATAGGCGCTGCCGGCGGCCGGCATCATGGTGGCCATTTCGGCGTAGGCCAAGGCCGCGCAGGCACAGACCACACCTGCGACCAAAAATGAAAGCAACACCCCCGGCCCGGCCAAATTGGCGGCCACGCCAATCAAGGTGTAGATGCCGGTACCCACGATGGCACCAATCCCCAACGCCACCAGATGCGGCCAACTCAGGGTAGGCACCAACCGCCGGCCTTCTTCGTGCACGGTGATTTGGTCGATGTCCTTACGTCGCAGCAAGCTTTGCATGGCGGGCCCGTGATGGATGATCTGGAGTGCTCGCAGTGTGAATCATTCGTGGCGCAGATGCGATTGCTGATGCGCGACACGACTGCCGAAATTATTGTTGGGCCTGATGCTGCTTGCGCGCATTGCTCCAGCGTTGGTAGGTCTCTTGCATCGCCAAATAACGCGGCGTGTCACGTAATGAATCCAAGCCTGGCAACAGTTTGAAGCCCACAAACGAGAACGGGCCGAATAATTGCATCACCGTTTCCATGTGATACAGCGCGCGGTCGGGATCGCCGGCCCGTGCAAACGCCACCGCCAAGGCCGTGCGCCGACTGGAGTCGGCCCAGGCATCTTTCGGCGCATTGTCCAGATAGTCTTTTTCGGCAGCACGCACCCCGGCCAAGTCCCCCATCAGGCCCGGTAACAGGCATGGGTAGTAAAAATATTCACCACTGGAAGACCAGCCCGCTGGATAGGGTGTTGCCAGTTTGTCCAAGCGTGCCTTGATCCCGGCCAAGTGCTGCTTGCCCTCTTTGATCTGGCCCGTGGCAAGCAGGCCTTCGGCTTCCGCAAATGCATAATTTTCTGGGTAGTCAGGTGACTGTCGCAGGCGCTCGGGCCACAGCTCTTCCGATAAGGATTGCTTGATCCATTGCCAATTGCGACTGGCCACTGCAATCCGGAACGGCAATGCTGCATAAAATTCGTTGGGCCCTTTCACCGCCGCCCATGCGGTACTCACGTTGCCGCGTACGTACTCACGTTCTGGGCTATAAAGATGTGCATCTTTGCCCAACTCGCTCAGGCGTTTGTAAAGCGGGGCCGCATCTTCATCCTGACCAAGGCTGATCATCGTGTTGGAGAGTTCCAACAAAATGTCGGTATTCAGAGGATCAAGAGCCAGCGAATGCTGAAACGCCGAAATGGCATCGGCAAAGCGCCCATCCCGGCGTGCAACCAAGCCGCGGGCATACCACGCTTCGGCAAGCCCGGGCGCGCGCTCGATCACCCGCGCCAACACCGACTCGGCACTGGTGTAGTCACGGCTTCCCCAGTAATAGAGATATGCCTGCGCGATCCATGTTTCCAACGCTTCGGGTGCCAGCCGGCGCGCTTGTTCCATCGACACAATCGCAGCATCCCGCGAGCTTGCATCGGTGAACCCATACCAGTAGCTGGTCAATTGCGCCCGCGCCTTGCGTGACCACGCATCGGCAAACTGCGGATCCAATGCGATGGCGTGATCAAATTGCTGGATTGCCGCCTGCAAGCGCTCCGGTGTTGCACGATCCAATACTGCCAGCAACTTGCCCTGCATAAATGCCTCGTAGGCCTGCAAGTTGCGGGTGGAGCCTGCCGCCAGCGCGCTTGCATCTGCGGGGCTCAAGGCCAGCTTCATGGAATTGGCGATGGCTTGGGCGATATCGGCTTGAATGGTGAACAAGGTTTCGGTGTTCAGCGCACGGTCGTAGGTTTCTGCCCATAGGTGGACATCGGTTGCGCCGTCGATCAACTGCACATTGATGCGCACCTTGTTGCCGGCACGCTGCACGCCGCCCTCCAAGACCACCGCAGCACCTAGTTCGTGGGCAATTTGTGGGATGGTCAGCTTGGTATCGGCGTAATGCATCATTGACGTGCGCGAGATCACTTTGAAGCCGGTGACTTTCGACAACTGGGTGAGCAGATCGTCATGGATGCCATCGACAAAATAAGCATCCTCCGCGTTGCCGCTGCGGTTACGAAATGGCAACACCGCAATCAACCCTTTGATTGGCGTCGTCGCCGTTGTCGATGCCAGCGTGGATGCGGCGGCTTTGGCATTACGCTGCTGCGCGCCTAGATAAAATTTATCAAACACAAAAAAGGTCAGTGCCGCCAAGAGCACCACGACAAAGGCGCGGCCGATTTGTTTGGAGACCCGTGCGGATGCGACGGCGTCTTCGGCCTGATCGCGGCTACGACGCCCGCGTCGTTCAACCCCCTGGTACGCACCATCAGTCCCCGACGTATCGGTTTCGCGCCGCAGTCCTTCTGGTGTCAATTCAAAAATCCAAGACACCACCAAGGCAGGGACGAACCCAATCGCCAGCAACACCACCACACTGCGCAACACCCACGTTGGCACATCAAACATGGGCAATACCGTGCCCGCAACCTGCGTGATGAGCCACGCACCGACCAAGTACAACCCGGCCATGCGAATGACGTTACGGCGGCGGAGTTCGGCGATGAAGCTCATGGATACGGCAGGTTCCAGACGGATGCAAAACAACCCTGAAATACCGACAAAAATCTATTTCAAACGCCCCTTGCAAGACTCTAGCAAACTAGCAACGCATTCGGTGACAGCGCCAGGACCATCACGCCTCATCCGGCCAAACGAGGGCCGGTTTGCCGGCATCCTTGCGCGGCATCGGCACTGCGGCCACCGCCTGCCAGACCTTCAGTGCGTCCACGGTTGCCGCCACATCATGCACACGCAGCAACATCGCGCCGTGCTGCGCAGCAATCAGATGCGCAGCCACCGAGCCTGCCACCCGCGTTTGCGGCTGCTCACGCCCGGTCAATTCACCAATGCTGCGCTTGCGGGATAACCCCGCCAGCACCGGCACGCCCAATTCGGTGAAACGGCGCAACTGCGCCAGCAACTGCAGATTGTGCGCGGTGGTTTTGCCGAAGCCGAAGCCGGGGTCGATGAGAATGTTTTTTTTGTCGATACCGGCCATCTCGGCCACGAAGATGCGCTCCGCCAAGAAGCGATGCACCTGCCCCACCACATCGTCGTAATGTGGCGCATCTTGCATCGTGCGGGGCTCACCCAGCATATGCATCAACACCACGGGCACCCGCAACTCGGCGGCGGCATCCAACGCGCCCTCGCTGCGCAGGCCACACACATCATTGATCATGCCCGCACCCGCAGCCACCGCAGCACGCATCACCTCGGGCTTGGATGTATCAATACTGATCGGCACCGACACCGTGGCCGCCAGCGCCGTAATCACCGGGATCACCCGCCGCAGCTCCTCTTCTACCGACACATCTTGCGCGCCGGGACGGGTGGATTCGCCGCCGATATCCAAAATCGCCGCGCCCTCCGCCGCCAGTTGCAACCCGTGCGCAATCGCCGCATCCGCATCGAAATGTTCGCCGCCACTGGCAAAGGAATCCGGGGTGACATTGACGATCCCCATCACCTTTGGATGATCGAGCCGCAATGTGCGGCCATTGCAATCAAGCTGGGGGGCGGTGTCGAACATAGATTTAAATCCCGATGGCTTCACTGGTGGTGGGAACAGGCAAACCCACCTTGGCACAAAATTTTGCCAACCGAGGGTCTTGCTTGTAACGCATGATCAATGGATCAATCAGCGTATTGCCTACCCCCGGGTCATGCGTCTGCCTAGCCCGTTCCAACCACTCAAATACAGCCTTGTCATCGCGCCGCAGGGCATACACCTGCGCGATCTGGTACGCGGCGACATCGCCATATTGTTTAATCAATTCTTGCACGGCCACATCCGCTGCAGAACGGTCTTTGCCTATCTGCAATGCCATCGTCCGCGCGATATCGTGCCAAGCGCCTTCTGGCTCATTCGTGGCCGCCGCCAACGCCGCCTTTGCATCACCTCGCTGGATCTGAATGATCGCAAGCTGTGCCCATGCCGAGTTGCCCTGCGGGCGCAACGCAATGGATTTGCGAATGGCATTTTCAGCATCATCCAGTCGGTTCAATCCGGAGAGATAGGCGCTATACCAATTCCACCAATTTGGCACCCTTGGTTCGCGGGCGATGGCCTCGTTTGTCTTCATCACGGCTTGCGTCAATTGCCCCTGTAACGCCAGCATGCCGGCAACGCTGAACTTGGTTTGCAAACTTGAGGGAGACAGCTCAAGCGCACGTTGATATTCGAATGCGGCACCACTCCAATCCAGCTCTGCATTCTCCAGCAACCACCCACGTGCCACATGCGCGTCGCCTAAATCAGGTGCCAATGCCAGCGCCTTGTCACTGGCGATACGCGCTTGTGCATAGGCATTCTGCGCATCGTTTCCCGTCAGATACAGGGCCGCCAGTGACGTCCAATTGCGGGACAGGGATGCCCATGCCCGTGCATAACGCGAGTCCAAATGTGTGGCACGAGTGAACTCATCAATCGCCCGACGGGTATCGCGCTCACTGCCCAAATCACTGAAAAAATTGCCACGCCAAAATGCGCTGTAAGCCTCCAGACTCCCGCTGGGCGGACGCTCTCCCTGCACCGACCCATTGCCATCCAGCAGTTTCACTTTGAGTGTATCGGCAATGGACTTGGCCAATTCGTCTTGCAATGCGAACAAATCACCCGCCGGACGATCGTATTGCTTTATCGACAACACCGTGCCGGTACGTGTATCCACCATCTCGGTACGCACTCGCAACGTATCAGCCGTGCGTTGCACACTGCCACTCAGCAAATAGCCCACCCCCAACTTGCTGCCGATACTGCGCGGGTCTTCCTTGCTGTTGCGAAACTGGAATGAAGAGGCACGTCCAATGACCCGCAATCCATTGACCGTGGAAAGCATATCGATCAAGTTTTCAGTCAGACCATCGGAAAAAAACTGCTGTTGCGGGTCACCACTGGCATTCAACAACGGCAGCACGGCAATGGACTTCAAGCCGGTGCCACCTTGTTCGGCCATGGCCGTTGCATCGGCAACACTAGTGGCATCACGCCGCAATACAAACTGGTTGGTGACAAGCAAAACTACCGCAACCAGCAAAACACCGATGATCCATTTATCAAGTCGGCGGTCATGCAAATGCGCAGCCTGATCATCCGCATCGCGCTCACTTTCTCGCTTCAGCCCATCTTGTGTGAACTCGTAAAACCACGCGAAGACGACCCAGAACGGGAAGCCAATCACTCCCGCAATAATGAACCAACGCACCGCCCAATCTGGAATCCCGAACACCGGCGCCAATTGCGCAATCCCCTGCGCCAACGCCCAAATAGCGCCGATATACAACGCCGCCGCGCGCAGCACATTGCGCCGCTTGAGCTGGTGAAACCAGTGCGCCAATTTACCCAATTGACCCTACCCCAAGGGATTCTTGGGAAGTATCGGCAAAGCCCGCATTATCGGCAACTAGGTAGCCTCAAACACACAAGCCGGGATTCCTCCCGGCCCTGTGTCAGAGGCGTCGATGTCCGCTGTTGCTCAACGCTGCACCACCGGCCCACCGATCGACGCCGGCGGCGGGGTAGCATCGCCATCACGTTTGCCCTTGCTGGACTTGTCCTCCCAGCCTACCGGGGGGTTGGGGGTGCGGCCTTCCATCAGCGCCTTGACCTGCTCGGCGTCGATGGTTTCCCATTCCAGCAGAGCGGCGGTCATGGCTTCCACCACGCTGCGCTTGTCTTCCAAGATGCGCTGTGCCACCGCATATTGCTCATCCAGGATGCGGCGAATTTCAGCATCGACCTTTTGTTGCGTGGCTTCGGAAATGGTCTTGTTTTGCACCCCGAAACCGGCATCGCTATCGGCATAAATCATGGTGCCCATCGCATCGGACATGCCGTATTTTGTGACCATGCCGCGCGCCAGTTTGGTGGCACGCTCAAAGTCATTGGATGCGCCGGTGGACATCTGGCCGACAAATAATTCTTCGGCGATGCGGCCACCAAACAAGATGGAAATTTCTTCCAGCATCTTGTCTTTGTAGTTGCTCAGGTTGTCGTGCTCGGGCAGTTGCCAAGTCACACCCAAAGCCCAGCCGCGCGGCATGATGGTGACCTTGTGCACCGGGTCGGCCTTGGGCAGTGACATCGCCACCACCGCATGCCCGGATTCGTGATAGGCGGTGTTGCGGCGCTCGTCTTCGCGCATCACCATGCTGCGGCGTTCGGGGCCCATGTAGATCTTGTCTTTGGCGTCCTCGAAGTCCTGCATGTCCACTTGCGTCTTGTTGCGACGCGCCGCAAATAGCGCGGCCTCGTTAACCAGATTGGCAAGGTCAGCACCCGAAAACCCGGGCGTGCCGCGTGCCAGTACGTCGGCGCGCACGTTGTCGTGCAGCGGCACTTTGCGCATATGCACTTTCAGGATTTGTTCGCGGCCCTTGATATCGGGCAGGCCCACCATGACTTGGCGGTCAAAGCGGCCGGGGCGCAGTAGCGCCTTGTCCAGCACATCGGGGCGGTTGGTGGCAGCAATCACAATGACGCCTTCGCCGCCTTCAAAGCCATCCATCTCCACCAACATCTGGTTGAGGGTTTGCTCACGCTCGTCGTGGCCACCGCCCATGCCGGAGCCGCGATGGCGGCCCACGGCGTCGATTTCATCGATAAAGATAATGCACGGTGCATGCTTCTTGGCTTGCTCGAACATGTCGCGCACGCGGCTGGCACCCACGCCGACGAACATTTCCACGAAGTCGGAACCGGAAATACTGAAGAACGGCACCTTGGCTTCGCCGGCAATGGCTTTGGCCAGCAGGGTCTTGCCGGTACCGGGCGGGCCCACCATCAGCACCCCGCGCGGGATCTTGCCACCCAGTTTTTGGAAACGCGAGGGGTCACGCAAAAATTCGACCAGCTCGCCCACTTCTTCCTTGGCTTCATCGCAGCCAGCGACATCGGCCAAGGTGACTTTGACTTGATCGTCATTGAGCAGTTTGGCGCGCGAACGGCCAAACGACATCGCACCCTTACCGCCAGCGCCGCCTTGCATCTGCCGCATCATGAACAACCAAAACCCAATGATCAGCAACACCGGCAGGAAGTTCAGCACCAGTGACCAGAACGAGACCCCCGAATCCGGCGGTGCTTGCTTGATTTCAACCTTGTGCTGGATCAAGTCGTTGATCAAGTCACGGTCGCGCACTGGTGCGGTGGTGCTGCCCTTGCTGCCATCGGCGCGCTCGAAGGCAATGCTGCGTTCGTTGCTGGAGATATCGACGGTTTTGATGCGGTCGTTTTCCACGTCCTGCACGAACTGCGAATAGATCACGTCCTGGCTGGCCGCCAGTTTTGGTGAGAAGCTCTGAAACACCACCATCAATACGACGGCAACCACCACCCAGAGCAAGATATTTTTCGCAAGATCGTTCATGTCGTCCTTATGTCGCCTTCATCACTTCATCTGCGCCAGCTTGCCGGTGGCCAGGGCATACACCTCCGGCGATCGCTTGCGCGAAGCCGCCGGCTTGCGAATCACTACCTTGGCATAACGCCGCCGCAGCTCCCGCACGTATTCGTCAAACCCGATCCCCTGAAACAGCTTGATCAGGAAGCTGCCGCCGGCACGCAACTGGCCATCGGCAAAGTCCATCGCCAATTCGGACAGGTGCATCGCGCGCGGCTGATCTACCGCATCCATTCCACTCTTATTGGGGGCCATGTCGGACAAGACAAGGTCTACTTTGTCGCCATTCAGCATATCCAGCAATTGCGATAGAACGGTATCGTCCCTGAAGTCGCCGTGAAGGAACTCCACACCGGCCAAACTGGGCATCTCCAGGATGTCGCTGGCAATCATCCGCCCGGGCTTGGCCGGGTCCATCCGGTCCAACTCTTGCCGCACCCACTGCGACCACCCGCCCGGGGCCGCACCCAAGTCCACCACCACCATACCCGGCTTGAGCAGGCGGTCGCGCTCGACCAGCTCCTCCAACTTGTAGGCCGCGCGCGAACGCAGACCTTCGGCCTGCGCTTTTTTGACGTAGGGGTCGGAAAAATGTTCCTTGAGCCAGCGTTGGCTGGATTTACTGCGGGTGGCCATAGCCGCCAAAGACGCGAGAAGTAGGCGTGCATGATACCCTGCACACCCTTGATTATCTTGTTGCGTGCCGTATGTCGATTGCCCTGACCAATGCCCAGATTCGTTTTTTGCGCGGACAGGCGCACGATCTGAAGGCGATGTTGCAGGTTGGCGGCAAGGGCATCACCGATGCATTGGTGGCCGAAGTTGCACTGGCGCTGGAGCACCACGAATTGATCAAGGTGAAGGTCGGTGGCGCCGACCGTGAGGATCGCGACGCCATGATCGATCACTTGGCCGCCCGTGCCGAGGCCGCGCTGGTGCAGCGGATTGGCCATATCGCCGTGCTTTACCGCCCCAGCAAGGACAAACGGCACATCGTGCTGCCGCGCGCCTGAGATAGCAGCCCGTCGCCATGCATCTGCTTCTGGAACGCCCGGATTATCAATTTTTTTTGCGTGGTGCCGACGGTGGCAGTGCCTTGGTCAACACCCGGCGCCTGCACACCAGCTTCATCATCGCCCCCGACGCCTTGCGTGAACACTGGCCGATGCACACGGCAACTGCAATGCAGCCGGCCGATCTGGATGACATGTTCGCGCTGCACCCGGAATTGATCGTGCTGGGTACCGGCGCAACGCAAGTCTTCCCCCCGCCCATCGTACTGGCGACCTGCCTGCAACGTGGCGTTGGCCTGGAAGTGATGACCAACGCCGCCGCTGCACGCACGTACTCCATCCTGGCCGGCGAAGGCCGCCGCATCGTGGCGGCATTTATCTTCCCGTAAGTGCTCTTACCAGCTCTGGCTTGCCCCGGGCAGCATCGTCGGCGGATAATAGGCTTCAATTCGTGAACCCACGGGCGACGCGCCTGCCGCGCCGTCCGTTTTGCTTTGCAGGAGCCGCACCACATGACCACCCATGCCCAACGCCCCGCCCTGTTGTTGTCCCGCGTCGATGTGGAACGCATCGAGGATTTGCTGGAGCATCCGCAATACAGCGGCATCAACACGGCAGCCTTGCGCGAGGAGTTGGCGCGTGCAGAACTGACCGAGCCCGGCAACATGCCGGCAGATGTGATCACCATGAACTCTACCGCCAAGGTGCAGGTGGTGGATGATCAACAGCACGCCCACGAATACGAACTCACCTTGGTGTACCCGCGTGATGCCGACGGCAGCGCCGATAAGGTGTCAATTTTTGCCCCGGTAGGTAGTGCCCTGCTTGGCCTGCGTGTGGGCGACAGCATCGATTGGCCGATGCCCAGTGGTCGCAGTGCGCGCTTGCACGTGTTGGCTATTCGTTTCCAGCCGGAAGCGGCGGGTGAACTGCACCGGTAGAGGGCACGCTTGCTCTCAGCCCCGCACAACCCGCCCCAATTCCCCCAGCATTTCCCACGACTTCAGCCCACGCCCTCCTAGGTGATGCAGCAGCACCGTGCGTAGCGGCAAGCGCAAACTGGCAAGATCTTCTCGCACCGGCAGAGTATCGGCGGCCAATGCCAACAAGGCGCGCCCGGTGGCGAATGTCTGTCGCTCCCCCATGCGCTCACTGTGTACCCGCAATGGGCCCTGCTCTGCGTCCAGTCGGTAGCGCGCGGCCGGGTCGATGGGTGCACCATCACCAGTCATCGTGTACTCCAGCCCTAGCCCCAGCGCATCCAATACATCACGTTCAAACCGGCGCAACGTCCAAGCCAGCAGCGCGCCTGTGCGCAAACGCTCGCGCACGTGTGCATACACCGCATGCAACTCCGGCTGCGGGGCGTGGCGGGGGGCCAGGCGCAAGCACAGTTCGTTGATATAGAAACCCGCCATCACCGCATCACCGCACACGACCGGCGCCGCATCCACCGCCTCGGCGGCACGAAGTTGCGCCAACTCGCCAGTTTGTATGGCATCAAATTGGATGGATTGCATGGGCTGCAGCGCGGCGCGCAGCAGATGCTTTTTGGGGCCATGTACGCCCCGCGCCAGCAAGCCGATGCGGCCATGATCGGCGCTCAGCACTTCCACCAGCAGGCTGGTTTCTCGCCATGGACGGGCGTGCAGAACAAAGGCGGACTCGGCGGTGTAGCGCATGGCGCATTCTACGGCGTTGTGCCGAACGCAACCCATCGACAGTTTTGCCCTGTCATGGCCAAGATGAACAAAGTCAGTCGTGATAACCCAACGCGCGTAGTGCGGCTTCGTCATCGCTCCAACCCTCGCGCACACGCACCCAAGTTTGCAGAAACACTTTGGCTCCAAACAGCTGCTCCATCTGCTGACGGGCATGCTTACCGATGTCACGCAGGCGCTCGCCGCCTTTACCGATGACGATAGCTTTCTGGCCTTCGCGTTCCACCCAGATCACCGCGTCGATGCGATACATCACGCCAGTTTTTGGGGAAGGTTCTTCTTCAAATTTTTCCACTTCCACCGTGGTCGAATACGGCAGTTCTTCGCCCAGCCGACGCATCAATTGTTCGCGCACCAATTCGCCGGCAAGAAAACGCTGACTCTTGTCGGTGATTTCATCCTCACCGTACATCGGCTCGGCCTCAGGCACCAAATCCATCAAGGTCGCCACCAGTTGTTCCAGCCCGCTGCGTTTGAGTGCCGACAGCGGGTGCACGGCGGCAAAGTCGCGACCCTCGGTCACCTTGGTGATAAACGGCAGCAGGGCGGTTTTGTCTTTCTGTTTGTCCACCTGGTTGACCACCAGCACCACCGGCAGGCCGGCATCATGCAGGGCGTCATAGGCCAGGCCGTCTTCGTTGTCCCAGCGGCCCGCTTCGATCACCAGCAAGGCCACATCCACCCCTTCCAAGGCACCGCGCGCAGCGCGATTCATCATCCGGTTCATCGCCTTGCCGGAGCGCTTGCCCTGCTCGCCATGGATGCCCGGAGTGTCCACCAACTGCAGTTGCCCGCGTGGAAACGTGGCAATCCCCAACAAACGATGCCGCGTGGTTTGCGGGCGGTTGGAAGTGATGCTGATCTTGGCCCCCACCAGCGCATTGACCAAGGTCGATTTGCCCACATTAGGGCGGCCAATCACGGCCACTGCGCCGCTGCGTGAAGATGTACTGCTCATGTTTCCAATTCCTTAAGTGCAGCCTCGGCCGCCTGTTGTTCTGCCGCACGTCGCGAACTGCCCTCGCCTTCCGTACTTTGCACGGGCTCGGCTAGAGTGCAGCTGACGCGAAACACGCGCGCATGGCTTTCGCCGCCTTCGTGCAACAGGGCATATACCGGCAGCGGCAGTTGCCGGCCTTGTAGCCATTCCTGCAAACGGGTTTTGGCGTCTTTGCCCACTTTATTGGGCGGCGGCAATGCCGCAATCATGTCTGCAAACCACGGCAACACCACCGCGCGGCAAGGCTCGAAGCCGGCATCCAAATAAATTGCCGCCACCAAGGCTTCTAGCGCATCGGCCAAGATGGAATCACGGCGATGCCCGCCGGTTTTCATTTCACCCGAACCTAAGACCAGTTGCTTGCCGATCTCCAGATGCCGTGCGATGCCGGCCAATGCGGACTCACGCACCAACTCGGCGCGGGCGCGAGTCAGTGCCCCTTCATCGGCCTTGGGCCAATGCCGATACAGCGTCTCAGCGATGAATTGGTTGATCAAGGCATCGCCGAGAAATTCTAGGCGTTCGTTATGCGGGCTGCCGGCGCTGCGATGGGTCAGCGCCTGCACCAGCAGGGCCGGTTCGGTGAACGCATGCCCTGCAAACGTGCGCAACGCGGGGTCAGTTATTACTGGCACCAGCACCACGCGTCAAAGCCTGCTCAGCATGGAATTTGCCGACCACATCGAGGTTGGCAAACAGCTCCTCACGACGCTCGTAATCCATGATGAGATTGTAGCCGCCTTCCGTATTTTCGATTTTGAGCATCTCGGGTTTGACCACCGCGACATAGTCGATTTGAAGGCGCTTGTTCAGCAGCGTGCGAAGCTTGTCTTTGGATGCGTTGGCTGCTTCGGGGTCACTGGCAATCCCAGCAAGTGCTTTCTTGACCGTGAAAAACTCCATGTACATCGGGCCGATTTTCATCGCGCAATATGCAAAGAAGATCACCACGGTCAAGGTGATCAGGAACCCAATCATGGTGATGCCGCGCTGTGCCTGTTTCATTCGTGCTTCCCCTCTTGGTTGAATGGCCTGATAAAACTACGAACGCCCAAACGCTTGCTCAAGGAATACGGGTTCCGATGCGAGAAACGTCCACCCAGTGATCGGATTCGGTATCCACATTCATCCAAACCAAAAATGCCTTGCCGCGCAGATTGGCTTCTGGCAAAAACCCCCAAAACCGGCTGTCCTCGCTATTGCCGCGATTATCACCCATGACGAAATAATGCCCCGCCGGTACTGTCCAGTCACCATCTGCAATACTGATGTCACGCTCCAGCACGAAATGCGGGTGGTTTTGTAGCCCCTCGGTCAGCTTGTTGTCACCGGTTTCCCCACTCCCCTGACCGACGCCGGTAAACACCCCTTCCGCACGATACGGCAACACGCGGCCATTCACATAAACCTTGTGGTCATGATAACCAATGCGGTCACCGGGCAGGCCCATCACCCGCTTGATCCAGTCCTCGCGCGGGTGGTGCGGCGGCCGGAACACCACCACGTCACCACGTTGCGGCTCGCCATTATCCAAGAATTTTTTGTTGGTGATCGGCCAGCGCAGACCATAGGCAAATTTATTGACCAAGATGAAATCGCCAATCAACAAGGTTGGCATCATCGAGCTGGATGGGATGCGAAAAGGCTCTGCCACAAAACTGCGCAGGCCCAACACCAGGGCCAGCACCGGGAAGAATGATTTTGCGTAATCCACCAGCACCGGCTCTTTGGCGTCGGCCAAGCCGGCAGCAGCCACGCGACGCTTGGCAAAAAATAGCTTATCCAGCAACCAGATCAGCCCCGACAGCAGGGTCAGCACCACCAAGATTGTTTCAAACCACACCATCATGCGATGTACTCCATCGGTTTTTGCCGCACTTCCTGCGGAAGCGGGAAACGCATTACTTGCTATCCACTTGCAACACGGCGAGGAAGGCTTCCTGCGGAATTTCCACCCGGCCCACCTGCTTCATCCGCTTCTTGCCTTCTTTCTGCTTTTCAAGCAATTTCTTTTTGCGCGTGGCGTCACCGCCGTAGCACTTGGCCAACACGTTCTTGCGCAAGGCCTTCACCGTGGTGCGGGAAATGATCTGCCCCCCGATTGCCGCTTGAATGGCCACATCGAACATTTGCCGTGGAATCAGATCTTTCATCTTCTCGCAAAGTTCCCGGCCACGACGATCGGCCTGGCTGCGGTGCACGATGATGGAGAGCGCATCCACGCGATCGCCATTGATCAAGGTATCCACGCGCACAAACGGGCCGGCCTCGAAACGCACGAAGTGATAGTCCAGCGAGGCATAACCACGGCTGACCGATTTCAACTTATCGAAGAAATCCAGCACCACTTCGGCCATCGGCAATTCATAACTGACCTGCACCTGGCTGGCCATGTAGGTGATGCCAATCTGTACGCCGCGCTTGTCTTCACACAGTTTGATGACGCTGCCGATGTAGTCCGGCGGGGTGAGAATGTTGGCACGGATGATCGGCTCGCGAATTTCATCCACCATATTCACCGGTGGCAACTTGGCCGGGTTGTCCATCGGCACGATGGCACCATCGGTCTTCAACACTTCGTAGATCACCGTGGGTGCGGTGGAAATCAGGTTGAGGTTGTATTCGCGCTCCAGTCGCTCCTGCACGATTTCCATGTGCAGCATGCCAAGGAAACCACAACGGAAGCCAAAGCCCATCGCCTCGGAGGATTCCGGTTCAAAGCGCAACGCAGCATCGTTCAGACGCAGCTTGTCCAATGCCTCGCGTAGTGCGGGGTAGTCTTCGGCGTCCACCGGAAATAGCCCGGCAAACACCCGCGGCTGCATTTCCTGGAAACCCGGCAGCGGGCCCGGTGCGGGGTCGCCGGCTAACGTCAGCGTGTCGCCCACCGGCGCGCCGTGCACGTCCTTGATGCTGGCGGTGATCCAGCCCACTTCGCCCGCACGCAGACTGGGCAGCGGCTTGCGCTTGGGGGTGAACACGCCCACGCCATCGACTTGATGGGTGCGTCCGGTGCTCATCACCAGCATTTTGTCGCCGGGTTTGATCTCGCCTTGCATCACCCGCACCAGCGACACCACACCCAGATAATTATCGAACCACGAGTCGATGATCAGCGCTTGCAGTTTGTCAGTATCACGCGGAGCCGGTGATGGAATACGCTGCACGATGGCTTCCAGCACGTCGCCCACGTTCAAACCGGTTTTAGCGGAAATGGCCACGGCGTCGGTGGCATCGATGCCAATGACGGCTTCGATTTCTTCTTTGACTTTTTCGATATCGGCGGTGGGCAGGTCAATTTTATTGAGCACCGGCACCACTTCTAACCCCTGCTCCACTGCGGTGTAGCAGTTGGCCACTGACTGCGCTTCCACGCCTTGTGCAGCATCCACCACTAACAATGCGCCCTCGCAGGCGGCCAGCGAACGGCTGACTTCATAACTGAAGTCGACGTGGCCGGGGGTGTCGATGAAATTCAGAAAATAGGTGTTGCCGTCTTTGGCGGTGTACGGCAACGACACCGACTGCGCTTTGATGGTGATCCCGCGTTCGCGTTCGATCGGGTTGTTGTCCAGCACCTGCGCTTCCATCTCGCGCGCAGTCAGGCCGCCGCACAATTGAATAATGCGGTCGGCCAAGGTGGATTTGCCGTGGTCAACGTGGGCAATGATGGAGAAGTTGCGGATAAACCGCATGGCATCGTGCTGCATGAGTATTGTCGATAAATAAACGGGGGGCGGATTGCAGCCCGCCGAAAGTGAGCCGTTCATTATCGCACAGCCCCATCCGCGTTCCGCTTGGGCACGGATGGGGCCGCGTCGCCTTACTCCTGCGCCGGGTTGATGGCCATATAGCGTGTGCCACCGCCACGTTGCACCAACAACATCACCGGCTTGCCGGTGCCGGCAGCACGCAACTGGGCATCCAGCGCGGCCACGCTGCCCACATCGCTGCGGCCCACCGCCAGCACCACATCACCCGCCTGCAAACCGGCCTCACGCGCGGCATCGCCATTGACCCGCGCCACCAGCACGCCTTCCCCCTTTTGCAGGCCCAGTTTGCCGCGTTGCTCCGGGGTCAATTCTTTGCCGATGATGCCCAATGCGTTGCCTGCCGCATTGGCGGGCGATGCCTCAGGTGTTTGCCGCGGGTTGCCGTTGGCATCCGCCACGCTATCGGTCAAGGCATTCAAGGTGGCGCTGAGGCTGCGCGGATTACCATCGCGAATGACATCCAAGGTTACCTTGGTGCCTGGTGCCATCGCGCCGATGATCGGCGGTAAGTCGCTGGAGTCATACACCGGATGCCCGTTGACGCTGCGAATCACGTCCTGCCGCTGCACGCCGGCGCGTTCGGCCGGACTGCCCGGCTCGACCCGCGCCACCAATGCGCCGCTGGCATCGGGCAGACCCAAGGACTTGGCGAAATCGCGATCCATCGCCTGAATCTGCACACCCAACTGCCCGCGCACCACTTTGCCGGTGGCCTTGAGCTGCTTGACGGCATTCATCGCCACGTCGATCGGGATGGCGAAGCTGACGCCCATATAGCCGCCGGAATTGCTGAAGATTTGCGAATTGATCCCCACCACTTGCCCACGCGTATCCAGCAGCGGGCCGCCGGAATTGCCTTTGTTGATGGCCACGTCGGTCTGAATGAACGGCACGTAGCGCTGCTCGGAGCCGGGGTTGGCGCGCCCCACGGCGCTGACGATACCGGCGGTCACCGAGTGATCCAACCCGAACGGCGAGCCAATCGCTACCACCCATTGCCCGGGCTTGAGCAGCTTGGAATCCCCCACGCGCATCACCGGCAGGCCAGTGGCATTGATCTTGAGCAGAGCCACGTCGGATTGCTCATCGCTGCCCACCACCTTGGCGGTGAACTCGCGGCGGTCCGACAGCTTGATGCGCACGGTATCGGCACCGTCGATGACGTGATGGTTGGTGAGCACATAGCCATCGCTGGAAATGATGAAGCCCGTCCCCAGCGAGGTGCCGCGTTGGCGCTGCTGCGGCATGCCGGGCATGCCCGGCATCGGGGTCATGCCGGGGCCGAAGAAGCGGCGGAAAAATTCGGGAATTTGCGCATCGCCCGAATCATCCCCTTCATCGTCTTGCGGCATTTGCTGCTGCGCACGCCGCGCCTGCGGCTTGCTGCCAATTTCCGCCTGCACGCTGACCACCGCAGGGCCAACTTGTTCAACCAAACGGGTGAAGTCCGGCAAATTACCGACCAGTTCGGGGGCTGGGGTTTGCGCTACGGCAGGGGTTTGCGCATTGGCAGGATTCTGGCCACTGCATGCACCCACTCCCGCCACTGCCAGTGCGACAACCAACAACAATGGGCGCAGACGAATCAATTGATTTGCAGACATCGACAGACACTCCTCGTGCACGAAGATCGGGGAACACTCAAACGTATGGGCAAGCGCCCGGACCAGGCAGGTGACGCCTCAAGGCTGCAACGAAGCCTCAGCCGGGGCGTGCGTTTTTAACTGCGCCGGCGCATCGTCCGACAATAATTTGGGTGGCTTGGCAAATACCGGGGAAACAAACGGATTGGGTGCGGCCAGTGGCCCTGCATGTTCGCCAAACCCGACGGTCAAACCACTGTTGCTGTCATATTGCGGCAGGATTTTGCGCGGCCACGGGCGGCTGGCGATTTCCACGGGAGCCGCCGATACCACCGACGCCGCGACCGGGGCATCCCCCGCCGCAACCAATACGGGAGCCACTTGATTGCGCGTGCGCCGCGCAGGCTTGCTGGCAGCCAAGGCGGTGGCAGCCGCCAAAAATTCAGGGGCGTGTGCCAAGGCCGTCGGCGCAGGTGGTGTGGCCGGGGCCGGTTTGGGTGTCGCAGGTGGCGGTACCGCCAACGCCAACGTGGGAGCCCGTGCGGGGGCTTGCGCCGGGTGCGCCGCCGGTTGCAGCGGTGTGCGCGCCAGCAAGGCCACCACGGCCAAGGCGGCGGCGACGGCGGTACCCGTGCCCCAACGCCGCCAATGCGTGCCGCGCTGTGCGCTGTGTGTAACTTGCGAAGGCAGGCCAACCCCATGCAAGGATGTCGATACGCGCAATGCAAAATCCAACGGCAAGCGCTGCGCCGGCGCGACACCGCGCAGGGTATCGCCGGCAAGCCGCCAGCGCTCCCAACTTGCGGCCAATTCGGCGTCATGCTGCAAACGCCGCAGCAAGAACCGGGTTTGATCTTCGGGCAAGGCACCATCCATCAAGGCCGAGAGCTGCTCACGGCTGGAGAGCTGGGTAAGGTCGGTGCAGTGGCGGTCGGTTTCGGTCGTCATGAGGCTTTCGAACGCTTCGGCAATTCATCGTGATCCAACAGGGGGCGCATGCGGGCGTCGATGGCCTCGCGGGCGCGGAAGATGCGCGAACGCACCGTGCCAATCGGGCAGT
>NZ_DAOOUM010000028.1:0-33860 GCF_035369645.1 Thermomonas sp. | reverse complement strand
TTAGAGCAGAGGACTCATAATCCTTTGGTTCCAGGTTCGAGTCCTGGTGGGCCCAAATGACCTGACGGTGATGACTGTTGCCGCCCAGACAAGGCATTGCCGGGCGATGGATGGGTGCATCGGCAGATGCATGTTGTGGAGCAAGTGTTTGCGCGGCAAGGAAATTTCCCGCATAATACGCGGCTCGCTGCGCCTTGCAGCGTGTTCCCGTTGCTGTCAGCGGGGCCGCCGTCTCCCGGGCTACGGGCGACAACCACACACTATCGAGGTGCACAGTGTCAAAAGTCTGCCAAGTGACCGGCAAGCGCACGACGACCGGTAATAACGTCTCGCACTCCAATCGCAAGACCCGTCGCCGCTTCCAGCCCAACCTGCATGAGCGCCGCTTCTGGGTCGCGTCGGAAAACCGTTGGGTCAAGCTCCGTATTTCCAATGCCGCGCTGCGCACCATCGACAAGAACGGTATCGATGCCGTCCTCGCCGACCTGCGCAAGCAGGGCGAGAAGGTCTGAGGAGAACTGAATCATGGCTACCAAGCGCGATAAAATCCGTCTGATCTCGTCGGCCGGCACCGGTCATTTCTACACCACCGACAAGAACAAGAAGAACACCCCGAACAAGATGGAAGTCAGCAAGTACGACCCCGTTGTTCGCAAGCACGTGATGTACAAAGAAGGCAAGATCAAGTGACGCACTGACGCGAGCGCGCAGCGCTCGCCTTTGTCAGTACGTCATCCCCGAGTGCTCTTGTCGGGGTCTGGCACTTCAAACAAGAAACCCGCCGAAAGGCGGGTTTCTTGTTTGTCGCTTCGTAAACAGTCACACAAGCCTGCGACGCGGCGGGCTTGTGTGCGGTGGCGTTATGGCTTTGGCTTTGCCGCTTCCGGCGCAGGTGCCGGTGTGGTGGGCTTCACCACTTCCACTTCCACGACCATGTCCAGCACATACGCAAACTTGGAACCATCCTTGGCCGGGGTTTTCAGCGGGAAGCGGTTGACCCGCAGCACGCTGCGCACGCCGGGACGTACCGCGAAACCTTCGATGGGGGTGCTGGTTTCGACATACGCACCGGGGGTGCCCATTTTCAGGCCCTTGTCGTCATAGTGGATCTCACGCATTTGCGCGCACAAGGTGGTTTTGTCGTTGGCGCAAGGCTTGGCGTCGGGCGAAATTTCCAAGAACACGCGCTCGCCTGGGCCGCCGTATTTGGTTTCGGCGGTCTGGTTGCCAGCAAACACCAATACGTCACCGGCCTTGTTGGTCAGCTCCAGCATCGGACTGCCGCCATCGGCCATGCGTAGCCCCAGTTCACCGGTCAGGCGCTTGCTGGCGGCTTGATCCAGGCCGGCCAGCTTGGGTTCGGCGCAGGCCTTCATGGTGGAGGCGAAATCCGTGGTCACGATGGTAGAGCCGGTGAGTTTGAAGCTGGTGTTGAGCACATTGCAGGCGTTGTCCACCGACAGTGTGCTGGCGGTGAAGTTCAGTGTCAGTGGTTTGTCGGCGCGCGCAAACAGCGCGTCGATGCGCTGCCCCTTGGCGTCAGTGGCCGTGGTCAAAGCCCAGTGCTGCTTGGGCAACACATTGACGGCCTGGATGGGGCCGGCCGCATGGAATGCGTAGTGGGTATTGGGGTCCATCGGTTTCAGCGCCGGGCTGGCGCTACCGGCGGGCGCGGCAGGTGTTGCTGCCGGTGCCGCGCGATTGCTGGCATCCGCTTTGGCGGTTGTGTTGGGTGCCGAATGCGGGCTGGGGCAGCCTGCTAAGGCCAATGGAAGTGCAAGCAGGAGCAGGTGTTTCATGCGGAGACCTCGATACGATGTCGCGATGATGAAAAGACGATCCGGATGGAGAACATGCCGGTGGTGGTGATGGGCTTAGCCGCCGCTGGGCAACCAAATCAGTAAGGCGATACCCAGCACCAAGCGATACACCGCAAATGCGGTGAAGCGATGGCTTTGGATGTAGTGCAGTAACCACTTTACCGCTACAAACGCAGTGATGGCCGATGCCACACAAGCCAGCACCAGTGCGCTCCAGTCTTCGCCACCCAGCGCGCCTTGTTTGTACATCGACAAGAGCTCGTAGCCGGTGGCAGCGAACATGGTGGGAATGCCGACCAAGAACGCAAATTCGGTAGCTGCCGCGCGGCTGGTCGTCCCCGCCAGCAGGGCGATAAAGATGGTGGCGGCGCTGCGCGAAGTGCCGGGAAACACCCCAGCCACCACTTGCGCCACACCCACCAAAAGCGCCACCCGCCAGGTGATGGCAGTGCGCTCACCCAGTTGCGCCGCGCGCCGCCCGGCCAGCCACTCGGCCCCCAACATCCATAGCGCGCCTAAGACCAGCGCCCAGGCGATGGGGGTGACGGAGTCGGGTAATTGCCAGCCTAATTTTTTGACCAGCAAGCCCAGCACTGCGGTCACCAAAAAGGCGGCACTTAGTTTGATTGCGTAATCGCGTGACTGTGCGGGGGTTGCGGTGATCCCCAAGGGGTCGAATTCGGCGGGCGCATCGCGGCCAGTGAAGGCCAGCAGCATGCCCCACAGTCGCTTCCGGTAAATCAGCAGCACCGCCAGGATTGCGCCGGCTTGGATGGCGACATTGAACAGATCGCTGCGCGCCCCCAGCCAGTGCTCGGCAATCAGTAGGTGGCCGGTGCTGGAAATGGGCAGAAATTCGGAAATACCTTCGATGATGCCCAGCAGTAGGGCGGCCAGCAGATCGTTCATGGGGGTTGGGCGCGGAGGGGTGGCGCAGCATAGCGCGAAATCAAATTCATCAAGTTAGTGAAATCTGAGAAATGATTGCACTAAAAGAGTGCATGTTGGTTGTCCGCAGATGGGTCTACTTCTTTAGTATCAATATGTTACGAGTTGGCACGGCAATTGCTATATCAAATTTATCCACACCACCCTTTCCGCCCATTCTTTGGAGTTGCCCCATGTCGCTGGAACTGATCGAAAAACTCATCAAGGACCACAAGATCGAATTCGTCGATTTGCGCTTTGCCGACATGCGCGGCGTGCAGCACCATGTGACCTTCCCCAAATCCATCGTCGATGCGTCGCTATTTGAAGACGGCAAGATGTTCGACGGCAGCTCGATTGGCGGCTGGCGCGGCATTCAAAACTCGGACATGGTGCTGCTGCCGGACCCAGCCACCGCGTTTGTTGATCCGTTCACCGCTGACCCGACCTTGGTGCTGATTTGCGACATTTTGGATCCGGCCACCATGCAGGCTTACACCCGCGACCCGCGCGGTGTGGCCAAGCGCGCCGAGGCGTATTTGAAGGCCAGCGGCATGGCCGAGCAGGCGTTTTTTGGCCCCGAGCCGGAGTTTTTCATCTTCGATTCGGTGCGCTTCGCCAATGAAATGGGTCACACTTTTTTCCAGGTGGATTCGGAAGAAGCGCATTGGAATTCCGGCCGCGATTACGCCGGCGGCAACAGCGGTTATCGGCCGATGGTGAAGGGCGGTTACTTCCCGGTGGCACCGTTGGATTCGTTGCACGACCTGCGTGCCGAGATGTGCAAGACGCTGGAAAAAGTCGGCATCGAAGTAGAAGTGCATCACCACGAAGTGGCCAATGCCGGGCAGTGCGAGATTGGCACCAAGTTCAACACCATGACCAAAAAAGCCGATGATTTGATGACGATGAAATACATCATCAAGAACGTGGCGCACCGCAGTGGCAAGACCGTGACCTTTATGCCCAAGCCGATCGTGGGCGACAACGGCAGCGGTATGCATGTGCATATGTCGCTGGCCAAGGGTGGCGTCAATTTGTTCAGTGGTGATGGTTATGGTGGGCTGTCGCAGATGGCGCTGTGGTACATCGGCGGCATCTTCAAGCACGCGCGAGCGATCAATGCGTTTGCCAACTCCAGCACCAATTCGTACAAGCGTCTGGTGCCGGGGTATGAGGCCCCGGTGATGCTGGCGTATTCGGCCAGCAACCGTTCGGCCAGCTGCCGTATTCCGTATGTGGCCAACCCGAAGGCGCGCCGCATCGAAATGCGTTTCCCCGACCCGATGAACAGCGGCTATTTGATCTTTGCGGCGCTGATGATGGCCGGCTTGGACGGCATCAAACACCAGATCGACCCGGGCGCGCCGTCGGACAAGGATCTGTACGACTTGCCGCCGGAAGAAGAGAAGAACTACCCCACGGTTTGCCACTCGCTGGATCAGGCGCTGGAAGCGCTCGATAAAGACCGCGAATTCCTGAAAGCGGGCGGGGTGTTCACCGATGATTTCATCGACGCCTACATCGGTTTGAAGATGAAGGAAGTGACCGCGTTCCGTGGTGCCACGCACCCGTTGGAATACCAGATGTACTACACGCTCTGATTGCCCACGCAAGGGTGAGCGAAGCAGGCTGATCCTCGCTTCGCTCCCTCCCCGGCGAGGATTGGAGCGGCCGGAAGCGTGCACTGACGGGTGCACGCCTTCCGCGCCGTTGTCTGCATGGGCAGGGGGCGAGGCGGGCTGCGCGCAGCGGATCTGCGCGGCAACAACAGGAGGCACATGCGATCGAACGATCGCCGCAGGCAGAACCCACACGATTCTGCATTGCACGAGTACGCAACACGGACCGGGGAGGGCTACCGCTTATGAGGAGCCTGCGTCATGTCGTCTCACGACCTTGCAACACCGTTTCATCGCGTGGCCTCCTTGCAGTGCACACGCAGCCGCACGCACGCGTGCACCTTGTTGGCCTTGTGCACCTTGTCTGCCATCGGCCATGCGCAAGCAGGCAACAGTGGCAACCTGTCGCTGACTAGCGACTATGTCTTTCGCGGCATCTCGCAAAACAATCAACACCCCGCCTTGCAAGCGGGTTTCGAACATGCCGCAGACAATGGCCTGTATGCGGGGGCATGGGGCAGCAACATCAGTTGGCTGGCAGATACCTCCAGCAGCGCCGCACCCATCTCCAGCAGTCTTGAGCTGGATGCCTATGCCGGCTGGCGCGGCACGCCAAGCCCCGCCGTGAGCGTGGATGTGGGCGTGCAGTACTACGCCTATCCCGGCCACTTCCCGTCCGGCTTCAATCGCGCCGATACGCTGGAGTTGTATGCCGGCGTGACGCTTGCCGCCAGCAAGCGTGTCAGCTTGGGCGCGAAGTATTCGCTGGCCACGACCGATCTGTTTGGCTATGCCGACTCCAATGGCAGCGGCTATCTCGACCTCAGCGCCACCTTCGCCGTTGACGACCACTGGAGCCTTGCCGCGCATGCCGGCAAACAGTGGATTTCACACAACGCCGCCTTCGCCTATCGCGATTGGAAGCTGGGCATCACCCGCAATTTTTCGCAGGGTGTTTCCGTGGCGCTGGCCTATACCGGCAGCAACGCCAATGACGCGCTGTACACCAATCCGTGGGGCAACAGGCTCGCCAAGGACACCTTGGTGCTGACCCTAAATAAAACCTTTTGAAGGAGGTCATACGCGATGAAATTGATCACCGCCATCATTCGCCCGTTCAAGTTGGATGACGTGCGCGAAGCCCTGACCGAAGTAGGGGTGTCTGGCATCACGGTCACCGAGGTCAAAGGGTTTGGCCGTCAAAAAGGGCATACCGAGTTGTATCGCGGCGCGGAGTATCAAGTTGATTTTTTACCCAAATTGAAAATCGAGTGCGCAGTCACGCAAGACAGTTTTGATGTGGCGATCGACGCCATCGTTAACGCTGCAGCTACCGGAAAAGTGGGCGACGGCAAAATTTTTGTCGTCGGTCTCGACCAAGCCATTCGTATTCGTACTGGGGAGATCGGCAGTGATGCACTCTAATTTTTGCAAGGACAGCATGCACCTGACCCACAACGCCTCGCGCATCCGGGGCGCGATGTGGTGTGCTTCACTCATCTTGTTGGCGACCTGCGGGGGGTTGTCTGCACAGCCATTAATGCCGGCACCTACCATCAGCAAGCCTGACACCGCTTGGGTGCTACTCAGTGCCGCACTGGTGATCTTCATGACATTGCCCGGACTGGCCTTGTTTTATGGTGGCCTGGTGCGCAGCAAAAATGTGCTTTCAATCCTGATGCAAACGTTGGCGGTGTTTGCGGTAGTCGCCATTTTGTGGGCGCTGTATGGCTACAGCCTGGCGTTTACCGAAGGCAATGCGTTCATCGGCGGGCTGGACCGGGTACTCGCACACGGGCTGGATGCCAATGCATTGGCTGCCACCTTCAGCAAAGGCGTGTATATCCCGGAACTGGCGTTCTTTGTGTTTCAAGGCGCATTTGCCTGCATCGCGTGTGCGCTGGTAGTGGGCGCGTTTGCCGAGCGCGTGAAGTTTTCCGGCGTGCTGCTGTTCACCGTGCTGTGGTTCACCTTTGCCTATCTGCCAATGGCGCACATGGTCTGGTTTTTCCCGGGCCCGGATGCGTTCACATCCAACGCGATGGCGGCGACGGCGACGGCGAAGGCGGGGTATCTGTGGGCGAGGGGCGCGTTGGATTTTGCCGGCGGCACGGTGGTGCATATCAATGCCGCAGTGGCCGGTTTGGTGGGCGCATTCATGGTCGGCAAGCGCATTGGCTATGGGCGTGAAGCGTTGAAGCCGCACAACCTCACCCAGACCATGGTCGGCGCGTCGATCCTGTGGGTGGGCTGGTTTGGCTTCAATGCCGGCTCTGCGCTGGAAGCCAATGGCACCGCCGCGCTGGCCTTCGTCAACACCTTCCTTGCCACTGCCGCTGCGGTAGTGGCATGGACGGCATTGGAATGGCTGCACAAGGGCAAGCCCTCGCTGCTGGGCGCGGCCTCCGGCGCGGTAGCGGGCTTGGTGGCGATCACGCCTGCTGCAGGTCTGGTGGGCCTGATGGGGGCGCTGGCTATCGGCGCAATCACCGGCGCGCTGTGTTTATGGGGCGTGGGCGGGCTGAAACGCTGGCTGCGGGCGGATGACAGCCTGGACGTGTTTGGCGTGCATGGCGTGGGTGGGATTGCCGGTGCGCTGCTGACCGGCGTGTTTGCCGCGCCGGCGCTGGGCGGCACCGGCATCTGGGATTACGTCAGCCAAACCGCGCAGCCTGAGTACGGCATCTTAGCGCAGTTGTGGATCCAGCTGCAGGGCGTGCTATTGACGGTGCTGCTCTCCGGGACGGTGTCACTGCTGGCGTTTGGTGTTGTGAAATACACCGTGGGTTTGCGCGTGGATGCCGATGCCGAGCGCGAAGGCTTGGATATCGCCACCCACGGCGAAAGTGCCTATACCCATTGAACCGACGTCCCTGCCGCGTCAATCTCGCGGCAGGGGCAGCGGTCGTTGGGCACGGACAAATGCCACGAAGTCCGCCATTGGCAACGCCGGTGACCAATGAAAGCCCTGCCCAAATTCGCAGCCAAAGGCTGTCAGCCGCGCCAAGGTGGCGGCATCTTCTACGCCTTCGGCCACGACTTGCAGATCCAGACGGTGCGCCATTTCGATGATCGCGCGCACCAGCCCCTCATCGTGGGTGCTCGAGCACATCCGGCGCACAAAGGATTGATCCACTTTCAGGTGGTGCACCGCGAACCGACGCAAATAGCCAAGGTTGGAATAGCCAGTACCAAAATCATCGATGGTGATATGGATGCCAGTACCACGCAGGCGTTGCAGGATGTTGCTCAAGTGATGGGCATCGGCGAGGAGTGATGATTCAGTCAGCTCCAGCTCCAGCGTGCTGGCGGGCAGCATTGCATCTGCCAATGCGCTGGTAATGACGGCTTCAATGTCGCCACGTTGAAACTGCAGCGGTGAAACATTGACCGCCACGTTGATATCCAATAGACCCAGATCGCGCCACCTGCGGGCGTCCTTGCAGGCTTGACGCAGTACATACTCGCCCAGTGCATGGATCAACCCGCTGCGCTCGGCGATGGGGATGAATTGTGCCGGCGGCAGCATGCCCCATTCTGGGTGTTGCCAACGCAGCAAAGCTTCGGCACCGACGATGCGGCCACTGAGTAATTCAAATTGCGGCTGATAGTGCAATTGCAGCTGCCCAAGGGTCATCGCATGGCGTAGATGCGAAGCAATCCGCAAGTGCTCCTGTGCGCCCTTGCTCATGCTGGCATCAAAGCGCAGAAAGGTGTTGCGGCCCGATTCCTTGGCGCGGTACATGGCTAGGTCCGCATGTTTCAAAAGCGTACTTGCCTCGTTGCCATCTTGAGGTGCCATCGCGATGCCGATGGATGCAGTCACCCACACATCCAAGCCATTCAGAGTGAAGGGCTGCTCCAGTGTGCGGAACAGCTGGGTTACTACATTGGTAACTGCCGCCTCATCTTGCAGATCATCGAGCAGGATGAAAAATTCATCCCCCGATGCGCGTGCCACCACACCGGATTTGCCCACACACAGACCCAGCGCATCGGCGACTTGGCACAGCAAAGCATCACCTGCAACATGGCCAAGGGAATCGTTGATGGTCTTGAAATTGTCCAAGTCCAATAGCAACACAGCAACGTGGCGATCGCTGCCGTGTGCGGACTTCAGCACGGTACCCAAATGTGCCTTGGCGGAGACCCGATTCGGTAGGCCGGTCAGACTGTCGCGCAAGGCCAAATATTCGATTTGTGCGTGCGAGGCTTGCAAGGCCTGCTTTTCATTTTCTAGATGCACCATCACGCGGCGTAAGTCGCTCACCATCAACCACACCAAAAAACCGCTGACGACAATGATCAATGAAAAGTTGAACACCCGCACGCCACTCATCGGCAGCGGAACCGACAGCAAGATCCCGTTGCGATCCAGCGCGAACAACAGCAAAAAACTGACCACCATCAATACCGACAAGACTTGCAGCAGGCGCTTGGAGCCAAATAAACCTGCAAAGACCAACAAGGTTGGGTAAGCCATTGCGGCCTCATCAAACATCCCTTGGCCACTTCCCATCATCAGCGCGGTCAGGCCCAGCAACAGGCCAACGATCATTAACCACGCAGCGCGCAGCAACCGCCCGTGTTGGTTCCACCAATAGGCCAATAGCAACAATGCGATGTTGCCAAGATCCAAGCTAGCGTTGATATATCGGGCATACGCCAAATTGATCAGTGTGACTGCAAGAAATGCCGCTAGCAGCACCCACAAAATTTGCCGCAACCGCTGTTGTTGGAGCGCCAGTAGAGCGCCTGGAAGAGCGTGTATGCGATTACCCGTGGCCTCGATGGACATGCACTTGGTCTTCCTGACATTGGCTAGCAAGGGAGGCGTGATGATGCAGCGAGCTATTGGCCGAAGGTTTGGTCTTGCCCTGAACAATAGTAAAACGCATTCGCAGGTAACGGAACAATGCCAAGGCATTGAACCACAGCCCCAAACGTCACTAATATCGCAGCATGCTGCCTCGCCTACGCGCCCCGCCACTCGTGTTGCTCAGTGCGCTGCTTGCCGCCTGCGCGCATGCGCCTGCGCCCGTGCACAATCCATTGGCGCAATGGGTGCCTTCGTCCAATGTGGATGTGCGGCGACCGGTGCTCATCGTGTTGCATGCCACTGAACAGACCAGCGCACAGCAAAGTCTGGACACCTTGCGCACCGCCAACAGCAAGGGCCCGGTCAGCGCGCATTATTTGATTGGTGCCGATGGCCGCATCTATCAGTTGGTCGCCGATGCCGCGCGTGCCTGGCATGCCGGCGGTGGCCGCTGGGGCACCATTACCGATGTGAATTCGGCTTCGATTGGGATCGAGATCGACAACGCCGTCGGCAGGCCCTACACCGAGGCGCAGATCAGCGCGCTGCTGCGTCTGCTAGACGACCTCACCACGCGCCTGGGCATCCCCAAAACCCAAGTCATCGGCCACGCCGATTTGGCCCCCACCCGCAAGCGTGACCCCGGCGCGCTGTTCCCGTGGCAGCAGTTGGCCGCCGCAGGCTACGGCTTGTGGCCGCAAGGTGCATTGGTTGAGCCACCAGCCGGCTTTGACCCGTGGCTAGCGATGGCGGCGGTTGGCTACCCACTGGGTGACCGCGCCGCCGCCGTGCGCGCCTTTCACCGCCACTACCGTGGCCACGACGATGGCGAAGACCCGCAGGCCGCCTTCGATGCGGAGGATTTGCGCATCCTGTACGCCTTGGCGCAACAGCGGATGGCGATGAAGCCCTGAAACCTTGGGTTGAACACGCGGCCCGTGTTTGCACTAAATTAGTGCAATGACCGCCACGCTGCCCCTCGACACCTTGGACGAACTGACCACCCCGTTGCTGCGGCTGGATGCGGCCGGACAGGTGGTGGATGCCAATTTGGCGGCGGGGCGTTGGTTGGGGGTCAGCCGCCGACGCTTGCTGGGCACCCCGGCGGTGGCGTTGGAGCGCGATGCACAGGTTTTGGCCGATGGCTTGCGCGTGGCCTTGCACCAAGGCCACGACGCCCCGCTGCGGCTGCGGCGGGTGGCGCTGGCCGCGCCCGGTAGCGCAGAGCTGCATTTTGCCGATCTCTGGCTAAGCCCTTGCGAAGCCGGTGGCTGCTGGCTGGAAGCGCATCCGGTGGATGAGTTTGCCGGCGATGAGCAGGCGCAGTCGCTGCCATCGGCGCTGAGTGCGTCGCTGAAAGGCTTGGCGCACGAATTGCGTAACCCGCTGGCCGGTATCAAGGGCGCGGCACAATTGTTGGCACGGCGTGGCGATGCCGATAACCGCGAACTGACCACCTTGATCGAAGCCGAGGTCGAGCGTTTGGTGCTGCTGGTGGATCGCTTGCTATCGCCAGCACCGCCGCGCGCTTTCGCCGCGTTGAATATCCATGCCGTGCTGGAGCGCGTGCTGCGTTTGGCCGAAAGCGAGGCCGGCTGGGCCACCCGCTTGCAACGCGATTACGACCCGTCCATTCCAGACCTTGATGGCGATGCCGACCGCCTGATGCAGGCACTGTGGAACTTGGTGCGCAATGCCATCGAGGCCGGTGCCAGCAATGTGCAACTGCGCACCCGCATTGACCACGGCGCACGTATTTTTGATGCCGTGCATGCGCAGGCGCTGCGCTTGGACATCATCGACGATGGCCACGGCGTTCCCTCAGAACTGGCCGAGCAAATTTTGCTGCCATTGGTCAGTGGGCGCGCCGATGGCACGGGTTTGGGGCTGGCGCTGACCCAGCAGATCGCGCGTGAACATCGCGGCTCGTTGGCGTGGCGCTCGCGTCCCGGGCATACCGTGTTCACCTTGTTGTTGCCACTGACCGAGCCCAACCATGACGGAGCGCAACCATGACGGAGCCGGTACACCTGTGGGTGGTGGACGATGACCATGCAGTGCGCTTTGTGCTGGCCACCGCGCTGCGCGATGCCGGCTACGCGGTCAGCGCCTACGGCAATGCTGCCGACGCCATGCAGGCCTTGCGCCACACGCCGCCGCCCGCGTTGGTGGTCACCGATGTGCGCATGCCCGGGGACAGCGGTCTGCAATTATTGGAGCAGCTCAAAGCCGCACATCCACAGGTGCCGGTGATCGTGATGTCGGCCTATACCGATGTGGCCAGCACCGCCGGTGCGTTTCGCGGTGGCGCGCACGAATTTTTATCCAAACCTTTTGATCTAAATGAAGCGGTGGCACTGGTGCGGCGCGCGCTGCCGCAGCAGGCCCCGCCGGCACCCAGCGTGGCCATGCCGCAGCCGCAGGAGGCTGATTTGCTGGTGGGCAATGCGCCGGCGATGCGCGCGTTGTTTCGCGCCATTGGCCGGTTGGCGCAGGTGCCACTGTCGGTTTTGGTCACCGGCGAAACCGGCACCGGCAAAGAGTTGGTAGCACGCGCGCTGCATCGCGAATCACCGCGCGCCGCGCGGCCGTTTATCGCGCTGAATACCGCAGCGATTCCGTCCGAATTGCTGGAGTCCGAACTCTTCGGCCACGAGGCCGGTGCCTTCACCGGCGCCAACAAACGCCAGATCGGGCGGTTTGAGCAAGCCGATGGCGGCAGCTTGTTTTTGGATGAAATCGGCGACATGCCGGCGGCATTGCAAACCCGCTTGTTGCGGGTGCTGGCCGAGGGCGAGTTTTACCGCGTGGGTGGGCGCGAGTTGATCCGGGTGGATGTGCGCGTGATTGCGGCCACCCATCAACCGCTGGAAGCCTTGGTCGATGCTGGCCGCTTCCGTGCCGACTTGCTGCACCGGCTCAATGTGGTGCGCTTGCCGTTGCCGCCCCTGCGCGAGCGCCGCGAAGACATCCCCATGCTGGCAGCGCGGTTTTTGGCCACTGCCACCCAGCGCCTGCAACTGCCGCCCAAGCAACTGACCAAGCCGGCACTGGAGCGCCTGCAAGCACATCCGTGGCCGGGCAATGTGCGGGAGCTGGAAAACCTGTGCTGGCGGCTGGCCGCGCTTGCTCCCGGCGACACCATCGGCGTGGACGATTTGGCCTTGGCGCTGCCGGATGCGGCGGCGGCATCCATCGCAACGCCGGTCGAATGGACGCAGGCGCTGGCCGAGTGGGCGCGCAACGAACTTGCCGCCGATGTGCCGAATCTGCATGCGCAAGCGCGCGATCAACTCGACCGCACGTTGCTGGAAGTGGCGCTGGAACGCTGCAATGGACATCGCGGCGATGCGGCCAATCTGCTGGGGCTGTCGCGCAATACCGTCACCCGCAAGCTGGGTTCCTCGCGCAAGCGACATTGAGCCTCCGCAGCGGGGCAATACCCCGCGCTACAACCCCCGCTTCATGCCATCGCTGGCATAGTGAGTCCTCCACGCAATCGGAGCGCCCCATGTCGTCCCTGCCCAAGGCCACCTTCGCCGCCGCCCTCGCCATTGGCCTGACCGCCTGCGCCAGTGCGCCATCCCCCACCGACGCACCACCCGCCGCCGCGCCCACCACGCAAAACACCAGCACGGCGAAGCAAGCCATCGCCAACCTCGCCTCCGCCTCCGGCAGCCTGGTCAGCGGCCGGCTGACACTGGTACCGATGGGCGGTGGCGTGCATATCCGTGGCGATATCGGTGGCTTGCCCCCCGGCAGCAGTCACGGCTTTCACATCCACGAAAAAGGCGATTGCAGTGCGGTGGATGCGGCCAGCGCCGGCGGCCACTTCAACCCCGCCGGCAAGCCGCACGGCCGCGCCGGCCACGGCGCGCACCACGCCGGAGACAGCGACAATTTGGTCGCCGATGCGCAAGGCGTGGCGCATGTCGATGCGCATGTGGAGGGGGTCAGCTTGGGCGGCGGAGCCAGCAACGACATTCTTGGCCGCGCAATTATTGTTCACGCCAATGCCGACGACTACAGCAGCCAACCGGCCGGCAATGCCGGCGCACGGGTGGCCTGCGGGGTGATACGCAGCACGCCATAGTTGCGCGGCCTGGCCGCTTTCTGTGCGGGTTTTCGCTAACACCTAGGTGCCCCTGTTTCCGGAAACCCCGTCATGCCCATGTCCCTGCCCATGTCCCTGCGCCGCTATCTGCCACTGGCCTTGTTGCTGCTCGTGGCCTGCTCAAAACCCGCGCCAGAGCCTGCAGCGGCAGCACCGGCGCAGACGCCGCCCGCCACCACAACGGCGGCGGATGCACCCACGGCGATTGCCGTCACCCCGCCTGAAGAAACCTGCACCCACGAACCACGCACCGACCCCGATGACAAACGCCCGCGCTGCGGCGGCGTGGGCAGCCCGCAGGCCAACGTCTCGCACGCCTATCGCATCACCTTGGAAAACGGCGAATCTTTCACCGCCTGCGACATCACCCAGCCGTTCAGCGGAAAAATCGGGCGCGGCATGATCACCCTGAAATTCACGCCCAATGGCGACAAAGGCGGTGCAGCCGCGTGGCATTTTTCTGGTGAGGGTGGCGTGGTGGATACCGCCTACAACTACAGCCTAAGTGGCCCCGAAGAACGCATGACCGGAACCTTCCAAGCCAACTCTGCCGTCTGCGGAAAGGCAGCCGGCCTGACCGCCTGCGCCGCCGCCAAACAGCAGACATTCACCTCCACCTGGACACGCATCGAGGCTTGCAGCGAATGAACACCATCCGTCATCCGCGCAGTTGGAAGCGCAGCCCTTGGCGTTTGCTGGGCTGTGCTTGCACTCTCACGTTGCTGCTGTCCGCCTGCGCACCCAAGCCCGAAACGGGCAATCCAGCGCCGACCGCTTCGCCCGCAACCCCATCAACACCCGCCGCCGCAGCGACGGGCACTGCGGCCACCCAACCCGAAGAAAAATGCACCAACGAACCGCGCACGGACGAGAACGACAAACGCCCGCGCTGCGGCGGCATGGGCATCACGACGCCCGCATCGCGGGCATTCCACGTCGTCGGTGGCAGCGGCGATCCGGTGGACCAGGTGGTCTGCAACATCGATGAAAAGTTCGTCTTGAACGGAAGAATGTTCGGCGTCGAGTTCAGCGGTGGCGTGGACGGCACCTACAAATTCGTGCGCACACCCAACATTCCCGGCCTGCATTGGAGTGCCGGCGGGCGCTACCACATCGGCTTTTCGGACGGCCCGGACAAACCCGGCACGATGACCACCGAAGGCGGTGGCACCACCACGGCCGGCGCACAATCGCGCACCTCCAGCGGTGGCGAGCATTTCACCTTGACCCAGGTTCCGGCGTGCAAGTCATGAGTGCCGGCAGCCGACACGCATCGCCGAATCCATCCACGCAACAACCCTGACACCCACTTGTCTTCACTAGGAGCATGACCATGATCCAGATCAGCAAACAGTCGTTCGGCATCCTCCTTGGCGCTCTGGTCGCAAGCGCCGCCTTGTCACCACTGGCGCACGCCGATTCGGTCAACGGCGGCAAGGGCGCCGCCGAACAATGCGTCAAATACCAGCATGCCAGAAGCGACAAACAGATCGCGTCCTGCTGCGCGGACATGCTCGATGGCGCAGGCGGGAAAGCCGCGCAACAAGAATGCGTGAAGTCCGGCAAGGCGATGGTGAGCGAGAAAAAAGTGGCGGCACCAAGCAAGGGCTAGCGCATGCCTAATTTGTGCGCCAGCGACTCGGCATCGGCGCGGCTGTTTTCTTGCGGCAATAACGCTTCGCGCAATACAGGTAGCGCGTGTTCAAGCAACTGGCGAGCGCCGTTTTTATCATCGCGATCGAACAGGATGCCGGCAAGTTCTTCGTGCGCAATGGCAAGGTCGACCGGCAGTGCGCCCGCCGCTTCAAACTTGCCGATAGCCTCGCGCTGCAAGGTTTCTGCGTGCGCAAGATCGCCGCGATCGCGTGCAAATGCAGCTTCTGCACGCAGCGCATGGGTAAACACCGGATGGGTGTCCGGCACCAGCGCGGACCAGCGCTTGCGGGCTTCCGCCAGCAGTGGCAGGCCACGTGCCGGGTCGTGCAGGTGTCGGGCAATCACGACCAACTGCCACGTCGTCAAGGCGTATTCGGCCGAATCCTCGCCATCCAATGTGCGTGCGCGTTCGCGCAGGGCCTGCATGCGCTTGAAGGCCTCGGCTTGCTGCCCGGCAAGACCGAGGCTGCGCACGTAATTGCGCTCCAACATGCGGCGTTGCGGATCGTCAGCGGAGAGACCGGCCGCATCCAGCAGGGCCAGCGCTTGCTTGCCCAGCGCCAGCGCCGCGGCGTAATCGCCGGCATTTTCGTTGGTGCCGGACAGGTTCATCAGCGAAATCGCACGCTCGGTCGGTGCAGGTGTCGCCGCGCTTCCGATCGATTCGCCTTGGGCGATTGCCTGAAGGCCTTCGCGATAGCGCCCCAGATCGTTGAGTACAAGGCCAAGTGCGTTCTGCAGCGTCGCCATGTGGTTGCCGGTGTCGCCGGTGGTCTTGCGTTGCAGGGCAATGGCTCGGCGGATCACGGGTTCGGCGGACTTGGCATCGCCCAGTTTGAGCAGGGCTTCGGCGCGTGAGCGCAGCAGGTTGATGCGCATCGGATGATCGGCCGGGATGCCGCTGCGATCGGCAAAGGCGATGCCTTGGTCGACGATCTGCAGGGCGCGCTTGTATTCGCCGGTGGACGACAGCATCGAGGAAAGCGTCTGGCTACTATTGATCACCACGTCTCGCGGCGGATCCTTCATGCTGCGTGCCAGCGTCAGCACTTGCAGCCACTCCTGCTCTGCCTGTTTGTTGTCGCCGTTGCGGTAGTACGCGATTCCCAGCTGGTCATGGATGTAGAGCTGCTGCGCGGGATCGTCGGATGCGAATCTGCCACGCAGCGTGGCCGCACGTTGCGCGATTGCCAGCGATGCCTTGCCGCGTTCCAGCGTGCCCAGCGCGGAGGAATAATCGTCCAGATCGCCGGCCAGCAGCAGTGCATCTTCGCGGGTGGACGGGGTCACCCCGCGCAGCCCTTGCTCGAACAGTTTCACCGCGAGTTTCGGTTCACCCAATGAGGTGTACAGCCGCCCAAGTAACCGCTGCACCGATTGCTTTACTTGCGGATCGAGCCGCTTCTGATCGAGTTGCGTGCGTGCTTGGTCGAGTAGTTGGCGGACGCTGACATCGGTACTCATCGCCTGATCGGGTGATGCGGCGGCCAGCGTATCGGTGAGGAACGCCAGCGTGGTGCGTGCGCTGTCACTTTCACGCTGCGCGATCTGCGCTTGCGTGCGTGCTTCCCGCGCCTGCCACAGCGCCACCCCGCTGCCAGCAAGCAGCGCCACGGTAATTGCCGCCAGCGAAGCCGCCAGCGCACGGTTGCGGCGCAACCACAGTCGCGTGCGCTGGCCACGTGACAGCGGCACGGCAGCGATGGGGCGGTTGTCCAGCCACGCTTTCAAATCATTCGCCAGTGCATCGGCGGAGGCATAGCGCTGCTCGGGGTTGCGCCGCAAACACGCCTGCACGATGTCGGCCAGGCTGCCGCGCAAGGCGCGTGCCAGCGATGCCGGCTGCAAGCCTCCGCGCAGCGCGGCTTGCTCGACACTTGTCTGGGCGGCGGCGCGGGTCAATGGCTCGGGCTCGCGCTCCAGCTGCTGCAACTGGCTGGCCACCGGGGTGTCGCGGGTCAGCCCGAACGGGTGCGCGCCGGACAGCAGGCGATGCAGGATGACACCCAACTGCCAGAGGTCGGTGGCGGTGGTGATCGGCGCGTCATGCAGCTGTTCGGGGCTGGCGTATTCAAAGGTGAGTGCGCGATCGAGGGTCGCTGTGGCTTCGACATCGGCCAATTGCTTGGCGATGCCGAAGTCGAGCAGCTTCACCCGGCCTTCGGTATCCACCAATAAATTGGACGGCTTGAGGTCGCGGTGTACGACCAGATTTCGATGTGCATAACGCACCGCGTCGAGCACCTGCAAAAACAACACAATGCGTTCCCGCAGGCCGAGTGTGTGCGCATCGCACCAACGGTCGATGGCCACGCCATCGATACGTTCCATCACGAAATAGGGTTCGCCATCAGCGCTGAATCCGCCGTCCAATAACCGTGCGATATTGGGGTGCTGCAAACCCGCGAGAATTTGCCGCTCACGCAGGAAACGCTCACGCGCCGCTTGTGAATCCGCGCTGGCGCGAATCAGCTTGAGTGCCGCGTGCTGCGCATACGCACCATCACTGCGCTCCGCCGCATACACCGCGCCCATGCCGCCGCGGCCGATGACGTCAATGATTTTCCACGCGCCGATACTGCGGCCCAGCATGGGGTCGTGTTGCGGACTCTCCTCATGCCCGAGTGCCCCCCCCCACACATCTGCGTTGCCGCTAAACGGCTCCGTGGCGGCCGCATCGGCATCCAGCAGAGCCTGTACTTGTGCGCGCAACGCGGCATCATCACCACACAACTCGGTCAGCTTGTTGTCGCGTGCACTCGCGGCAAGATCAACTACCGCATCGAAGATTTTCAAAGCGCGGCGGCGCTGCTCTGCGGCGTGGCTGTTCATATCGATGAATCCTGCTAGCGCTGAAGAGGAAAGTGCAAGCAGTGTGGCTGACCATCCGCACAATGCACGTACTGCACCGGCACGCCGTGAGCTTCCAGCACCGCCGCGTATTGCCGGCAGCGCATTTGAAAGTAATGAAAGCCACGCTCCAGTTTGGCAGCATCGTCTTGCTGCGGGGCGTTGCGTGCCTGCCATGCACTTGGATCTAACAAGGCGATGCGCACTTCGCCATCGGCATAGCGCGCCAGCGGCTCGGGTGGTGCATCCAGCAGTAGCGCATCGGTAGGCACTAGCAGCGCGGTTTCCAGCAAGGTCCACATGCTCTCCAGCCCGGCGTTCTGGTATTGCATTGCCATCATCGCCAGCAAGTCGTGCAGGCTCAGGTAGCGAATATGTTCGATGCGTGCACCCAGGCCTTCTTGCAAGGCCAGTGCGGCATCGGCTTGCGCCATGCCGCAGTCGAATAATTTTGATTCCAGCTGCTCGGCCACGCTGTCGAATGCGCCGCCACGCAGCACGAATGGCAACACCCGCAAGCCGCCACCAGCGAGCGCCGCATCGGCTTGCATCGGCGCCGGCAACGCGCCTTGCGCGTCGGCACCAAACCCGATCACGCGGGCACCTTGCGCCTGCCCGGGCGCGCGTTGCAGCAATTCCTGCACGTGCTGGTGTAGTGGCCACGTTGGGCGCAAGGCTTCGGCGGGGTCAAAATGCGCAGCCAGTAGAGCCAACTCGCAATCGGCAACATCAGGGGCCAGCTTGGCCAAGTCACGGCCCAACAGCGCGGCCACTTCGCCGGCGGATGCTGCGGGTAATGCGGCGCGTTCGGGCGGGCTGCCGTCACGCAACTCAATGGCGATGACGCCGCGAAACACGGCAGGGTTGGCGGCTTGGGCAGGGGCTGTGGACATGTGGAGTCTTGACTCGGAAAGGCGGCGCTACACTCGAAACCACATTATGCCCGCCGCGCGGGCGCGTCCTTGAGGTGAGTCATGCAATACGGTCGTCCCGTGGCGGTGCTAGGTGGTGTGCGCATTCCCTTTTGCCGGCAAAACACGGCGTATGCCGATGTGGGCAACTTGGGGCTGTCGGTGCGCACGCTGGGTGCGTTGGTCGAAAAATTTGGCCTGCAAAACCAAGCATTGGGTGAAGTGGCGATGGGTGCGGTGATCAAGCATTCGTCCGATTGGAATCTGGGCCGCGAAGCCGCGTTGTCGTCGGGGCTATCACCGCTGACGCCGGGCATTACCCTGCAGCGCGCCTGCGGTACCTCGCTGGATACGCTGATTCACATCGCCGGCAAAATTGCCACCGGGCAGATTGAATGCGGCATTGGTGGCGGCTCGGATACCACCTCGGATGTGCCCATCGTGTACGGCAAGGCACTGCGCGGACGGCTATTGAAAGCGGCTGCAGGCAAAACATTCGGGCAGAAATTGGCCGCGTTCAAAGGCTTCAAGTTGTCCGAATTGAAACCCGATTTCCCCGGCGTGGCGGAGCCGCGCACCGGTAAATCCATGGGCGCCCATTGCGAAGACATGGCCAAGGAATGGGGCATCAGTCGTGAGGCGCAAGACGCCTTGGCGGCGGCCTCGCACCAAAAATTGGCGGCGGCGTATGCGCGTGGTTTTTTTGATGATCTGGTGGTGAGCTTCCGTGGCGTGAGCCGCGACAACATCCTGCGCGCCGATTCCAGCGTGGAAAAACTGGCTACACTGAAGCCTGCGTTCGATAAAACATCGGGCAAGGGCACGCTGACGGCGGGCAATTCCACCCCGCTGACCGATGGTGCGTCGGCTTGTCTGCTGGCCACCGACGAATGGGCGGCTGCCCATGGCCATGAAGTGTTCTGCCATATCCGCGATGCGCAGGCGGCCGCGGTGGATTTTGTGCATGGCGAAGGCCTGCTGATGGCCCCCACCGTGGCGGTGGCCGAGATGCTCAAGCGCAATCATCTAAGCCTGCAAGACTTCGATTTTTACGAAATCCACGAAGCCTTCGCCGCGCAAGTGCTGTGCACATTGAAAGCCTGGGAAAGCGCCGAGTACTGCAAAACCCGGCTCGGCTTGGACGCCCCGTTGGGCAGCATCGACCCGGCCAAACTCAACCCCAATGGCTCGTCATTGGCCACCGGCCACCCGTTTGCCGCCACCGGCGCACGCATCGTGGCCACTGCCGCCAAAGAACTGAAACAACGCGGCGGTGGCCGCTGCCTGATCAGCATCTGCACCGCCGGCGGGATGGGGGTGGTGGCGATTTTGGAAAGATAGATCAATAAAATCAGATGCTTGCCGATCTCATATCAATTTGCTACTAATTTGTTTTAATTTAGTAGTAAATTGACAGGTGCCATGAAAGTCCCTGTCTCACCGCCCCCCTTCGGCCAACTGCTCGACCTCCATGCGAGCGAGTTCGGCAAGCTGCTGCGCCTGCGCATCGGGCCGGAAGTCCGCGGCCGCTACGAGCACTGGGATCATCTGCGCCACCTGGCTCCGCCTGATGGGTTGAGTAGCGAACTGTGGTGGCTGGCGATCAAGCTGGCACGGATGACCGCCGCGCGAGACCTGTCCATGAAGGATCGGGATGGGCACCCATTCCGGGTAGCGTTGACGGATTCGATTGCTGAAAAACTGCACACGATCACGCGCGAGTGTTCCGGCTCCCTGCGTGGACTGGACAGCATCGCCGATGAGCGCGCGAAGGAACGCTTCCTGATCCGCTCGCAGATTGAAGAAGCGATGACATCTTCGCAACTGGAAGGCGCGGGCACCACCACTGCAGTCGCCAAGGAGATGCTCCGCAGCGGTAGAGCGCCGCGGGATCATGGCGAACGCATGATTCACAACAATTATCTGGCAATGCAGGAACTCAAGCGCTGGCGCGACCAGCCGCTAACGCCGGAAGCGGTCTTCGAAATCCACCGGCTGCTCACCGCCGACACGCTGGAGGAGCCCACACAAGCGGGCCGCTTCCGCACCGCCGACGACAACATCGTGGTGCAGGATGAAACCGGGCGCACCCTGCACGTACCACCGCATGCGGATGAACTGCCATCGCGGCTGCAGACGCTTTGCGACTTCGCCAACAGCACGAACGAAACCGGCTTCCTGCACCCGGTGATCCGCGCCATCGCGCTGCACTTCCAGATCGGTTACGACCATCCCTTCTGCGATGGCAACGGACGTACCGCGCGTACCCTGTTCTACTGGTCGATGCTGCGATCAGGCTATTGGCTGACCGAGTTCCTGTCGGTCTCCAGCGTGTTCAAGCGAGCGAAAGCACAGTACCTGCGCGCCTACTTGTACACGGAAACAGACGAGGCCGACCTAGGCTATTTCGTCGATCATCATCTCGACGTGATCCTCGGTGCCATCGACGGACTGCACGGTTGGCTGGCGCGCAAGGCGGACGAGCGCCACCGTACGGAAGGCATGCTGCGACCCGGTTCGCATCTCGGTGGAAAACTCAATCACCGACAGCGGGAGCTGCTGCTGAATGCGGTTCGGTATCCGGACAAGACCTATCGCATTGATCGGCACATGCAAATCCAGAACATCAGCTACCAGACCGCCCGTTCCGACCTGCTGGCATTGGTCAAACTGAAACTGATGCGCAGCGAGCGCATTGGCAAGGCATTCGTGTTCATGCCGGTCGGGGATCTGGTCGAGAAGCTGAAGAAGTGACGCAATTGCCGGCTGGGAGTGGTGGCGATTTTGGAGCAGTAACGTTGGCATGGATTGGCCGCGTCATTGCGCGGTACGCCGAAACCCGTCTCACTTTCCCGCCAACACACTCCGCGCCACCGCTTCAGCGGCTTTGATGCCATCCACACCGGCCGACAAAATGCCGCCGGCATAGCCTGCGCCTTCACCCGCGGGGAACAGGCCACGGGTGTTGCGGCTGTGGCCGTCTTCACCACGGGTGATGCGCAATGGCGAGGAGGTGCGGGTTTCCACGCCGGTGAGTAGTGCATCGTCCATCGCAAACCCACGAATTTGTTTATCGAAGGCGGGCAAGGCTTCGCGGATCGCATCGATCGCGTAGCGCGGCAACGCTTCGTCCAGCGACCCTAGGGTGACGCCAGGCGTGTATGAGGGCAGCACCGCGCCGAGGGCAGTGGACGGCCGGTTGCGCAGGAAGTCACCCACCCGCTGCGCCGGGGCATAGTAGTTGCCGCCGCCCAGTGCGAAGGCGTGCGCTTCCCAGTGGCGTTGCAAGGCAATCCCCGCCAGTGGGCCGTCACCATAAGGCGCGTAATCCTCCGGCGTGATGCCCACCACGATGCCGGCATTGGCGTTGCGTTCGTTGCGCGAATACTGGCTCATGCCATTGGTGACCACATGCCCGGGCTCGCTGGCGGCAGCAACGACGGTCCCGCCGGGGCACATGCAAAAGCTATACACCGAGCGCCCGTTGCGTGCGTGGTGCACCAATTTGTAATCGGCCGCACCCAGCAGCGGGTGGCCGGCCTGTGTGCCAAAGCGGGCACGGTCGATCACCGACTGCGGGTGCTCGATGCGAAAGCCGATCGAGAACGGTTTGGCTTCGAGAAACACGCCACGCGCATGCAGCATCGCAAAGGTGTCGCGCGCGCTGTGGCCCAGTGCCAGCACCACATGATCGGCGCGCAACTGTTCGCCATTGGCCAAGCTGACCCCGCGCACATGGCGATTGCCGGCGGCATCCACTTCGATCAAGACGTCTTCCACGCGGCTGCTAAAACGAATTTCACCGCCCAGGGATTCAATCGTGGCGCGCATTTGTTCGACCATCGACACCAAGCGGAAAGTGCCGATATGCGGTTTGCTGATGTAAAGAATTTCTTCCGGCGCGCCGGCGGCCACGAATTCGGTCAGTACTTTGCGGCCGTGGTGCAGTTTGTCGCTGATCTGGCTGTGCAATTTGCCATCGGAAAACGTACCCGCGCCGCCCTCACCAAATTGCACATTGGATTCTGGGTTGAGCACGTGTTTGCGCCACAAGCCGAAGGTGTCCACCGTGCGCTCACGCACCGCTTTGCCGCGCTCCAGAATAATCGGGCGAAAGCCCATTTGCGCCAACACCAAACCGGCAAATAATCCGCACGGCCCCATGCCAATCACCACCGGCCGCAGTGGCAATTGCGGTGGGGCTTGGGCAACGAATGTGTAGGTGGTGTCGGGGGTGGGCTGGAGCTTGGTGTCGGCGCTGTCGCGGGCACGCTGCAGCAGCTCTGCCTCACACGGGGTATCCACATCGATGGAATAAATCAACGCGATCGCGCCACGCTTGCGCGCATCGTAGCCGCGCCTGGCAATGCTGTATCCCGTGAGATCTGTTGCAGCAATGCCCAGTCGCGCCAGGATGGCTGCAACCAGTGCGGGCGCATCATGATCCAGCGGTAATTTGAGGTCGGTGATACGCAGCATCGGCGGGCTTACTTCAAGGTGCGTTCAAACAAGGTATGGATGCGACGGTATTCGTCGTACCAACTATCGGGATGGGTGAAGCCGTGGCGCTCCATCGGATACGGCGCAAGCTCCCATTTGTCCTTGCGTAGTTCGATGAGTTTTTGCGTCATCATCACCGAATCACGGAAGAACACATTGTCGTCGATCATGCCGTGGGCGATCAGCAAATGATCTTGCAGGCCGGCCGCAAATTCGATGGGTGATGAGCGCTGGTAGGCCTCGGGGTCGAGTTCCGGCGTGTTCAAGATATTGCTGGTGTATTCGTGGTTGTACTGCGACCAGTCGGCCACCGGGCGCAATGCCGCACCGGCCTTGAACACACCCGGCGCTTTGAACAAGGCCACGTAGGTCATGAAACCGCCATAGCTGCCGCCATAAATGCCGGCACGCGCACGGTCGCCCTGCTTGGTTTCGACCAACCAATCCAGGCCATCCAAATAATCTTCCAGCTCGGGCTTGCCCATCCAGCGATAGATCGCGGTGCGCCAATCACGGCCATAGCCTTCGCTGGCGCGGTAATCCAGATCCAGCACGATATAGCCTTCATCCACCAGCAGATTGTGGAACATCTGTTCGCGGAAATAAGCGGGCCAGCGCTGCGAGGCGTTCTGCAAATACCCGGCGCCATGCACGAACATCACAATCGGATATGTCTTGCCCGGCTCGGGTGTTGGTGGGCCGTAGTACTTGCCCCAGATCGTGCCGGCCCCGTGCTTGCTGGGGATTTGCACATATCGCGGCTGAATCCAGGTACGCGCTTTGTAGTCCGCCGTGCGGGTATCGGTGAGTGCTTGCGCCGCACCACCGTTGGCATTGACCACCGACAATTGCGGCGGCACATAGGCCGAAGAGTGCCGCACCAAGAGCTTGGTTTGATCGGGTGATAGCGAAAAATCTTCCACGCCATGCAGCGCCGTCACCGCTTGCACGCTGCCGGTTTGCGCAGCCGTTGTGCACACCTCGTAGGTAATCGGTGCACTGCGATTGCACAGGAAATAGAAACGCGTACCGTCACGGGAGACCACCACTTGCGAGGTTTCCCAGGGGCCATCGGTGCGTTGCACACGTTTGCCATCATCGAGCGTGTAGAGATGCGAGAAGCCGCTTTCTTCGGACAGATACCACAGCGTGTGGTTGTCCGGCATCCAGCCAAATTCGTTGAAGCCCCAGTTGATCCACGCGGCATCATGCAAGCGATGGCGCGGTTGCAGGGTGGCCTTGGCCAAATCGACGCTGGCGATCCAGCGGTCTTTGTTGTCGATGGCACGCAACATCACGGCCACATTGCGGCTATCGCTGGACCATTTCAGGGTGCTGCTATCGCCGGTGATTTGCAGCGGGCGATTGCCTTTTTGCGCATCCTTGCCGGCGGCTTTGCGCAGCGCGGCCAGCGGGTCGTCGTGGATGCCGGGCAACGGATCGACATGCAGTTCAGTCAGCTTGCCACTGGCCAGCTCGGCCAGCCAAAGCGTCTGTGGTACCGGCGCATTGCGGCCCACCCGCGTGCGCACGTCCTCGACCTCTTCATAGCCCGATTCGGTGACGTATTTGGGCATCTTGCCGGCCTGTCCGGCATCGGCGCCCTTGGCGGTGGTGACTACCAGCAACCAGTGGCCATCGGGGGATAGCGCGGAATCGGCCACCTCCACATCCTTGCCCAGATACACCGGCGCGGGTGCGCGGGTGGGGTCGGCCTTGCGCATCGCGTCCATCTGCTCGCGGTTGGCCTCGCGACGGGCGCGGTCATCGCGCAGGGTGTCGATCAAGCGCAGCTGGCGATCCCGCAGATCGTCGGCCTTGGGAGCAGTGCCCGGTGCGTCTTCGGTTTTGAGCTGCGCCGCCACCGCCACGCTGCGCCCATCCCAGCGATACCACGCTGGCCCCTGCGCCCAGATCAGCGCGCCATCGTGGCTCCATTGCAGACGCGTCGCCGGTGTGTTGTCGCGGGTGAGCTGGGTCAGCGCGCCACTGTGCAGGTCGCGCACGAACACATCGCCACTGCGCACAAAGGCGCTGCGGCTGCCGTCATCGGCAATCACCATGTTGCCGGCTTCGATATCGGCACGTGCGGCGTCGGGCAACTGCACCGGTACGCTGCCATCCAAGGCCACTTGCCACGTATCGCGGTAGGTTTCGCCCTTGTGTTTGAGCAAAAATTGCGCGGCTTTGCCATCCCAACGCCACCAGCCACCCTCCACCGGCGGCCCGATCCAGTCGGGGTCGGCCATCGCTTGGGTCAGGCTGATCGGTGCCGATGCGGGTGTGGAGGCTTGCGCGGATGACTGCGCCGACGCGGCTGCGGCAGCCAGTGTGGCGAGTAAAGCAAAGGCAAGCGGGGCAAGGCGCATGGGCGATTCTCAGTGCAAATTAAGGCGGCAGGTTAACAGCCCGCCGGCGATCTGCTTGTGCCCAAAGTCCCGTGCAGGTTCCGCAGCGGCGCGCTTTCCCGCACAATCCGTGATTGATGCCGCAATTACATCCCGCCGGATCGCAATGCTTGCCTTTGTTTACAAGAGCCTGAAAAAGGCCGATGCCTATGTTTACCTTGCCCGCCGCGATGACGTTGCGTGCCTGCCTGCGCCTTTGCGTGCGCAATTGGGCAGGCTGCAATTTGTGTTGGAAGTGGCGCTGACCCCCGAGCGCCGCTTGGCCCGCGCCAACCCCGAGGTGGTGCGCACCAACTTGGCCGCGCATGGGTTTCATGTGCAGTTCCCGTCGATCATGGCCGATCCAATGAGCGAGGACTGGGGCACCGATGCCTAAGCGCGCATTCGTCGCAGGGGCTGCCTTCGTGGTGCTGGGTTGCGTCCTGGCGGCAGCAAGCGGGTATGGCGCGCAGAGTGCCGGCGTGCTGCTGTGGCTGGCGCAGTTGCCGATGGCGCTGGGGGTGGCACTGTTGCGCCGCAGCCGCAGCACGCACGGTTTACTGGCCGATACCGGCCGGCTGGCACTCCGATGGGGTGCCGCCGCGCTGGCTGCCACGGTGCTGCTGGGGGGGCCGTTGGCACTGTTGCTGGCGGCGCCGTCGCTGGGACATAGCCTGCTGCTCAGCGGCATGGCGGGGGGGCTGCTGGTGCTGCTGTGGTGGCAGTGGCCGCACTGGCAGCATCTGGAAGCCTGCGGTGGCGTAGCCGACCCGCATCGCCTGCGTCAGCACCCGCGCAAGGCTTGGCGCGGGTTGCTGCAAGTTGCCTTGCCGCTGTTTGGCCTGCTGGCCGCTGGGCTGGGCTTGGCCTGGCCGGGGTTACTTGTGGGATCAGCGCGGTTGCTGGCCTGCGCGGTGTATGCCGGGGGGTTGCCGCTGGCGCACTGGTTGCTGCAAGCGGCGGTGGCTATCGAGCCAAGACCGGCCAACGCAAGCGAACACCCTGTAGATGCCGAACAAGATGCCCGCGACGGCATCCAACTGCACGGCCTGCCCGTGGTGGAAATGACGGGGCATGCCGCGCAAGAGGACGCGATCGAAATCGCGGTTGAAGACGCCCACGACCAACAGATGACAACGTCGCCCACGCCGACGGTGCATGCGCTGTTCCCGGCGGCGGCGGCGACAGCGAATGAGGTTTCGGGACTGACCCGACAATTGCAGCAAGCGGCGCGCAATGGTCGGGTTGAGCGGGCGCTGGCGCTGTTGGCCGCCGGTGCAGACCCCCTAGCGGCGGCAGATCCCGCCGCACGCGACCGTCGCAGCTTGGCCGTGCTGGCGGCGGTACTCCCGGATTTACGCCTGTTGCGCGCACTGATCGGGCGAGGTGTGGATGTCAATGCGATGCAGGACGGCATCAATCCGTTGCTGGCCGCCACCCGCGATAGCTGGCATGGCCGCCCGGAAGCGGTGATGACCCTGCTTGCCAACGGTGCCGATCCACATCTAACCGATGCCGATGGCAACACCCCCCTGCACCACGCCGCGCGCAGTTCCGACCCCGGCGTGGCGGCCTTGTTGCGCGATGCCGGGGCCGACGTGAATGCCCGCAACCACGAAGGGGTTTCGCCATTGGGCAGCGCCTGCGCGGCCGGTAACTGGCGCTTGGCGCGGTTCTTGTTGGAGCGCGGCGCACAGACCGAAATCGCCGGCGGGCAGCCGGCTTTGCTGTCGGCGGCGGCCAGCGATGAAGATGATCCGGCCGGCGTGCAACTGCTGTTGCAGCACAAGGCGCGGGTCAATGCGCGCGATGCAGTTGGCCGTAGCGCCCTGCACGAAGCGGCGGCCGCCGATCATGCCGATATCTGTCAGGTTTTGCTGGCTGCTGGTGCGGAGGTCAATGCCAAGGCCGCCGATGGCCGGACGCCATTACTGGACGCGGTGCATCACGGTGCCATGCATGCGCTGGAAGCCTTGCTGGCAGCCGGTGCCGATGTCCGTGCCTGCGATGCCAGCGGGGCCACCGCCTTGCATTTGGCGTGTAGCGCAGACACCCCGATGGTCGATCTGGTGGGTGATTTGCGTGATCTTGGGTTAGACCCCCATGCCCTCGATGCGCATGGCCGCAGCAGTTTGGAATTGGCCGAGTCGGCGGGCCGCTGGAATCTGGTAAGCCTGTTAGATCCGCGACGTGCGCTGCCGGCGGCGATGACCGACGACACCCATGGCGAATCAGAACGGCCACCGTTGCTGCTGCTGCGCGAAGGCTTGTTGGATGCCGCACCGCCGCAGCACTTGCAAGCATTGGCTGCGGGCTTGGAGCCGCGCGATTTTGATGCCCTTTTGGCCGACACCGAAGTGGCCGCCGAACCCGCACGGATGCGCTGGTTGTTGCTGCATGGGGCCAACCCCGAAGTGCGCCTGCCCGCCCAAGCATTGCCGGTTGCAGCACGCTTGCAGCAGGGCATTGCGGCCATCCCCGCATTGCAGGTCCTGTTTGCGGCGGGGGCCTCACCGGCGGGTGCGGGTGGATTGGCCGACTTCCTGGCGGCGTGCACGCCGACCACATCGCGGCACATTGGCGAAGCGTTTGCACTGGAATTGCTGGAACGCGGCGGCGACCCCTTTGGTGGCGGGCAGTCGGCGGTTGCGCCGGTGCTGCACGCCGTGCGTTTGGGTTGGGACGGATTGCTGCAACGCCTGCTACACGTGGGGGTGGACCCGGAAGCCTGCGACGCACGCGGCATGGCCGGCCTGCATCACGCCACAACGCTGGGACACATCGCAGCGGTGAAGCTATTGGTGGCGCATGGCGCCGGGCCGGACCGTCGCGCTGCAGATGGGCAGACCGCTTTGGGGATTGCCTTGGCCAGTGGTCAGCGTGAGTTGGTGGAGTGGCTGGACTGGCGAATCTGGCGGCTTCCGCAACGGCCATTGCAAGCCTTCGATGTGCCAGCCGCCGCCGTCAGTGGCGATTTGCATGCGCTACAACGATTGCTGGCACTGGGGTTCTCGGTGGATGCGGTGGACGCGCAAGGCTGCACCGCCTTGCTGCGGGCCTCCGGCAGTGGCCATCGCGGCTTGGTGGAGTACCTACTTGCGCAAGGGGCCAACCCGGATCTGGCCGCCAACACCGGGGCCACCCCGCTGTCGGCCGCAGTCAGCAAACGCCAGTTGGAGATCGTGGATCTGTTGCTGCAAGCCGGATGCAGTACCGAACGCCGCCTGCCCGGCGCGGTCACGGTGTTGATCTTGGCCGCAGCACTGGGCTTGCCGGAGGTAGTGGCACGCTTATTGCAGACTGGTGCCGATGTGCATGCGCAGGACGCACAGGGTTTCACCCCGTTGCACTGTGCGGCAATGTACGGGTTTACCGAACGTGACCGCAGCCGGCTGATGGCCTTGTTGGATGCGCTGCTGCTGGCTGGTGCGGACCCACAAAAAGCTGCGCACAACGGGGCAACGCCTTTGTTGATGTTGCTGGGTGCACGCTCCGAACCGGGCACACCCAGCACCGAAGACGTGCTGTTGGCCGGGGTGGAACGGTTGTTGGATGAGGATGTGCGCTTGGATGTACGCGATGCGCGCGGACTGGGCCCGCTACATCTGGCGGCGCTGCATGGCTTGCAACGGGTGGCGCAACTGCTGTTGCAAGCCGGTGCCGACCCGCAATTGCGTGATAACGCCGGGCGCACCCCGCGTGAAGTGGCACAGCTGCGGGGGTTTGTGGAAATCGCCGCGCAGCTGGTCCCGGCGGCGGCACCTGCCACCGGCAATCTGTCGTTGGCGCGGTTTTTGCGGGACTGACGGCTGCGCTTGGCAAGACCCGTCTGCGGTCACGGCGTCTATGCGGGTGGGGCGGGGGTGTTGGCGGCGCTTGCGTGGTCGGCGCTGGCTTTGGCATCGGCCGCGAACAGCCCTTCCAATTCTTCGCGCGCATCACGGGTGGCTTGCAGCAGGGCGTCTTCGTCGTCTTGCAGCATGCGCTGCGACTCCAGCAAGGACTCATCCCATTCGCGAAACCGCTGTGCACGGTCTTCCGCCTGCTCACGCGGCATCCCGAGGGTGATCAAGACCTCGCGGCCCATTTCCAAGCTACTGCCATAGGTCTCGCGCAAGGCGTGTGCGCCGAGATCCACCAATTGCCAAGCATGGCGGCGGTCGCGCGCACGCGCAAACACCTTCGCCTGTGGGTAGTGCTTGCGCACCAGCCGCACCATGCGCAGGCTGGCTTCCACGCCATTGATCGCCACCACAAAGACCTTGATTCGCGCCGCCCCTGCCGAGCGCAACAGGGCCAAGCGGGTGGGATCACCGTAATAAATCGGATCGCCGCTCATGCTGCGTGACAGCTTGACCTGTTCGATGTCGGGGTCGATGGCGATGTAAGCAGTGCCTTGCGCGCGCAGCAGCCGCGCGACGATTTGACCAAAACGGCCAAAGCCGGCGACCAAGACTTGCGGGTGGCGATCTTCGGGGATGCTGTCGTATTCGCGGCGCTGGGCAGCAGTGCGGTGTGGCATCAGCTTCGAGGCCAGCATCAGCAGCAGTGGGGTGACCGCCATCGACAAGCTCACGATTGCAATCAGACGATCACGGGTGGCGGCATCCAGCAATTTGGCGCGAAAGGCTTCGCCAAACACCACGAATGCAAACTCGCCACCCAAGGCCAACACCCCCGCCAGCAACCATGCGCCGCGTGCATCCAATCGCCCGGGCTGCTTGCCCAGCGTAAACAGCAGTGCCGATTTCACCAGCAACAAACTGGCGACACCCAGGCCGATGAGTACGGGCTCGGCAAGGATGCGTTGCACATCAATTCCCATCCCCACCGCCATGAAAAACAGCCCCAGCAACAAACCTTCAAATGGTTTGATCTGTGCTTCCAGCTCGTGCCGATATTCCGATTCGGCCAACAGCACACCGGCCAGAAATGCGCCAAGACCCGCACTCAAACCTGCCCATTGCATCAACCACGCACTGCCCAGCACCACCAACAATGCCGCCCCGGTGAATACTTCCGGCAAATCGGTGCGAGCGATGGTGCGGAACATATGCCGCAACAGGTAGCGCCCCCCCACCACCAACGCTGCAATCAGTGCCACGGCGCGCAGTACGTCACTGGCATCTAGTCCGCTGCTTTTGGCTTTGCCCAGTAAAGGGATGGCTGCCAGTAACGGGATAGCCACCAAGTCTTGAAACAGCAAAATGGCAAACGCCAAGCGACCGTGTTCGCTGTTCAATTCTTTGCGTTCGGCCAAAAGTTGCAGGCCTACCGCGGTGGATGACAGTGCCAATCCCAGCCCCACCACCAACGCGGCTTTCCACGCCAGTCCAGCTGCCAGCGCCAAGCCCCCCAACGCTGCGCCACAGAACAAGACCTGCAAGCCACCCACCACAAAAATCGGGCGGCGCATCAATTTCAGGCGTGGCAGCGACAGTTCCAAGCCAATCACAAACAGCAACATCACCACGCCCAGCTCGCTGGCCGCCAGAACCCGTGCTGGATCCCGCACAAGGGCTAATTCGTGCGGGCCCAACATCACGCCGGTGACGAGATACGCCAGCACCGCACCCAAGCCGAAGCGCTTGAACAGCGGTACCGCCAGCACGGCAGCCAGCAGGAAGACCAAGGCAAGTTCTAGGCTGCCACTATCCATCTAAATCCAAGCACTGGGGGATGCACCAAGCTTAAGGCTTCTTGGATGAAGCCGGCTTGTCTGTAGCAACTGACGTTGCACAACGGCTGGCGTTGATGCGGGCATCAATATTGTCAAAGCTGGCTTGCCGTTCGCGTTGGCTTTGCGCATCAGCGTAGCGAAGTTTGAACTGGGCATCATCCAGCCGCCGATACCATGCCGCGCAAAGTTGTTCGTCCGGAATGGCGGTGCAAGTATCGGATTTCATTTCGCAGGCTTCGCCCATGCCCAAGGCCGGGGTGCCGTCGATGCCCACCACTTGCATCGGCGCGCAGCGCGGCGCGGGATTGGCATCCTCGCCCAGATAGGTGTCGCCCTTCCATGTGCTGCACTGAAACAGCGCCGGTGGCGGTGGCAATGCAGCAGCAGTGGCGGCAGGGGTATGGGTCACCCGCGGGCCGCCCACCTGCACAAACTCACCGTATTGCGGGGCAGCCGCTGGGGGCTCGGCAGGTTTGGGTTTGGGGCTGGGTGCGGCAACCGTTTTGACCTCGCCTACTTTGCGCATTTCTTGCTTCATGCCGGCGGCGCAAGGCGTACCGTTTTGCATCGACACCGTGCCTTTGGCGTCGGTGCATTTATAAAAAATGGTTTCCTGTGCGTGCACGTTCACCGCGCATAGCAGCAACAGGGGGAAAATTATTCTGGCCATTTCAATGCCCACCACAATCATTGTCTAGGCGCGCATTGACGCTGCGTTCTTCAATCCGCAGGGTGTCACGTTCTTTTTCCTGCGCGTTGAAGAAGCGGGTGCGGATGGCATCGCGGCGGTCGCGCAACCGCGCGCAGGCATCGGCAGGCGGCAGCAATGCGCAGTCATCACGAATCCATCTGCCGCCACCGCTGGCCACCGGCCAATGCACATCGCGCGGATGTGGATGCATCACGCGCTCCGGGTGGCCGATATTGCTGCCCAGCGATGACGTGGGCCGCACCGTGGGATAGCCCAGTGTCCACAGCGGTACCCAGCGCGGGTTGCCACGGTCATCGTCACTGGTATAGCGCTTGCCGTCGGGTGTGGTGCACTCGAACATTGGCTTGGGCGGCACCAGATACACCGTGCGCGTCTGCATTGGCGGCGCAGGCGCAGGCGTCGGTGGTGCCGGCGGCGCGGCGGGTGGCGGTGGCGCATCCACCGGGCGTGCCAAGGTCCGTACTTCTTGTTTGGCCCCTGCCGCGCAGGGCGTGCTGGCATAGCTGACCTTGCCACTACTATCGGTGCAGCGATACAGCGTGACCGTTGCCGGCGGCGTTGATTGCGCACGCAGGCTACCGGCAAGCAGCAGCAACACGACAAGGGCAAGGGCGGCGCGCATGCCCTATCTTCGCCGTGAATGCCGGCGGGGGAAACCCCGCTGTTTTTTTGTGTTCAGCCGGCCGCCAATTCTGCCGGAATGGCCTTGAGGCCACGCAGCGCGCGCGCGATGCTGGCGGCGGCGTCGCGGCCTTCTTGCACGGCGGTGACCACCAGATCGGCACCGCGCACGCAGTCGCCACCGGCAAACAGGCGCTCATGCTGGGTTTGATAGGGCAGGCGGCCATTGCCACCCACAAGCAATCGACCATTGGCCTGTGCCTGCACGCCCAGCGGCGCTAGCCACGCGGGCGGGCGCGGGCTAAACCCAAACGCGATGATCACCACCTCGGCGTCCAGTACCGATTCGCTGTCGGGAATATGTTCGGCAGCGCGACGCCCTTGCGCATCGGGCGCACCCAGACGGGTTTCAATCACCCGCACGCCGCAGGTTTGGCCCTGCGCATCCGCCAAAATTTCGAGTGGCTGGCAGTTGAAGCGGTAGTGCACGCCTTCTTCGCGGGCATTGGCCACTTCCCGCGCCGAGCCGGGCATATTGGCTTCATCGCGCCGGTACGCGCAGGTGACACTGGCCGCACCCAGACGCACCGCGCTGCGCACGCAGTCCATGCCGGTATCACCACCGCCCAGTACCACCACACGCTTGCCGCGCAGGTCGGGCAATTGCAACGTGTCTTCCCAACCGGCAATGGGTTTGCCATTGGGCGCATCGCCCGTCACCACACGTCCGTTTTGCACGAGGAACGGTAATGCGGGCAGCACGTTCGGCAAGTCTTGGCCGGGCAGGCCGCCATCGGTATAGCGATACGCGCCCAGCCCCAGGAACACCGCATCAAACTCGCGCAGCAATGTTTCGATGTGCACATCGCGGCCAATTTCCACCCCGAGGCGAAACTCGATGCCCATGCCGTCTAGCACCTTGCGACGGGTGGCAATCACGGCCTTGTCCAACTTGAAGCTGGGAATCCCGAATTGCAACAGCCCGCCAATCTGTTCATAGCGGTCAAATACCACCGCTTGAATGCCACTGCGCGCCAGGCGATCGGCGCAGGCAAGCCCGGCAGGGCCGGCGCCAATCACCGCCACCCGCTTGCCGGTGGGTTTGACCTTGCTCAAATCCGGCCGCCAACCCTGCGCAAAGGCAGTATCGGTGATGTATTTCTCCACCGCACCAATCGTCACCGCGCCGAAGTCTTCGTTGAGCGTGCACGCGCCTTCGCACAGGCGGTCTTGCGGGCACA
>NZ_DAOOUM010000027.1:28083-34601 GCF_035369645.1 Thermomonas sp. | reverse complement strand
ATCCGGCTGGTATAGAAAACCGCATGAACCACGTTGTCGGGAACAATGATGGTAGACAGGTCGGTAGAAACAGCGGCTTGCACTGAACGGGCAGGCGAGTAGGATTGAATCCTACACACCGATGACCTAGGCACTCCATGCGCTCGACACAGCAGTTCAGCATCACGCTCCCCAACGAAATGGCCGATGTGGTGAAAGCCAAGGTCGCCGCGGGTGAGTACGCCACTGAAAGCGAGGTCATCCGTGATGGCCTGCGCACCTTGATTGCGCGTGATCGCGCAGTGGACGCCTGGCTGCGCGAGCAGGTCGTCCCTGCTGCCCAGGCGCTTGCTGCCGACAGCCGCCGTGCCCTGACACCCGATCAAGTGCGCGCCAACCTAGCCAAACGCAGGCGTGCGGGCGCATCGACACCGTGACCTTCCGCGTCCGTTTCGCGCCGGAGGCAGAATCGCAGCTCGCCACCATCGAGGCGTACATCGCGAATGCATCCGGCTCCCCGGTGATTGCGGCGAACTACGTCGAGGCCATCATCGACCACTGCGAGCGGTTCACGCTGTTCCCGCAACGCGGCACGCGCCGCGATGATCTGTTTCCGGGTTTGCGCGTCACGCACTATCGCGGTAGCGCGGTGATCGCCTTCACGCTTGACCTCGACGCCGAAACCGTGTCGATTGTCGGCGTGTTCTACGGCGGCCAGAACTACGAGGCCACGATGAAACCTTCTACCGGCGAGAGGGAGAACCGGCAACGATGAACGCAAGAATCCGACCCGAGCGCACCACCCAGAACCGCGTCGTCGAGCTGTTCACCGACAAGGCGAGGCCGGACTGCCTTGGCTACGAGTACTTGGGCGACTGGAGCAAGGAGGAGTTCAATCACAACATTGAGCCTGAGTATCTTGCGGCCAATCTGAAGAAGCGTGGCTACAGCGATGTGCAAATTTCTGCGGCGCTGCGCCAGTTGCAGGCCGCTGCCGAGATCGCTGGCAACACGCTGTACGACGCCAACCTGAAAACCTATGGCCTGCTGCGCTACGGCGCCGACGTGCAGACCGCGCTGGGCGAGCAGACCCAGAAAGTCCACTTCATTGACTGGGCCAACCCAGACCGCAACGACTTCGCGCTGGCCGAGGAAGTGACCCTGCGCAGCGGGCTGGAGCGCCGCCCGGATATCGTGCTGTACCTCAACGGCATTGCCATTGCCGTCATCGAGCTCAAGCGCAGCAGCGTGGGTATGGCCGAAGGCATCCGCCAGCTGCTCAGCAATCAGGAAAAACAATTCAACGAGGGCTTTTTCAGCACCGTGCAACTGTTGCTGGCCGGCAACGACGCGCAAGGCGTTTACTACGCCACCGTGGGCAGCCGGGAAGCGTTCTACGTGCAGTGGAAGGTCGAGGCCGGGCTTGCCGGCGGCGAAGCCGGGGCGCTGCTGGACCGGCCGCTGGCGGAGCTGTTCGACAAGGCGCGGCTGCTGGATTTTCTGCACAACTTCGTGATCTTCGACGCCGGCATCAAGAAGGTGCCGCGCCAGCACCAGTACGCCGGCATCAAGGCCGCGCAGGTGCGCACGCGCAAACGCGAAGGCGGGGTGATCTGGCATACCCAAGGCAGCGGCAAGAGCATCCTGATGGTGCTCTTGGCCAAATGGCTGCTGGAGGACGACCCGGACGCGCGCATTCTGGTCATCACCGACCGCGACGAACTCGATGACCAGATCACCAAGGTGCTGAAGAACGCCGGGCTGGATTCCACCCGCGTCACCTCCCGCGCCGACCTAGTGGCCAAGCTGGGCGCAACCACGCCGCGCCTGCTGTGTGCGCTGCTGCACAAATTCGACACCACCGACCTGACCGGCCTGCCGCCGCCGGCGCACGGGCGCTTCTACGTGTTCGTGGACGAAGCCCATCGCACCCAGGGCGGCGACATGAACAAGCAGATGAAGCGCTGGCTGGGCGATGCCATCTTCATCGGCTTCACCGGCACGCCGTTGATGCGTAAGGATAAGCAAACCACGCACGACGTGTTTGGCACCTACATCCACACCTACAAATTCCCCGAGGCGGTGGCGGACAAGGTGGTGCTGGATTTGAAATACGAAGCGCGAGAAGTGCCGCAGCGGCTTGGCGACAAGCAGAAGATTGAGGCGTACTTCGCCGAGAAGACCAAAGGCCGAAACAACTTCCAGAAGGCTGCCCTGCGCAAGCGCTGGGCGACGATGGAGGAGCTGCTCAGTTCCGGGGAGCGCAAGAACCGCATCATCAACAGCGTTCTGGAGGACTTCGATACCCGTCGTCGCCTCAGCGACGGGCGCGGCACGGCGATCCTAGTGGCCGACGAGATCTACGACGCCTGCCACTATTTCCGCCTGTTCCAGAACACGGACTTCGGCAAGCATGTAGGCATCATCACCTCGTTCGAGCCCGATGCTGGCCAGTATTCGAAAGAACCGGCCGGCAGCGACTACCGTTACAAGTACGACACCTACCGGGATTGGGTGCTGAAGGGTTTCAGCAATACCGACACCTACGAAACCGAGATGAAGCGACGCTTCAAGGACGAGCCGGCCCACTGCAAGCTGCTGATCGTGGTCAGCAAGCTGTTGACCGGCTTCGACGCGCCCAGCTGCAGCTACATCTACCTAGACCGCAACCTACGCGACCACGACCTGTTCCAAGCCATTTGCCGCACCAACCGGCTGGACGGTGACGACAAGGACTACGGCTACATCGTTGATTTCAAGGAACTGTTCGGCAAGGTGCAGGAAGCCATCGCCGTGTACAGCTCCGACGAATTGGCAGTGGATGCCAACGACGGGCAGGACGGCAATGTCACCCTGAAGGACTGGATTGCCGAGGGCGCGAAGACGCTGGAAGAAAGCCGCGAGGCGCTGTTGCACCTGTGCGAGCCGGTGCTGGCGCCGCGCGAAGTGGAGCAGTTCATTGCGTACTTCTGCGGTGAGGCACAGGACGCCGAAGCACTGGAACAGACCGAGCCGCTGCGTATTTCCTTCTACAAACTGGTGACGGCCTTCGTCCGCGCTTGGGCCGACATCGGCAGCGAGCTGGCCAACGCCGGCTACGACGCGGCCACGATTGCCCGGCTGGAAAAAGAAGTCGCGTTCTACGCGGACATGCGCGGGGCCATCAAGAATTACTCCGGCGAGGAGTTCGACATCAAGCCCTTCGAGGGCGATATGCGCGACCTGCTCAACCGCTACGTGAAAGCCGACGATGCGCGCGAACTGGGCGACATGGGCGATTTGTCGCTGGTGGACCTGATCGTCAAGACCGGCATCCACGACGCCATTGCGCAGAAGCTCAACGCCAAGGGTGCCAGCAACAAGGCGGTGGCCGAGGGCATCATCAACAACGTGCGCAAGGCCATCATTCAAGAGCGCTTGACCGACCCACGATTCTTCAAGGAAATGTCCAGCCTGCTGGATGCGTTGATCAAGCAATCCCTTGCCGATGCGAAGAGCTACGAGGCGTTCCTGAAGCAGGCCGAAGCCCTGGCGAAAAAGCTGGCAGCACACGCGGCCGGTGGCGAGCAAGCCCCCGAAGCCCTGCAAGGCAAGCCCGAAGCGGCGCTCATCTACCGCAACCTGCCGGAGATTCTGGCCAAGCCTGTGGATGCCGCGCACATCGGTGATCCGCTACATCAGTACGACTTCGGCCTGATCGGCACGGCAGTGAAGATCGACACCCTGATGCGTACGGGTGTGCCGGCGGACTGGAAAGGCGACGAGATCAAGGAGCGGGCCGTGCAGCGCGCACTACTCGATGCGCTCGATGGCGACCGCGAAGCCATGCGCAAGCTGTTCGAGCTGGTCAGGAACCAACCCGGCTACCGCTAATGGACACCTTGCAGCTGGGCGACATTCAGATCGCAGTGACGCGCAAGGACGTCAAGCACGTCCACCTGTCCGTGCATCCGCCGCAAGGCCGGGTGACGCTGGTGGCCCCTACGCATTCGCGCCTAGAGGTGCTGCGCGCCTATGCCATTACCCGTCTAACATGGATCCGCAAGCAGCAGGCCGCCTTTCATGCGCAGGCGCGTGAGCTGCCGCGGCAGCATGTCACTAGGGAAAGTCACATGCTTTGGGGTCGCCGCTATCTGCTCGACGTGCAGTACGTGCAGGCCAGGCCCGGTGTGCTTCTTAACCACAAGCGCATCACGCTCAGTGTGCGCCCCGGTGCCGACGCGGCCAAGCGCGCAGCGGTGATGCACGCATGGCACAAGGCGCAGCTGCATGCAGTGCTACCCGAGATCATCCGCCTCTGGGAACCCCGTTTGGGGGTGAGTGTGCATGGCTACTACCTGCAACGCATGAAGACGCGCTGGGGCAGTTGCAACCACCTGCGCGGGCATATCCGCTTGAACACGGAGCTGGTGAAAAAGCCCCGGCACCTGCTGGAGTATGTGGTTGTGCACGAAATGGCCCACCTGCTCGCACCCACGCACGATGCGCGCTTCATCGCGGCGCTGGACGCGCACTATCCGCGCTGGCGCGAGGCGCGTGCGGAACTCAATGCGCTACCGCTTTCGGTCGGATAACTCTATCCAAACCCATTTCAAACCTATAACACGCGAGTGAAGTAGGACAATCCTGCCTCACGCCTAGATGCTGCATCCCTAAGGTATGGCGGAGGCTTTTCGTTTCTACCAAAGACGCTGGCATTAGGTTTTCGGTTACAATCGGCGAAGTTATAGGGATTTTGGCACCAAAAGCTCGCAATTGGCGATGAATCAATTGCGTGATCTGATTGTGATGGGGTGAGTGTCCTGTTCTAAGTTGGTTTCTAGGACGCGGGCACTCTCTCCGCCAATGTCGCAGGCGTGCTGCCAAATCCGTGCAGCGCTTTTCAAGCATGAGGCTTTGGGCAGGGCGGATGCAGCAGTTCATGAGCGAAAGCACCGAGATCCAAAGCACTGACGATATCCATTGGATGCAGCATGCGCTGGCGTTGGCTGCGCGTGCACGCGACGAAGACGATGAAATCCCGGTAGGCGCGGTGGTTATCGGCGCCGACGGAATGCTGCTTGGTGAAGGTTGGAATCGCAATATCCGCGAGCATGATCCCAGTGCGCATGCCGAAATCATTGCGTTGCGCGCCGCAGGGCGTGTGCGGGGTAATCATCGTCTGTTGGGGTGCACGATGTATGTCACTCTGGAGCCGTGTGCGATGTGTGCCATGGCACTGGTGCATGCGCGTATCGCGCGGGTGGTATTTGGTGCTGCCGATCCCAAAACCGGGGCAGCAGGGGGCGTGTTTGATCTTTTGCAAGATCCACGTCACAACCATCGGGTTGATGTCAGGGGTGGGGTGTTGGCGGAAATCGCCGGGCCGATGTTGACGGCCTATTTTCGTGCCAAACGCCACAAGCCATAGCGGCTTGGCTCAACGACTGCGCAGTTCCACGTCGCCCTGTACTTGGCCATCGAGGTTGACGACGACGCGGGCGCGCTTGCCGGCGTGGTAGAAACTGGCGCGATACAAGCCGGAATCCTCACCGGTGCCGCGTTCACACAGTTGGTCGATCTTTTTTTGTTCCAACAATTGCAAGAATTGGGCAGCATCCAACGCCAACGCAGAGGCAATTGGGGCCGCTTCTATCGCAATCTCAAGCTTGGGGTTGAGCGCGATAGGAATGGATTTGCGCGGTTTGGCAGAGGACATGACGACAGTGTGCGATGGGGAAGTGGGCGTGGCCCTGATGTGGATCAACGCAGACCGAAAATGACGCAGGGCCCAACGGGCCCTGTGTCTGGAGCAAACGTGCCGGTTGACTTAGTTGACGTCTTGCAAGTCACGAACTTGGCGCGGCACGCTGGCGAAATAAGCGGCTAGATCCGCAATTTGTTGATCATTCAGCCCCTTGGCTTGTGCGCCCATCACGTCGGCGGTGGCACCGGCGCGGGTACCGCTGCGATAGGCCTGTAGTGAGTGCCCAAGGTAATCGGCGTACTGGCCACCAATTTTGGGATACATGCCGTCGATGGGGGCATTGCCCTCGGCACCATGGCAGGACGTGCAGGCCGCAACGCCTTGTGTTCCCTTGGTGGCGATGTCGAGGCCGGCGGCGATGTCGCCCTTGGGCAGGCCGGCAGAAGACGATGCCGGTTCGGCCTCGGCAGCGGGATGTTCGCCTTCGGTCTTGCCACCGCAGGCAGACAGGGCAAGCGCGCAGGCCATGGCGAGCAGGGTCATGGAAGTCTTGGTCATGGCGCGGCTCACTTTTTCAGGCTGGACAGGTAGGCGGCAATATCGGCGATGTCTTGCTCGGAGAAGCTCTCCGCCTGGGCCTGCATCGTCGGGTGCTTGCGCTTGCCGGTGCGGTATTCGGTCAGCGCATTGCGCAGGTAAGTTTCCGACTGCCCACCAATCATGGGCACGTGGTAGCTGGGGTAAGCGTTTTTGTAGCCGGTCAAACCATGGCAGCCCTTACAGGTGTACACCAAGCCCTTACCGCGACTGGCGTCACCCGTGGCAACGGCCGGTGTGGCAACGGCCGGTGTGG
>NZ_DAOOUM010000027.1:0-27983 GCF_035369645.1 Thermomonas sp. | reverse complement strand
GTGGCAACGGCCGGTGTGGCAACGGCCGGTGTGGTAGCAACGGCGGCGGTGGTAGTGGCACTTGCAGCGGGGGCAGGGGGATCTTGCGCAGGAACGGCAAATGCCGTCAAAAGCAGGGCAAGGCTTGCGGCAATCGGCAGCGGTCGCATCATCGGGCGGTTCCGGTGGCTGTATCGGGTGTTGTGGGTGGGCTGCCCGAGTCGGCAACCGTTCAGGCGAGTATAACGGCGAAATCTGCGCGCTTCACGTGGCATTGCATTTGTAGTCCCGCCGCGTCGGAATTTTTGCCGTGCTGTTTGCCGCAATTGGTGCCACGGCGTTCGCCATAAGCCTCATCTGCAAGACCGGCATGACGTATGACAGCATGACCTTCGGCGCATGCAATTTCGAATTTGCCTAGTGATATACTTGACTACAACACCAACCAATAACTTGATCCCATGCCTAAGATGCCCACGACCACCGCCCATTGCCCTGGTCCCACGCGCCAGTTTGCCCGTTTCAGTTTGCTGGCCATTGCGCTGGGATTGAGCGCCTGCAAAGGCGGTGGGGCCGCAGGTCCGGGCGGAAAAATGGACGCCAAGCAGGACAAAAGTGCGGAGGCTGTGCCGGTAGAAGTGGCCGTGGCGGGTCAGCGTTCGATCAGTGCCAGCTACAACGGCACCGCCGCATTGGAGGCGCGCGCCGACGCGCAAGTGGTGTCCAAAACCTCCGGCATCGCGCTGAAAGTCCTTGCCGATGTGGGTCAGCATGTGACTGCTGGGCAGACCTTGGTCAGCATCGATCGGGATCGCGCGGTCTTGCAAGAAGCGCAGGCCGATGCGCAGGTACGCAAGCTGGAAGCCAACTATCGCCGCGCCACCCAGTTGGCCGAACAAAAAATGGTCAGCGCCAACGATGTAGACCAATTGCGGTTTGATTTGGATAACGCCCGCGCGCAATGGCGTATGGCCAAGCTGGAGCTGGCATACGGCAATGTGAGCGCACCCATTTCGGGGGTGGTGTCTACCCGCGACATCAAGCCTGGCAATTTTGTGCAGATCAATACGCCGATCTTCACCATCGTGGATACATCGCGGTTGGAGGCCACATTGAACGTGCCCGAGCGCGAAATTGAAGTGCTCAAGCCCGGCCAGCCGGTGCAATTGCTGGTGGATGCGTTGCCGGGCAAGACCTTTGACGGCAAGATCGATCGTGTTTCCCCCGTGGTGGATGCCGGCAGCGGCACCTTCCGTGTGGTCAGTGCATTTGCAGGCGGCGATTTGCTGCAACCTGGCATGTTTGGACGCATCAAAATTCGCTATGACCAGCGCGCCGATGCCTTGGTGATTCCGCGCAATGCCTTGCTGGAAGATGGCAATGCACCGGCAGTGTTTGTGGTGCGCGGCGGCAAGGCGGCACGCGCCACGTTGAAGCTAGGTTACGACGATGGCCCATGGGTGGAAGTGCGCAGTGGCCTGAAGGCCGGCGATCACGTCGTGGTGGCCGGGAAGTCCGCGCTGCGTGAAGGCAGCGCGGTGAAAGTGCTTGAGGGTGCCGGCAACCAGAAGGCGCAGGCAGCCAAATGAGCCCTTCCGACGATCTGCACGACCCGCTACACGCACCGGGCGGTGGTTTCAGCCTGGTGGAATTTGCCACGCGCCGACGCGTCACCATCGCCATGATGACGCTGACCTTGGTGCTGTTTGGCTTGATCGCCTTGGGTGGCCTGAAGGTCAACCTATTGCCGGATTTGAGTTACCCCACCTTGACCGTGCGCACCGACTACCCCGGCGCGGCACCGTCGGAAGTCGAAACTCTGATCTCGCAACCGGCGGAAGAAGCCTTGGGCGTGGTCAAGGGCTTACGTAAATTGAAGTCGGTGTCACGGACCGGCCAAAGCGACGTGGTGCTGGAGTTTGCTTGGGGCACCAATATGGACCAGGCCAGCTTGGACGTGCGCGACAAGATGGAGGCGCTGCAATTTCCGTTGGATGCCAAAGCGCCGGTCTTGCTGCGTTTCAACCCATCCACCCAGCCGATCATGCGGTTGGCGCTATCACCCAAACAAGCCAGCAGTGGTGACGATGAAATCCGGCAGCTGATGGAGCTGCGCCGCTTTGCCGACGAAGACCTCAAGCGCAAGCTAGAACCAGTGGCGGGCGTGGCCGCAGTGAAAGTGGGCGGTGGTCTGGAAGATGAAGTGCAGGTGGATTTGGACCAACGCAAGCTGGCCCAACTGGGGCTGAGCATCGACACCGTGATCCAGCGCTTGCAGCAGGAAAACGTGAACGTCTCCGGTGGCCGCTTGGAAGAGGGGGCGCAGCGCTATCTGGTGCGCACGGTCAACCAATTTGCCAATGTCGATGAAATTCGCAATATGTTGTTGACCACGCGCGCCGCGGCCAGCAGCAATAGTGGCACCCAGCAAGCCATGCGCGTTGCGGCGGCCAGCGGCAATGCCAGCGTAATGGCGGCGTTGTCGCAAGGTGGCAGCAGCAGCGCTGGTGGTGCCGATGCGATTCGGCTGAAAGATGTGGCCGATGTCCGCCAAGGCTACAAAGAACGCGAGGCCATCATCCGCTTGGATGGGCGTGAAACCGTGGAGCTGGCGCTGTACAAAGAAGGCGATGCCAACACCGTGGCCACCGCCGATGCGCTGGAAAAGAAGCTCAAAGAAATCCGTGAAAAATTGCCGCGTGGCGTTGAACTGACCACGATTGAAGACCAGTCGGTGTTCATCCGTAACGCCATTCACAGCGTGAAATTCGACGGTGTGCTGGGTGGCATCTTGTCGATCCTGATCATCTTTTTGTTCCTGCGCGATGGCTGGAGCACGTTCGTTATTTCGTTGTCGCTGCCGGTGTCCATCATCACCACATTTTTTGTGATGGGGCAGTTGGGATTGAGTTTGAACGTGATGTCGCTGGGTGGTTTGGCATTGGCCACCGGCCTGGTGGTGGATGACTCCATCGTGGTGTTGGAATCGATCGCCAAGGCGCGTGAGCGTGGCTTGAATATCCTCGATGCCACGATTGCCGGGACGCGCGAAGTCAGCATGGCCGTAGTGGCCTCCACCTTGACTACGATTGCAGTGTTTTTGCCACTGGTATTTGTGCAGGGTATTGCCGGGCAATTGTTCCGTGACCAAGCCTTGACCGTGGCGATTGCGATTGCGGTATCGCTAGTGGTGGCGATGACCTTGATCCCGATGCTCAGCTCACTGAAGGGGCGTGCGCCGCTGGGTTTCCCCGAAGAAGCCCCACATCCGCGCTGGCAGGCACAAAAGACTTGGCAAAAGCCGGCCATGTATGCCGGGCGTGGCGTGGGCGCGCTGTTCCGCTATGGCTTCTTCAGCGTGGTGTGGGCAATGGTGCGTATTTGGCGCGGCATGGGGGCCATTGTGGGGCCAGTGATGCGCAAGGCCAGCGATATGGCGATGGCGCCCTATGCACGCGCCGAACGTGCTTACCTGCGTATCTTGCCGGCGGCACTGTCGCGGCCTGCGCCTATTTTGCTGGTGGCGGGCGTGGCATTTGCGTTGACGCTGGCGGTGGTGCCACTACTGGGCACCGACCTGATCCCGCAGTTGGCACAAGACCGCTTTGAAATGACCGCGAAGCTGCCCCCCGGCACGCCCCTGGCACAGACCGATGCCTTGGTGCGCCAAGTGCAGGCCGCGCATCACAAAGATGCCGGTGTGCGCGTGTTGTATGGCGTTTCCGGCACTGGCACCCGTTTGGATGCCAGCCCCACCGAAAGTGGTGAAAATATCGGCAAGCTGACCGTGGTGATGGATGGCAACGCGCATGAAGCGCCGTTGACCGAGGGCCTGCGCACGACCATGCGTGAGCATCCGGGTGTGCAGGTCAATTTCAGTCGTCCGGAGTTGTTCAGCCTGTCGCCACCACTGGAAATTGAAGTGGAAGGGCAAGACCTAGATACGATTCGTGATGCCGGCAACAAGCTGGCGCGGATGTTGCGTGCCAATGGCCACTACGCTGACGTGAAATCGACGGTGGAGCAGGGTTTCCCGGAAATCCAGATCCGCTTCGATCAAGACCGTGCTGCGGCACTGGGCTTGACCACGCGACAGATTGCCGATGCCGTGGTCAACAAGATCAAGGGCAACGTGGCCACGCGTTACAGCTTCCGCGACCGTAAAATTGATGTGCTGGTACGTGCTGCAGAAACCGACCGTGCGTCGGTGGATGACATCCGCCACTTGATCGTTAATTCCAACAAAGGCGCGGCAGTTGAACTCGCCGCCGTGGCCGATGTCATTGCCACTACCGGCCCCAGTGAAATCCACCGTGCCGACCATCGCCGGGTGGCGATTGTGTCAGCCAACTTGCGCGGCATTGATCTTGGCAACGCCATCCGTGAGGTGGATAGCATGGTGGCCGCCAATCCACTCGGCGTGGATATCGGCATGCAGATTGGTGGGCAAGGCCAAGAGTTGGATGAGTCGATTCGTTCGCTGTTGTTTGCGTTCGCACTGGCGGTGTTTCTGGTGTATTTGGTGATGGCATCGCAGTTTGAATCGCTGCTACACCCGTTCGTGATTTTGTTCACCATCCCGCTGGCGATGGTGGGTGCGGTGGCTGCACTGTTGCTGACCCGTTCGGTGATTTCAGTGGTGGTGTTTATCGGCTTGATTTTGCTGGTGGGTCTGGTGGTGAAGAACGCAATCATCCTGATCGACAAGGTCAACCAGTTGCGCGAAGACGGCGTAGCCAAGCGCGAAGCACTAGTTGAAGGTGCACGCTCGCGTTTGCGCCCGATCATGATGACCACCTTGTGCGCGGTGTTTGGCTTTTTGCCGCTGGCGCTGGCGTTTGGAGATGGTGCGGAAGTGCGCAGCCCGATGGCGGTGACAGTGATTGGTGGTCTGCTGGTCTCCACCTTGTTGACCTTGGTGGTGATCCCGGTGGTGTATGACTTGCTGGATCGCAAGCCAGACGAGTTCTATGCCGAACGCGGCCGACGTGCGCGCAAGGATGCCGAAGCGCTTTCACAAGTGCTGACGCATGAGCACGATCCACTGAATGGCAGCAAGGTGTAAGCCTGCGATGAACATTACCGAGCTGTCCATTCGCCGTCCTGTCACCACCATCATGTTGTTTATTTCGATGGTGGTGATCGGTCTGATTGCCTCGTTCCGTTTGCCGCTGGAATCCCAGCCCGAGGCCAGTGCGCCGTTCTTCTTCGTGCAATTGCCATATCAAGGTTCTACGCCAGAAGAAGTGGAGCGCAATCTGGTACGGCCAATTGAAGAAGCACTGTCCACCATGTCCGGCATCAAATCGATGAATGCCAATGCCAGCGCTGATAGTGGCGGGGTATTCGTGCAATTTGCCGATTGGGGTCGTGATGTAGCGGTGGCGGCCTCGGAAGCGCGGGAGCACATCGACGCTATCCGTGACCAACTTCCCGATGACTTCAAGCGCTATTTCGTGCGGCGCTGGAGTACTGGTGATCAAGAAGCGATCAGTTTGCGCTTGACCAGCAATGAAAACTTGACTGCGCGCGGTGAGTTGATCGATCAAAGCATCAAGCGCCGGCTGGAACGCCTGCCGGGCGTGGCGCGGATCGAAGTGGAAGGGGTGCCGGTGCAGGAAGTGGTGGTGGCGATCGAACCCGATCGTTTGACTGCCAATGGCGTGGTGCTGAATGAATTGGTCAGCCGCTTGCAGTCGGCCAATTTCTCAGTGTCGGCCGGCGAAATCACCGACAGTGGTCGTCGCTTGCGCGTCCAGCCCAAGGGCGAGATGACCGACCTGGAACAATTGCGACAAATGCCGATCAATGCCCGTGGCGTACGCTTGGGCGACATTGCCGATGTGGGCCTGCAAGCGCAGCGCATGAACTACGTGCGGCAGGTAGAGGGCCGTCCCAGTGTGGGCGTGGATATCTATAAGGAACGATCGGCCAATCTGGTGGATCTTTCCAACGCGGTGCGGGCGGAATTGGAAATTCTCCAGCGGGATCCAGCACTGAAGGGCGTCAGCATCAAGGTCGTCGATGATCAAGGCAAGGAAGTCATCAGCTCACTGCTCGCGCTGGCTGAGGCAGGCGGCATCGGCTTGCTGTTGTCGGTGGCGGTGTTGTATTTCTTTCTGCGGCATTGGCCTTCCACCTTGATGGTGACTTTGGCCATTCCGATCTGCTTCATCATGACGTTGGGCTTCATGTATTTTGCGGGGATCACGCTCAACATCTTGTCGATGATGGGCCTGCTGCTGGCGGTGGGCATGCTGGTGGACAACGCTGTGGTGGTGGTGGAGAGCATCTACCAAGAGCGTGAGAAATACCCGGGCCAGCCGCGCTTGGCGTCGATCATTGGCACCCGGCATGTCGCCATTGCGCTATCGGCCGGCACCTTGTGCCACTGCATCGTGTTCTTGCCGATGATGTTTGGCGAAAAGAACATGCTGACCATTTTCTTGGCGCAATTGGCAGTGACAATTTCGGTGTCGCTGCTGGCGTCGTGGTTGGTGGCCATCAGCCTGATCCCGATGCTGTCGGCGCGCATGCAAACCCCACCTGCGGTGAAGTCGCCATTGATTACCCGCTTGCAGACCCGTTATGCAAAAGTACTACGCTGGACCTTGGAGCATCGTGGCTGGAGTGTGGCCGGCATCGCGCTGATCATCGCGTTGAGCATCATCCCCATCCAGTTGAGTAAAGGTGATTCCGGCAACGGTGATGATCCCACCAAAGTGGGTATTTTCTATCAGTGGAAGGGTTCTTATTCCAAAGAGGAAATGGGCAAAGTGGTAGCTGAGGTTGAGCGTTTCATCAATGCCAATCGCAAGCAATTTGATGTCAAGGAAGTGTATTCGCGCTATGCCGAACAAGGCTGGGCGATGACCCAGGTGGAGCTAGCCACCAAGGATCCTGACAAGGCCAAAAAAATCCAAGACAAAATTCGCGAAAGCTTGCCAAAATCGGCGCGTGCCAATATTGGTATTGGTCGCCAAGGTGGTATGGGGGGTGGTAGTGATCAAAGTATTTCGTTCAGCCTGACGGGTGATTCAACTCAGTCGCTGAAGGCCTTGGCTGATGACGTCATGCCAATTTTGGCCAGAGGAAAATCGCTGCGCGATGTGCGCATCGATACTGGCGATGCCAACAGCGAGCTGGCTGTACATGTGAATCGTGAGCGCGCGGCAGCGTACGGCTTTTCGGCGCAACAGGTGGCGCAGTTCGTGGGCATGGCGCTGCGCGGGGCTAATTTGCGTGAATTTCAGCGCGGAGAAATTGAAGTTCCGGTCAGCGTGCGCTTCAAAGGGGCAGAAAATTACGGCCCATCAGAGTTGCAGTCGTTTACTGTGCGCACGACCGATGGCCGCAGTGTGCCGCTCTTGGCAATGGTGGATGTCGGCATTCAAGCATCTGCCAATACCATCCAGCGGATGAACCGGCAGACCATGCTCAAGGTGCAAGCCAGTCTTGCCCCGGGTGCCAGCATGCCGGATGCCAAGCAAGAAATCGAAACCACGCTCAAGCGTATCGACTTTCCACCAGGCTACGGTTACACCTTCGACGGTGGCGGCTTTGGCATGAACATGGACATGAATAAGCAAATGCTGCGCAATGTCGGCATTGCCTTGATTTTGATGTTCGTGGTGATGGCGGCGGTATTCGAGTCTTTGTTGTTCCCGCTGGCGATCATGAGCTGCGTGGTGTTTTCGATTTTCGGTGTGTATTGGGCACTGTGGCTGACCGGCACCCAGTTCAACATCATGGCGTTCATTGGCATCTTGGTGCTGATGGGGGTGGTGGTGAACAACGGCATCGTGATGATCGAGCACATCAACAATCTGCGCCGGCGTGGCATGAGCCGTACCGATGCCTTGGTGGAAGGTAGCCGCGAACGCCTGCGTCCAATCATGATGACGATGGGCACCGCGATTTTGGCGATGATCCCGATTGCACTGTCGGACACCCAAGTGGCTGGTGAAGGCCCGCCGTACTACCCCATGGCACGTGCAATTGCGGGTGGCTTGGCATTCTCCACCGTAGTGAGCCTGCTATTTCTGCCCACCATCTATGCCATGTTGGATGACCTGCGCAGCGGCACGTCACGGCTGATCGTGCGTGCGCGGATGACGCGGACAGAGCGCAGGGCGGTACCAACATGAGCATGCATCACGACCTGGGCGACGTAGGTGTTGCATCGACACTACGTCGTGATGGGCGTGTCGCCGGTGCGCTGTATTTGGTGGTGGTGCTATCCGGCATGTTCTGTTTGGCGTGGGTGCCATCGCAATTGGGGGTAGGTGCAGCGAGCGCTGCTGCGCAGGTGGATGTCTTTCGCGCGGGCATCGCAGCGTTCTTACTGATGCAGGTCGCGTTTTTATTGTTGCCGCTGGCAATGTATCGCGTGTTGGGCGATAGCAACCGGCATACCGCTGCGGCAATGGTGGCGCTGGCGACTGTCAGTGTGCCGATTGGGCTGGCAGCGCTCGGTCACCGGCTAGATGCCTTGGCGCTGCTTGAAAGCATCGGTCAGCAGTCGGCTGCGTCGGTCGACGCTGCGTTTCAACTCAGTTTGCAGCGCTACGGACACGGCATCTTTATCGCCAAATTATTCTGGGGCTTGTGGCTGCTGCCGTTTGGCTGGTTGGTGCTGCGCTCAGGCCGTTTGCCGCGCGTGCTAGGTCTGTTATTGCTGCTGGGCGGCGTGGGCTATGTGGTGCAGGTCGTTGGCGGTCTGGTGCCGGGCTTTGCCAACTCCGCCCTGTCCAACTACGCCACCATGCCCGCCGCCCTTGGCGAAATAGGTAGCTGTTTATGGCTGCTGTTGTTTGGTGCGCGTGTTGGCGTTGTTCGTACTCATTCGGCCTGAAATTCGATCCGAGGCATCATGCAAACACCATCCACACCCCAAGTGTTGGCAGACCCGCCGTTGCCGCAGCGTCTAAAACTATCGGCAGCGTGGGCCAGCTTGACGCTTTGCTATTTGTACGGCGATTACTTTGGTTTATATAAGCCGGGTAAATTGCAGCACATGCTGGACGGTGCAGGGCCGGTGGGTGCAGTGAGCCAAGGCTCGCTATTGTTTGTAGCGTTATTGCTCATCGTTCCCGGTCTGATGGTGTTTATTTCGTTTGTGATGCAGGCGCGTTTGGCGCGTTGGCTGCACATCGGGCTGTCACTGTTTTATGCCACGTTTGTGGCGATCACCATGCCCGGGGCATGGTGGTTTTACCTCGCCTACAGCACGGTCGAGATCATGTTGTGCATAGCGATTGTTTGGCTAGCGTGGGGATGGCCGCGCGCATCCGCACCTACAACAATGGAGTTGGCGTAACGCAGCCATCATCGGCAGCAATAACAACGCCACCCGTGGGTGGCGTTGTCGTGTCATCCAGTGCAGCGGCCGGGGTTACAGCGCTTCAAAAATCCCCGCTGCGCCCATGCCGGTGCCAATGCACATGGTCACCATGCCGTACTTCTGTTGGCGGCGACGCAGGCCGTGGACGAGGGTGGCGGTGCGCACTGCGCCGGTGGCGCCCAGCGGGTGGCCGAGTGCAATCGCGCCGCCCAGTGGGTTGACCTTGGCCGGATCCAAGCCGCAGTCCTGGATCACGGCCAATGATTGCGCAGCGAAGGCTTCGTTGAGTTCGATCCAATCCAGTTGGTCTTGGCTCAACCCGGCCTGCTTGAGCGCTTTGGGGATGGCCGCAATCGGGCCGATGCCCATCACTTCCGGGCGCACGCCGGCCACGCTGAAGCTCACGAAGCGGGCCAGCGGGGTCAGACCGTAATCCTTGAGCGCCTGTGCCGAAGCCAGCAGCACCGCGCCGGCACCATCGCTCATTTGCGAAGAATTGCCGGCCGTCACGGTGCCGCCAAACTGGCCATTGCGAAATACCGGGCGCAGTTTTGCCAGGCCTTCCACACTGGTGTCGGCGCGTGGGCCTTCATCGTGCTCGGCCACTGTGTTGCGGGTCAGGATGCGCCGGCCATCGGCCAGGTCCGGCTGGTGCGAGACGATTTCGTATGGGCTGATTTCATCCTTGAATTCACCGGCTGCCTGCGCTGCCAAGGCTTTCTGATGCGAGGCTGCGGCGAAGGCGTCTTGCGCCTCGCGGCTCACCTTCCATTCCTCGGCCACTTTCTCGGCGGTGATGCCCATGCCATAGGCAATATTGATGTGGTCGTTGTCGAATACGCTGGGCGCCATTGCAATCTTGTTGCCCATCATCGGCACCATGCTCATCGACTCGGTGCCGCCGGCCAGCATCAAATCGGCATTGCCCAGCCGGATCTGGTCGGCTGCCAATGCCACGGCCTGCAAGCCGGAGGAGCAAAAGCGGTTGATGGTTTGCGCTGCAATGGTATTGGGCAAGCCGGCCAGCAACAGGCCGATGCGTGCCACGTTCATGCCTTGCTCCGCTTCCGGCATGGCGCAGCCGATGATGGCGTCGTCGATGCGATTGACGTCAACGCCGGGAGCCTGCGCGATCACGCTGCGCAGCACATGCGCCAGCATGTCGTCGGGGCGGGTATTGCGAAACATGCCTTTGGGCGCCTTGCCCACCGGGGTGCGGGTGGCGGCGACGATATAGGCGTCTTGGATATGTGTGCTCATGAAGCAACTCCGAAAGCGAAGTGATGTTCCCTCTCCCGGTGGGGAGAGGGTGGCGCGAAGCGCCGGGTGAGAGAGGCGTGGATCAATTTCGCAACGGCTTGCCGGTCTTCAACATGTGGCCGATACGCGCTTGGGTTTTTTCCTGTTGCGCCAGTTCGACAAAATGCCGGCGTTCCAATTGCAGTAACCATTCCTCATCAACCAGCGCACCGCGGTCCAGCTTGCCGCCGCACAGGATCGTGGCAATGCGTTCGGCAATCTCATTGTCGTAAGGGCTGATGAAGCGGCCTTCCAGCATATTGACTAGCAGCATCTTGAAGGTGGCGATGCCCACATCGCCGGCGACTGCAATCCGGTGCGCCGGCAGCGGCGGGCGATAACCGGCTTCGGCCAATGCGCGCGCTTCCGCCTTGGCGATATGCAGCAGCTCGTGCGCATGGAACACGATCTTGTCATCGGCACGCAGCAAGCCCAGTTCCTTGGCATGGAGCGCCGAGGTGGACACCTTGGCCATCGCGATGGTTTCAAACACTTTCTTCAATTCGGCAAACACATCGCCGCCAGTGGCATGTTGCGAGGCGCGCGTGGCCAGCTCTTTCAGTCCGCCACCGGCCGGGAGCAGGCCCACACCGGCTTCCACCAAGCCGATATAACTCTCCAAGTGCGCCACGGTGCGTGCGCTGTGCATCTGGAATTCGCAGCCGCCACCGAGCGCCAAGCCACGCACCGCCGACACCACCGGCACCTGTGCGTACTTGATGCGCTGGCTGGTGCGCTGGAAGTTTTCCACCATCGCGGTGAATGCATCCAGTTGGCCCGCCTGCAACGCGCCCAGTGCGCCGGCCAAGTCCGCACCGGCCGAGAACACCTCACCGTGCTGCCAAATCACCACGCCATCGAACTGCTGTTCGGCCAGCGCAATCGCCTGTTGAATACCATCCAGCACTGCGCCGGAAACGGTGTTCATTTTGGTTTTGAACGAAATGACGCCAATGCCGTCACCGTCGTGCCACAGACGCACGCCGTCGTTCTCGAAGGCGGTGGTTCCCGGCGCAAAACGCTCACCCAGGACCGGGTCCGGGAAGCGCTGGCGCTGATACACGGGTAGGGCCGAGCGCGGCACCATGGCATTGCGTGCCGGGCTGTAGCTGCCTTCGGCACTGTGCACACCCGTGCGGCCATCGGTCACCCATGCCGGCAGTGGCGCTTGGCTCATGCTCTTGCCGGCGGCGATGTCGTCATTGATCCACTGCGCAATCTGCTGCCAGCCGGCGGCCTGCCAGGTTTCAAACGGGCCCAGCTTCCAGCCGTAGCCCCAGCGAATGGCGAAATCCACATCGCGGGCGGTGTCGGCGATATCAGCCAAATGGCAGGCGCTGTAATGGAACAAATCGCGGAAGCAGGCCCACAAAAATTGCGCTTGCGGGTGCGAGGATTCACGCAATTTGGCGAATTTTTCCGCCGGGTTTTTCAGTTTCAGGATTTCCACGACGTCCGGTGCAGCGGCGCGGTCGGCAATCCGGTAGTCCTGTTTTTCCAGATCCAGCACCACGATGTCTTTGCCGACTTTGCGGAAGATGCCGGCCCCGGTTTTCTGCCCCAGCGCGCCCTTGCCGATCAATGCTTGCAACCACGCTGGCGATGCGAAATAGGCATGCCACGGATCGGCGGGCAGGGTATCGGCCATGGTCTTGATGACGTGCGCCATGGTGTCAAGCCCCACCACGTCGGAGGTGCGATACGTGGCCGACTTCGGTCGGCCCAGCAGCGGGCCGGTCAGTGCATCCACTTCATCAAACCCCAGCCCAAAGGCATGGGTGTGATGGATCACCGACAAAATCGAGAACACGCCGATGCGGTTGCCGATGAAGTTGGGAGTGTCTTTGGCAATCACCACGCCCTTGCCCAGCGCGGTGGTGAGGAAGGTTTCCAACCCTTGCAGCACGGCCGGGTCGGTGGTGTTGGCCGGGATCAGTTCGGCCAAATGCATATAGCGCGGCGGATTGAAGAAATGCACGCCGCAGAACCGATGGCGCAATTCTTCCGGCAACACCGACGCCAGCGCATTGATGCCAAGGCCCGAGGTGTTGGAGGCCAATACCGTATGCGCCGGCACGAACGGTGCAATCTTGCGATACAGGTCTTGCTTCCAATCCATGCGCTCGGCGATGGCTTCGATGATCAAGTCGCAGGTCTTGAGCTGCTCCAGACCGGTTTCGTAATTGGCTGGCGTAATCGCCTCGGCCAAGCCTTTACCGGCCAGCGGTGCAGGCGACAGCTTGGCCAGATTGGCAATGGCCTTTTGCACGACGCCATTGGGGTCGCCGTCTTTGGCCGGCAAGTCGAACAGCACCGTATCCACACCGGCATTGGTCAGGTGCGCGGCAATTTGCGCACCCATCACACCCGCACCCAAGACCGCAGCGCGGCGTACAAGCATTTTCTGAGACATGAGCATCAACTCCTGGACAAATCAAGAAGCGTCGGCGTGAAAGCCGGCAACGGCAAAACGAATCAGCGCTTTCGCTGCGCGCTGGCGATGGGTGGCATCGGACACCCCGGCGGGGCGTTTGATCAGGCCAAAATCGGCCATCGCATAGGTCAATGCGCCGGACAAAAAATCCAACCGGCGGTACAGCTCTTCTTTGCTCAATTCCGGCACGCAAGCGTGGATGGCCTTGGCGAAGGTGCGTGGCACATGGCCGTATTGGTCGGATAGAAATTTGCGCAGCCCGGCGTTGCTTTCGGCATAGGCACGCGCAATCACCCGAATGAACGCCGCACCACCGTGGCGGTCTTGCGCCATGGCAAGGGCGGGCTCCACGAAGGCGGCCAGAATGGGTTCCAGCAGAACGGGCGATGCCAGCGTCGCGCGCTGCAGTGCTTCCAGCCGGGCGCTGCTCATTTCATCCATGCGTCGACGGAACACTTCGTTGACAAGATTGTCTTTGCTGCCGAAGTGGTAGTTGACCGCCGCAATATTGACATCGGCGCGGCTGGTCACCTGCCGTAGCGATGTGGCCGCAAACCCTTGCTGGGCAAACAATTCCTCCGCCGCGTGCAGGATGCGATCTTTGGTCGAAAAGTGTTGCAGGCTCATGCAGGCTCCACATCGAATCAAACGCTTGTTTGAGGCTAAGCCATACGCATGCGTATGTCAAATTGCGCGCGTGTGATTGGCGCCTTGGTGCGGACTTAAGCCTCGACTATTGATTGGGAAATTACGTGGAAATCAGCTAGAATTGGCGGCAGCCATATCGGCCAAACCCGCGCCAGTACGCGGGTTTTTCTGTTATCCTCGGGCGCTCCGGCAAGGACGCCCTTTACTTTTCCGGAGAATCTCATGGCGCTGGAGCGCACCTTTTCGATCATCAAGCCCGATGCCGTTGCCAAAAACGTGATCGGCGAAATCTATTCCCGCTTTGAAAAGGCCGGCCTGAAGGTTGTGGCTGCCAAGATGAAGCACCTGTCCAAGGCCGAGGCCGAAGGCTTCTACGCCGTGCACCGCGAGCGCCCGTTCTTCAATGCGCTGGTCGAGTTCATGATCTCCGGCCCAGTGATGCTGCAGGTGCTGGAAGGTGAAGGTGCGATGCTGAAGAACCGCGAGCTGATGGGCGCCACCAACCCGAAAGAAGCCGCCGCCGGCACCATTCGTGCGGATTTTGCCGACAGCATCGACGCCAACGCTGTGCACGGTTCGGACTCGCTGGAAAATGCGGCCATCGAAATTGCCTATTTCTTCCCAGCCACCGACGTCTACGCACGCTGAGTTGCTGCCATGAGCCAAACGCGCAGCCCCGTTATCGATATCACCCTGCTGGGTGAGGGCGAGGTTGCGCTTGCCTCCGCGCCGGTGCATGCCGGCGTAGAGACAAGAACTAATATTTTCGACTTCGATCGCGCCCGTCTGGAGCGTTTTTTCGAAGAGGATCTGGGCGAAAAGAAGTTCCGCGCCCACCAGGTGATGAAGTGGATCCATCATCGCTATGCCACCGAATTTTCTGAAATGACCGACCTTGGCAAAGCGCTGCGCGCCAAGCTGGAAGCGCGCGCCGTGGTGCGCGCGCCGCAGGTCATCTTCGACAAGGCATCCACCGATGGCACCCATAAATGGCTGCTGGGCATGGATGCCAGAAACGCCATCGAAACCGTGTACATCCCCGACAAGGGGCGCGGCACCCTGTGCGTGTCCTCGCAGGTCGGCTGTGCGCTGAATTGCGGCTTTTGCTCCACCGCCACCCAAGGCTTCAATCGCAATCTATCCACTGCCGAGATCATCGGGCAGGTCTGGGTGGCGGCGCGCCATCTTGGCAACGTGCCACACCAGCAGCGCCGGCTCACCAATGTGGTGATGATGGGCATGGGCGAGCCGCTGGCCAATTTCGACAACGTGGTGCGTGCGATGAGCATCATGCGCGATGATCTTGGCTATGGCTTGGCCAACAAGCGCGTCACCTTGTCCACCGCGGGTTTGGTGCCGATGATCGATCGCTTGGCGGTTGAGAGTGATGTGTCACTGGCGGTGTCGCTGCATGCACCGTTTGATGAACTGCGCACGCAACTGATGCCGATCAACAAGAAATATCCGTTGGCCGAGCTGCTGGATGCCTGCGTACGCTATGCGCTGCGCAAGAAGGGCGAATCCGTCACCTTCGAATACACCCTGATGAAGGACACCAACGACCAGCCCGAGCACGCGCGTGCGCTGATCGGCTTGCTGCGTGACTTCGACCGCCGGGTGCAGATGAAGGGGGCAGCCAAGATCAATCTGATCCCGTTCAATCCATTCCCCGGCACGGGGTTCCAGCGTCCGGACGATATGGCCATACGCGGGTTCCAGAAATTATTGAACAATGCCGGCATGATCGCGCCGGTGCGGCGTACCCGTGGCGATGATATCGATGCCGCCTGCGGTCAGCTCAAGGGCCAAGTGATGGATCGCACCCGGCGCTCGGCCGAACATCGCAAGCGGCTGCAAGCCGCGGGAGCGCATTGATGCGGTATCTAGGTGGCGGCTTATTGTTGGCGGGTGTGCTGGGTGGGGTGCTGCTCAGTGGTTGCAACCAATTGGAGCGGCTGACCATCGTCAGGCCCAATGCACAGCCGCGCGGCTACACCCAAGTGGCCCCCACTTACGATGTCAGCGGGAAAAACGCGAAAAAAAGTACCGAAGACCCAACCATGCTGCTGGCGGTGGCTAGCGACTTGTACCAGCGGCAACAATGGGATGAGGCCGAGCGCGTCACGCGCAAGGCATTGAAAGCACAGCCTGGCTCGGGGGACGGTAATACTTTGTTAGGGGCAATTGCCGACGCCCGTGGTAACGCTGCCGACGCTGGCAAGGCCTACAAGGCCGCCGTGGATAGCGCCCCCACTAATGGCGTGTACGCCAATAATTACGGTAGTTGGTTATGCGCCAACGGGCAGCCGGCGCAGTCACTGGCCTGGTTTGATCGGGCCGTGGCCGATCCCGCTTATCCCACCCCGGCCGGGGCGATGGCCAATGCCGGCAATTGCGCAAATCAAGCCAATCAGCCGGTGCAGGCCGAGGTGTACTGGCGCAGTGCGGCGGCCCAAGACCCGCAAAATCTAACTGCACTTTCGGGGTTGGCGACGCTGGTGTTCAAGCAAGGGAATTATTTGGACGCCCGCGCTTTTGTTGAACGCTGGCTGGCGCTGCGGCCCGAGGATGCCGCTGGTTTACGCTTGGCGGCCAGCATCGAACAAAAACTTGGCGACAACGAGGCCGCTTCGCGCTATCTTTCCCGTTTGCAGGCGATCCCCTCCGGTTCACCCTCGATACCGCGCACGCAATGAGCCCACAGTTTCCATCCGATTCTACCCATCAAGCCCTTGCCGGCTGCGGCGCGCGTTTGCGTGATGCGCGACAAGCGGCAGGCTTGAGCATTGATGATGTTGCCGCACGCTTGCGGATGCCGACGCGGGTGGTGCAATCGCTGGAGGCCGAGGATTGGTCACGGCTGGGGGCACCGGTGTTTGTGCGTGGGCAAGTGCGCAGTTATTCGCGCCTGTTGGGGCTGACCACCGCACCGATGATGGCCGCGCTGAATGTAGAGCCTGTGGAGCCCACTACGCTGGTCAGTCGCACCCATACGCCCAAAGCGCAGTGGTGGGCCGAGCAAATTGGCCGGCGCTTGGTGTACATCGTATTGACGTTGTCGTTGGCAATCCCCGCTTGGGTTGCCACACGGCAACACCTGAATGGAACCCCGGCCACAGTAGCGGCATTGGATGCCCCGATGGCTGCGACCCCACATGCCGCACCTCAGGGTGCGGCACCTGCGCCCACCACGCCGCGCACGATGGTTGCGTCGATGGCCCCGATTGGGGCGACGATGCAGCCAGAGCCAGTACCGGCAGCTACGGATGTCGTATTGCGGGCGACTGGTAAATCATGGCTGGAAGTCATCGCTCGCGACGGGCGTGTGCTTGAGCAAACCATGTTGGCCGATGGCGATGAAAAGCATTACCCATTGGATCAGGTGCAACGCCTGACCATTGGCAACGCGGCGGCAGTGCAATTGCAAGCAGGTGGCCAGCCCCTGAACGTCACCGCACATGCGCGCGCGAACGTGGCACGCTTTGCGGTATCCTCCGACGGTTCGCTTGCCGCGCAAGAGTGACAACTGCGGCAGCGTTGCGTATTTCCTGATGGTTTTGGTTTTCTTTAGCGTCCCGACCTTGGATGGCGGGCGAGAGGCAGCATGGCGATCGACGAACTGCTTAACGAACATGAACAGAGTGAACAAGTTCGCTCTTGGCTACGCAGTAACGCATTGGGCCTGATTGGCGGCGTTGCATTGGGCTTGGCGGTCATCGCCGGCTGGAACTGGTGGCAGACGCAGCGGTTGACTGCGGATATGGGTGTGAATGCCAGTTATGCCAAAAGTGTTGCCGCGTTTGAAGAGGGCAAAGTCCCCGCAGACAATGGCAAGGCCGTGTTGGCAAGCTTGGAAAAGGGCAACCCAACCTTGGGTACGTTGGCGGCATTGCAGTTGGCTAAGGCTCAGATCGATGCAGGCAAGCGCGACGACGCCATCCTCACGTTGCGCGCTATCCGTAACCCCGACAGCGACCTGCGCCCGGTCGTGCAGGTGCGCTTGGCACATTTATTGATCGACGCTGGCAAAGCCAAAGATGCACTGGCATTGCTGGATGATGAGCACAATGCCGAGATGCTCGACGCACGCGGGGATGCGCAGTTCAGCTTGGGTGACTTTGCCAAAGCACAAACCGCCTACAGCAAGGCCTTGGGCTTGGCCGATGTGGGGTCGCCGCAGCATCATCTGATTTCCATGAAACTGATCGAAGCCGGTGGCGTGCCGCCACATACTGAGGATAAGCGCTGATGAAGTCGGGCAAGCACCGTTCCTTGCAGTTGTTGACTGCGGCCACCTTGGCGGTGGCCATGCTGTCTGGCTGTAGCAGCGTGAAAAACCTATTCAGTGGCCGCAATAAAGACAAATCAGGTGAGCCTGCCAAATTGGTGGACATCACCCCGTTGGTCAGTGCCAACCGGGTGTGGTCGGCGGCAGTGGGCAAGGGCGAGAAAGATCTCGGCATCGGCCAACATCCGGTCATCAACGGCAATCATGTGTATGCCGCCGCGGTGGATGGCGGGGTCTCGGCATTGGATCTGAACACCGGGCAGTCGCTTTGGCACTACGACAGCAAAGCGCGTCTGAGTGGTGGCCCCGGTGTTGGCGGCGGTTTGGTGGTCGTGGGTGGGTTGAAAGGCGAAGTCATTGCACTGGACGAAGCCACGGGCCAAGAAAAATGGACGGCCAAAGTCAATAACGAAGTCCTCGTTGCCCCCAGCATCGGTGGCGGCATGGTGTTCGTGCATTCCAATGATGGGCGGGTGACCGCATTCGATGCGGCCAATGGCGAGCGCCGTTGGTTTTATAGCGCCGACATTCCAACATTGACGGTGCGCGGTACCGGCGGCATCACCTTGGGGCCGGGCATTCTGTTTGTCAGTGGCGACAATGGCAGCGTGACCGCATTGAACATGAATGACGGCAATGTGATGTGGACCACACCGGTGGCCGAGCCCGACGGCCGCAGTGAATTGGAACGCATGGCCGATGTAGATGGTGACGCCGTACTGGAAGGCACCGTGTTGTATGCCAGCAGCTACAAAAACCACACGGTGGCGATTGATGGCCCCAGTGGGCAAGTGATGTGGGATAGCGAACGCGGGGGTGCCCGTGGTGTGGGCGTCAGCAATTCCGCGATTGTCATCACCGATAAAAACGGCAACGTGGCAGGTTTGGACAAGAACAGTGGCGGCAGCCTATGGCAGCAGTCCGGCTTGCTCAATCGCAATGTGTCGGCACCCACGGTGCAAGGTGACTACGCACTGGTGGGAGATTTTGAAGGCGTGGTGCACTGGATCCGCCTGAGCGATGGTGCATTTGCCGCGCGTAGCAAAGTGGGCGCAGCGGTGACCGGCAAGCCGGTGGTGGCCGATGGCATTGCGGTGGTGCAAAGCATCGATGGCAAATTGACCGCGTTTTCGTTGAAGTAAGGCGCTGTTGCCAGCCGCGCGCGCTGGCAGTGATGCGCTGGTACCAACGTGCGGCTCCGGCTACCCTGCCGGGGCCGCTGTTGTTTCTAAGTTTCTTACGGCTCGCAAGCGTAGCCAAAGGTTTGAACCATGCTTCCCCTCGTTGCTCTGGTCGGACGCCCCAATGTTGGCAAGTCCACCCTATTCAATGCGCTAACGCGCACCCGCGATGCCTTGGTGCACGATGAGCCAGGCGTCACCCGCGATCGCAATTACGGTGTGTGCCGCCTGCAAGAGGGGCGCCCGTTTGTGTTGGTGGACACCGGCGGTATTGCAGGCGAAGACGAGGGGCTGGCCGGGGCCACCGCGCGGCAATCACGCGCAGCGGCAGAAGAGGCCGATGTGATCTTGTTTGTGGTGGATGGCCGCGAAGGTGCATCGGCACTGGACGACGACATCCTGCGCTGGCTGCGCAAGCTGTCCAAGCCGACCTTGCTGGTGGTCAACAAATCCGATGGCATTGACCTGCAAGCGGCGCTGGCGGAATTCTCCCGTTACGGTTTTGGCGATGCCTTGCCGGTGTCATCGGCGCATCGCACCGGGATTGACACGTTGCTGGCCAAAGCACTGGCGCTGTTGCCGGAAGAGGGCAGCACCGAAACCTTAGACGAAGACCCCACGCGCATCCGCATCGCCTTTGTCGGCCGTCCCAATGTGGGCAAGTCCACCTTGGTCAACCGCATCCTCGGTGAAGAACGCATGATCGCCTCCGAGGTGCCAGGCACCACCCGCGATTCCATTGCAGTAGATATGGAGCGTGATGGCCGCAAGTATCGCCTGATCGACACCGCCGGCCTGCGCCGCCGTGGCAAGGTCGAAGAAGCGGTCGAAAAGTTCTCGGTATTCAAAACCCTGCAAGCCTTGGAGCAATGCCAAGTGGCGGTGTTGATGCTGGACGCCAGCGAAGGCGTCACCGACCAAGACGCCACGGTGCTGGGCGCAGCACTGGATGCCGGCCGCGCCTTGGTTATCGTGCTCAATAAATGGGACGGGCGCACCGATTACGAGCGTCAGCAGGCCGAAGCCTTGGCCGCGCGCAAATTGAGTTTTGTGGAATGGGCCGAGCGTGTGCGCATTTCCGCACTGCATGGCTCGGGCCTGCGCGAATTGTTCAAAGCCATTCACCGCGCACATGCCTCGGCCACCCATTCGTTCAGTACCGCGGATGTCACCCGTGCAGTGGAGGCTGCTTATACCGCCTACCCACCGCCAGTGGTGCGCGGGCATGTAGCCAAGCTGCGCTTTGCCCATCCTGGTGGGGAAAGCCCGCCCACCTTCGTGATTCACGGCACGCGTCTGAAGACCTTGAGCGCCACTTATCAGCGCTATCTGGAAAACTTTTTCCGCAAGCGTTTCAAATTGGTGGGCACACCGATTCGCTTGATCCTGCGTGAAAACAGCAATCCTTACGAAGGCAAAAAGAACCCACTGACCGAACGTCAGATCGCCTCCAAACGCCGGTTGATGCGGCATGTGAAACGCAACGACTGATGCACGCTGGCGACATCACCCTAGGCATCATCGCCGGGGGCCGCGCCACCCGCTTGGGCGGGCGCGACAAGGCGTGGATCGTGCGGGATGGGTTGCCGCAAGTGTTGCGGCTAGCGCAAACCTTCGCCCAAAGCTGCGGCAGCGTGCTGGTCAGTGCCAATCGCGATACGCCGCGTTACCTCGCACATGGTTTGACCGCGCTGCCCGATCGCGTGGCCGACCTCGGCCCGCTGGGGGGGCTGGACGCGCTGGCCACGGCCTGCACCACGCCGTGGTTGCTGACCCTACCCGTGGATATCGTGGCGGTGCGTGTCGATGTGCTGCAAGCGCTGCATCAAGCAGGCGGGCAGGGCGCAGTGGCGCGTGATGACGAGGGCTTGCAGCCGCTGGTGGCGCTGTATCGCGTGGATACCTTGCGCGCGGCACTGGCGGTGGCACTGGCAGCGCAGCAGTACTCGGTGCAACTCATGCAGACAAATTTGCAACTGCCAGTGCAGCGTTTGCACGGCGTACGCTTTGGCAACCTCAACACCCCTGCTGATTTGCAACAGGCAGGGTGTGCGGATGCCGGGCGGGAAGGGCGATAATTGCCCGATGCACGCGCCCCCGGTCATTCGCAGTGTTTCGCCCGCCGTCGCGCATGCCCGCCAACAAGCGGGAGCGCGTTTGATCGACGTCCGCGCCGCCCACGAACGCGCGCTGGGGATGGCGCAGCACGCATTAGGTATTGCGCGTGATGCCTTGGCGCAAACCCTGGCAACCGACGCGCCGGATCCAAACACCGAACTGGTGTTGATCTGCCAACGCGGCATGCGCTCGCAGCAATGTGCGCAGGCATTGGCGGCCTTGGGTTATCGCAATCTGGCTTCGGTCGAAGGCGGTACCGAAGCTTGGCAGGCCGCCGGTCTGCCGATGTGCAAACCCGACATCGACCCCGATTTCAGTGAACGCTACTCGCGCCACCTACGCTTGCCCGAAGTTGGGCTGGATGGCCAAAAAGCGCTGGAAGCCGCGCGCGTGCTGGTGGTGGGCGCGGGCGGCTTGGGCTCGCCAGCAGCGTATTACTTGGCCGCGGCCGGCGTTGGCAGCTTGCGTATCGCCGATGACGACGTGGTGGACCGCAGCAATTTACAGCGGCAAATTTTGCATACCAATGATCGCGTCGGGCAGCCCAAAGTGGCCTCGGCCGCACACACATTGTCGGCATTGAACCCACGCACCCGCATCGAAGCGATTTGCGAACGGGTCACGGCAGCCAATATCGAACGCCTGCTCGATGGCGTCGACGTGGTGTTGGACGGCGGCGACAACTTCCCGGTGCGTTATTTGCTCAACGACGCCTGCGTGCAGTTGCGTAAGCCCTTGGTGTATGGCGCGGTACATCGCTTTGAAGGGCAGCTCAGTGTGTTTGATGCCGGCCGGCAACGCGGGTTGGCGCCGTGCTACCGCTGCATGTTCCCGGAGCCGCCACCGGCTGAAGCTGCGCCTAACTGTGCCGAAGCGGGAGTGTTGGGTGTGCTGCCGGGTGTGATCGGCCTGTTGCAGGCTACCGAAGTGCTTAAATTGTTGCTGGGGCTGGGCACGCCGCTGACCGGGCGCATACTGCAATTTGATGCGTTGGGCATGCTGTTCCGCGAATTTCGAGTAAGCGCCGATCCCGCGTGTCCGGTCTGCGCGCCAGATCGCGCTTTTCTAGGGTATGTGGATGAAGCGGCCTACTGCGCCGGGGATGGCAACGGGTGATGAGCAAGGCATGGATGCACACGGTTCTAGCCGCATGTCTGTTTTTACTGTCCGGTATGGCATGGGCGGGGGATCAATGCCCACAACGCAGCCAACAGCAAGCGGATACACAGGTCGCCACGCGCATTGCTGCGGTTGCCTGTGACGAGTACTTGCGTTGGAACCGCGCATTTATCGACGCCAATGGCAAGCTGGCCAATCTGCCGGCCTACGAGGCCGAAAACAATGGTTTGAAGGATGGCGGCGCACCGTGGCGGCGGGTGGCGTTCTACTGGCAATCCAGTGGCTTGCTGCCGGCGATGGCGTTTAAATCCGGCGCCACCGATTGCAATTACGCGGCGATGAGCCTGAGTTACCCCGGCTTGGGCTGTCGTGGCTTCATCATCGACAACCCATGGTCGGCGGCCTTCATCAGCTGGGTGATGCAACGTGCGGGAGTGCCCGGGTTTCAAGATTCGCCCAGCCATTTCGACTATGTGCGTGCGGCGCGCAAGAATGCCAACAGCCCTTATCGCTACCTGTCACCTAGCGGCAGCAGTGTGCAGCCCGGCGACATGCTGTGTTACGTGCGCACAAAGGCGATTTTTGGGTACGAAGGTTTGACCAAGCGCATCGATGCCGGCGAGGCAGGCCTGCCCATGCATTGCGACATCATTGTAGCCACCGACAACGGCAGGGCGTATGCCATTGGTGGCAATGTGCAGCAGGCAGTGACCATGCGGTTGCTATCGTTGGATGCACAGGGGCGACTCACAGGCCTGCTGATGCGCAGTGCGCAAGATGTGCCGTGCTCACCAGACAACGAAGCCGGTTGCAATTTCAACCGACAAGATTGGGCCGCGCTACTTAGCTTGAAGCCGCAAGACGCATTGGCGCAAATCGGCCCGGTCGTACCGCCGGGTATGCAACGCAATCCACCCGTACCGGAAACCTGCTGTGTGAATTGCGTGGTGGGGTCTGGTGTGCCACGTTGCCCCGCACCCGGGCAACCGCCGCTAATCCGCAGCACGCCGCCGGAAGACCCCTTACCCGAAGGCGGCTAAGCCGGCGTCAGCTGGCCGCCGGGGTCCTGCTACTACGCAAGCGTGGTTTGGACCGCGGATCAATCTGCACTCCCAAAATGGTATTGCAGTGGATACAGCTATAGCTCAGGCAGCGTGCTTTGCTGCTGCCGTCCACCATGCCGACGATCTGTTCCACATTGACGTGCAATACCCGCTTACCACATTTTGGGCATTCGCCCTGAAGGTTTGCCATGCTGCCCCTCGCCGGATGGTGTGAAGTGTTGCTACTTGTCCTGAACAACGCTTGTGGATCATGTCGCCGGCCAAACCGCAGTGCTTGTGGCCGCCAGCGCCAGCCCGGCATCCCTGCACTGCATAACCTACACCCGATCGCTGCCCGCGTCGCCTGCCGACTGGGCGATAATGCACACTTTCCAGCAACCCGATTCCCTGCATGACCGCCAAGATTCTCGATGGCAAGCGCATCGCCGACGACCTCCTGCAAACCCTCAAGACCCAGGTCGATGCCCGCCTTGCCGCCGGTAAATCGCGGCCGGGCTTGGCGGTGGTGCTGGTGGGGGCTGACCCCGCCAGTCAAAGCTATGTGCGCAACAAGCGTCGCGCCGCCGACAAAGTGGGGATCGCCGCGTTTGACTACGACCTGCCGCCCACCACCACCGAAGCCGAGCTACTGGTCTTGATCGACCAACTCAATGCCGACCCCAACGTCCACGGCATTCTGATTCAACTGCCACTGCCCGGCATCCGTGATGCCAGCGCACTGATCGAGCGCATCCACCCCAACAAAGATGTGGACGGCTTCCATCCGCAAAACGTGGGGCATCTGGCGCTGCGCCAGTTTGGTCTGCGCCCGTGCACGCCGCGCGGCATCACCACCTTGCTGGCCTACACCGACAAACCGGTGCGCGGGCAAAGTGCCACGATTGTCGGTGTGTCCAACCACGTTGGCCGGCCAATGGGGCAAGAGCTGCTGATCGCCGGCTGTACCGTGACCAGTTGCCACAAATTCACCCCCATGGACGTGCTCAAACGCCACGTCGGTGAGGCCGATATTTTGGTGGTCGCCGCCGGTAGGCCCGGCCTGATCCCGGGCACGTGGGTAAAGCCGGGCGCGGTGGTGATCGATGTGGGCATCAACCGGCTGGACGATGGCCGCCTAGTGGGCGATGTGGGCTATGCCGACGCCGCCCAACGCGCCAGCTGGATCACCCCAGTGCCGGGCGGGGTAGGGCCCATGACCGTGGCCACTTTGATGCAAAACACCTTGGAAGCAGCGGAATTGGCGGACGCGGGCCTGTAAACACGCTACAATGGCGAGCTTCCCCACTTCCCACGGGTCTGCCGATGCTCCGCATCCTGGCTGAAGCACTGACGTACGACGACGTTTCTCTCGTTCCCGCGCATTCCATCGTCCTGCCCAAGGATGTCTCGCTGGAAACGCGCTTCACCCGCGACTTGCGCATCCGCCTACCGATTGTGTCGGCGGCGATGGATACCGTTAGCGAGGCGCGCCTTGCGGTGGCGATGGCGCAACTGGGCGGCATCTCCATCATCCACAAAAACATGACCGCGCAGGCGCAGGCGCAGCAAGTGGCGTGGGTCAAGAATTTTGAGGCTGGGGTCATCCGCGACCCGTTCACGGTGGGACCGGACGCCACCATCGGCGAGGTGCTCAAACTCACCCGCGCGCGCAATATTTCCGGCGTGCCGGTGGTGGATGACTCGGGCCACTTGGTGGGCATCGTCACCGGTCGCGACATGCGCTTTGAAAAGAAGCTCGACGACCCGGTCCGCCACGTGATGACCAAGCGTGACCGTCTGGTCACCGTGAAGGAAGGTGCCAGTGACGATGAAGTGATGGGCCTGTTGCACAAGCACCGCATCGAAAAAGTGCTGGTGGTCAATGACGAGTTCGCACTGCGCGGGCTGATCACGGTCAAAGACATCCAGAAGAAATCCGACAACCCCAACGCCGCCTATGACCTCAGCGAACGCTTGCTGGTGGGCGCAGCGGTGGGTGTGGGTGGCGATACCGAGCAGCGCGTGGAAGCCTTGGTGGCGGCCGGCGTGGATGTGATCGTGGTGGACACCGCGCATGGCCATTCGCAGGGCGTGCTGGATCGCGTCAACTGGGTCAAGAAAACCTTCCCGCAGGTGCAAGTGATTGGCGGCAATATCGTCACTGGCGATGCCGCACTGGCGCTGATGGACGCAGGCGCGGATGCAGTGAAGGTCGGCGTGGGCCCCGGCTCCATTTGCACCACCCGCATCGTGGCCGGCGTGGGCGTGCCGCAAATCACCGCCATCGACATGGTGGCTAATGCCCTGCAAGACCGCATCCCGCTGATTGCTGATGGCGGCATCCGCTATTCGGGGGATATTGGCAAGGCGATTGTTGCGGGCGCATCCACGGTGATGATTGGTGGCCTGTTTGCCGGCACTGAAGAGTCGCCCGGTGAAATCGAACTGTTCCAAGGCCGCAGCTACAAGAGCTATCGCGGCATGGGTAGCTTGGGTGCGATGGAAAAGGGCAGCAAGGATCGTTATTTCCAAGATGCTGCCGATGCCGACAAGCTGGTGCCAGAAGGCATCGAAGGGCGTGTCCCCGTGCGCGGCCCGCTGTCGGGCGTGGTGCATCAGCTGGCCGGTGGTCTGCGCGCCACCATGGGCTATGTGGGCTGCGCCACCATCGAGGCCATGCGCACGCAGCCGTCCTTCGTCAAGGTGACCGGCGCCGGCCAGCGCGAAAGCCACGTCCACGATGTGCAGATCACCAAAGAGCCGCCGAATTACCGGGCGGGCTAACGCCGTTTTCCCTCTCCCATTGGGAGAGGGTGGCGCGAAGCGCCGGGTGAGGGTTCGGCTCTCATTCGGAGTTCGCATTTCCGAACCCTCACCCCCAACCCCTCTCCCGGAGGGAGAGGGGAGGACACCATGACCAATATCCACACCGACAAACTTCTGATCCTCGATTTCGGCGCGCAATACACCCAGCTGATCGCCCGCCGCATCCGCGAGTTTGGCGTGTATTGCGAAATTTGGGCGTGGGACCACGACCCGGCCGAGATCGCCGCATTCGGTGCCAAGGGCATCATCCTGTCGGGTGGTCCGGAATCCACCACCGAGGCCGATTGCCCGGCCGCGCCGCCGCAAGTATTCGATGCCGGCGTGCCGATTTTGGGCATCTGCTACGGCATGCAGACGCTGGCGGTGCAATTGGGCGGGGCGACTGAAGCCGGCAACCAGCGCGAGTTTGGTCACGCCGCGCTGGACATCATCGGCAACGATGCCTTGCTGTCAAACGTGGCCACCAGCGACGCGCTGCGCAATGTGTGGATGAGCCATGGCGATCACGTCTCGCAAGCGCCGGCGGGCTTCACCGTCACCGCCAAAACCGACCGCTTGGGTATTGCTGCCTTCGCCAACGACGCGAAGAAAATCTACGGCGTGCAGTTCCACCCGGAAGTCACCCACACCGCTGCCGGCGAAGCGCTGCTGCGCCGTTTTGCGGTGGACATCTGTGGCTGCCAAACTTTGTGGACAGCAGCCAATATCATCGACGACCAGATCGCTCGCGTGCGCGAACAAGTCGGTGACGATGAGGTGATCCTTGGCCTGTCCGGTGGTGTGGATTCGTCCGTTGTCGCGGCGTTGCTGCACAAGGCCATCGGCCAGCAATTGACCTGCGTGTTCGTCGATACCGGCCTGCTGCGCTATCAGGAAGGCGATCAGGTGATGGCGATGTTCGCCGCCGAAGCCAGCAATGGCGGCATGGGCATCAAAGTCATCCGCGTCAACGCCGCCGAGCGCTATTTCAAGGCGCTGGAGGGCGTGAATGACCCGGAGGCCAAGCGCAAGATCATCGGCGGGTTGTTCATCGAAATATTCGATGAAGAATCGGCCAAGCTGAAGAACGCCAAATGGCTGGCGCAGGGCACCATCTACCCCGATGTGATCGAGTCAGCCGGCAGCAAAACCGGCAAGGCGCACGTCATCAAAAGCCACCACAACGTCGGTGGCCTGCCCGAACACATGAAGCTGGGCTTGGTGGAGCCGCTGCGCGAGTTGTTCAAGGACGAAGTGCGCCGGCTGGGCGTGGCGCTTGGCCTGCCGCGTGAAATGGTCTATCGCCACCCGTTCCCCGGCCCGGGCTTGGGCGTGCGCATCTTGGGCGAAGTGAAGCCCGAATCCGCAGAGTTGCTGGCCAAGGCCGATGCGATCTTCATCGACGAGTTGCGCAAGGCAGATTTGTACGACAAAACCTCGCAAGCGTTCGCGGTGTTTTTGCCGGTCAAATCGGTGGGCGTGGTCGGCGATGCCCGCGCCTACGAATGGGTCATTGCATTGCGCGCGGTGGAAACCGTCGACTTCATGACCGCGCACTGGGCGCACCTGCCGTACGACTTCCTCGGTACCGTCAGCAACCGCATCATCAACGAACTACGCGGCGTCTCCCGCGTGGTGTACGACATCAGCGGCAAGCCACCAGCGACGATCGAGTGGGAATGAACGGCCTGCCTGCGAACCATTGGTTCGCAGGCCGTTCATTGCC
>NZ_DAOOUM010000026.1:3371-35201 GCF_035369645.1 Thermomonas sp. | reverse complement strand
GCTGCAAGCCGAGTTGGATGCGTTGCAGGAGAGTTATCGCAAGGCCGAAGCTGACCGCGACGAGAAAGCCGGCTGGGCCGTGTCGCTGCAAGCCGAGTTGGATGCGTTGCAGGAGAGTTATCGCAAGGCCGAAGCCGATCGTGACGAAAAGGTGAAGTGGGCACAATCTCTGCAAGGTGAAGTCGATGTTTTGCAGATGTTGTATGCCAATGCCGAGACCGATCGTGACGAAAAAGCATTGTGGGCACACGCATTGCAGGCGGAATTGGACACGCTGCAAGGCGTGTATCGCCTGACCAAGGCCGAGCGCGATGAGCAAGCGCATTGGGCCGCGAAGTTGCAAGTAGAACTCACCAGCGCGCATGACCGTGTTGCCCAAAGTGAAGGCGCGCGTTTGCAGCAAGTGGCATCGGCGCAGGCATTGCAAGCAACGCTGGATACCCGCACGGTGCAGTTACAGCAGGCACAGGCCGATCTTGAGCACGTGCAGCAGCAACAACACGTGTTGCAGGGCCAAGTGCAGGCACTGACCGCACAACAACAACAGACCGACGCGACGCTCGCACACACGCAGCGCTGCTTGGCATCCACACAACAAGCACAGCAGCGCAGCGAAACCTACGCGCAACAGCTGGAACAGACCACGCACAGTCTACTGGCCTCGACCAGCTGGAAATTGATGCGCCCACTGCGTCGCGCGCTGGCTAGGTTGCGCGGCGTTGCCGCCGAGCCGGTGATGCCGATGCGGCCACCTGCGGCGTTGCCGATGCGTGCCGCTTTGCCACTGGCCGATGCGACCACACACACCAGTACAGCCGCCTTACTGCACGGGTTGGCCTTCCCGCAGGTGCACGCGCCCAAGGTCAGCATTGTCATTCCCACCTACGGCAAGTTGGACTACACCGCGCGCTGCTTGCACTCGTTGCTGCGCAGTGGCGATGCCGCCAGTTTTGAAGTGCTGGTGCTGGAGGATGCCTCGGGTGATAGTGACATGCAGGCGCTGCGCGACGTGCCCGGCCTGCGCTATCACGAGAACCCGGAAAATTTAGGATTTTTGCGTTCCTGCAATCAGTCGTTGACGCTGGCGCGCGGCGAATACGTGTGCTTGCTCAACAACGACACCGAAGTGCAGCCCGGCTGGTTGGATGCACTGCTGGCGGTGTTTGCACAGCACGCCGATGCGGGCCTGGTGGGCGCGAAGTTGGTCTATCCCGATGGCCGCCTGCAAGAGGCCGGCGGGATTGTCTGGCGCGATGGCAGCGCGTGGAATTTTGGGCGGCTGGATGACCCCGCGCGGGCGATTTATGGCTATGTGAAACCGGTGGACTACGTCTCCGGGGCGGCAATCCTGTTGCCACGCGCGCTGTGGCAGCAGTTGGACGGGTTTGATGTGCGTTACGTACCCGCGTACTACGAAGACACCGACTTGGCATTTCGGATCCGTGAAGCGGGCTTGCAGGTGTATCTGCAACCGGCGGCGTGTGTGGTGCACCATGAAGGGGTGTCCAATGGCACCGACACCGGCGCCGGTATCAAGGCCTATCAAGTGCGCAATGCGCAGATATTTTTTGAGCGTTGGCGCAGCGTGTTGGAGGCGGAGCATTTTGCCAACGCCGAGCATGTGTTTTTGGCGAGCGATCGCGGCCAGTGCAAACAGCGCACGGTGCTGGTGGTGGACCACTACGTGCCGCAGCCCGATCGCGATGCGGGCTCGCGCGCCACTTGGCAAGTGCTGGAACAATTGGTCGCACACGGCTGTAACGTCAAATTCTGGCCGGACAATCTGTATTTCGATCCAGACTACGCACCGGCCTTGCAGCAGCTGGGCGTAGAAGTCCTGCACGGTGGCGAATACGTCGGCAAGTTTGCCGACTGGGTGGCCGAAAACGGGCGCTATTTGGATGTCGTCATCCTCAACCGCCCGCATATTGCCGTGGACTACATTCAGCCGTTGCGCCAGCACAGCCGTGCGCGCGTGCTGTACTACGGGCACGACATCCACCATCTGCGTATGCAACAGCAATTGCAGTTGCAGCACGATGCCGCCGTGCATGCCGAGATGCTGCGTTTTCGCGATATGGAATGGGCGATGTGGCGCGACGCCGACGTGGTGTTGTATCCCTCCGATGAAGAAACCACGCACGTCCGCCACTGGCTGCACGCGCATGCGGGCAAAGCGCAGGCCTGCACCATCCCGCTATATGGCTATGCCAATGTGGCCGGTGATCAAACCACCAGCTTGGCCATGCGGCGCGACATTTTGTTTGTGGCCGGCTTTGCGCATCCGCCCAATGTGGATGCCGCCACCTGGCTGGTGCAGGACATTCTGCCGTTGGTGCAATTGCGGCATCCGCAGGTGCATTTGCATTTGGTCGGCTCCAATCCCGCGGCATCCGTGCAGGCCTTGGCAGGCCCACATGTCAGCGTGACCGGCTATGTCAGCGACACCGAATTGGCCGGGTATTACGCCCGTTGCCGCGTCGCCACCGCACCGCTACGGTTTGGCGGTGGGATGAAAGGCAAGGTGCTGGAAAGCATGTGCCACGGCCTGCCGATGGTGACCACCGGCGTGGGTGTGCAGGGGTTGGCGAAGGCAGGTTTTTTACCGCATGCCGACAGCGCACAAGCGCTTGCCGATGCCATCTGCATACTGCTGGACGACGATGCGCATTGGTGCGATATCTCCCGCGCAAGCACTGCTTTTATCGACGCAGAGTATTCCAAAGCCGCACTGTGGCGGGTGCTGGTGGAGCAGTTGGGGGCGGGGCGCGGCCGCGCGCGCAAGTACATTATGATAGATGGGTAATTCATCGTCAGCGCAGCGCGGCTTGCTACAGCACGCGCTTGGGCACTTGGCACGTAGCGCGCACGCATTTCCTCACCATACAACTCCGGAGAAATCCATGCAGTATCGCAATATTTCGATGTCCGTCCTCGCGGCTGCCGTTCTCGTGCTGGCGGCATGCTCGCAGCCGGTGCCGCCGGCTGACAATGTGTCCGCCAGTGCCCCAGCCGCAACGGCGACGCCAGAGCCGCCGGCGACCAAGGTCGAGGCGGGGGTGACGTTCTCGGTCGAACCGGGCAGCGTGCATGCTTGCCCGGGCCAAGACCGTGCAACTTCAACCGTGACGTGGGATGTACAGCGACCCGAAGTCAAACAGGTGAAAGTACTGATCAGCGATGCCACCACGCCAGGAAAGAAAACGTTGGCGATGATGGCCCCCCAGGGCGAAGCCAAGACGGGGAACTGGGTGGTTGCCGGTATGACGATCGAGCTGGTCAACGCAGAAGATGGCGCGTTGCTGGCAAGTCATACAGTCAAGGCGTTGCCGTGTAACTGACCGAAATTCATATCGTTTGAGTTTTGATAGATGACTCGCGAAACGTCTTTTCATTCAAAGCCGGCAGCGTATGTTGCCGGTTTTTTTTGTGTGCTTCCCATTCTGGCAACACTGCTGGTGGCGGCAAGTCATACGGATCTGCGGCTTTCCTTTCTGGGTAGTATGCCGCTGGTGTTGCGTTACCTCATGCTGGTGGCCGTGCCGGCCCTGGCGCTGTGGGGGCTGGTTCGGGTTAGCGGCCGCAAGCTGGCAGTTGCCACGCTCCTGCTGCTGGGTAACGCCAGTGCTTTTGTGGTTTTTGTGGGCTTGGCGCAGTCAGCGGCTTTACTGCTGCTGGTGGCCGTTGCCGCGGTGCTGGGGTGTTGTTTGTTGCCTGCAAGCGAACGACCAGAAACAGCGCAGATAGATGTCGTCTTGCTGGGAGTGTTGCTGATTGTGGGAGGGCTGGGTTGGATGCTGCCCATTCCGATGCACTCTGCAAGTCTTTATCTGGCGGTATCTTGCGCCGCGTTGGTGCTGGGTTGGCGACGCCTGTGCGTCGCTGCGGGCGGTGCTGGTCGGCAATGGTCAGCGGCGGTCGCAGCGCATCCTGCTGCGGCAGCATTCGCTGTCTTGGTGGCAGGCTTTGCGGCGATTCCTGCGTGGCTGCCATCCATGACGCCGGACGACAACGCTGCGCATTTATTGCTGTCGCAGCAATTGCGTATCGACGGTTATTCCAGGCTGGATGTCTCCAGTCAGCTCTTTGCGGTAGCACCGTGGTTCAACAATACGCTGCATGCTTTGCTGACGTTGCTGCAAGGGAGCGATGCGCGTTCTGCAGTCGGTGCGTGGTGGTTGGTGGTGGGCTGCTTGGGTGCCTATCGTTTGGCCAAAGCGCTTGGTGCGCAGCAATCTTATCCGTGGCTCGCGGCGGCGCTGTATGCAAGCCACCCACTGACTGCCTATTTTGGGATGACGCTGCAAGTCGATGGTGCATCGGCGGCACTGTTGATGCATTTGCTTGCAGCCTGTGTTGGGTTGGATTGGCGCGGCACAACGGCGAATGCATCGCCATGGGTGCTCGGTGCACTGTGTGGCGCATTGATGGCGCTGAAAATCACCAATGCAATTTATGTCGGTGTGATTGGGGTATGGCTGACTTGGCGATTTGTTGCCAAGCAAGACTACGCCCGCCTTGCATGCATGATCGCGGTTGCTGCTGTGGTTGCCGCAAGTAGCTATGTGTATGCGACGGTCATCACCGGGAATCCGGTGTTCCCGTTGTTCAATGGGATATTCAAGTCGCCGTATTTCCCGGCGATCAATTTCAATGATGTGCGCTGGCATGCGGGGGTTTCTCTGGCAAGTGCTTGGGATTTGACCTTTGCAACCTCGCGCTACATGGAAGCATTTGCCGGTGCAGCGGGCTTGTGCCTGCTGGCATTGATCGGCGCATGGTTGCTGGCACTACGCGGTGGCTGGCTGGCGGCAGTGACTGTGTTTGCATTTGCGAGCGGGTTGCTGGTGTTTTCGCAGGTGCAATATCTGCGTTATATCTTCCCGGCACTGGCGGTGTTGGGGACGGTTGCGGTTGTGGTGTTTTCTCGCTTGAGCAACCCCCGGATATGGGGAGGGGCATTGCTGTTGCTGATTGTTGCGCAGTGTGGCCTAGTGCGATCGACGACGTGGCTATTGCTCTGGGGAGCAGAGCAGCAATTATTGGCTGGCGGGCCCGAGGCAGTGCCCGACGTCGAGCGCGCCTTTGTCCCCGAACGGGCGTTGTTGCGCCGGCTTAACGCACAACAATCGCGGTATTGTCTGTTGTTTGCAGAAAAGACCACCAGCTACATTGCCTTGGCACCTGCCAAATCGCTGGCCGTGGGCTTTTATGACCCCAAGATGCGCGCCTTGGCCAAATCGGCCCAAAGCGATGTCACTGGCGGGAAGTGGATCAGCATGATCCAGAACATTGGGTTCACCCATGTCGAGTTCCGGCCGGGGCAAGCGCCGCCAGGTTTGATACCGGCTTTGCGCACGCTGGGATTCCAGTTGTTGGATAGTGAGGGTGAAGCCCAGCTATGGGCGAAGCTAGGGGCGGACCCATCGGCATGTCTTGATGGCACGATTGCGCCACGCAACGAAGTCCGCCGGTTGCTCTCACTCAAGCAATGATCTTCCTTTCCTTCCACTGCATGTGTTGTTTGGATACCTGATGCACTCCATCGCATATCACCTTGCCAAGAAGCAGGACAACTTCCAGTTGCTGCGCATCATCGCCGCGCTGATGGTGATCTACGGCCATAGCTTTGCGCTGGCGCAGGATATTGGCACGAAGGACATCTTCCTGCGTTTTGCTTGGCCGATGTATAGCGGAGATATCGCGGTGGCGATGTTCTTTGTGATTAGCGGTTTCATGGTGTCCGGGAGTTACATCGGGCGCGCCAATCTGACCGAATTCATGCTGGCCCGTTTGTTGCGCATCGTCCCGGCAATGTTGGTGGTCTTGTTGGTTTGCACCTGTGTGGGGGTTGTCTTCACCACGCTAGATGCTCGCGCCTATTTTGCATCCTCCGACACATGGCGCTATCTCGTGCAGAACTTGCGGTTCTCGTCTGACATGGTGTGGACATTGCCGGGTGTCTTTCAAGGGCATCGCTTGCAGCCGGTGAACGGGTCGTTGTGGACACTGCCAGCAGAAATGCGGATGTACCTGTTGGTTGCAGCGATGGGGGTGTTGGGATTATTGCGAGGGTGGCGGCTGGGCACGCTTGCTGTGCTGCTATTGATCATCGCCGGAATACTGCACCCACGATTGTTGCCGCTACATACCGACTGGTTACGCTTGGCCGCTTATTTTTGTGTCGGGATTCTTGCGCAATTGCACAAGGAGAGGATCGAGATCCGTCACGATGTCATGTTCGTCTTGGTATTTCTGACCTATATCAGTTACAACACCGATAGCTTCATTTGGTTGTTTGGGGCAACGGTGTCTTATTTTTGCTTCTGGTTTGCCTACCGTACGCCTTACATCGATCTTGGGAAATTTGGCGACCCGTCGTATGGCATTTATCTGTGGGGCTGGCCGCTGCAACAAGCAATGATTTCGTGGTTCCCAAGCATGACGCCTACGCCGAATTTTTTACTTGGTGCGGCAGCGGCGGTGATGATGGGTAGCCTGTCTTGGCACGCCATCGAACGACCAGCGTTGTCACTCAAGGGGCGAATCGGCCGTTGGCTTGCACGGTTGCAGGCGCGACGTGGTGTTACTGCAGCGGGAGTGGATAAAGCATGAAACAAGCAATCATTATCGTGGGTGTGTTGTGCCTGGCCGCGTGCAGTCAGGAGGTACCAAGTCCGCCTGCCCCCGCCCCCGTGCCCGCACCGGCAACAGCGCAACAGGTGCAAGCTGCGGCAAGCCGCCTGTCGCCCGACAAATTCGCCATTGCATTGACGGACGTGGATTGCACCGCTGCACCGGTCGCCATTGCGCATGTCACATGGGCCGCCGGCGCACTCGCCGCCGACGGTGTTTCCATTTATGTGGAAAGCCCCGGGAATGCCCGCAAGTTGTGGCTTGAAGGTGCCGCCAATGGCAAGGCAGATAGCGGGAAGTGGGTGTTTCCGGATAGCCGTTTCACCTTGCAAAATCGCACCAGTGGCGAGGTTCTTGCGCAGCACGATGTAGGCAAGCTTGCGTGCCCAGCGACGTGAATGAGGTGAGTGCGATGGCGCACGCTGCGGCCTACACGACGGCGGATGCCACGGCAGCATGTTCTGCAGTGGCCGTCGTCATCCCCTGCTACAAGGTTGCTACGCACATCTTGCCGTTGCTGGCGCGGATTGGCCCGGAGGTGGCTTACATCATTGTGGTCGATGATGCCTGCCCGGAAGGGTCTGGCGATGTGGTGAAGGCGCGTTGTACCGATCCCCGGGTGGAGGTGGTGTTTCATCCGCGAAATTTGGGTGTGGGGGGCGCGGTTATCACCGGATATCAACGTGCGATTGCACGCGGCGCGGCGGTCATCGTCAAGCTCGATGGTGACGGGCAAATGGATCCAGCATTGCTACCAAGCTTCGTGGCACCGGTGTTGTCTGGCAATGCCGACTACACCAAAGGCAATCGCTTTTATGACCTGCGTTACATCACCCGGATGCCGGCACTTCGCTTGGTTGGCAATGCAATGCTGTCGTTCCTCAACAAGTTCTCGACCGGCTACTGGGATATTTTTGATCCTACCAATGGTTACACCGCAATTTCGGCAAAGGTGGCGGCTGTGCTGCCGTTGGATCGCGTCAGTGCGCGTTATTTTTTCGAATCCGACATGCTGTTTCGGCTAGGAACCTACCGGGCGGTGGTGCGCGATGTACCGATGGATGCGCACTATGGCGATGAAGTCAGCAATCTGAAAATCGGCAAGGTATTGCCGGAATTCTTGCGCAAGCATGTGCGCAACTTCAGCAAGCGAATTTTCTACACCTACTTTTTGCGTGATGTGTCCGCCGCCTCACTGGAGTTGTTGGCGGGGCTCGCACTGATGGTATTTGGTGCCGGCTATGGCGGCTGGCACTGGTGGTTGTCGGTCACCACCGGTCAAGTGGCGGCGACGGGTGTGATCATGCTGGCGGCGATGCCGGTATTGATTGGCCTGCAACTGCTGCTGGCGTTCTTGTCCTATGACATTGCCAGCGTGCCCAAGCACGCGCTGTCCGCGCGTTTGCAAGTGTGCTTGCAGGAACCTCCACAATGATCAAATCCGAATTCCTCACCCCGAGCAATGTGGCATTGATCGTGGGCACCATTTTGCTGCTGTCATTGGGGCAGGTGTTGTTCAAGGCAGCATCCGCGCAGATCGTGGTGAGCCAGCCTGCAAGTTGGGTGTCATTGCCTTTGCTGGCAGCATTAGTGGTTTATGGGCTGGCCACCGGCTTATGGCTGGTGGTGCTGTCACGGGTGCCGCTGTCGTTCGCGTTTGCGTTTTACGGGCTTGCATTTTTGCTGGTGCCCTTGCTGGCGGCGTTGTTTTTGCGTGAACCTTTGCGCTGGCAGGTGTTGGTGGGCGGCATCGTCATCCTGTGCGGCATTGCCATTACGTCTTGGGGTGCGCGTACGTGATGAACGTGTGTCCAGCTTGTGGTGGCGCGCTTGTTGCTGGTCTGCGCCCTTGGCATGTGTGCTGCACCGATTGTGATTACGAAGGCAGCACACTTACGCCGCATATCCTTGAACAGGCCGATGGCGGTGATTTGGATGAGGCCGCGCGCGAACAAGGGCTTGCGCATCTGCGTAAGATCAATTTTGAGCGGCTGTTCCATTGGCTAAGCCAGCACACATCGCGCCTGTGCGGCAAGCCGCGCCTGCTGGATGTCGGCTGCGCGCATGGCTGGTTTATCGAGCGTGCGGCATCGCGCTTTGAAGTCACCGGTATCGAGCCGGATGCTGCCGTTGCGGCAGCGACGCGCGCGCGTGGTCTGCCGGTGCGCGGCGGGTTTTTCCCGGATGTGCTGACACCTGCGGAATGCTTTGATGTCATCGTGTTCAACGATGTGCTGGAACATATCCCGGACATCAATGCCACCTTGGCTGCGTGTTGGCAGCACCTAGCCCCGGGTGGCTGCGTGATTGTCAACGCACCGTCGAGCCGAGGGTTTTTGTATCGCTTATCGCGACAGTTGGCGCGGCTAGGCATGGATGCATCGTTCGGGCGCATGTGGCAGCTTGGCTTCCCATCGCCGCATGTGCACTATTTTGCCAGCGACAATCTTGCACGGCTGGCAGGCAAGGCGGGCTTCGTGCTGGAAGCGCAAACACGGCTGCCTTCGGTGGCGGTGCGTGGGCTGTATGCGCGGATTCGTTACTCGCGTGAGGTCTCTGCAATCAAGGCGCTGACGCTGACGGTTGCTATGACCTTGCTCGCGCCGTTTTTGGCGGTGTTGCCGGCAGATATCGAAGTGTGGATCCTGCGTCGCCCACAACGGGATTGATGCGGCACGGTGTTCGCTAAGCGAAAATGTGGATGAGGAGCAAGGTGCATGCAGGCAGTCGAGATCACGGAGAGTGCATGCGCACCCACGCCCACCCTCAGCGTGTTGGTGCCGGTGTACAACGAAATTGAAGTACTGCCAGCGTTCCACCAGCGCATGACGGCGGTGTTGCGTGCCAGTGTGGATACGTATGAAGTGTTGTATGTCAACGACGGCAGCAGTGATGGTTCGTTGGCATGGCTGGAGCAGTTGTGTGGGGTGGATGCCAATGTGGCACTGGTCGATTTGAGCCGCAATTTCGGCAAAGAAATCGCCATGGCCGCCGGTCTTGACCACGTGCGTGGCGAGGCCGTGGTGGTGATCGATGCCGACTTGCAAGACCCGCCAGAGTTGATCCCGCAATTGCTGACCCAATGGCGTGCCGGCTACGACAATGTGTATGCAAGGCGTCGCCGGCGTGAAGGCGAGACATGGCTAAAAAAATTCAGCGCAGCGTGGTTTTATCGCATCATCCGAAAACTCTCGCGTGTGGATATTCCGCAAGACACTGGTGACTACCGCCTGCTCAGTCGGCGCGCAGTGGAGTCGGTGCGCGCATTGCGTGAACAGCACCGGCTGATGAAGGGCTTGTTTGCGTGGGTGGGTTACCCTTCGGTGGCAGTGGCGTATGACCGCGATCCGCGCCATGCCGGGCACACCAAATTCAACTACTGGAAGCTGTGGAACGTGGCCATCGAGGGCATTACCTCGTTCACCATCGCGCCGCTCAAATTGGCAACGTATTTTGGTTTGCTGGTGGCGGTGCTGGCCTTCATTGCGATGGCGGTGTTGATTGCCAAAACCTGGTTGTACGGCGATCCGGTGAAGGGCTACCCATCGTTGATGTGCGTGATTTTGTTCTTGGGCGGCATTCAATTGACCGCGCTGGGGATGTTGGGCGAATACATCGGGCGCATGTTCAACGAGGTCAAACGACGGCCACTGTATTTCACCAAGCAATATGTGCCGTCACGTCATGGCCAGCGCTGAGTTGCGCGTGTTGGCGCGGCAGAGCGTGGGCTATGGCATCGTTGGCCTGCTTGCGCTGGCAGTGGATTGGAGCTGCTTTGTGGCGCTGACGTGGTGCGGCATGGCGGTCGTTCCTGCCAATTTGTTGGCACGGATCAGCGGTGCCGGGATTTCTTACGGGCTCAATGGCAAATATACGTTTCGTGGCCCGCAGGGCAGCCGGCTGGGGTGGCGGCGTTTTATGCGGTTTGCATCGGCATGGGTGGTGGTGACGATCATCGGGACGATCGCCATGCAGATGATCCACACCCAAGTGGGGATGCATTGGGCATGGCTGGCAAAGCCCGTCGTCGAGGTTGCCTTGGCCGGGATCAGTTTTCTGACCTATCGGCTATGGATTTATCGCTGATAGGTGCGTAGGGACACACGCTGCAATTGCGCCGCCTGCCGGAACAGGCGGCGTCGCCAACGTGGCAATCAACCCAGCGCCGCTTCCAGCTCCGGCAAGATCTGGAACAGATCGCCCACCAAGCCAAGATCGGCAATTTCAAAAATCGGCGCATCGCCATCTTTGTTGATGGCCACGATGGTGCCGGCATCTTTGATGCCGGTCAGGTGCTGGATTGCGCCGCTGATGCCCACTGCCACATAGAGTTCTGGCGCAATGATTTTGCCGGTTTGGCCCACCTGCAAATCGCTGGGCACGTAGCCGGCATCCACCGCTGCGCGTGAGGCACCCACGCCGGCACCGAGCTTGTCGGCCAATTGGTAGATGATTTTGAAATTTTCTTCCGAACCCACACCACGGCCACCGGAAACCACACGCTTGGCGCTTTGCAGGTCGGGGCGGTCAGACGCACCGGCGGCCAGCCCGATAAAGCGGGTGTGGCTGGGCAGGCTGGCATCCACATTCACAGCCGTCACGCTGGCGGTGCCGCCTTGCGCCGCTTCGGCCCACGAAGCGGTGCGCACGGTGGCCACCACGGTCTGGTCGGGCGGTGCTTGCACGCTGATGATGGCGTTGCCGGCGTAGATCGGGCGTTTGAAGCTGTGGCTGCCGTCCACCGCCATCAAGTCGGAAATTTGGTTGACACCCAGCAGCGCGGCCACGCACGGCATGAGGTCCTTGCCGAAGGTGGTGGAGGGGCCAAACACATGCGTGTAGCCGGTGGCTAGGTGGGCAATTTGCGGTGCCAGCACTTGTGCGATGGCCTGCGCATTGGCGGCATTGGCCACGCTGAGAACGCTGTTGACGCCGGCAAGTTGCGCCGCTTGTGCGGCCACATCCGTCGGGTCAGCGGCCAGCACCACGATGTCGATGGCGGCAGGTGCCAATGCCTGCGCAGCGGTGACGCATTTGGCGGTGGCGGCATTGAGTTTGCCGTTGGCGTGTTCGGCAACGATGAGAACCTTGGACATTACAGCAACCCCTTTTGCTTGAGCGCGGCCACCAGTTCGGCCGCATCTTTCACCATCACCCCACGGCTACGCTTGGCGGGTGCGGCGTAGGCGGTGGTGGTCAGTGAATCGTTGGCATCCACACCCAAATCGGCAAATGCAATCGTTTCCAGCGGCTTGCTCTTGGCCTTCATGATGTCGGGCAGTTTGATGAAGCGCGGCTCGTTCAAACGCAGGTCGGTGGTGACCACGGCGGGCAAGTCCACTTCCAGGGTTTCCAAGCCGGCATCGACCTCCCGCACGACGGTGGCTTTGCCGTCGGCAATCGTCAGTTTGCTGGCAAAGGTCGCCTGCGGGCGGCCCCACAAGGTGGCCAACATTTGCCCGGTCTGGTTGGCATCATCATCAATCGCTTGTTTGCCCAGCAACACCACATCGGGCTGTTCTTTTTCGATCAACTTCAGCAGCGCACGCGCCGCCGTCAGCGGTTGGATGGCGGCATCGGTCACCACGTGGATGGCGCGGTTGGCACCCATCGCCAAGCCATTGCGCAGATGCGGTTGTGCGTCGGCGGGGGCAAGGGTGACGACCACCACTTCGCTGGCGATGCCGGCATCGCGCAGACGCAGGGCTTCTTCCAGTGCGATGTCATCAAATGGATTGGGCGAGAGTTTGACGCCATCGGTGACCACACCGCTGCCGTCCGGTTTGACTTGGATGCGGACATTGGAGTCCACCACGCGCTTGTAGCCGACGAGAATTTTCACCGTGACAATCCTTGCAATAGCGGAAATCGGGGCCCCAAGGGCCAGCCGCCTATTTTAACGGACGCCGGCGGCGGCCGCAGAAAAATGCGGAATTGCCCAAAGGTACGCTGGGTGTTCTCGCACGAATCGCTAGAATGGCTGCTCTACCCCGCGTTGGAGCACCGCCCGTGGCAACTGCCAAGAGCAAACTTTACCCAAGCGCTGCCGCCGCCCTCGATGGGTTGGTGGCAGATGGTCAAACCCTTGCCGTGGGCGGCTTCGGCCTGTGCGGCATTCCCGAGGCCTTGATCGCCGCACTGCGCGATTCGGGAGTGAGCGGCTTGACCGTGATTTCCAATAACGCCGGTGTGGACGGTTTTGGCTTGGGCCAATTGCTGACCACACGGCAGATCAAAAAAATGATTTCGTCGTATGTGGGCGAAAACAAAGAGTTCGAACGCCAATTTTTGGGCGGCGAACTGGAGCTGGAATTCAACCCGCAAGGCACGCTGGCCGAGCGTCTGCGCGCCGGCGGTGCCGGCATCCCCGCCTTTTTCACCGCCACCGGCTACGGCACGGTGGTTGCCGAAGGTAAGGAGACCCGCGCGTTCGATGGCCGCATGTATGTGCTGGAAACCGCGCTGAAGGCCGACGTGTCGCTGGTCAAGGCGTGGAAGGCCGACAAGGCCGGTAATCTGGTGTTCCGCAAGACCGCGCGCAACTTCAACCCGGCGGCGGCGATGGCCGGCAAAGTGTGTGTGGTGGAAGTGGAAGAATTGGTGGAGATCGGCGCGATCGAGCCCGACCACGTGCACCTGCCCGGCATCTATGTGCAGCGCATCGTGGTCAATGACACGCCGGAAAAACGCATCGAACAACGCACCATTCGCCAACCGGAGGGCAACTGACATGGCCTGGACCCGTGAACAAATGGCGCAGCGCGCCGCGCAAGAACTCACCGATGGTGCCTACGTCAACCTGGGTATCGGCTTGCCCACGTTGGTGGCCAACTACATTCCCGAGGGCATGGATGTGTGGCTGCAAAGTGAAAATGGCTTGCTGGGCATCGGCCCATTCCCCACCGAAGCCGAACTCGATGCCGACCTGATCAATGCCGGCAAGCAAACCGTGACCGCGCAGCCGGGCGCGAGTTTTTTTGGCAGCCATGATTCGTTTGCGATGATTCGCGGTGGGCATATCGACCTGGCCATCCTGGGCGCGATGGAAGTCACCGACAAGGGCGACCTGGCCAACTGGATGGTGCCCGGCAAGATGGTCAAGGGCATGGGCGGCGCGATGGATCTGGTGGCCGGCGTGCGCAAGGTGGTGGTGCTGATGGAACACGTCACCAAGGCTGGCACCTCGAAGATTTTGCCGCAGTGCACACTGCCACTGACCGGCGTGGGTGTGGTCAACCGCATCATCACTGAGCTGGGCGTGTTCGATGTCACCCCGCAAGGCTTGAAGCTGGTGGAACTGGCCGATGGCGTAAGCCGTGAGGAAGCAGTCGCAAAGACCGGCGTGCCGTTGCACTGAGCTATCGCGGGGGCCGCCGACAGGCGAATCCCTTTCGCGAATGTCCTCCGGCAGCGGCGTTGCCGCTGCCTCCTCCTTGATTTCGCTACAGGGGTTCGCCTGCCGGTGGCTCTGGTCGGATAGAGAGGGAGTTATCCTGACCCATTACGGATGCCGTGATGGGGTTGGCCGATGCAACGTGACGATGTACTGATACTGGGTGGCGGTCACAACGGCTTGGTGTGCGCGGCGTATCTGGCCGCAGCGGGCTTGCAGGTGCGGGTGTTGGAGCGCCGCCATATTGTGGGTGGCGCGGCGGTGACCGAGGAATTTCATCCCGGCTTTCGCAACTCTGTTGCCAGCTACACGGTGAGCTTGCTCAACCCCAAGGTGATCCGTGAGCTGCGTTTGCATCAGCACGGTCTGCGCGTGGTCGAGCGGCCCTATGCCAATTTTTTGCCGCTGCCGGATGGGCGCAGTTTTCGCCTTGGTGGCGAGCACACGCAGGCGGAAGTGGCGAAGTGGTCGGCGCGCGATGCGCAGCGGCTGCCCGAGTACTACGCGATGCTGGACCGGATTGTGGTGGTGCTGCGCGAATTGATCCAGCGCACGCCGCCCAATGTCAGCGACCGCTTTGTGCTGGCCGACTGGCTGCACTCGGCATCGGTCGCCAAACAGTTGAAACATTTGGACATGCGCGGGCGTCGCGACTTGCTGGATATGTTCACCAAATCCGCCGGTGAATTGCTGGATGATTGGTTTGAGGGCGCGCCGCTGAAAGCCGCACTGGGTTGGGATTCGGTGGTAGGCAATTTTGCCAGCCCGTACACCCCCGGCAGCGCATACGTGTTGTTGCATCACGTGTTTGGCGAGGTCAATGGCAAGGCCGGCGCGTGGGGACATGCGATTGGCGGGATGGGCGCGATCACCCAAGCCATGCGCAGCGAATGCGAAGCGCGTGGCGTCATCATCGACACGAATGCCGAAGTGGTGCGGTTGCTGGTGCAAGGCGGCAAGGCGGTGGGCGCGGCCTTGGCCGATGGTCGCGAGCTGCGTGCGGCAACAGTGGTGAGCAATCTCAACCCAAAATTGCTGTACACCCACTTGGTCGAGCCCGCGCAGTTGGATGCCGACACCACGCAGCGCATGCGGCGCTATCGCTGTGGTTCGGGCACCTTCCGCATGAATGTGGCATTGAGCGAGCTGCCGGATTTTTCGGCGATGCCGGGCCGCCACTTGCAGCCGCATCATCAAAGCGGAATCTTGATCGGGCCGTCGCTGGCGTATTTCGAGCAGGCCTATTTCGATGCCAAATCCAAAGCCCACAACGCCGGCTGGGCGCGCCAACCGATGGTGGAGGTGGTGATTTCTTCGACCCTGGACGACACCCTGGCGCCCGCAGGCCAGCACGTGGCCAGCTTGTTTTGCCAGCAGGTGCACCCGGAGGTGGCGGGAGGTTGGGACGCGCACCGCGACACCGTGGCGCAGCTGATGATCGACACCGTTACCACCTACGCGCCCAATTTTTCACGCAGCGTGCTGGGCTATGAAGCCTTGAGCCCGCTGGATCTGGAACGCCGCATCGGTCTGATTGGCGGCGATATTTTTCATGGCGCGTTGGGGCTGGATCAAATGTTCAGCGCACGTCCACTGCTGGGCCAGGGTGCGTATCGCGGGGCGTTCAAACACCTGTACTTGTGCGGTGCCGGCAGCCACCCCGGCGGCGGTGTCACTGGTCTGCCGGGGCGCAATGCCGCGCGTGAAATTCTCAAGGATTTGCGCAAAGGCCCGCGTCCAGATTGAGGGCACATGACGGGCACATGGCCTGCATGTGGCCTGCATGTGGCGATCCCCGCGTTGAAAGAAGTAACGCCAGCCGCAATGCCAGAGTCTTGCCATGGGTCGCACCCCGTTGTTTCGTCTGTTGCAACGCGCCGCGGCCATTGCGCGCGCCGCGCAACAGTCGCGTATGCCGCTGGATGAAGTGCACGCGCAACTGCAAGTGCGACGTATCGACTGTCAGCGCCGGCGCTTGCTGCAAGGGGCAGGTGCGGGCGTATTGCTAGCCGGTTGCGCCAGCGCGCCGCGCATCCTGCCGCCGACGCAGGATGCGGCAGTGATCATTGTGGGGGCCGGCATCGCCGGGCTGACTGCAGCGTGGCGGTTGCGCCAGCAAGGCGTGCGCGTGCAGGTGTATGAGGCGCAGTCGCGCGTGGGTGGGCGCATGTTGTCGTTGCGTAATCATTTTGCCGATGGACAAGTGGTCGAGCTGGGGGGTGAGTTGATCGATTCCGGGCATACCTACATCCGCACGTTGGCGGGTGAGTTGGGACTGATACTGGATGATTTGTTGCAAGGGGATAGCGATCACGACTGTTGGTATTTTGATGGTCGCTTGATCGATGAAGCCGAAATCGTGCGCGCGTTTGAACCTGTCGCTGCCGCTATTCAGCGTGATCTTGCAACGGCGGGCGATGGGCCGTATGACGCCACCGATCATCACCCCGGTTTCCAAGCATTGGACGCCCTCAGTATTGCCCAGTGGCTGGACCGACATGGCATCTCTGGCTGGTTACGCAAATTACTGGACGTGGCCTACACCACCGAGATGGGGCTAGAGATCGACCAGCAGTCGGCGATGAATCTGCTCACCTTCATCGGCAGCACCGGCAACGACGCATTCCATATTTTTGGTGACAGCGACGAGCGCTTCCATGTGCGTGGCGGCAATGATTTGATCCCGCAGGTGCTGGCATCCCAATTGAGCGACGCTATCCAGACAGGACATGTGCTGGAAGCGCTGCGCGGGGATGCCGGTGGCTATGTGCTCAGCTTCCGCGCGGGTGTGGCCTCACGCCAGGTGCGCGCGGCCCAAGTGATATTGGCGCTGCCATTCACGCTGCTGCGCCAAGTGCAGTTGGACGTGGCGTTGCCGGTGCTGAAACGACGCGCGATCGACCACTTGGCGTATGGCAGCAATGCAAAATTGATGATCGGGTTTGAACGCCGCATCTGGCGCGAGCATCACGCCAATGGTGCATCGATGAGTGCGTTGCCCTATCAAACCAGTTGGGAGACCAGCCGCAAGCAAGCTGGCCGCAGCGGGGTGCTGACCAATTTCACCGGCGGTGCCCACGGCCTCGCGCTGAGGCAGGGCAGTGCCAAACAGCAGGCCGAAGCAGCGGTGCGCGAACTGGATCGCGTATTTCCCGGCGCGGCTGCCGCGCGTGGCAACGCCACTGAGGCGCGCATGCACTGGCCTTCCAACCCGTGGGTGCAAGGCAGTTACGCATGCCTGCAACCGGGCGACTGGGCAACATTGGGTGGGGTGATGGGCGCGTCGGTCGGCGGCCTGCATTTTGCCGGAGAGCATTGCTCGATCGAAGCGCAAGGTTTTATGGAAGGCGGTTGCGATTCCGGTGAGCGGGCAGCCAAGGCGGTACTGGCGCAGCGTGGCAGCCACGATCTGACCGTTTGATTTGTTGAACCTGCGAGTATTTTTTTGCAGTGCAGCGTGCATTGACCCCGGCCCATCCCGCACGATCCACCCGCGTCCCGACGTGGGGGAGGGAGCAGGCCCGCTGAGACTTCGGTCTTGGCGGGTTTTTTATGGGCGCAATGCCACAATCGGCAGATGAATGACGATCCCGATACCGCATTGACGACCTTGCGCACGCGCGCCCTGCAACGTCTGCACGGCGCAGGTTGCGTATGGCAAGACGACACCCCACTGCTGCGCTTGGCGCAGGCCAGTGATTTCGCCATCGACACGCTGTGCGCACAACCCGATCTGCTGACGCAGTTGCAGACCACCGCAGCAGCACCGTTGACAATGCCGCTGCTGGATGCAGACAACCGTGCCGAGTGGCCGCGTCTGCTGCGCCGCTATCGGCAGGCCGAATCCACCCGGCTGATTTGGCGCGATGTGATTGAAGGCGCAGCGGTGGATGACATCTTGGCCGGCAGCACGGCCTTGGCCGATGCCTGTTTGCAAAGCGCACTCACTGCGCTGGAAGCCGAGTTTGCGCAGCGCTTCGGGGTGGTGCGCGATGCGCAAGGACAGGCGCAGCGGTTGGTGGTGTTTGGCCTGGGCAAGCTGGGTGGTGGCGAGTTGAACTTCAGTTCGGATGTCGATCTGGTGTACGCCTACGCCAACGAAGGCCAGTCCGATGGTGCGCGCAGTCTGCATGCGCAAGATTATTTTGCGCGGCTGGGCCAGCAATTGGCCAAGCTGCTGGATGAAGTCACCGCCGACGGGTTCTGTCATCGCGTGGATTTGCGCCTGCGCCCATTTGGCAATGCCGGGCGCGTTGCGTTGTCGTTTGCGGCGATGGAATTGTATTTCCAGCGTGAAGGCCGCGACTGGGAGCGTTACGCCTGGCAGAAAGCACGCTGCGTGGCCGGGGATATCGACGCGGGCGAAGCCTTTCTTAGCGCATTGCGGCCATTCGTCTATCGACGCTATTTGGATTACGGCGCGCTGGATGGCCTGCGGGCGATGAAGGCAATGATCGCCGCCGAAGTGGCGCGCAAAGACATGACCGATGACATCAAGCGTGGCCCCGGTGGTATTCGCGAAATTGAATTTTTGGTGCAGGCGCTGCAACTGATCCGGGGTGGGCGTGAGCGCGAGTTGCGTGAACGTCGTCTGCTGCCCGCCTTGCGTGCCTTGGTGGCCAGTGGCCACGTGGATGTGGCGACCGGCGCGATGTTGGAGCAGGCGTACCGATTTTTGCGCACACTGGAAAACCGCATCCAAATGTTGGCCGATGCGCAGACTCATGCGTTGCCGGAATCGCTGCTGGCACGCACGCGAATTGCGTGTGGATTGGGGTATCCCGATTGGCCGGCACTGGATGCCACGCTGACGGCGCAACGTGCGCAGGTGGCCGAAGAATTTGCGGCATTGTTGGCCCCGCGCCAGCGCGTGCGCGACGGCAAGCATAATTTTTCTGCGTATTGGCACAGCCTGCCCGAACACGCCGATGCCGCGGTGTTGGCAGATGCAGGGTTTGAAGCAGCCACCGAGCTACACGCCAGTCTGTGCGATGTTGTGCGTGCACCCGGTGTGCGCGATTTGAGCGACACCGCGCGTGCGCGGCTGGATCGGGTGTTGCCGGCCTTGTTGTTTGCCGCATCCACATCGGCGCAGCCGGATGCGGTATTGCAGCGGGTATTGCCCTTGCTGCATGCAGTTTTGCGGCGGACGAGCTACTTGGCGTTGTTGGATGAGCAGCCGGCGGCCTTGCAGCGCCTGGTCGATGTGCTGGCGCGCAGTGCATTGTTGGGCGAACGTCTGGCGGTGTATCCATTGCTGTTGGATGAGTTATTGGATGTGCGGGTCAGTGGGCAATTGCCGGATGCGCAGGCCATGCAGCGCGAATGTGCAGCGGCACTACGCGGCAATGACACCGAAGCGGCCTTGGATGCGCTCAACGAAGTGCGGCAAGCACTGAGTTTCAGAATGGCATTGGCGTTGTTGGATGCGCGAATCGACGCCCAAGATTGCGCCCGGCGATTGGCATGGCTGGCCGATGCCGTGGTGGCCTGCACCTTGCAACTTGCGCAAGATGACATGCATGCCGCGCATGGCGACATTGCAGCGGGGCAGTTTGCGGTGCTGGGTTACGGCAGCCTGGGCGGTGAAGAACTGGGCTTTGGCTCCGATCTGGATTTGGTGTTTTTGTTTGATGCGCCGACCGATGCGGTGTCCAACGGTGCGCGCCCACTGGATGCACCGCGTTGGTATGCGCGGCTGGGGCAAAAAATCGTGGCCTTGCTGGGTGCACGCACCAGTGCTGGGCGCTTGTTCGATGTCGATGTGCGGCTGCGCCCGGATGGGGCCAAAGGCTTGCTGGTTTCAAGCCTTGCCAGCTTCGCTGATTACCAGCGCACGCGCGCATGGACGTGGGAGCATCAAGCGCTGGTACGCGCACGCGGCGTGGCGGGTACGCCGGCGCTGCTGGCCACGTTCGAGCATCTGCGCAGCGACGTGCTGGCCAGCCCGCGCGAGGCAGACCGCTTGCGTGAAGATGTGGGCAAGATGCGCATCAAAATGCGTGCGGAATTAGACCGCAGCGATGCGGTCATGTTCGACCTCAAACAAGGTGCGGGTGGTTTGGTCGATTTGGAGTTTTTGTTGCAATGGATCGTGCTGCGGCATAGCGCAACCCAGCCCGCACTGCGCACTCCGCGCAGCAGCGCGGCACTGCTGTACGCGGCGCAAGTGGCGGGTGTCTTGGATGCCGACACCCATGCAGCTTTACGTACGGCGCATGCCTTGCTGTTGGATGTTGGCTTGCGCTGCACATTGGACCGACGCCCGCGACGTGCCGCCTACGATGCACCGATCGAAGCAGCGCGGGCGATGATTGCGGCGGCGGTGCGCGCGCAGGGGTTACAGGTCAGCGACTGCGCTGCACCGTGAGAGTCACGCCGCCGGCAACTTCAACCGTTGCCGCACGGTTGCCGCCACCCGTGCGGTTTCGCGCAGGGGCAGGGCTTCAAAATGCGCCAGTGTCGCGTCGTGTGTGCGGTCATGCGCATCGCCGTGTGGCATGTGCAGTGGGCGGGCACGACCACGCGCTAGCAAGGTGTCGATAAAGCCGCGCAGGCGGCCTTGTGCGCAGCTGGGTTGCGCGATGAACAGCGGCGCATAGGTTGCGGCCGCTTCGCTGAGCATATTGACCGAGTCAGGCGTACACACGATGCGGTCGGCATTGGCCAATAGGCCAGCATAGGCATTGGGGCCATCGCCGGTGTCGCGCCAGCGCAGACCAGGGAGGCGTGCGTTGATCTGGCCCATCACCTGCCGCCATGCTGCCGGTGTGCGGCGTGACGCAATCACGCTGAAACTTCCGCTTTCGGCTTGTGCTTGTTGCGCCAAGCGCTGTAACAGCGCAGAAAATTCGGCATCCGCCAATGGCGCATGCCGGGTGGGCCCGCCCACCAGCAACACGCTATGCGGGCTGGGTAGCATCGCCAGTGCGGGGAATGCGGAAATGGCGCGCAACAACCAGTCATCGTCCACCGGATGCAAACTGCCGATCAGCGGCACCACATTGTCTCCGCGCACTGCATCGTGTTCGGGTACGAGCAGCAGATCCCAGTGGCGAGCATCGATCCGTGGGTCAAGAATTTGCACCGCTTGGCTGCCGCGCATGCGCAACAGGCGTGTTGCTAAAGCGGCTTGGCGGCCACAGCCAATCGCCAGTGCTGGAGGCGTTTGCTGAGCGAGCTGAAAGGTTGCGCCTAGTGGTGCGGACAGCAGCGGCCAAGTGCGTGGGGCCAGCTGCCGTGCCAGCCAACTTGGGTGCAGGATGCATTCGCTGGCGTGGGCGTTCAGTGCCCGCGCCAACGCCAGTGCTTGCCGGGCATTGCCGGCATGGCCATCGTGAAGGGCAAGCGTGGGCGTCATGTCACAGGGTCATTGTTGCAATATTGCGTCTGATTCGTTGCAACTAGGTATGTTTGGATTTATCTGTAGAACTATACACTGTGCACCAACATCAACGCCGTAACTTCGAGGAACGTATGACTTCGCAACTGAATGACGCCGCGCACGATCAATTATTCCGCACGGCACGCACCTATAACGCTTTCAGTGGTGATATTTCCGACGCGACCTTGCAGCAGCTGTATGACTTGCTGAAATTTGGCCCCACCGAGGCCAATACCACGCCGGCACGCATCGTATTCGTGAAGTCCGCAGAGGCCAAGGCCAAGCTGGGGCCGGCGCTTTCTGAAGGCAATTACAACAAGACCATGGCCGCACCCGTGGTGGCGATTGTGGGCTATGACCTGCGTTTTTTTGACAAGCTGCCGGTGCTGTTTCCGCATACCGATGCCAAGAGTTGGTTTGAACACCGCGACGCCGATAACTTGGCGTGGGTGGCGATGCGCAGCAGCAGTTTGCAAACCGCGTATTTGATCTTGGCGGCGCGTTCGCTGGGACTGGACTGCGGGCCGATGACCGGCTTCGACAATGCCAAGGTGGATGCCGCATTCTTTGCCGGCACTTCGATTCGTTCCAATATTTTGGTCAACCTGGGCCATGGTGACCCCGCCAGCATCTTCCCGCGTTCACCACGGCTGTCGTTCGATGAAGCTTGCCAAATCGCCTGATCCCTCGGCTGTTGTTTCCTCATCTGGAGCTCACCATGAACAAGATTCGCCCCTTGTTATTGTCCGCCGCGCTGGTTGCTGGTGTGTTGACCTTGGCCCAGCCGATGGCTGTGGCGGCACCTGCCAGCAAGGCCGCCGCCACGGCGGTGGTCGCGCTGAAGCCGGTATCCGGGACATACACGCTTGATCCTAGCCACACCAATGTATTGGCGCAGTGGACGCATTTTGGTTTCTCGCAGCCCAGCGCCGAGTTCCGCATCAGCGAAGGCACGCTGGTGTTTGATGCCGCAAACGTCGCCAAGTCCAGCGTGACAGTGAGCTTCCCGATCATGCAGATCGACACCTTCGTGCCGCAATTGGACAAGCACCTGCAGGGCGTAGATTTTTTTGATGCGGCCAAATTCCCCATGGCCAGCTTCAAAAGTACTGCCGTTAAGTCTGCGGGGCTCAACAAGTTCACCGTGGTCGGCAATCTGACCATCAAGGACATCAGCAAGCCGGTGACCTTGGCGGTCACCATGAATGGTGCGGGTAAACACCCGATGGCAGGCAAACAGGCGATTGGTTTTACCGCCACCGCCAGCATCAAACGCAGCGATTTCGGCGTGGGTGCATATGCCCCCAATGTCAGCGACGAAGTGCATTTGCGCATCACCACCGAAGGCATGTTGGCCGATGCGCCAACGGTCGCAAAGTAAGGTGACGCCGTGATCATCGAACGCCCCTCGGCCCAGCGCGGCGATGTTGCGCTGGATTGGCTGCACAGCCGGCACACGTTTTCGTTTGGGCAGTACTACGACCCGGCGTGGATGGGCTTTGGGGTGTTGCGGGTGCTCAATGACGATGTGGTTGCCGCCGGTGGCGGTTTCGCCCCGCACCGACACGCCAATATGGAAATCATCAGTGTGGTGTTGGAGGGCGCGCTTGCGCACCAAGACAGCGCCGGCCACAGCGGCGTGATTCGCGCCGGTGATGTGCAATGGATGAGCGCCGGGCATGGCATCGAGCACAGCGAATACAACGGCTCGGATACCGAGGCCGTGCATTTTTTGCAGATTTGGATTCAGCCGGAGCGGCTCAACTATCAGCCGGCCTACGATCAAAAGCATTTCCCATTGGCGGCGCGGCGTGGACGCTGGGTGGTGGTGGCCGCCCCGCAGGGCGTGGATGGGGCGCTTGCCATCCGCCAGCAGGCCACGCTGGCGCTGGCGCGCTTGGATGCGGGCGAGCCGCTGGAAACAGCGCTGGATCCCAGCAAGCGGCACTGGCTGCACGTGGCCAGTGGCGCGGTGATGCTGGGTGAACGCACGCTTGCGGCGGGGGATGCACTGGGCTTCGTGGAAGCGTCCGGCAGCTTGCATTTGCAAGGCGTGGCGGCGGTCAGCGATCTGTTGTGGTTGACGCTGCCGGGCTGAGGGCGGCACTGGTAAACTGCACGGGTGTCCGCAACGTTTGTCTCACTATGGCCGAGCCCGCCCGCACCCCATCCACCACCGCCAAGCCGCAGCAGCGCCACGAGGTGCATCGCGCCGACCTGCCGCTGAGTTGCCCATTGCCCGCGCATGCGGTGTGGAACGAACACCCGCGTGTGTATCTGTCGATTGTGGAAGATGGCGGCCAAAGCCAATGCCCGTATTGCGGCAACGTGTACGTGTTGGTGGACTGAGTTGCAGCACCGCGCATGCGCCGCCTGACCGTGGTGCAATTGCTGCCGGCGCTGGACGCTGGTGGTGTTGAGCGTTCCACCTTAGAAATTGCCGATGCCTTGGTTCGCGCGGGCCATCGCGCCATCGTAGTGTCGGCCGGTGGACGCATGTTGCCGCAGTTGCAAGCCATCGGCGCACAGCATGTTGATCTGGATATCGGCAACAAATCGCCGCTGACGCTGCGGCATCTGCGTGCGCTGCGTGCGCTGTTGTTGGATGTCGATGCCGACATCGTGCACGCGCGTTCGCGGCTGCCGGCGTGGCTGGGCTGGTGGGTGCTGCGAAGCATCCCCGCCGCACGCCGGCCGCGTTTTATCACCACCGTGCATGGCTTGAATTCGCCTTCACGCTACAGCGCCATCATGGCCCGTGGCGAGTACGTGATTTGTGTGTCGAAGACGGTGCGCGACTATGTGCTTGCGCATTACCCGCACACCGACTCGGCGCGCCTGCAGGTGATTCCGCGTGGCATCGACCCGGCGGCCTTCCCGCGCACGGCCCGGCCCGACCTTGGCGCACGCGCGCAGGTGGCCGCCCTGCATCCGCAATTGGCCGGCAACGGCCCGTTGCTGGTGCTGCCCGGGCGCGGCACGCGGCTGAAAGGCCACGCCGATGCCATCACACTATTGGCGCAGTTGCGCGCTGGTGGCGTGGATGCACGGTTGTGGATGCCCGGGGCACGGCAGGCCGGGCGTGGCGCATATTTGGATGCATTGGCGCTACAGGCACAGGCTGCGGGTGTGGCGGATGCCCTAGCATTCACCGCGCCCACCGCCGACATGCTGCAAGCCTATGCCGCCAGCGATCTGGTGTTGCAGCTCTCGCGCAAGCCCGAGGCCTTTGGGCGCACCGTGATCGAGGCGCTCTCGGTCGGGCGGCCGGTGCTGGGCTGGGCGCATGGTGGCGCGGGAGAATTGCTGCGACAGTTGCAACCACAGGGGGCAGTCCTAGCGTTCGATGCGACGGCATTGGTGCAGTGCGCGCGCGCATTGTTGGCGCAGCCACCGCCATTGCCGGTTACGATGCCCTACACCTTGGCCGCGATGCAGGAGGCGACGTTGTCGCTGTACCGGAGAGTCTGTTCCCCATGAATACCGTTGCGCCGTCCAGCTCGCCTGCGATGTTGCGTTGGGCACCCGTGTGGGTGTTGGCGTTTGTTGCACTGTGGCCATTGCATGGGTTTGCCGAATTACTGCTGGTGCTGGGCGCGTTAGGCGCGCTGGCAACCTTGCTGGTGCGGCGTTTTCGCGGTGGCACCCAATTGCTCAGTGGGCCGGCGTGGGCATTGACCAGTGTGTTGTTCTTCACCTATTGGTTGCCTGAGTTGGTATCGGCCGTGGATGCGGTGGACACCTGGCGGTCACTGCGCGAAGTCTTGATCGACCTGCGTTATCTGCCGTTTCTATGGTTGGTGGCCGCCGCCGTGGCCAGCAAAGAAGGTTGGCAGAAGACCTTTACTGGGCTTGGCATCATCGCCTGGGTGTGGACCGGTGATGCTTTGATCGAAGCAGTCATCGGGCACAGCCCGCTGTTTTGGTTGATCGACCATGCCCGCATTGCGGTGACCGGGCGCAGCATGTGTGCAGGTTCCACCTTGGTCGCCGACCGCTTGGGCGGCGTGCTGGGGCCATGCAACCTGAAGCTGGGTATCTTGCTGGCCAGTCTGTCGCCGTTTGCACTGGCATTGGCGTGGAAAAGCTTTGGCCGGGTGGGGTGGTTGCTGACTGCGTTAGGCATTGGGCTGGTGATTATTTTGGCCGGTTCGCGGGCGTCTTGGATCGCTTATGCCTTGGTAATGCTGTGGAGCGGCTGGCGCGCGCTGGGCTGGAAGCGGTTGACCCTGCTGTTTGTCGCCGGGGCCTTGGCTTTGGGCTTGGCAACGGTGCTATCGCCGCAGGTGCGCGGGCGCGTGCAGTTGACCGCACAGGCGCTATCGGCCAACGAGACAGGTGTGGATGCTGCATTGAGTGGGCGCGGACGGATTTGGTCGGCAGCCGTGTGCATGGTGCGCGAACACCCCATCAACGGCGTGGGTGTGCGCGGTTTTCGCGATGCTTTTCCTGCCTGTGACCCCCAGCCCGGGGTGGTGGCGGCATGGGGCACTGGGGTGGCGCTGCATGCCCATCAGATCGTGCTGGAAGTGCTGTCTGAAACCGGGCTAGTAGGGCTGTTGATTTGGCTGGCAGGTGCCGCATTGGCTTGGCGGGCATGGCGATTTGCCGATGCCGCTGCGCGTGCACGGGCACGGCCGGCGATGCTGGCATTGGCGGTCAGCGTGTTTCCACTGAATACCCATCTGGCCGCGTATTCCACGTTTTGGGGCAGCGTGCTGCTGCTGCTGGCAGCGCTGTATGCCGGTAGTTTGTTGGGCCGGGATACGGACTGAGTCTGGCCAAGATGGGGCGTTGCAAGGCGCAAGTGTTGATGTGGCTCGGGCGCTGGGTGGCAGGGCTGTCGGCACCGGCGCGCGCACGCTTGGCATGGGTTTTATTGCGCTTGCCGTTGCTCAATAACCGACGCCGCAAAATTGCACGGATCAACCTGGCGTTGTGCTTCCCGCAATGGGATGCCAACGCCCGCGGCACATTACTGACACGCACCCTGCAGTCCAATGCGGTGGGCGCACTGGAAACCCTGCGCGCATGGTTTGCCACGCCGCAACAATTGGCTGGTAGTGCCGTCATCGAGGGGCTTGCACATCTGCAAGACGCATTGGCCGAAGGCCGCGGCGTGGTGGTGGTGGGTGCACATTACGATGGCATCGAACTGGCCATGCGCCACGTGGCCGATGCAATCGCGCAGCCGATGCCGATTTTGGTGCGCCGGCATAACGACCCTGCCATCGAGGCGGTGGTGACGCAGGCGCGGGAACGTTACGCCGGTCACACCTTCGACAAAAAAGACATTGCCGGATTTGCCGCGCAAGTGCGCGCCGGCAAGGCCGTGTTTTATGTGCCCGATCAAAATGCCGCGCGGCGCACGGTATTTGTTCCATTTATGGGCGTGCAAACCGCAACCTTGGGCGCGATTGGCGGCGTGTTGCAACGCTGCGGTGGGCGCGTGCTGCTGTTGTGGGCGCGGCGTGATGCGGCGGGTGTGCAGCATATCCAGCTGCAGCCGGCGTGGCCAGATTGGCCTAACAGCGATGACAGTGTGACCGCAGCGCGGTATATGGCGTGGATCGAGCAGCGCTTGCAGGCTGCGCCGGAGCAGTACTTGTGGGTGCATCGCAGATTCAAGACGCGGCCACCCGGTGACGCCCCGGTTTATTGATACAACACGTTGTCCGGCTGCTCGGGCTGGCGTTTGAAGCGGCGGTGGATCCACAAATATTGGCTTGGTGCAGCGCGGATCATGGTTTCGATTAGGGCCATCACCCGCGCGGTATCGGCGCTGGCATCTGCCGAGGGGAAGGCTTCCAGTGCCGGAGTAAGCCGCAGGCAATAGCTGCCATCGGGCATGCGGACATGCGCAAAACCCAGCACCGCCGCGCCGGATAGGCGTGCCAGTTGGTGGGTGGACGTCAGGCTATAGGCGCTATGGCCAAAAAATGGCACATACACACTCTCGCCACGGCGGGTGTCTTGATCGGGGGCAAACCACAGCAGGCCGCCTTGTTTGAGATGGCGCAGCGCCGGGCGCAGTTCTTCGCGGGTGAACATCGCGCTGGCATAGCGCATGCGGCCACGGCGCACGGCCCATTCCATCGGCCCGGTGGCGTGAGGGCGGTACATCCCGGCCAAAGGTGCATGCGCGCACATCAAGCGCGCGGCCATTTCCAAGGTCACAAAATGCCCCGAAATAATAATCACACCGCGCCCCCCGGCTTGCGCGGCGGCGAGATGCTGCAAACCTTCCACCTGCACGCGCCCTTGCATGGGCGCGACCGAGCCCCACCACGCGCGGGCAAATTCAAACAGGCCGATACCCAATTGCTGAAAACTTTCACGTAAAAGTGTTGCTTGGGCGGGGGCATCGAGATCTGGGAAGCACAGCGCAAGATTGCGCGCGGCCACCCGCCGACGGCTGCGCAAGAGCACGGCCAACAGCGGGCCGATGCGCTTGCCCAACCATTGCTGCAAGGCCCATGGCAGGCGTGCCAGCAGCATGCACAGGCCAACCCCCAGCCACACCGGCCAATACCGGGGCGAGAAGCTGGGGCGGTCGAATTGGGGGGCTGCTGCATTGGCGGACATACGGGGATTCTACCGGGGGCTGTGGCTTCGCTATCCTGTGCGGATGCAAACCGACTTCACCGAGCGGGTGCTGCGTGGCGTGTACTCGGCCGCGTTGTATCTGTTATTGCCCATCACCTTGTATCACCTGATCTGGCGCGGATTCCGTCAGCGTGCCTATTTTCAGCGCTGGGATGAGCGTTATGCCAGCTATGCCGATGGCGCTGCACAAGCGCCACTGTGGTTGCATGCGGTGTCGGTGGGTGAGGTGAACTTGGCGGCGCCATTGGTGGCGCAATTGCGGGCGCAGCGCCCGGATTTGCAGCTGGTGGTGACCACCATCACCCCCACCGGTTCGGCACGGGCCCGCGCGTTGTGGGGCGACTCGGTGGCGCATGTCTATTTGCCGTATGACCTACCCGGCGCGGTGGGGCGGTTTTTGACGCACTTCCGGCCCGCGCTGGCGCTGATTGTGGAAACCGAATTGTGGCCCAATCTGCTGTTTGCCTGCCGTGACCGCAACATCCCCACCCACATTCTCAATGCACGATTATCAGCGCGCTCGTTGCGGGGCTATCGCGTGCTGGGGCCACTGATCCGGCGCGCGCTGAGCAGTGTGGCCTTGGTGGCAGCGCAATCTAACGACGATGCGCGCCGGTTCTTGGAATTGGGGGCGCTGCCCGAGCGCGTGCAAGTGACCGGCAACTTGAAATTCGACATGGCACCCGTGCAAACCTGCCAAGTGGAAACGGCATTTGCCGCAGCGCTGGGTGCGGCGCGTCCGGTATGGATTGCGGCCAGCACGCATGAGGAAGAAGAAGCCGCTGTGTTGGAGGCGCATCTGACTTTGCTGCGCAGTCATCCGGATGCCTTATTGCTGTGGGCACCGCGCCACCCGGAGCGTTTCCGCGCGGTGGCGCAGCGCGCCAGCGATATCGGGCTGGTGGTGGCCACGCGCTCACAGCAGCAATGGCCGCAGACCAGCACGGGGGTGTTCGTCATCGACACCTTGGGTGAATTGCTGAATTTTTATGCCTGTGCACAGGTGGCCTTTGTGGGCGGCAGTTTGCAGGACATCGGTGGGCACAATTTGTTGGAGCCCGCCGCCACCGGCACCGCCATTCTCACCGGACCGCATCTGCATAATTTTGCCGATATCGCACGCCGTCTGCGGGAGGCGCAGGCCATGCGCATGGTCACCGATGCCGCATCGCTGGCACGCGCGCTGTGTGAATTGTTTGATGATGCCGACGTGCGGCAAGCCTTGGCCCAACACGCCGCGCAACTCTTGCAAGAAGGGCGCGGCGCACTGGCACGCACCCTGACCTTGATTGCGCCGAAGTTGCCGCCAGCAGCGGGAATCTAGCTTTCTTTGTGTGAACGCTAGACCCTCGCCGGCAAGATCGGTAGACCGGCAAGACCAGCCGATTACTGCGTCGCCAAGCTCTTATCAATGGCCTTATCGGTCGTCAGCAGACGATTGATGTCTTCAACATCACTGACATCCAGTGTGCCGGCGGCTTGATCGAGCAACAACCGGCTTTGCAGGAAGTTGTACTTGGCTTGGGCGTAGGCCTGTTGCGCGCCAAACAAGGTGCGCTGGTTATTCAGCACATCCAGCACGGTGCGGGTACCTACTTCCAGGCCCACTTGTGAGGCATCGTAAGCGCTTTGTGCCGATACCAGCGCCAAGCGACGCGCTTCAACTTCGCTGATGCCGGCCACCAGCGCTTGATAGGCGTTGCGCGTGCTGCGCTCGATCGAGCGCTTGGTTTGTTCCACGCCATCGGCAGCGGCATCGCGCTGGGCCAGTGCGCTGCGCACACCGGATTGGGTGGCCAAGCCCGAGAAGATGGGGATGTTCAAAGTCAGGCCAACGCTGGTGCTGGCTTTGTTGGCGCCGATAAATGCCGGGTCATACAAGCCGGTGATGGCCTTGCCATACGAAGCCGTGAGACCCAGCGTGGGGTAGTGCCCCGCACGTGCGGTCTTGACCGACGCCTCGGACGCATCCAGGCCGGCACGCTGTGCTTTCAATGACGGGTTGTTATCCAACGCGCTGGCGACCCAGGCATCCACACCCTTTTCTGACGGCAGCGCGGGCTTGAAGTCATCGGGCAGCGCTTTGAGGTTTTTCACCGGGGCATTGGTGATTTCGATCAAGGCTTGATACGCATCTTGCGCGGCATTGCGGGCCAACAACGTGTTGGCGCGCGCACCGTCGTATTGGGCGCGGGCTTCATACACGTCGGTAATGGGGGCCAAGCCGACGTCCAATCGTTTGCTGGCGTAGTCAAATTGCTTTTTCAGTGCGGTTTCGGCGGTTTCGGCGGCGGCCAGTGTTTCCAGCTGCACCAAAACGTTGAAGTATGCCGCCGATGTGCGGGTGATCAAGGTTTGCCCAGCGGCTTCCAAGGTGAAGCCACCGGCGCGGTCTTGTGCCTTGGCGCTCTCCAAATTGCTGTAATTGCCGAAGTTGAACAGCGATTGCTGCATGTTCACCCCCCACGATCCGGTACGCACGCCACCCACGCCGTGATCGGCACGATTGGCGCCAATACTGCCGCCGATATTGGGCAGCAGCGCCGCACGGGCTTGCACCGGGCGCTCGGCGGACACCAGTCGGTTGGCTTCGGCGCTGGCGTATTGCGGATCGCTGTTGCGTGCGTTGTGATAGCTCTGGAGCAGGTCATCGGCTTGCGCCGCAACAGGCAGCAAGGCAAGGGCAAGGGCAAGGGCAAGTGGGCGACGCAACATGGGGAGAATCCTTAGCGGGGCTTACAGGGTGAAGGTGGGCGTAGGCGCTGCGCCCACCAGATAGGGCAGGTCGGTTTCAAACAACGTTTCAATGCGGCTGCCGTTGACCGTGCGATGCACCAGTGTCGCCTCCAGTAACGGTGATTGACCGTGCACGATGAACATGCGTCCATTCGGGTTCAGCCATTCCATAAAGCGTGTCGGAATCTGCCCGACCGCACCAGTGACACAAATCACATCGAAGCTGCGGCCGGGGTTCCATGTCATCGCATCGGCACAGCGCACGGTCACGTTGCCAATGCCTTGCGTGGTCAGTCGCGCCTGCGCGGCTTCGGCCAAATCGGCATGCAATTCAACGCTGATCACCTCGCGCGCCAAGCGCCCCAAGCAGGCGGCCAGATAGCCGCTGCCGGTACCAATTTCCAGCACGCTTTCATGTGCTTGTGGCAGCAGCGCCTGTAGGCAGCGGCCTTCCAATACTGGCTTCATCATCACCTCGCCGTGGCCCAACGGCAGTGCAGTATCGGTATAAGCTAGGTTGCGCAGCGCATCGGCCACAAAGGCCTCGCGCGGCAGTGCACCAATTGTGTCCAGTACGCGAATATCCAGCACATCCCAAGGACGTACTTGCTGTTCCACCATGGTTTCACGGGTGCGGGCGAAGTTGATATTCATGCAGGGAAAATCCGTCACTGGGAACCGCGTAGTGTAATGCGCCGAGGGTCTTGACTGGTGCGCAGTGTGAGCGTGTTGGTACACCAGCACGCAGTGCCGGAAGTCACCGCCACTCTTGGCAGCAGGGGCTGTCGTTCAGCGCTGCGCATAGGCGCGTAAAAACAAGTCGACCACGCTCGTGATATGCGTCTCCACGCTGTCGGCGCAACCACTGTTACCGCCACAGCAGCCGCCAAGGACGGCACGCGCGTGTAGATCGCCTTTGAGCAGGGTGAAAAAGTGACTGGCCGCCCGCGCGGGGTCGTCGATGTCCAGCTCGCCGGCGGCGATCCGGCGTTCCAGTAGCGCGGTGAAGGCCTCGTTGACGCGCTTGGGGCCGGCATCCCAAATCATTGTGGACAGACTGCTATCGGCCACTTGC
>NZ_DAOOUM010000026.1:1336-3271 GCF_035369645.1 Thermomonas sp. | reverse complement strand
GCGCTTGGGGCCGGCATCCCAAATCATTGTGGACAGACTGCTATCGGCCACTTGCGGCGAGCACAGGACGCGATGCCCGGCGATGGCCTCGGGGGCCATGACCATCGCCAAAAATGCATGTGCGATGGTGGTCAGGCGCTCGCGTAGGGGCTGGTTGGGGTCGGGCTCGAACAGATTGGTGGGCATGCCTTGTTCGCAATGCGCACGCACGGCCGCAATAAACAAGCCATCCTTGTCGCCAAAGTGGCTATACACGGTGAGTTTGGAGACCCCAGCTTCGGCCGCGATCTGGTCCATGCTGACCCCACTGAACCCGTGCTGGACAAATAGCTTAGACGCGGCCTCCAGAATGGCGGCGCGCTTGGCCATATCCTTGGGGCGGCCCGGAAGGGCTGGCTTGGTGGCAGGTGCGGGGCTGGCCATGATGTCCGGAAGGGGTGGTAATGGCGCACTATACCATACCGACCGGTACATTTAATGGTAATAAGTCTTGTTGCATCAGTTCTCGAGCCGGCAGCGCCTTGATACGGCGCAGCGGCATTCAAGCCGCATGCTGATGCAGCAATTGAACGAAGGCTTGTGCTGCCTTTGATGGCGTGCGCCCACGATGACTGATGCAGCCCAGTTGCCGCGACAACCGCACCCCCGCCACCGGCAACACGCGCACACTTTTATCCAGCATCGATTGCGGCAACACACTCCACGCCAAACCCACCGAGGCCAGCATCTTCAAGGTTTCCATAAAGTTGCTGGTCATCCGCAGTTGCAAGGCCAGTGCGCGTTGTTGAAATGCCGCCGCCACGATGCGATGGGTAAAGGTCTGCGGCTCGGGCAGCACCGCCGGGTGCGCGGCCAAGTCACTCAGGCCCAGTTTTTTACGCAGTGCCAGTGGGTGCGTGGGGGCGGCGACAAAACACAGCGGGTCGTCCCAAATCACGCGGGCTTGCAACGGTGGCGTGGCCGGGCCCAATGTGGTCAGCGCCAATTCGGCGCGTGCGTGCAGCACCTCGTGCCAAGCCTGTTCGGAATCCATGAAGCGCAGCTCCAGTGCCACCTGTGGGTAGCGTGCGCTGAATTTGCGCAACACCGGTGGCAGCCGATGCAAGCCGATATGGTGGCTGCAAATCATGCGCAAACTGCCGCCAATGCCGTGCTCGAGCTCGCGCAGGGCGCGCCGCGCATCGTTGGCATCGCCCAGTAATTGCCGTGCACGCGGCAGCAGCAGTTGGCCGGCTTCGGTGAGTAGCACTTGCCGGCCCACGCGGTCGAACAGGCGGGCATCAAGTTCGGATTCCAACTGCGCAATGCGCTTGCTCACCGCCGGCTGGGTCAGGTGCAGGGCGGCGGCCGCAGCGGAAAACCCGCCGGCATCGGCCACCGCAAGGAATGCAGCAAGATTGGCGAGCTCCATCACTATTCCTAATGGGAATCAATGGGATGAAAAATATCCATTTGAGTGATGAAAGGAAAGCTGCCACTCTGGCACCGACTTGTGCTGCCAAGGTGCACCATGCCCGGCCAAACCCTGTACGACAAACTGTGGAACATGCATGAAGTGGTGCGCCGTGATGATGGCTCGTCGCTGCTCTACATCGACCGCCACATCCTGCATGAAGTGACCTCGCCGCAGGCGTTTGAAGGTCTGCGGCTGGCCGGGCGCAAACCGTGGCGGGTGGCGGCCAATATCGCCACGCCCGACCACAACGTGCCCACCACTCGCGTTGAGCGCGCCGGTGGCTTGGCGGCGATCAGTGATGACGTATCGCGCGTGCAGGTGCAAACCCTGGACGAAAACTGCGCCGATTTCGGCATCCTCGAATTCAAAATGAACGATGTGCGCCAAGGCATCGTGCATGTGGTGGGCCCCGAACAAGGTGCCACCTTGCCCGGTATGACCGTGGTCTGCGGTGATTCGCACACCTCCACGCATGGTGC
>NZ_DAOOUM010000026.1:0-1236 GCF_035369645.1 Thermomonas sp. | reverse complement strand
CGGCCGCCCGTTTGCGCCCACTGGTGCCCAATGGGATGCCGCAGTGGCGCAGTGGCGCAATTTGGTGAGCGATGCCGACGCGCTGTTTGATGCCGACGTCGTGCTGCGTGCCGAGGATATTCGCCCGCAAGTCAGCTGGGGCACATCGCCGGAAATGGTGTTGCCAGTGGATGCGCACACGCCAGACCCCGCGCATGAAACCGATCCCGTCAAACAAGACGCGATCACCCGCGCGCTGCACTACATGGGCCTGCACGCCCATCAGCCGATCACCTCGATCCGGTTGGATCGCATCTTCATTGGCTCGTGCACCAATGCCCGCATCGAGGATTTGCGCGCCGCCGCCGCGGTTGCCAACGGCCGCAAAGTGGCAGCCTCCATCAAACAAGCCTTGGTGGTGCCGGGCTCCGGTTTGGTGAAAGCGCAGGCCGAGCGCGAAGGACTGGACAAGATTTTTATCGATGCCGGGTTTGAATGGCGCGAGCCGGGGTGCTCGATGTGCTTGGCGATGAACCCCGACCGCCTGCAAGCCGGCGAGCACTGCGCATCCACGTCCAACCGCAATTTCGAAGGCCGCCAAGGCAACGGCGGCCGCACCCATCTGGTCAGCCCGGCAATGGCCGCCGCCGCCGCGATTGCCGGCCACTTTATCGACGTGCGAGACCTGCAATGACACCGTTTACCCAACACACCGGCATGGTGGTACCGCTGGATCGTGCCAATGTGGATACCGACCAGATCATCCCCAAACAATTCTTGAAGTCGATCAAACGCACGGGGTTTGGCCCCAATCTGTTCGATCCGTGGCGCTATCTGGATGAGGGCCAGCCCGGGCAGGATTGCAGCACCCGCCCGCTGAACCCCGATTTTGTGCTGAATGCGCCGCGCTACCAAGGCGCCAGCGTATTACTGGCGCGGGAAAACTTCGGCTGCGGTTCCAGCCGCGAACACGCCCCGTGGGCATTAGCCGAATATGGGTTTCGCGCCATCCTCGCGCCCAGTTTTGCCGATATTTTTTATAACAACAGTTTCAAAAATGGCCTGCTGCCCATCGTGCTGGACAAAGCCGCCATCGACACCCTGTTTACCCAATGCGACGCCAGCGAAGGCTATACGTTGCACATTGATCTGGACGCACAAACCGTCACCCGCCCGGATGGCGTGGTGCACGGGTTTGACGTCGATGCCTTCCGCAAACATTGCCTGCTCAATGGGCTGGACGATATCGGCCTGACC
>NZ_DAOOUM010000025.1:2292-35793 GCF_035369645.1 Thermomonas sp. | reverse complement strand
GTCATAGGCATTGCTGGCGATAAAACGCAGCGCCGCTGCACCATCGGCGGCATGGTCACAGGCGTGCCCTTCTGACTCCAAGGTGGCCCGCAGACTCTCCGCCAAGGTTTGCGAATCTTCGACGATCAGCAGCCGCATCGGCGCAGGCCGCCGTTAGTCCAGCACGCGGCAGAACACCGCCTTCAAATAGCGCGACTCCGGCACCTGCGCCAGCCACGGATGATCGGCACCGGCACCGGCCACCTTCAGCACCTGCACGGTGCGGCCAGCGTAAAACGCGGCACGCCGCAGCATGTCGAGGAATTGCTCTTCGCTGACCAAACCCGTGCAGCTGAACGTGGCAAACAGGCCACCGGGCTTGACCGTGGCCAGCGCCAATTTATTCATGTCCAAATATTTCTTCAGTGCAGTGATGACCTGTTCGCGGTCGCGGGTCATCTTCGCCGGGTCCAGGATGACGACGTCATACAGATCGCCCTTGGCGGCCGCTTCGCGCAACCACGGAAAGATATCGGCCTGCACGAAACGCGGTTTGACGTGATTGAGATGCGCGTTGTCCTTGGCAATGTCGATCACCGCCGGGTCGATATCAATCCCCACCACGTCCGCTGCGCCGCGCACCGCGGCATACACCGCAAAACCGCCGGTGTTGCAGCACAAGTCCAGAACGCGCTTGCCGGTGCATTGATGACTCAGCCATTCGCGATTTTCGCGTTGGTCGGCAAAGAAACCGGTCTTGTGCGCACCGGCCGGATCCGCGCGAAATTGGATGCCGTATTCGCGGATGATGGCCGGCTGCGTGCCCAAGGTGTCCTTGTAGTCGAAGCTTTCCTGCTTCTGCACATGCTCATCGGCAAAACTGTGGAAACGGCAACCGGGAAAGAGTTCGCGCAGTGCGTTGAAAATCCATTCGCGATGCCGCCATGCGCCAGCGCTGAAAAACCCGACCACCAGCAAATCATCGTAGCGGTCGATCACCAGCCCGCTGATGCCATCACCTTCGCTATGGAAGACCCGCCATGCATTGCTCACCGCATCCAGCTGCAGAAACTCGCGACGCAACCGCACCGCTTCCGCAATCTTGCGCAAGAACCAGCCGGCATCCACCGCCACATCCGGGTCGTTTTCCAGCATGCGCAGCGCAATCCGCGAATGCCCGTTGTAGAAACCGCGCCCCATGAACACGCCGTCCACGCCCACCACCTCGACAATGCTGCCGGGCTTGGGCCGCTGCGCGGGCTTTTCGACCAAGCGCTGGAAAATCCACGGATGGGTGGAATGCCAGGCGTTCTTCAGGCGGACTTGGGGCAGGGGCTCGGTCATGGCGATATTCATGTTTCGGACGCAGGAATTGTGTATTGTCGCCCAAGAAGGGGAGTAACTCCGCGTACGGATGTCGTCAATACGGGTCTGCTGTTGCTCAGCACACATCCCGGCACCGTGGCAGGCCACTGGTCTGTGAGTGAGACCTTCGCCGAATGGCGAAGCGTGCCTCTTCCTTGCATCCTGCATGGACACGTCCGTCACTCACATGGCGGAGTTGGCATGCAAACGATTGGAACCCCCTTGCTGTGGCTGGTATTTGCCGGCGTGGTCGTGGCCGCGCTGGTGATCGACCTGGTGCTGATGCGCCACGGCGGCCCGCACAAAGTGACGTTCAAGGAAGCCACCTGGTGGAGCCTTGGCTGGGTGGCACTGGCACTGGCCTTCAACGGCTGGCTGTGGTGGTACACCGGGCAGCAGTTGGGCGTGGCGGCCGGCAATCGCATCGGCATGGAGTTCCTGACCGGCTATCTGGTGGAAAAAGCGCTGGCGATCGACAACATCTTTGTGTTCCTGATGTTGTTCGGCTATTTCGCCGTGCCCGAAGCGCAACGCCAGCGTGTGCTGGTGCTTGGCATCCTCGGTGCCATCCTATTGCGCGCGATCCTGATCTTCATCGGCGCAGCCTTGCTGGCACGCTTTCACTGGGTGCTGTACCTGTTCGGTGCATTCCTGCTGCTGACCGGCGTGAAAATGTGGCGGGCGGCGGGCGACCCACCGAATCTGGAACACAACCCGGTACTGCGCTGGGTCACCGCGCATTTGCCGTTCCTGCGCCGCTATTACGGCAGCGCGTTGTGGATTGGCGCAGGCAGCCGCCGCAAGTTCACCCCGCTGTTCATCGTGCTGGTGATGATTGCGATCACCGACGTGATCTTTGCGGTGGATTCGATCCCGGCGATCTTCGCGATCACCGCGGATCCGTTCATCGTGCTGACTTCGAACGTGTTTGCCGTGCTCGGCTTGCGTGCGATGTTCTTCCTGCTGCAGGGCATGGCCGACCGCTTCCATCTGCTGCCTTACGGGCTGGCCTTGGTGCTGTGCTTCATCGGCGTGAAGATGCTGTTGGCCGATCTCTACAAGGTGCCAATCCCGCTGGCATTGGGGATGGTGGCGCTGATCATCGGCAGCACGATTGCGTTGAGCCTGCTACGCCCCGCACACGCCAAGCCGGAACCGCCCTTGTCCTGACCGCCACGGCACCCCACTTTGACAGGATGTCCACGCCACTGCCCCGTGACGCCCAACGCCAAAGCGACCGCCGTCGCTTTCGGCGTGCCCTCAATGGCAGCCTTGCCTTCACGCTGCTGCTGTGGCTGTGCTTCATCGCCCAACAGACGTTCAATTGGGAATTCCTGAGCGTCACCCCGCATTCGATGGCAGGCTTGTTGGGCCTGCTGACCGCGCCCTTGTTGCATGGCTCGGTGGAACACATCCTGGCCAATACCACCGGCATATTGCTGCTGGGCACATTGGCCGGTACCACTTACCCGAAGGCGACCCTGCGCGCACTGCCGCTGCTGTGGCTGGGTTCCGGACTAGGCGCATGGCTGCTGGGCGATCCCGGCTCGCATCACTTGGGGGTCAGCGGCGTCACCCATGGGCTGATGTTCCTGGTGTTCACGTTGGGCCTGTTGCGCCGCGACCGTGCTGCCATCGCGGCCGGCATGATCGCGTTTTTGTTTTTCGGCGGCATGTTGATGACCATCCTGCCGCACGAGGCCGGCGTGTCGTGGCAGTCACATCTGGGCGGCGCAGTAGGCGGCGTGGTGGCTGCGTTCCTGTTTCGTCGCAGTGATCCGCTGCCGGTGCGGGCGAAATACAGCTGGGAGATTGAAGAAGAACTCGAACAACAGCGCAATGATCACGCCCACGACACCTTCGAACCCCGCGCCCCCGACGATGTACCGGTGTTGTGGCAGCACGCGGCCATGCCCGAAGAGCGCGGCAAGGTGCTGCCGTTTCGGCGGCCGGATTCCGTGGAATGAATCTGCATTGAGCTGCGGTTGCGGGTTTGCGCATTAAGCTTGCGCCCTATGCGTATTCCAGCCTTCAGTCTCACCAGCAGCGTGCTGTGTACCCTGCTTGCCGCCTGCGCCAGCACGCCTGCCCCCAAAGCGCCTGCCATCACCGCACCCACCGTGCAGGTACCGCCAGTCAAGGTTGGCTTGGCACTCGGCGGCGGCGCCGCCAAAGGGTTTGCGCATATCGGCGTGATCAAGATGCTGGACGCCAACGGCATCCATCCGGTGGTGGTGGCCGGCACCAGCGCCGGCAGCGTGGTCGGTGCACTGTATGCCAGCGGCATGGATGCCTATGCGCTGCAACAAAAAGCGGTGGCGTTGGATGAAGCATCGATTCGCGATGTCAGCCTGTTTTCCGGTGGTGTGGTGAAGGGCCAGAAGCTGGAGGATTACGTCAACGCGCAAGTGGGTGGGCGGAAATTCGAACAGCTCAAAAAGCCCTTCGCCGCAGTGGCAACACGGCTGGAAGACGGGCAACGCACGGTCTTCGTGCGTGGCAACGTGGGCCAGGCGGTGCGCGCCTCCAGCTCGATCCCGGGGGTGTTTGAAGCCGTGAGTATCGGCAAGTATCACTATGTGGACGGCGGCGTGACCAGTCCGGTGCCGGTGGATGCCGCGCGTGAGCTGGGTGCCGATGTTGTGATCGCGGTGGACATCAGCAGCAAAGCCAACGGCATTGCCGATTCCGGCAGCTTGCTGGGTAATGTCAATCAGAGCATCACCATCATGGGGCAGAAATTGGGTGCGCTGGAATTGGCGCGTGCCGACGCGGTGATCCGGCCCAAGGTCAACGACATCGGCGCTGCCGATTTCGCCCAAAAAAACCGCGCCATTCTAGAAGGCGAACGTGCCGCGCAAGCCATGCTGCCGCAAATCAAAGCCAAGCTTGCGCAACTGCAAGCCCAGCGCCAGGCACAAGCACAACAAGCCGCCAACACCAAAGCCGCACAAGCCCGCGAAGCCGAACGCAAAGCCCGCTGCGCCCAACAAACCGGCTGGCTGGACAATCTGCGGCGTGATGCGGATTGCCGGACGGATTAGCGTTCGGTCACGCCAACGCCATGCCCATACACCAACTTGCCACCCAGCCAACCGGTGGCCAACAGCGTCAGCAGGCCCAGTCCGCTAAGCGATAGCGCCAACAGACTCGGCGCAATCAGTTGTTGGTGGTCGATGCGCAAAAACAAGCTGGCGGCGTACAGGCTCCAGCTGGTCAGGGCCAAGCCCATATGCTGATAGGCCGTTCGCTCGGCGGGGTGGTTCGCAGGCAGTTTGAGCAACTCGATAAACCCCGCCGTCGCTGCCAACAACCCCAGCGCGCAACCCAAGGCCAGCAATACCGCTGCCAGCAATTGCAGCGGGCCTGTGCGCCAAAACAGTGACAGTGCGTCGGCCATGCTGGCCAGCGTCCAGCAGGCGACAGGAAAATGCACCAGTGCCGGATGCAGCGGGTGCTTCATTGCATCACCACCGCCGCGATCAGCAGCAGTGCACCGGTGATGGCAAAACCGGCGTGGGTCAGCACCACGCGCTTGATGGCAACACGCTTGCCGTAGTGCACCGACGCCAGATAGAAGCCAAAGCACGCGGTTATCACAAATACACCCAGCGCCACTAACGGCAAGGTGCCAATGCGGTCGGCGGTCAGAATGGCCGCCCCCAGCAGTAACAAGCCACTGGCACCCAGCAGCGCATGCAAAAGTGACACCGCCCACGGTGCCAATTTTCCGCGCAATACGAATGATGCCAATACCAAACCGCCACACGCGGTTAGTAAAAATACGATCAGTGCATACAACAACATGTCAGTCTCCTTGGTTGCATCGATTTCAGGTAGTGCGTGATTGCGGTTCAGATGGACAATGCGCTGATTCGTACCATCACCGCCTCGGTGATACGCGCACAGCGCGCACCTAGGAATGAAAAAGCATCAGCTGCGCCAGCGGTGACTTGCTCGTGCAATGCATTGCGCAGCAAGCGGCGGGCGCGATGCAGACGGGTCTTCACCGTTTCTTCCAGTACGCCAAGTGCAGCTGCGGTCTCTTCGGCTGTGCAGCCTTCAACATCGCGCAGCACGTACACCAAGCGGAATGCTTCCGGTAGTGCATCCACGGCATGCTCCAACGCACGGCGTAGTTGCGCGCGCACGGCTGCATCCAGCGGATCGTCGGCTTGCGCCACACCAGGAAAGGGAATTACCCGCGCCAAGGTGCGCGGCTGTGCGTCGATGGTGTCGATACCCACGGTGTCCTGCCTCCGGCGTAAACGGCCATATGCCTCGTTCAATGCGATCCGGGTCAACCATGTGGCCAGCGAGGCTTCACCGCGAAAGCTGGCGAGCATTTCATAGGCCCGCACATAGGCTTCTTGCACCACATCTTCGGCCTCGATGTCGTCGTGCAAGACACTACGCACCACGCGGTACATGCGCTGGTTGCAGCGTTGGGTGATGTGCCGGAAGGCATCACGCTGACCCGCAAGCACGCATGCCACCAATTGCGCATCATCTAGTGGGGTGTCATCGCGTGCGGTAATGGACGTCGTCATGGGTGTGCTCCGGTTCAAGCCGACAGTGCTTTGAGAATGTCGCTGCGATATGGTTCGTGCAGGCATTCGCCAAGCAAACGGCGGGTCACCATGCTGGTGCCATGTGTGTGCACCCCGCGCGTACTCATGCAACCATGGCTGGCTCGGATCACCACGGCTACGCCACGTGGTTGTAACTGTTGTTGCAAGGTATCGGCAATTTCAGCTGTCAGTCGTTCTTGTATTTGCAAGCGCCGCGCGTAGGCATCCACCAACCGTGCCAACTTGGAAATACCCACCACCGTGCTGCCGGGCAGATAGGCCACATGTGCCACCCCGTGGATAGCGGCCATGTGGTGCTCACACACCGATTGCACGGGAATATCGCGCAGCACGACCAAATCGTCATAGCCCGATGCCGCAAACCGCCGGCCCAGTAGTGCGGCAGGGTCTAACTGGTATCCACCAAACCACTCTGCATATGCACGTGCGACCCGTGCCGGGGTCTCCAGCAAACCTTCGCGTGCAGGGTCATCACCGGCCCAGCGAATCAACGTGCGCACCGCTGCCTCGGCCTGCGCACGGCTGGGGCGAGCCTCCTCCAGAACGCTAGCCTGGATGGCTTCGGGCGACCCAGCGCGCGAATTCAATTCCAACATGCAACACCTCGTGTCATCGGTTTCAAAACGGCAGATGCGCGAGTGCAAAAAAGGTTCCCGATTTTTGAAACGCAAACGGCCCGCTTGTGCGGGCCGTTTGTGATACCGCTTGGCACATTGGACGTTAGTTGACGCTGACCGCACTCCACGCCGCCGCCACCGCGTTGTACGGCGCCGAGCCATTGCCATACAAATCCGCCGCCGCGCTCAACGTGGCTGTGCGGGCTGCTGCGTAGTTGGTGCTGGATGTCATGTACACGGTCAGGGCGCGGTACCAGATCTTGCCGGCCTTATCGCGGCCAATCCCGGTCAGTGCGGTATTGCCATTGCACACCAGCTTGGCGGGGGTCAGGTTGGCCCAAGAGCCTGCACCAAAGCCATTAGGCACCACTGCGCCCTCTGCCAGCAGGTAGTAGAAGTGGTTGGCCACGCCCGAGCTGTAATGCACGTTTAGTGAACCGATCGAGGATGCATAGCAATCCGCCGATGCCTTGTCCAAGCTTGGCTTGAACATCCAACGGATTGCTTTCTTCATGTCGGCATTGTTGGGGAACAACTTTTCGCCCATGACATAGTCGGCGGGGTCGGCGGCATTGTTGGCGTAGTACTCGACCATGGTGCCGAAAATGTCTGACGTGGCTTCATTCAAGCCGCCAGACTCACCGCTATACACCAGTGCGGCCGAGCGACTGGTCACGCCGTGCGACATCTCGTGACCCGCCACATCAATGGCCACCAGCGGATAGATCGTGGCACCGTTGTCGCCATCACCAAAGGTCATGCAGTAGCAACCATCACTCCAGAAGGCGTTCTGATAATTGCGACCGTAATGCACGCGGGTCACCGCGCCGGTACCGGCACCGTCGATACCGTTACGGCCATGCACGTTCTTGTAGTAATCCCAGGTCATCTGGATGCCGTAATGCGCATCGGCTGCCACGGTCTGCGAATTGCTGACCAAATTGTTACCCCAAGTGTTGCTGCTGGCGGAGTACACGCTACCCATGCCGACGGTCTTCATCGCCATATTGTGTGTTGCGCCGCCGCCTCGGGTCATATCCACCATGCGATAGCTGCTGCCGCATTGGGTGGTGTTCAGCGCCACATTGCCTTCGGTCAGGCTTTTGCCAACACCGACCACGGCGGTGGCACCATTGCATGTGCTGCTGCCATCCGGGCCTGGAACTGCAGTTTCAATACCATCCCATTGCTCAAGGATTTTGCCGTTGCGTGCATCCACGAAGTAATGCATTTCGGTCGGGGTTTGGTCGGCCTTGATGCCGTTGAACACGACTTCGTGCGCCAACACCGGGGCGGTGTTACGTGCGTACACCACGCTGCGGGCGGTCGGTGCACCAAAGAATTGGGTACCAAAGCGCGCGCCGGCTTCTACGATCGCTTGGTCGCGGCTAACTTGCGCCCGCAGCGATGGACGCTGCGCGCTGGTCAGCGTCTGGCTGACGCTTGCCAACTTGCCATTGCGCGAATGCACCACAAAATCACCGCCGATGACCGGCAGGCCATTCCATGTGCGGTTGTAACGCACGTGCTCGTTGCCATTGGCATCGACCACCGCATCGCGGGCAACCAGCACGTCGGCCGCGGCGCGGCGCAACATGGCGGCATTTCCACCAATCAAGACATCGGCACGGGCGATTGCCGCAGATCGAAGGGATACCGCTGCATCCGCCGGCGCCGCAGCAACGGCCAAGGTGGACGCAATGGCGAGAGACAGCAGACTGGCTTGTACTTTCATGGCGCGTTCTCCGTGGTAATCAGATCCGACCGATGCCGTGTCGGGATTGGGTCAAAAGTTAGCGGGTGGCAGCACGCCCGCCTGGCAACGCCTGCATTCGTAGAGGAGCCGGCGTCAACAAAGTTGCAGCGTCAAAATACGACACGCGCAGTTGCAAGCCACGTGGCGAATAACCAATGAACACCGCATCGAACCCCGGCACGATGGCCTGGTTGTATGCATGTGCGATTTTGGCATTTTCGATTTCCAGCAAAATGCCCAAGCTTTCGGCTTGTGCAAGTGCTTGGTTGTAGGTGTGTAGTACTTGTTTGCAAGTTTGAAAAAACACCAATTCCTGTTGCTGCCCACGTAGTGTTTTGGCAAAAAACTGGCGGTAGTAATACATCGGCTGACGCAAACGCGGGAGCACCTTCAGTACCGCAGTCCCAACGCCACACAACACGCCAGCGTCATCGCGGGCAAGACAGACCACTTGCTCCGCCCGTGCATGCGCAACCACCTCGTCACCAATCGCGTGGTGTTGCTTCCAGAATGCAAGTACCTCTTGCGCCAATTCCGGCGTTACCTGCTTCCAGACGGGGTGGAACGTCGCCTTCATTTGCCCGCCTTGTTGGTCGCTTGCGGCGCAAGGGTTTCCACCAGTTTCAGGTATTCACCAAACTCCAGTTTGCCGTCGCCATTGGTATCAAACCGCGCCAGTGGCGGCGCATTCTTGCCGGCATTCTTGATCAGCACCAAGTTGGTGTATTCATTGGCATCGATGGCACCATTATGGTTGCTATCCAAGCTGGCAAATTGCCGACGCAATTGCGCTTGCAGCTGCACCGCCGCCTGCGCTTGCTGCCAGCCGGCGCGAAACTCGGCCAGCGACAGTTGCCCATCGCCGTTCTTGTCCCACTCCCTGAAGGTGTCTGCGGCTATGTCTTTTGCCGGCGGTGCAATCACGGTCGTCGGCACAGCGGACTTGTTGGCTTGGGCATATGCGCCCGTGGCCGCCAACGACACGGCCAGCATGAGCGCACAGTTGGCAAGAATACGGCTCATGCGATGGGGGCCTCCACTGGCACATCAGATTCAAATGTAATCAAGTCTCGAATTTCAGCGGTACGCAGGCCGATCATCATCGGGTGCTTCACATTCGGCAGAAAACTAATGTCGAAAATTTCGGTGATGTCGCCTTCAAAGCGAATCCAATTCAGCACATCGCCATTGGTCAGCGAGATGATCTGCACCCCGCACCACGGATCGGCGTCGCGTTTTTTCAACTCGGCATCCAGCTGCAAGCCTTCAAAGCGCTGGTTGCGTGGCTTTGACAGGCCCACGGCGGCGACGTTGCCGATGATCGACAGGCCGCGCGCAAAGCCGGGCACGAAGGCATGCGGCACAAAGGATTTTTTCTCGAAATCGACCCAGCCAAGTTGCCCGGTGCCGGCGTTGAGCAGCCACAGTTTGCCGTTGTGCCAGCGTGGCGAATGCGGCATCGACAAGCCTTCGCACACGATTTCATCGGTGTCGATATCGATCACCACGCCACCATCGTGACGACGGTCGCGCCAGCCATCCACGCTATCGCTTTTGCACACTGCGGTGACGTATTTTGGCTCGCCATCAACCATGGCCAAGCCATTCAAATGGCACCTGTCTTCCGGGGCCAATTTGCTGATGAATTTGGGCTTCCAAATTGCTTTGAAGCTATGCGTCTGGCTGAGTTCGGCCAAGCACGAATATTTGGTGTTGACGAACACCACCTTGCCGTTTTTGCGGATGCCCAGCTCGTGGATGTCCAGATCGCCAATGGTCTGTGCGTTGCGCGGCACATAGCATTTATCGAACTGGCCATGGATCACTTCGTTGGGGCGCAACACGTTTTCAAAGCGCCACAACTGGTACAGGCCACCCAGATAGATGCGCTGGGCATTGCCCACCACGCCCATCGCGCGCTCGAAGATGCGCTCAAAAAATGACACCCGGCCCTGCTGGTCGCTGCCGACCAGATAAATACGCCCCGTTTGGTAGGAAGTGATGGCCAGCGACAAGCGGTGCTGCCCCAACCAACCGGCCAATCCACGCGAGCAGCCCTTTTCAACCTTGAGCTGGGTCAGGTCACGCGGGGCCTGTGCAGGCTTGGTGGCGTCGGTGGCGGCATTGGCCGCCGCCGGTGTGTTGCCTGTTTCGGCACCACCCTTGTTCAGGGCGTCCAGCCCGGTATCCAACTCAGGGGTGTCCTGGTTGGACTGAATCGGTGTTTCATTCTGATTGTTTTCGTTGGTCACGTGTTATCCAAACGGCAGTGTTGCAAGGCCCGGATCCGGCCATGTGACCGGACCCGGGGTAACGCATTACCAAGCGAAGCGCACGCTAGCCTGACCACCGACGAAGCTCTTGTAAGCCCCGCCATCGACCCAGTTGGCCCCGATATTGAAGCCAAGCCCCCCCTTCTGCACACCGAGGCCCAGCTCGGCCATCGCGCTGGTGCCGCGGGTGTTGGTATTCCCGTAGAAATTACCCACGGTGTAGGTGCTCTTGCCATTGACATCACGCACGGCGTTCAACGACCCATACGGGGTCCAGCGCACATCGCCCATCTGGAAGGTCTTGTTCATTTCCAAACCCAAACGTGCGCGGGTGAACGTGCCGCCATGCGAATCGAAGTTGACGCGATCGCCGAAGAACGTCTTCACGTCTTCTACCTTGGTGCGGGTGTACTGCACTTGCGGCACCAAGTTGAAGCTGCCGACATTCCATTCGTAGCCGGCTTCCAAGCTCATCGCATTGGTGTGCGCACGGCTGGTCATGACGCCGGCCGCCGACATCGAGCGAATGTCTGCACCCATCTGGCGCACGTTGAAATCGACGTAGAAGCTGCCTGGCACGTACCACGTGGCATAGCCGCCAATGGTGGCACCATTCAGGCGGTTCTCACCCATTCCACCGTCGGTCAACCGCTGCCGGCTGTCTGCATTGCCCAGCACCAAACCGGCATGGAAGTTCTCAAACAAATTGGCATTGATGCCAAATTCGCGGCCCCAGCTGGCTTGACTGTAATTGAAATGCCCGCCCTGCCCGAAATTGCCAGCCAGATGGCCGGGACGCATATCGCCTTGGTCGGTATACCCGCGAATGAAGGCACTCAACACCTTGCCCGCATCGCCATAGGGATTGACGCCCAAACGTTGACGGAAGGTGCCCATTTGCGAGTTCATCACCCCTGCGGCACCCGATGCTGCCGATGCCGCCAGCGCACCGGTATCGTTCAAACCGTTCACGTCGATATTGACCGAGAACTTGTCTGGCGTTGCATTGCTGGTATCCAACTGACTGCTGACCGTCAGGCCCACATCCAAGAAATTGGCGGCGTAGTTATAGCCAATCATCTGCCCAGCCACAAAGTTACCTGCCACCGAGGTGCCGGTCACCGTGGCAAACACCGACGACGCATGCGCGGTCAACGGCATCCCGGTGAACGCCACATTGACCTTCTGTGCCGCACTGGCCGCCATGCTGCCGGTCACCGCCAGCTGATCCACGGTGTTGTTGACCAGGTTCAAATCAAGATTGATGTTGCCTGCGCCGGCCATGGTGCCGGTGACCTGCAACTTGTCGGTGGTCAAGCCATTGAGGAAGTTCAGCGTGCCGCCACTGGTAAAGGTGCCCGCCGCGCCAACATCGACCAAATTGCCGCTGCCAATGGTTTGCAGCGTGCCGCCATTGATGAAGCTATTGGTACCCGCACCCATCTTGATGCTGCCACCGATCAAACTCACCAGGCCGCCGTTGTTGAGCAGATCATTGCCGTCGCCGAAGCTGACCACACCCCCACTGCCGATGCTCAGGATGCCGGCATTGATCAGGCTGTCATCGCCCGCACCCATTTCGATCTTGCCGCTACCGACGACAATCTTGCCGCCCACTGCGTTGGTGATGGTGTCATTGCCATCACCAAAATCACTGTGGGTAGTACCCAGCAAATCCCACACGCCGCCGGCTTTGTTGTTGAACACGTCATCGCCGCCGTACAAGGCCACTGCACCCTGCACCTTGCCGCTGTTGTTGATGGTCTCGCTACCGTCGCCACCCATGACGGCGAACGCAGCACCATCCGCACCATCTGCCCTCACCATGCCCGTGGCATAGTTGTTCAGCACATTGGCACCCGCACTGCCCTTGAACACCACGCCTGCCGACAGCGTGCCGCCACTGGCGTGGATCATCCCTGCGTTGTTAACTGTGGAAGTGCCTGCCGTGCTGTTTACCTGCACACCGGCTGCCAAGGCCCCATTGCCGGCCTCGATGGTTCCGGTTGCACTGTTGTTGACGACGATATTGCCGTGCGCCTCGGACACCACACCAATGCTGGTACCTGTCGATGTGGCCAGGATGTCGCCGCTGTTGTTTGCTGTGGCATTGCCCGCACCCGACTGCACCGACATGCCATAGGCACCGTAGTCACCACCGCTGGCGAAAATGGTGCCGCCATTGCTGGCGACTGCATTGCCACCGGCAGCGGCATAACTAGTCACGCCAATCGCCATCCCGTAATCGGAAACAGCCTTGATATGCCCCGTGTTGATGGCATTGGTATTGCCTGCCGTACTGTAGGCCTGAATCCCGACACCGCCACCCAACACACCCGTCGCATTGATATCGCCAGCGTTGCTGATCAACACATTGCCTTGCGAAGAACGACCTTCAATACCAATCGATACCAGCAGCGCAGAGGCATTGATCTTGCTGCTTGCCGACGTACTGACGGTCGTGCCATAGGTCGAACGCGCCGCGATACCCGTGGCCGACAGATAGCCGTTTGCTTGGATGTTGCCGCTGTTCCCCACTTGGGTATAACCACCGCGCGCCATGATGCCGTAAGCGTCTGTACCCGAATACAGCGCCGAGCCTGAGGTAGAACTAATGTCCCCACTATTAACCACTGTGGCGGTGCCATTGTTCGCGCGGGCAAATATGCCCACCGCCGGGTTATTGCCACTCACAACTGTGATATGCCCGGTGTTAGACACGCCCGCATTCCCGACACTCGCATGTGCAAACACACCGGAGGACTGGCCAAAGGCATAGCCTTCGATCGTGCCTGCATTCACGACAGCGACATCACCGGTATATGCAACACCCAAAATCCCAAAGCCGTTGCCGCCAAAGGAATAGAAGCCAATCTGCCCCGCCGCAGTGTTGTTGACACCCACGTCGCCGGCAGCGGAGATTGCCGATACCGCATAGGCCGAATATTTGCCGTTGGCGTAGATCGACCCGCTGTTATAAACCGTAGCGCCCTGCTGGCCCTGCACGTCCACACCATGTGCAGACGCACCGATGAAGGCACTCGATGTGGCAGTCACGTTCCCGGTATTGCTAACTGCAGCCGCACCGTTGCCCGCAAATGCCACGATGCCAGACGCCCCGTAGTAGCCATTTGCCGATGACGTTGCCGTGATATCACCAGCGTTGACTACCAGCGCATCACCCGCAAAAGACAGTGCCGCCACACCCGTCGCCATACCGGCTGAATCCACCGTGATGGTGCCGCTATTGCCAACACTGGTATCGCCGTCACCCGAGGCAAACACGCCATAGACACCAGCACCATATTTGTTGGCCTGACTGGCCAGAATCTGACCGCTGTTCACCACCGTCACAGTGCCGCCAATACCACTGGACACCGCTGAAATGCCATACGCGCCAAATGTGCCAGCTGCAGTAATGTCGCCGGAATTACCTATTTGCACCACCGCGCCTTCGGTGCTGGTGTTGGCAGAAATACCCGTTGCAATCTGGGTTCCGTAATACAGGGTATAGCCGTAGCCGAGATCTTTGTTCTTCAAGCCAGAACCAACAACGATGTCCCCGGAATTCGAGATGCCGATATCGCCGGCAGACTGCACATAAATACCTGTTGCATACCCGCCATTAACCATCAGGTTGCCGCTGTTGACCACCACCGCCCCACCTTCACCCGCAGTGGCGTAGATGCCGAACGCTTTGCCACCATCGGCCGCAGCAACCACGGCACCGTTGGAGTCGAATACCTGGCCGAACACACTGGCATTAGCATTGATTGTCGCGGTGTTGGACACCGTGACCGCATTGGTGCCTTGCGCTTCGATGCCCGCTGCCCAAGTATCCCCGATCGCTTCGAGCGCGCCATCGTTGTGCACACTGACGTTCATACCTGATGCGAAAATGGCATCGGCCAAACCATAGTACGAGGCGGCATACAAGGTGCCGGTGTTGGCAATCCCCACATCCCCCGATTGCGAATAACCATACAGACCAATCGCATTGCCGGCGGAGCTGTAGGCAAGGACATCGCCGTGGTTTTCAATCACCACATTGCCCGCACCGGATTTCGCGATGACCCCATTGACGTTGCCATTCAAAGAAAGTGCGCGTAGCGCCCCACTATTGATGACCGCGGCATTTCCATAGACCGAGCTGGCACTGATCGCATCGGCACCCAAAGCCAAGCCGATAACTTGAATATCACCGGCGTTCTCCACGACTGCATCACCAGAAAATGCACTGGCATTGATCCCCGTGGCCTGACCCGTCGCAAACACATCGATGCTGCCGCCGGTGGTTGTCACGCTGGCGCCATAACTGCCAACCGCAGCAATCCCGGTTGCTGCCAAATAACCATCGGCCTTGATCATGCCACTATTGATTACGCTGGCAACACCGTAATCGGAACGGGCAAGCACGCCATAAGCCACGCCCTGCTTGGAATAGGTATCGATACTGCCGCTATTGGTTACGCTGGCAACGCCATAATCGGCCCGTGCAAACACGCCAACCGCCGCACTTGCATTGCTCTTGATCGTGATGCTGCCGCTATTGTCGACATGGGTATTTCCTTGCTCGGCAAGCCCGAAGACACCCACCGCCTGTCCGTAGGCATAGCCTGCAATGGTGCCGGCGTTATCTACGGCGACATCTCCCAAGCTGGCAATGGCAAGCACACCAAACCCACGTCCCAGATAGGAGTAGAAGCCGATACTGCCGTCGGTCGAATTGCTGACCACCACATCCCCGGCGCCAGATATCGCACGCACGCCATATGCATACTTGTCCCCATTGGCATACAACGAACCGCTGTTATTGACAGTAACACTGCCAAATCCACTGGCATCAACTGCGGTACCAATGTACTTCCCGGTGGCAGTGACATTACCGCTATTGCTGACCGCCGCGTCACCATTGGCGGAGAACGCAAGCAAGCCGGTAGCGATATCCCCCAATGCCGCCGTGCTGGTGACTGTCACATCCCCCGAATTGGTAATGCTGGCAGTACCTGCAAACGACAAGGCTGACTCGCCGGTGGCCGCGCCCGCTGATACCACCGTAATTGCGCCGCTATTGTTAATGGTCGAATCGCCATCCGCTGACGTTGAAATGCCGTAGGCGCCTACACCGTACTTGGTCCCTTGCCCTGCGTAGATGGCACCGCTATTGGTGACACTGGCGCTACCACCCATGCCACTGGACACCGCAGAAATACCGGTGCCGCCGTAATAGGCATTGGCATCGATATTGCCGCTGTTGGTGACCGCAACCACCGCACCTTCGCCGCCACTGGTGGCATTGATCCCCGTTGCCACGGCTGAGTCTGTCGGCGTCCCCGCGGTGATATTGCCGCTGTTATCAATGTGAATGTCGCCGTAAGAGCGCGCCTCGATACCGGTGGCGTAATAGCCCTGCACAGCGATGGCTCCGCTGTTGACTACGGTCACGTCGGTGCCGGTAGCGTAGATGCCATAAGCGTGCGCCTGCATCGCATAGGTGCTGACCGTGATATCACCACTGTTACCTACCGTCAGTACATCGCCCGCCTGCGCCTCAATCCCGGCGGCCCAGTTCAGACCATCGGCGCTAATCGCGCCACTGTTGCTTACATCAACATTGGCACCCGAAGCAAAAATGCCATCGGCCAAGCCCGCAGCTGCGTAGGCCTGGATATCGGCAGCGTTATTGATGACAACATTGCCGCCGGCAGAGTACCCATAAATGCCAATTGCGCTGCCGCCGGTCGAACTGACATCGAGGTTTGCCCCCGCTTGGTTCGTGATACCCACGTATCCACCCATGCTATAGGCAGAAATCGCGGCGGCATTCCCAGGTTGCGCCTCGGTGATCGGATCGGCGTTGTCGATGATGATGTCGCCGGCGCTGTATTCATTGATCGCCAATGCCATCAAGGGCGCATGCATGCCTGCAACACCACCCGCGACCACCGTCAAATCAAACACGGGGGCAATATCAATCGCCGCGCGCTGTGTTTGCAGGGTGTGCGCGGTGGTCGCCGGGTGCCCTGCTGCCGCCACATTGCCACCAAAGCCAATGGCCAGGGTCAGTGCCGAGGCGGTCAGTGCCGAACGCACTGCGCGGGTCATGGGCGCCAACTTGATGATGCGTTGCTGACGTGTTTTGCCGGCAGTGCGGCTATTGCGGTTGTCGCTCATGTAACCCCCAAGTCCATTCTGGAAATTCGTGATGTCCGTCATGCCATGACGGTGCTTTATTGACGCAAGCTGTGCCCCAAGACGCGGCCAGCTGGGAAACCCCCTTCCAACTGAACGCTTCATTCATCTGCTTATCGCTTTTGTTATCGCCTGTTGCCACAAGCCTTGTCAACTCTCCTCTGGGTTCAGCACGGTTTCATGCACCCCATGACTCAACCTGAATAGCCGTTCACGCGGGAATAACATGACAAAACCACTGCTTGCCTACCGGCACATCTGCTCCTGCTTTGGCAGACCCGCCTCGCACTACTGCGCTCGTTCTGGAATAATCCGGCACTTGACGGCCGCAATCGGCCATTTCATGTGGGTGCACTGTGCGGACGACTGACCTCGCTTTCCTGAAGCGCTTCTCAATGGTGATCGCCTTTTTGTTCTTGGTGATGCTGGGCTTGATCCTGTTTGCCCATCATCTGAACGGCAAAGTCGAATACCCAACCGACCCGGCCGCGCAACAGCGCCTGCAAGACCGCATTGGCCCGGTCGGTGCGGTGTATGCCGGTGCCACCGGTGCTGCCGCGCAAGCCGCAGCGGCGGCCGCCGCAACTGCGGCGCTGACCGCCAACGTGCCCTTTGGTGGCCGCACCGACGGTGCTGAAATCTTCAATAACGGCCCCTGCACCGGCTGTCACACGGCCGGCGTCGGCGGGGCACCCAAACTGGATGCCGCCGGCATCGGTGCACGCGCCTCTGCGCAGGGTGTGGAAGAGTTGATCAAGAAGGCCACCGCAGGGTTCACCGGCAGTGCCGGCACCATGCCTGCCAAGGGCGGCAACCCGGCGTTGACCGACGACCAGATCAAGGCCGTGGTCGAATACATGGTGGCGCAAAGCAAGAAATAAGCACCGCATCGACCGTGCTGACAAACGCCGCCTGCGGGCGGCGTTTGCATATTTCCGCCCTCGGCACATCGCTTGCGGCATCATGTGCCCATGAACACCGGCGTGATTGAACCTACCACTTTCCTGATTCCCGGCCCGGCTGGGCACATCGAGGTCGCTTTCGACCCTGCCGATGCCGACCCGCAGCCGTTGTTGGCGGTCATCTGTCACCCCTTGCCCACCGAGGGTGGCAGCATGCACAACAAGGTGGTGACGATGACCGCACGCGCGCTGCGCGAAAGCGGCATCGCCACCTTGCGCTTCAATTTTCGTGGCGTCGGCCAGTCCGAGGGGCAGTTCGACGATGGTGTCGGTGAGTTGGATGATTTGCGTGCGGTCGTTGCGTGGGCGGCGCAGCAGCACCCAAAGCATGCGCTGTGGTTGGCCGGTTTCAGCTTTGGCGCGTGGGTGTCACTGCGGGGCGCAGTGGATTTGGGGGCCAAGGCATTGATTTCGATTGCCCCCCCGGTGGGCCGCAGCTGGGATTTTGAGAACATCGCGTTGCCGCAGCTGCCGTGGCTGGTCATTCAAGGCCAGGCCGATGAAGTGGTGGACGCGCACGCCGTGCGCGCTTGGGTCAGCGGCTTGCCGCAGCCACCCATCCTGATCGAAATGCCCGACACCAGTCACTTCTTTCATCGCAAATTGATCGACCTGCGCGGCGTCATTCGCCACATCGTGCACAGCTGGCTGCCGGCATGAGTAAAGCGGCGGCACCTTCACAACGCTACGCCACTGGCGTGGCGCGTGGCGACTGGTTGGACGACCCTGCGCAACACGCCGCGCTAACGGCACTTGATCGCATCCATCAGGCACTGCTGGTGCCGCGACCTACACGTGGCTTGTTTGCCCGCTGGTTCGATCACGCCCCGAGCGCGGGCCCGCAAGGCTTGTATCTGTGGGGCGGGGTGGGGCGCGGCAAAACGTTTTTGATCGATCTGTTTTTTGCTGGCCTGCCGTTTGCCGAAAAACGGCGCACCCATTTTCATCGCTTCATGCGCGACATCCACGAACGCCTGCGCGCGCACGCCGGCGAGACCGACCCGCTGGCGATGATTGCACGCGAATGGCGACACCGTTTGCGGGTGTTGGTGCTGGATGAATTTTTTGTCGATGACATCGGCGATGCGATGTTGTTGGGCCGCCTGCTGGAGCATTTGTTCGCACAGGGCGTGACCTTGGTGACCAGTTCCAACACCGCGCCCGACAACCTGTATCAAGATGGTCTGCAGCGCGCGCGCTTTTTACCTGCTATCGGTTTGATCAAGCAACATTGCAGCGTGGTGGAATTGATCAGCACGACCGACTATCGCCTGCGCGCACTGACCCGCTCGCCGGTGTATCGCACACCGCTGGATGCCGCTGCGGATGCGTGGCTGGAAGAACGCTGGCATGCCCTAGGGGGCGATGATGGCCACCGTGATGCTGGCATCGTTATCGATGATCGCCGCATCCCCGTGCGTGCCCGTGGCCAAGGGTTATGCTGGTTCGACTTTGCCGCGTTGTGCGAAGGCCCGCGCGGCACCACCGACTACATCGAAATTGCCCGCGAATTTCATACCGTGCTGCTGGGCGACATCCCCGCCTTCGATGCCGGCAATGAAGACGCCGCACAACGCTTCGTCAACCTGATCGACGAGCTGTACGACCGCCACGTCAATCTGGTGTGCACCGCCACCACCCCACCGATGGCGCTGTACACCGGCAGCCGCTTGCACGGCGCGTTTGCGCGCACCGCATCGCGCTTGGTCGAAATGCAGTCCACCGACTATCTGCTGCATCCCCACCGTTCATGCTCTGCTGGGGCTGGCCCCGCGCAGCCCGCTAGAATGTAAGCACTCTGTACCGTTCGCATTTTTGGAGGCTTCATGACCCCTGTGACCCGCACCCTTTGCCTGCTACTTGCCAGCGTGGCCTTGGCCGCCTGCAATCGCCAAGGCCCACAGGTGCCCAAGCCGGTGGACGACAACACCAATGCGCCGCAACGCCGCGATGACGGTGTGGAGTCGGTGACGGTGAACCCGAATGCCGCCAAGGCCGGTGCCGAAGTGGATGGCAACGGCGATATCGTGACCCCGGTGCACGAGTTCAAGAGCGGACAAACGGTGTATATCTCGGTGCCCACCAAGTTTGGCCGCAAGAACGGCGAGAAGCTGGAAGTGTTTTGGTTCTTGCAGGGCAAATCGCAAAAAGAAGACACCAAAACCATCCAAGGCCCATTCACCGTCTTTGAATTTGCCCCTTCCGATACCGGCGCTTACAACGTCGAAGTGGATGCCAATGGCCGCCCGGTGGCCTTGGTGCAATTTGAGGTCAAGTAAGTTGCGCGATGGCCATTGAAGGTTCCCCGCTGGGGCGCGACGTTGCCTATCCCGCCGGCTACGACCCCCACCTGCTCTATCCCATTCCACGTGCGCTGGCGCGTGCGCAATTGGGTTTGGATGCCGACGCATTGCCGTTTATTGGGCATGACCGCTGGCAGGCTTTCGAGCTCTCGTGGTTGGGCCCACGCGGTAAGCCACATGTGGCCACCGCCACGTTGCAGGTGCCCGCCAATTCGCCGAATTTGATCGAATCCAAATCGCTCAAGCTGTATCTCAATTCCTTCAATGCCAGCGTCTTTGCCGATGCCGAAGCGGTGCGCCTGCGCATACAAACGGATCTATCGAACGCCGCCGGCGCGCCCGTCACCTTGGCCTTCGGCTTGCCGCCAATGACGCCTGCGATGGCCGATACAAACACGATCGACAGCCTCGCCATCGACATCACCCAGTACGGCCCGCCAGATGCCGGCTTGCTGCATGCCGACACCACTGGCGAGTGGGTCGAAGAAACCCTGAGCAGCGCGCTGCTCAAATCCAATTGCCCGGTGACCGGGCAGCCTGATTGGGCCGATCTCCACATTCACTACCACGGCCCGCGCATCGACCGCGCCGGCCTGCTGCGTTACATCGTCAGCTTCCGTGACCACGCCGAATTTCACGAACAATGCGTGGAGCGCATCTTCATCGACTTGATGGCGCGCTGCACGCCGCAACGGTTGTCGGTGGAAGCACGCTACACCCGACGCGGTGGCCTAGACATCAACCCATGGCGGGCCACCGCTGGCAGCGCGGCACCGCTGCCATGTCGCGGTCTGCGCCAATAAGTCTGCAGGCCGCCGCCGCATGCGCCAGTCCACACTTCCAGGCATCGTGCTGGCGTTGACGTTGACCGCCTGCCAACCCAGCGCGCCCACGCAACCGGTTGCTGCCGTACCCCAAGCCACGCCACCGGCGGCGGCGGCGGCACGAGGCAACCCCACCGGCATCCACATCACCCGCATGGACCTTGGCAACACCCTTGGCAGCGATCAACGGGTGGTGCAACCGCTGCTGGTCTTTGCACCTACCGATACCATCCACGCTGTCCTTATCGTGGAGGGCCACGACACCGCGCCGCACCATCTGGTGGCACGCTGGACACACCTGACCAGCAAACAAACCGTGCTGGAAGAAGGCAAAACCCTGGTCTTTCATGGCCCGGCCATCACTGGGTTTCAAATCAGCAAACCCGATGGCTGGCCACTGGGGCAGTACAAGGTTGAACTGCTGCTGGATGATGTCTTGGTACAAACCCGTTTGTTTGAGGTGCTGGCAACGCCCGTGCCGTAACCCGCACAAGCGCCGCCATCAACCCGCAAACGCTGTATCCAATGCTTCGATAAAGCTGCGCTTTGCACGATGCGTGGTGCGCAGCTCGGCAAGGTAGCCGGCAAAGCCCGCTGTATCTTGCTGCCGTTCGTACAGCCGTCGCATGGTTTTCATCTGCATGAGTGCGTCTGCATACGCACGCTTATTCGCGGCACTCAGGATATCCAATACCACAGTACGCGCCGCCCGCAGCGCCAACTCCGGATAGTCCGGTGCCAATGCATGCATCAGTACACGCCAAGTCGGTACCGCCAATTTTGCTTGCGGCAGCATGTCCACAACTGCGCCAACATTGTGTTCGGCCAAATTCAAATACACCCACTGGTCATCGCCGAACTTCTGCCGCACATGTGCCAACGCACGTTCGCGCCATTGCGGCCAAGCCACGTCGTCAACACTGTCACGCAACCGCAAAAAATACTTCTCGTGTGGCTGCAACAAAAATGCTTCCCACACGAGCGCTGTTGCCTCTTCGTTGAAGCCATCGGCTTGGCGCACATCCGCCAACGCATCCAGCAAGCACAGTTCTTTTGGCAAGGCCTTCAAGCCGCGCTCTAGCCACTGGGTGGCGATACGTGCACGGCCATGTTCACGGCAGATTTGCGACATCTCGATGTAGTCAACCCCAAAGCTCAAGCCCGCGTTTTCACGCCGTCGTAATAAGGCATCCACATCCCCACCGTGCTGTGCCAATTGGCGTGACAGCACCAGCAACTTGCGGCGTTCACTACCGTGTGGATCTACGCTAAACCTGCCCTTGGATGTGTTTATGGGCAGCGCATCCAATTGCGCAGCCACCTCGCGGTCAAGCTCATCCAAGCCTTTGCGGCCAAGCGCTGCGGCATACATCGTTATGTCGCCCAACATGCCCCAATCATCCGCCAACGTTAGCTTCAGCAACCCATTGGCCAAGCCCGGCACATCGTGCAACACGCTGGCGGCCTGCCCGTGCAGTTGTGCAAGTTGAGCCACGACGTCCCCCAGCGCACCACTGGAGTCATCCACTTCGGCATACACCCCTATCAACCGGAGCATGGCGTAGTCGATTAATTCCAGCGCCTGCGCCGGTGCTGCGTTGATTTCCGTCTCCAGCAACGTCACCAACGTCTGTAGTCGATCGGCATAGCGCATGGTGGCGGCGTAATCCATAAAGCGCTTGCGCCCAATCAACTCGGCAATGGCTTTCCGGTGCGCCTCGGGCGCAGCCTGCGTCAACCGTGCGCGCGATACCAATTCCCGCCACAAGTCACGATCCCGCGCGGCCATCGACAGCACCAGCGTCCGTAACGCCTCGGCCGACTGTGCCTGTAGCCAGCCCTGTACCGCAGCCTCGGGACTGTGGTGTTGCTTCGCGGTTGCCTTGGTCGCAGCTTTACCGCGCTTGCCGGTTTCTGCAGAAGGTGTGCTCGCTTCGCGCGGCCCAATCCAACACAAACCCAACGCGACCTGATGCTTACAAAATTCGCCGCGCCGCCCCACGGGACAAGTGCAACTACCGCTCAACCAAGCGTTCTTGAATTGCAGACCAACCGTGTAATTGGCGCTCCCCATCACTTTCGCAGACACCGCCTGTGCATCTTGCTGGGTGATGTGCACAACCCCCGCATTCGCGTATGCCCGGCCGCGCAAGAACGCAGTCTTGCCAGCAAGTTCTTGCAAGTGGGTCGCGGTTAAAGGGCGTGGGTTTGACATGCTGATGCATTCAGTGAATACGAATGCACAGGATAGTGCCCTTGGGCGATTTTTCACCGCCGCCCGCAATGCGCGACAATAACGGTCTTGCCTCCACGCTGAGACCGTTATGTCCACGATTATCTACACGCTGACCGACGAAGCCCCGTTCCTTGCTACTGCGTCTTTCCTGCCCATCGTGCAGGCGTATGCGCGGACGGCGGGGGTGGACGTTGAAACCCGCGACATCTCGCTGGCGGCGCGGATTTTGGCGCAGTTCCCGCAGTTGTTGGGCGCGCGTGCGGTCAGTGACGACTTGGCCGAGTTGGGCGAGTTGGCGAAAACGCCGCAGGCCAACATCATCAAGCTGCCCAATATCAGCGCCTCGGTGCCACAGTTGAAAGCGGCGATCCAGGAATTGCAGGACAAAGGCTATCCGCTGCCGGACTACCCGGATGCGCCGCAGGGTGAGCGCGAAAAAGACATCAAGCAGCGTTACGACCGCGCCAAGGGCAGTGCGGTGAATCCGGTGCTGCGCGAGGGCAATTCCGACCGCCGCGCGCCGGCGTCGGTGAAGGCGTATGCCAGGAAGCACCCGCACCGGATGGGCAAATGGGATGCGGCGTCGCAATCGCATGTGGCGCATATGGAGTCCGGCGATTTTTACGGCAGCGAGCAGTCCTACACCCTAGTCAATCCGGGCCACGTGCGGATTGAATACACCAGCGTGACCGGCAGCAGCTTCCCGCTGCGTGGGCCGGTACCGGTGCAGGCTGGGGAGGTGATCGATGCAGCGGTGTTGGATGTCAAGGCGCTGGCCGATTTTGTGGATGCGCAAATCGCAGACGCCAAGGCGCGGGATGTGCTGTTTTCGCTGCACTTGAAAGCCACCATGATGAAGGTCAGCGACCCCATCATGTTTGGCATCGTGGTCAGTCGTTTTTATGCACCGGTGCTGGAAAAACACCCGCGCACGCTGGCCGAAATCGGGTTTGATCCCAATAACGGCATCGGCGATTTGTACGCCAAGCTGGGGCAGTTGCCGGAGTCGCAGCGGGTTGCTATCGAGGCTGATATCACTGCGTTGTACGCGCAGCGACCGGCGCTGGCGATGGTCAATTCCGACAAAGGCATCACCAATTTGCACGTGCCATCGGACGTGATTGTGGATGCGTCGATGCCAGCAATGATTCGTGATAGCGGCAAGATGTGGAACGCCGCCGGCGCGCTGCAAGACACCAAGGCACTGATCCCCGATCGCAACTATGCCGGCATCTATCAAGCGGTTCTTGATGATTGCAAAGAACACGGCGCGTTTGACCCGGCCACGATGGGCAGCGTGCCCAATGTCGGGCTGATGGCGCAGGCCGCCGAGGAATACGGCAGCCACGACAAGACCTTCAAGATCAGCGGCGATGGCACCGTGCGGGTGATCGACGAACACGGCACCGTATTGTTGCAGCACCCGGTCAAGGCCGGTGATATCTGGCGCATGTGCCAAACCAAAGACGCGCCGATCCGCGACTGGGTGAAGCTGGCAGTGACACGCGCGCGCTTGTCGAATACGCCGGTGATTTTCTGGCTGGATCCGCGCCGCGACCACGACCGTGGGTTGATCGCCAAGGTCGCCGCCTACCTCAACGAGCATGACACTACCGGCCTCGACATCAGCATCCTCAGCCCCATCCGCGCGATGCGGCAAACCCTCAAGCGCGTGCGCGCAGGCTTGGACACGATCGCCGCCACCGGCAATGTGTTGCGCGATTATCTGACCGATTTGTTCCCCATCATGGAGCTGGGCACCAGCGCCAAAATGCTGTCCATCGTGCCGCTGATGAACGGCGGCGGCTTGTTTGAAACGGGGGCCGGCGGCAGTGCGCCCAAGCATGTGCAGCAGTTCTTGGAAGAGGACTATCTGCGTTGGGATTCGCTGGGCGAATTCTTGGCGCTGGGTGCTTCGTTTGAACATCTGGCCAATACCACCGGCAACGCATCCGCGCAGGTGTTGGCCGATGCGCTGGATGCCGCCAACGCCCAGTTTTTGGATAACGACCGCTCGCCGGGCCGCAAGCTGGGCACCATTGATAACCGTGGCAGCCATTTCTATGTGGCGTTGTACTGGGCACAAGCCTTGGCCGCGCAAACCACCGACACCGCACTGGCCGCCAAGTTTGCGCCGCTGGCCAAGCAATTGACCGATGCGGAAGCCAAGATTGTCGAGGAGTTGATCGCAGTGCAGGGCAAACCGGTGGATATCGGCGGGTATTACCAGCCGGATCTCGCCAAGTTGCAGACCGCGATGCGGCCATCGGCCACCCTCAATGCCGCCTTGGCGTCACTGTAATTGCCACTGATCGCCTTCAACAAGCCTTATGGCGTGCTGTGTCAGTTCACCGACCACAGCACGCCAGCACGCCGCACGCTGGCGGAATTCGGCTTGCCCGCCGCTGTGTATGCTGCCGGTCGACTGGATTTTGATTCGGAAGGCCTGTTGCTACTCACCGACGATGGCGCGCTGGCGCATCGTCTTACCGACCCACGCCACAAGCTGCCTAAAACCTATTGGGTGCAGGTGGAAGGCACGCCACAGCAGGCGCAACTTGCGGCGCTGCGGCACGGGGTATTGCTGAAAGATGGCCGGACCTTGCCGGCGCAAGTGCGGCGCATCGGTACGCCATCACTGTGGCCACGTGACCCGCCAGTGCGGTTTCGCAAAACCGTGCCAGATGCCTGGCTTGAAATACAGATCCACGAAGGCCGTAACCGCCAGGTGCGGCGAATGACGGCAGCCGTCGGCTTGCCCACGCTGCGATTGGTGCGGGCGGCCATCGGCAACGTGGCTCTGCTGGATTTAATGCCTGGCCATTGGCGGGTCGTTGCAACTTACTGACGCTACCGCTGTTCTAGGTTTGCTAACGTAGCAGCTGGTTTGGGTCACTCTCTTGCAAACGCATGCCACATCAAGTCGCATCTGTTGGTCGTTTGTTATTGGCAGTGCCACAAACGGACGTGCTATCGCCGGCGTTGCAACTTCTCCAGCAAGACGGCCATGTGGTGCAGGTGTGTGCTGGCCATGACACGCTTTCGGTGGCACTGGCGGAACAACCCGATGTCATCATTTTGGACACCCCGTTTCCCGGTGCGGTTGGCTTGCCGGTACTGACAGAACTGCAAGCGCACCCTGGGACACGCAATATCCCCGTGGTGTTTTTGACCGTGGCGCACGACTTGCAGCGGTTGCTGCATGCGTTCGAATACGGCGCAGTTTGCTGCGTTCGCAAACCTTATGATGGTAACGAGCTTCGCGCCCAAGTCCGCGTGCATGTAACATTGAAGTTGACTCGGGATCGTTTACTGAAAGTCGCGCATGAGCGCGAAGTTTTGTTCAATCTGGTCGCACACGATTTGAAAAACCCATTGGCCAGCGTGCTGTTTGCCGGTGAAATGTTGGCAATGCCAGATTGCAAACCCGAACGCGTTCCGCGCTATTTGCAGATCATCGATGACAGCGCGCGCGAGGCCTTGGGCTGCATCCGCAACTACCTGCAAAGCCAATCCAACAGCAGTTGCCCGGCGCCAGAATCGGCGCATGCTTGCGCGCATCTGGGCGACACCGTGCGCTGGCTGGCAGCGCGGTACGAGCTGCAACTGGAAGCCAGCGGCGTGCGCATGCACATCCACATTCCCGATACCGCCGCATGCGTAGCCTTCAGTGGGCAGCAATTGCGGCAAGTGGGCGAAAACCTGATCAGCAATGCATTGAAATATGCACGCGAAGGTGGCGAGCTGGAGTTACTGGTGCGCGCCGGCAGCCAGGGCCGCTGGCAACTGGTGGCGCAAGACCGCGGTCCGGGGGTTGCTGTGGACTTTCAGGCGACCCTATTCACGCCCTTCCTGCGCCCCGGGGGGCAGACCACCATTACCGAGCAATCCAGTGGCTTGGGTTTAGCTTTGTCACGGCAACTGGTGGTCAATGCCGGCGGTCGTCTGTGGTACGAAGACCGTGAAGATCGCGGTGCGCGCTTCGTGGTGGAGCTTCCGGCAGCCGATTGCAGCCACTGCTTCGGCTAACGCCACACACTCATACGCCGTACTCGTCTTGGTTGGGGTCGGCATGCCGCAGACGTGTGGCTTGGCCGTCGATAACGGCGGATTTTTTTGCCCGCTGCCGCGCTGCATACCAAAGCACGCCGGCACCCACCACGGCGGCGCCGACCAAAATAGGGTTGCGCCGCACGAACGTGCCCGCCACCTTCGACCCGGCACGTAATGCGCCCAGTGCCGCTCCGGTTTCCAGCCATTGCACGGCCTTGTCCGGCACTTTTTTACGCAGGCCGTCGCCAATCTCACCGATCAGTTCCAGCGCGCGATCTTGTGCTTTGTCCAGTGTGTTCATGAGCATCACCTCGAGAAATCAGCAGAGTTCCTGCGGTTTCACCATACAACGAATTTTGGGTGGCTCGATGACTTGGGGCTTGACGGCTGAATGCAAATAGGAATAATTCGCATTCTCTTTTGTGCACTCTTAATTTTATGCCGCCATGCTTGCCTTCTACCCGTCGCCTACCTGCATTCCTCCTTACACCGGCAACCCCACTGCCGCGCTTAGCCATTGCAATCGCTTTCGCATTGGTCACCCCCAGCGTGTTTGCCCAGACGCAAGCCAGCCCGGAGGGTAGCGCGCCCACAGCATTGGACAAAGTGGTGGTCACCGCCACCAAGCACACCCAAGCCGAACGCACTGCACCGGCAACCGTTACCGTGATCGACCGCGCCGAAATATCCCAACGTCCTTCCGCAGACCTGCTGGATGTGGTGCAGGAAGTCCCCGGAATCACCCTGTCGCCACGCCAAGTGGGTGGCCGCAAGACGTTTTCGATCCGTGGCCTGGAAGGCAAGCACACGTTGACCTTGATCGACGGGCGCCGCATTTCCGCCAGCGACGATGTGGTGGGACATTCCGATTACCAGTACGGCTGGATGCCATTGTCGGCCATCGAACAGGTGGAAGTGCTCCGTGGCCCGCTGTCGGCACTGTATGGCTCGGAAGCACTGGGCGGGGTGGTCAATATGATCTCGCGCTGGCCCAAACACATATGGGAGGGGGAATTCAATCTGGGGGCGAGTTTGCCAGTGGTGGCCAAGGTGGTAATGGCAGCAACGCTGCCGCCTATCTGGCCGGCCCTTTGAACGAACATGTTGCACTGCGCCTCAATGCCACGCGCAACCATGTGGCCTCGGTGGCAGATCGTGATGACCCGCGCTATAGCGAAATTGAAGGCCGCAAAGGGTACAGCGGTGGTGGCACGCTGTTACTCACACCCACCGCGCAGCAAGCTGTTGAACTGGGTTGGCAAGGTGGGCGCGAGGAGCGCTTCTTTGATGACGTGTCCTATGCGGGAGCCTCTTACCAAAGCCGTTATCTGCTGGATCGCAGCCACGCTTGGGCGCAGTGGAAAGGTGATTTTTCCCCACTCAGCATGCAATTGCGCGCATACCGTAGCGCGATGGATATTGAAAACGTGCGCAGCAATGGCGTGGCTCCAACGCGCCCGCAATCGCTGCGCGATCAGGTTGTCGATGGCCATCTGCAATGGCAGTGGGGTCAACACTTCCTTACCGCCGGTGGGGAATGGCGCCGCGAAACACTGATCAATGCAGGCTTGAAAAATGGCCGCGACAGCGCCGATCACAAGGCGCTGTTCCTGCAAGATGAAGTGGATTTAAGCCGAACGCTGGCAGCAACCGTAGGTGTGCGTTTCGATCAACATGCCTTGTTTGGCGATGCCAGCAGTCCGCGCGCCTACCTCGTGTGGACACCTACCGATGCTCTGGTGATCAAGGGCGGCATTGGGCGCGCCTTCAAGGCCCCCACGTTGAAGCAAATTTCACCCAATTATGTGGGCGCAGAAGGGCCGCACACGTTTTATGGCAACCCCCTTGTGCGCCCGGAAACCGCGCGATCTGCGGAGCTTGGCGCAGACTGGATTCATGGCGCATGGTCGCTGCGTGCAACCGCATTCCGCACCGATGTCGATGACCTCATCACCACGGTATTGCTGCGCCAGCAGGGGCCGCGCATGTTCTATCAATACGCCAATGTGGATCACGCACGCATCAAGGGCGCAGAGCTTGGCTTGACATGGACACCATCAAGCCACTGGCGCTGGAATAACGATGTCACCTTGCTGCAAACCCGCGATCGCACCACTCAGATGCCACTGCCCGACCGCCCGCGCCGCACCTGGAACTCACAACTGAAGTGGACACAGGGCGACTGGCAGGCACAACTGGCCATGCAGTGGACGGGCCAACAGCCGACCTTCGGTGGTATTCAATTGCCGCACTACCGCGTGTTCAATGTCAGCCTGCAGCAGCGCATCAACCAACGTTTCCGTTGGCATGTGGGTATCGACAATCTCACCAATCTGCGCTTGGCCGACACCTCATCAAACTTTGGTTACGCCATTCGCGGCCGCGTGCTTGACGCCGGCGTGCAGTTTGGGTTTTGAGGATCCGCCATGACGTCTTCCGCGCGATCGTATCTTGCCTGCTGGGCGACCTTCTTTTTGTTGTGCGTGCTGGGCCTTTCGAGGGCGCATGCACAGCAACCTCTGGCCGACCGGCCTGCCATGGAGGGCAACCGGTCAACCAGCACCGCGGCGGCGCGTCACCGCGTGCTGTTCATCGCCACCAGCAATGTGCCCAAGGGCAAATTTCGCAACTTAGAATCGATTGCTGCCAGCGCCGGGTTTACGGTTGAGGCGCGCTATCTGTCACAGATTTCTGCCGATGCCGATGCTTCGATGTATCAAGGCTTCGATGCGGTCTTCATTGATAGCTATCAGGTTGATTCGGTCAAAGCGCAGTTAGCCAAATCACTGCCCGGGTTGCAGGTGCCGCATGTGTGGTTGTACGACAAGCAGCCGGAATGGGGCGGCGGTTTGCGTGCGGCCACTGCACAGACGTTGCTGGACTATTACAGCAATAGTGGCGAGCAAAACTTCCGTGGTTTCTTTGCAACGCTAGCAGCAACGCTGGAGGGTAAACTCGCACCACGTGACTTGCCGCCACCGGTGAAATTTCCTGCCACTGCCATCTACCATCCGCGCCTGCCGGGGCTGGTCAGTGCGGATCTGCAAACCTATTTGCAGTGGGCCAAGGCCACGCCGAACAAACCCATCATCGCGGTATTGATCCATCAGCAATACATCGCCTCGATGCAGACCGGTTTTATCGACGACATGATTGCGCGTATTGAAGCGCGCGGTGCCACGCCATTGGTGCTGTATGCGCCCGCGATGGAAGCCGGCACGCTGGCCCCGTGGCTGCGCCCGCGCAGTGATGCGCCGGCGCACGCCGATGTGCTGATCAACACCCAAATCATGCTCAATGCCGAAGGCCGCAGGCAGGAATTCGCGTCGTTTGGCATCCCGGTCATTCAAGCCATGCCGTATCGCAAAGGCGATGCCGAAGCATGGCGCGCCGACCCACAGGGCGTTGCGCTGATGGATGTGCCGTTCTATTTCGCGCAACCCGAATATGCCGGCGTGTTCGATATTCAAGTGGCGGCCACCACGCGCAAAAGTGACGACGCCATTGTCGCCATTCCCGAGCAGGCCGACGCGGTAGTGAACAAAGCAATCCATCTGGCAACGCTGCGCCGCAAAGCCAATGCCGACAAACACTTGGCGTTGATGTTCTGGAACTACCCGAGCGGCGAGAAAAATTTGTCGGCCTCGTTCCTCAATGTGCCACGCAGCCTGCAATCCACCCTGGATGGACTGCGCGCAGCGGGCTATTCCTTGCCGGCAACGCCGGACGAAACCGTCCTCATCGAAAAACTGCAACGCCTGCTGGCACCCAGTTACCGCGATGGCTTGCTGGAGGCCTTGGTGGCGGATGACTTGGCGGCACTGCTGCCGGTTGCACGCTACCAAGCATAGCTGGCCACCTTGCCGAAAGACACCCAGGACGCACTGCAGCGGCGGTGGGGCGATCCGCAGTCATCCGAGTGGGTGATCCAGCGCGATGCACAGGCGTGGTTTGTGATCCCGCGCCTGCATCTGGGCGCGCTTGACATCCTGCCGCAACCGACCCGCGCCTCACGCAAGGATCAAGATAAAGAAAAGTTGTTGTATCACTCGATGAAAGCCGACGCGCTGCCCTCGCATGCGTACCTGGCCACCTATCTGTGGGTGCGCGAAGGCAGCGCCGGGCAAGGCCACGATGCGCTGATTCACTACGGCACCCACGGCACTCAGGAATGGATGCCGGGCAAGGAGCGTGGGTTGTCGGTGTACGACGCACCCATGCTTGCACTGGGCGACATTCCGGTGGTGTATCCCTACATCGTGGACAACATCGGTGAGGCGATGCAGGCGCGCCGACGCGGGCGCGCGGTGACGCTCAGTCATCAAACCCCCGCGTTCAAACCGGCCGGTCTGTATCAACAATTGACCGCCCTGCATGACCTGTTACACCAGTGGTTGGCGCAAGACGAGGGTGCGGTCAAACAACGTTTGCGCGACGATCTACTGGCCGGTGCGGTGAAGGAGCGCCTGCTGGCCGATATGGGTTGGAATGTGGCGCGTGCGCGCCAGGACTTCCCCGCATTTGTGGATGCCTTGCATGTGCATTTGCATGCACTGGCCGATACCGCACAACCGCTTGGCTTGCACAGCTATGGTCGCGCGCCGGAGGACTTGTATCGCGCCGCAACGGTCATGCTGATGCTGGGAAAACCCTTTGCACAGGCCGCCGGTCGCTATGCCGGAGTGAAAGAGAATGATTTGAATGAAGCCTTCACCGGCGACTACAGCGCGCTGGACAAAAGTGCGCCATTCCAGCTGATTCAGCGTTTCGTCGTCCAGCAACAAGATGCCAGCGGGCTGCCTGAAGCACTGCGCGCACAGATCGAAACCGCGCGCACGTACTGGCAGGCCCTTGGTGCCGGCAATGAACTGCCCGCCTTGTTGGCGGCGCTGTCGGGACAATACACACCGACCTCGTATGGTGGCGACCCGCTGAAGAACCCGGATGCGTATCCCACCGGGCGCAACTTGTACGGGTTTGATCCTTCGCGCATTCCCACACCACAGGCATGGGCGGCAGGCAAGCAGGCGGCGGAAGACTTGATCGCCGCGCATCGCGCCAAGACCGGCAAGGCCCCGCAAAAGCTTGCGGTGTCACTGTGGTCGGTGGAAACCATGCGCCACCAAGGCATGTTGGAAGCGCAGGCATTGTGGTTGCTGGGTGTCACCCCCGAGTGGGACCAAGGTGGCCGCGTCACCGGGGTGAAGCTGGTGCCGCGCGCGCAACTGGGCCGCGCACGTGTGGATGTGGTGCTATCGGCCACCGGCCTGTACCGCGATCACTTCCCAAATGTCATCAAGCAACTGGCGCGCGCGGTGCAATTGGCCGCCGACGCCACGGATGAGCACGACAACCCCGTCGCCCGCAACAGCCAACGCATCGAAGTGGCACTCCGCAAACGCGGCATGGATGAAAAAACCGCGCACAACGCCGCGCAAACGCGCATTTTTTCCTCCGAATCCGGCCGTTATGGCACCGGCCTGGACGACGCCACCTTAGCCACCGACACCTGGAAGGGTAAGGCCGAAGGTGACCGTAAATTGGCGCAGTTGTATCTGGATCGCATGCAGTTTGCGTATGGCCCAGACGAGGCGCAGTGGGGCGCGCGCGTGGGTGATGGCACTGCTGCACCACTCAATTTGTATGCCGAGCAACTGCACGGCACCGAAGGCGCGGTGCTGTCGCGCACGTCGAATCTTTACGGCATGTTGACCACCGACGATCCGTTTCAATACTTGGGTGGCATTGCTCTGGCGGTGCGCCAATTGGACGGCAAAGCACCGGCGCTTTACATCAGCAATTTGCGGGGTGGCGGCAATGGTCGGGTTGAAGATGCGGCGCAGTTTTTGGCGAAAGAACTGGCCACCCGCCAATTTCACCCCGGCTACATCAAAGGCCTGATGGCCGAAGGCTATGCCGGCACCTTGCAGGTGTTGGATGCCACCAATAATTTTTGGGGCTGGACGGCGGTGGCGCGCGAAATTGTGCGCGATGACCAATGGCAGGAAATGGTCGATGTGTATGTGCGCGACAAACACAAGTTGGGCCTGCGCGATTGGTTTGAACGCGAAAATCCGCACGCACTGGCGCAGACCATCGAGCGCATGTTGGAAGCGCAACGCCAAGGCTATTGGAAAACCGATGCCGCCACCATTGCCGAACTAAAAACCCGTTGGCGTGAGCTGTCGCAACGCTTCGATGTACGCAGCGACAACGCCGCGTTTACCCGCAGCGTGGCACCGCCGGCAACGCGCACGCTTGCTGTTGCAGCGGCATCTGGCTTTGGTTTGCAACAACCGGGCACCCGCGATGCGGCCGCGCCTGTGCATCCACAGCCCGCGCAGCCACA
>NZ_DAOOUM010000025.1:0-2192 GCF_035369645.1 Thermomonas sp. | reverse complement strand
CCACAGCCCGCGCAGCCACACCCTGCACAGGCGGCACCAACACCACCTGCCGCGCCCAAACCTGCACCGCCGCACGCAGCCACCCAAGTGGTGCGCGGGGTGAAGCTGGAAAAGAAAGCCAACGCATCGCCTCCAACATCCACGCTGCCCAGCACGCTGCTCACCTTGTCCGCGCTGCTCGCCTTGATGGGTCTTGGTGGCATCTGGCAATCGCGCCGGGCGTTACCTGCGCGACGTCTCGCTTCTTAATTTTTTCACGACACACATTTTCATTTCGACACACATTTTTTCGTATCACGGAGTCCCCATGAACAACCCCATCGAAGTTGGTATGTACGGTGTCAGTCAATGGTTTTTGTACCCGGTGCTGGCCGCGATCGCCATTTTGTTTGCCTATGCTTTTATCGCCCTCGGCGGATTTCTTTGGCAAGCGTGGCAGCGCAGCGGTGCCCGTCGCCATGGCTCACTGGCCGGGCATGAATTGTTGCAGGCGCATCGCGCATCGCCGGAGCTGATCCAAGACGAGTTGGAAGCCATCGCGATGAAGCGCTTGGAATTTGCCCGCATTGCCACGCGCGTGGCGCCGATGCTGGGCTTGGTTGCCACCATGATCCCGATGGGCCCGGCGCTGAAGTCGCTGGCCGATGGGCAACTGGCCGATGTTTCGCGCAGTTTGATGGTGGCATTTTCCGCGGTCATTTTGGCGCTGATCGCGGCGGCTATTACCTACACCGTGGTGCATGTGCGGCGGCGTTGGTACGCGGTGGAATTGCTCGCCATCGCGCGTGGCCGTGACGCCGCCGCGCAGGTCGAACCGGATGCAGCCGCGCATGCAAACGGGGTGCGCGCATGAGCAATCGGTTGCTGGATGAGGTGGAAGACGACGACCCGATTTTGTCGGTGGTCAACCTGATCGACGTGTTCTTGGTGATCATCGCCGCGCTGTTACTGGCGATTGCCAATAACCCGATGAACCCGTTCTCCAACGCGTCGGTAACGATGATCAAAAACCCCGGCAAAGCCAATATGGAGGTGGTGATCAAGGACGGCAAGAAGGTCGAACGCTATCAGGCCAGCGGTGGCATCGGTGAGGGTGAGGGCAGCAAAGCCGGCGTCGCTTATCGGATGAAAGACGGCTCGATGGTGTATGTGCCGGAAACAGGCGCAAGCGGTCGCCCGTAGTGATCCATCACGTCCCGCGCGGTTTGGCCCGATGCGTGGCGGTGGCATTCCACGGGTCGTCCGGCCATGGGTGGCGCGGGTAGCGGCCTTTCATTTCCTTTTTCACTTCGGCATAGGTATTGGCCCAGAAGTTGTGCAGGTCGGCGGTCACTTGCAGCGGTTTGCCGCCGGGTGACAGCAGGTGCAACAGCAGCGGCACGCGACCATCAGCCACGCGCGGGGTGTGTGCTAGCCCGAACAGTTCCTGCAACTTCACCGCCAGCACCGGCGGTGCCGGTTGGCCGGCGTCATCCAGCGCATAGATGATGCTGCGCTCCAGGCCCGACGGCACACTGATGCGGGTGGGGGCGAGCTGCTCGATGCGTTGCCGCGTGTTCCAGTCGATGCCGGATTTCAGCGCCTCGGACAGTTCGCTGGTGTCGAGGGCATCCAGGCGCGTCTTGCCGACGAAGGCAGGCTTGAGCCAACGCTCCAGCGTGGCAAACAATGCGGTGTCCGACAGATCGGGCACGCCCAGTTCCGGCATCCACGCACGCAGGCACTGCGCGCGGTTGCGCCATTGCGTGAGTGCTTCACTCCACGGCAAGCAGTTCAAACCGAGTTCGCGCACCGCATTGGTCAGCGCGTGTGCGGCCAATGTCGCATCCACTTTGCCGGCAGATGTTGAAGACAACACGATGCCGTCAAAGCGTTCGATACGTTCACTGCGCAGCGCGCGTTTGTCGGCATCCCAGCGCACCTCATCGCCACGCTTGAAATGCATCGCGAAAGCCTCGCGTAGATATGCCTCGTCTACCGGTGCGGCGCGCAGCAGCAGCGCATCCTTGGCTTCGTAGCGCAACTCACTCGCGACTAACCACGGCTCGCCATACACCGCGCTGTCATCAAAGAGGCGCGCCATACGGCCATTGGCCAACTGATAACGCCTGGGGTCGTGCGGATGCTGTTTGCCGATGCGATCAGGAAACGCATGCGCCAGCAGATCGCCCAGTGCATGCGCAGGTGCAGAG
>NZ_DAOOUM010000024.1:31489-35854 GCF_035369645.1 Thermomonas sp. | reverse complement strand
TGGCATCGCCAGCGACACGTAAACCATCGGCTACTTCGGCGACGCCTTGAATTTTTCCGATGGCAGTCGCCACGGTACGTGCAGAGGACTCAAGCTGCGCGGGGTCATCGCCAAACAGCTTGATTTCGATGGGCTGCGGCACTGCGGTGAGATCACCAATGAGATCTTCCATCAGTTGTGCGGTTTCAACCTGCAAGCCGGGAACCTGCGCGCTGACTTGCTGGCGGATATCTGCCATGACAGTGTCAATGGGCCGCCGGTTGCCGCCCTTGAGGCGAATGAAGTAATCACCCTCATCGGCTTCGGTCAGGCCGCCGCCCAATTGCAGGCCGGTTCTGCGCGAATAGCTGGCAACGTCCGGAGTTTTGCGGATGATGGTTTCAACCTGACGCAGCAGGCGATCGGTGTCTGCCAGCGCGGCACCGGGCTGGGCTTTGTAGTCAAGAATGAAGCCGCCTTCATCCATTTTTGGCATGAAACCGGAAGGCACTTGATACCACGCAAGGCCGCCAATCAGACCCAAAATTACGATGCAGGTGTAAACAAAGAACGCGGGCTTCTTCAGGACAATCTGGATGCTGGAGCGGTAATGCCGCGTCAACCATTGCAGCCAACTGCCGGCACGCTCTGCTTGTGCTGCATCCCGTGGACGCAGCCAATAGGCGCACAGTAGTGGCACCAAAAACCGGGTATAGAGCAATGAAATGATCAAAGCTGCCACCATGGTGATGGCCAGAGCTTTGAAAAACCCACCGGTGACACCGGCGATGAATGCCAGAGGCAAAAATACGACGATGGTGGCCCCTGTCGAACCCAACAGTGGCCGGGTCATTTCTGCGGCAGCCGACAACAGCGATGTGGGGGTGGTTGCGCGTCCTTCTTGCAGCCGTCGCATCACATGTTCCAGCATTACAACGGCGTCATCGACGATTAAGCCAACTGCCGCCGCCATGCCGCCCAGTGTCATCATGTCGAAGTGCATGCCAAGCGCATACAGCAGCAAGCTGGAGGCGGCCAAGACGGCGGGTAGAACCCCTGCGGTGATGGCCATCAATCGCCACGAGCGCAAGAACAGCCACAACACCAGACCTGCCAAGATTGCGCCAAGAAAAATGGCATCGCGCACAGCACTGGCGGCTGCGGTCACCAATTCCGATTGATCGTAGAATGGCGTGAGTTTGATGCTTGCCGGTAGTTTCAGATGATGCAGTTGCGCTTGCGATTGCTGCACGATGCGAACGGTATCACCGCCTAGGGATTGGCGGATATTGATCAAGACAGCCGCTTGGCCATCACTGTTGACGAGGGTGTAGTGGGGCTCGGCGGCTGGGTAGATGGTGGCGATGTTGCCCAAGGTCACCTGGCCTGCGCCGGCACTGTCGCCGGACTTGATCGGGATGGCCGCCAAATCCTGAGGTGAGGCAAGGCGGTGTTCCACCAACACCAGATACAGTCGGTGCCGATCCTGCAAGCGTCCGGTGCCACGCAGTAGGTTGGACTGATTCAAAGCACGGGTGACATCACTCACTGACACACCCAGCGCCACCAGTTTGGCGGGGTTGATATCCACCGCAAATTCACGCGGGGCACCGCCCAGGACATCCACCCCGGCAACCCCTTCCACCGCGATCAAGGCGGGCCGAATTTTCAATTCCGCCAGTTGGCGCAGGGCTTGTGGATCCAGATTTTTGGATGTGAGTGCCAATCCCAGAACCGGAAACAAGCTGGGATCAGAGCGGCGCACTTCATAGTGCACCCCTGCAGGCAGTGTGGATGCGACTGTGGCAAGCGCGCCTTGGGTGGCCAAGGTGGCTTGAACCATGTCTTGACCCCATGGAAAAGTCAGCGCGATTTCGGCTGTGCCACGACTGGTGGTGGAGCGAAGGTGCGCCACGCCCGGCACTGCGCGTAATGCAACCTCCAGTGGGCGTGTGATTTCGGCTTCCATCTGCGCCGGATCGCGCTCGCCAGCATCAATCGCAACCAGGACGCGCGGATAGTTGATCTGGGGAAGTAGGCTGACCGGCATCCGCAGTGCGCCGGTGATGCCGCCCAAAGTGAGCAAGAGCATTGCCAACCACAAGCTGCGCGTATGTCGGGCCAAACCACTGTTCATCGACTGCGCACCTGCATGCCATCGGCCAATGCGGTTGCCCCGGCCACGACGACCTGCTCGCCTTGTTTCAAGCCAGCGATTATCGCGACATGGCGGCCATCACTTGGGCCTAAGCGCACATCGCGTCGCCAAGCGGTACTTTTGGTGACCACAAACAGATACGGCTGACCACCATCATCCAGCACCGCTGCGTAAGGAATCAGGAGAGCATCTTTGACACTAGCGACAGTGATTTCGGCGGAGAGTGGCTGCCCTGGTGTTGGTGCATGCTGGGCAGGAATTATCACCAATACACTGGCAAGTTTTGTTTGCGGGTCAATTGCCATACTGATGCTATGCACGGTTGCAAAATAGTCTGCAATGCCATCATGTGCCTGCACACGAACCGCCGCACCCGGCTGCAAGGACGTGGCCAGTGCGGGGTCGATACCGAAGCGCGCCACACCTTTCCCTGTTGTGGCGATGCTGGCAACGGCAGCGCCGGCGGGCAATAGGTCGCCCACATTGATGGCGATGTGCTGCACACTTCCCGTGCCATCGGCACGAAGTTGCAGCTGTGAAATCCGCGACTGCAAGGAGGATAGCTGCGTATCCGCCGTTGTTGCGCGCGCACGCGCAGCTTCGATATCGGCATCGCTGCCCAATCCATCGCTGCGCAGCCGTTGACTACGTTCAAATGCAAGACGTGCGGCGTGCGCTTCGACAATGGCCGCCTGCCATTGCGCATGGGTGGCAGGGCTAGGCTGTAGGCGCACGACAGTTTGCCCGGCGGCAACATGGCTACCGACGGGAGCATCGATGGCCGCCACCACGGCTTCGATGGGTGCTGCAAGGACTTTTAAGTTTCCGCCGCTGGGGTCGACTTGGCCATACACGGTGACCATGTGTTGTGCCGGCCCATGCTGCGCGGTGGCAAGCGTCACCAGTGCGCTGGGTGCGGGTGTGTTGTCTTCATGCGGGGTAGGCGAGGAGCAAGCGCTCAGAAGTAAGCCTGCCATACAGATTGGAATTGCGAATTTCATGGTTGTACTCGACTGGGGGCACCGCAAAGCAGAGTCAGCGCAATGGCTTGTTCGGTGATGGCTTGTTGCAGTTGTGCAAGCAGCATCTGGCGGTCACGCCATTGTTGTGACAACGCATACGCCGAAGCGGGAGCCACATCGCCGCGTGCGGCCCCGGCAAGTGCGCGGTTTGCCTGCAGGTGAAGTGCTTCAGCATCTTCCAGCGCGGCTTGATACTGGTGTTGTGCCAGCAAGAGGCCGTCGCGTGCTGCTGCGAGATCTGCATGAGTTTGAAACAGCCGAGACTGGTATTCGGCTTTCAGTGCGTCACGGGTGGATTGCTCAATCGCAATCACACCACGGTTGCGGTTCCATAAGGGCAGGGTGAAATCTACTGTGGGGCCCAGCAATAGATTGCCGGCGGAGTCGCGGTTGCCAGCGATCGTCAAGTTGAGCGTAGGAAACTGTTGCAGCACTGCCTTGTGCAGAGTGGCCTCTTGGCTGCTGTAGCCTGCACGCAATGCCGCCAAGTCGCTGCGTTGCGCCAATGCTTCGGCAAACAGATCTTGCACGGGTGCGGGAACTGTCATGTGCAGTGGATAGTTAGCCAATGCCAAAACCGCATCGGGTGGCAAGCCTAGCAGCCGATTCAAAGACTGACGTGCAAAAAGCAGGTCTTGCGCCAGTGTGCGGAGCCGAGCCGAGGCATCTTGTGCAGCAATACGAAGCGCTTGGCTGTCGATGGCCGGGATGTCGCCCCGTGCGCTGGCTTCGGCAGCATGTTTGGCTTGTTGCAGGGCAGCGTCTGCGGTTGCTTGTGCAATCGGACGTTGTTGTTCAAAACTTTGAATACGTGCCGCCAGCAGGCGCGCTTGACCTGCGGTTTGCCATTCTGCCCAAGCCACGTCCAAATGTACGGAGCGTGCTTGAGCGGTGGCTTGGGTGCGGGTGAGTGTGCGCGTTCGCAAGGCGTTGATGTCGATCACCAGCGATGCCGCCAAATTGAGTAATGTGTCTGGGCCGCGCAGAACTTTGTCAGCAGTAACACTGAATGTTGGGTCAGGTAGTAAGCCGGCAGCAAACACCTGCGCATCTGCGACACCGGCGCGGGCACGCAGAGCGGCCAGATCAGGATTGTTGATGACCGCCAACGCGGCAATGGCATCCGGATGCAGTGGCGCATCCAAGTTGATTTGAATGGGACGCAGCCAAGGTCTGGAAACCGACGTCGCAGGAATTTGGAGTGCC
>NZ_DAOOUM010000024.1:28748-31389 GCF_035369645.1 Thermomonas sp. | reverse complement strand
CCTCCAAGCGCACAAAGCGTTGTCGCACGCGATGATGGTCGGCAATAGGAATTCCTGGGCCATCGTCGCGCACATCGATTTGAATGATGTTGCCCTTGCGCATGGCAGACAGAGCAACATGCGTGCCGGCAGGTGTATGGCGAAGTGCGTTTTCCAGCAGGTTCAACACAGCCTGCGCCAACAGCTGACGGTCACCAGACACGTAGAGTCCGGTTGTGATGTGGGCGGTGAATGTGTGCGCACAATCTTCTGCGATGGCTTGTGCGCTATCGGAGAGATCATTCAGTAGAGTGCTGACATCGATGGTGGTGAAACTTTTGGTCAAATGCCCGGCATCGACTTCGGCAATCCGCAAAATGGCATCGAACAGAGCCAGAACTTCATCCGTACGATCCAGGGCATGCTCGATTCTGGCTTGCTTGAGCGGCATGTCTTCTTCGCCACGCATACGTTCAAGCTGGTTGCGCAGGCCCACCAAGGGTGTGCGTAGGTCATGGGCAAGGTCGGCGCTGACCTGGCGCAGGTTTTCGACCAGAGCGGCAACCCGGTTCAGCATGGCATTCAGTGAATTGGCCACACGATCGAACTCATCATGGGTGTGCCCAATCTCGGCGCGATGTTGAAGATTGCCGGCAATCACCGCATCGGCCGTGGTAGTGATTGGCGCCAAACGTCGGTGCAGGTAGCGTGCCAATAGCAATGCGGTACCCGTGCCGAGTACAAGCAGGGCCAACGCCGCCAGCCCAAACATGCCAAACAACGTGTGATTGATGGCTTCCAGTGCTTCTAGGTCGGCCGCAACCACCAAACGATTTCCATCTGGCAGGCGGCTCACCAGTGCGCGCGCGGGATCAGGTCCTTCTTGTGGGTCATTCAATGAAATTTGCTGCCATCCCAGTGGCGGCAGTGTAGTGTCGATGTTGCCACCCAGCATGCGGCCATCGGCTGTAAACAAGGCCGCACCTTGTGGTACCGGCCCGCCGCTACGCAGTCGTGTCAGTACACGCATGACACCGGCGGCGCCTTCTGTCCTGTATTCATTTGAAAGCGTGGTGGATAACTGCGTGATACTGGTATCGATCTGGTTGAGCAGCGCGGCATGGGTGGCGTAAGACACGCCAATGCCTAACGGAACCAATGCGCAGATGTAAAACAACAGGCCAATGATGGCAATTCGATACGACGCACTCCGCGGTAAGGGCAAACGCAGCGTCATGCTGTCCGAACTCGGTAGCCCGTGCCGCGTGCAGTTTCAATGATGTCTTCGGCAAAGCCATCATTGAGTTTGGAGCGTAGCCGACTCATATGGGTTTCGACGATTTTTGTCTGCGGGTCGAAATGAAAATCCCACACACGTTCCAGCAGCATCGTTCGGGTGATGAACTCGCCAGCATGGCGAAGCAATTCTTCCAGTAGACGAAATTCACGCGGCTGCAAGGGAATAAGCTTGCCCTCGCGGCGTACTTCGCGGCGCAGCAGGTCCATCTCGAGCCCGGCAGCGTGTAATCGCGTGCTGACGGATGTCGGTATATGCCGTCTGGCAAGGGCTTGTACGCGTGCGGCCAGTTCACTGAATGCAAATGGTTTGACAAGGTAGTCATCGGCGCCTGCGTGTAATCCATCCACACGGTCTTCGATACGCCCCAATGCCGTCAACATCAGAACTGGAGTGGTGATGTCGGCCACGCGCAAGCGTTTCAACACGCTGAGCCCATCAAGCTGCGGCAACATCCGGTCAAGGATGATGACATCCAGTGTTTCCGTGAGTGCCAGATGCAAGGCGTCCTCGCCGTTGCTGGCGGCAAGGACGTTATGGCCGTGCTCGCGCAACCCCCGCGCAACAAACTGGCGAGTGTCGAGGTCATCCTCGGCGAGCAAGATTTTCAACATGCGGTGGTTTAGTCGCGGTTGGCGGCGGATTCAAATTTATCTTCGACAATTTTACCGGTGACGACATCAACACCGATTTCGTGAATTTTGTCGCCTTGCTGGATATCGAACGAATAACGCATGCTGCCGTTTTCTTTTTCGCGCTCTTGTTTGGTGACTTTGCCGGGTGCCGCCTTGAGCGCGATGGCACGGGCCTGTGCAATGCTGATTTCGGGTGCTTTTTTGGCGGCGGGCGTAGTGGCCACGGCGCTTGCCGATACGGCAACCAAGAGGGCTAGGGCAATACGGGTTTGCAGAGTGTTCATGGGTGATCCTGTGTGAGGGAGAACGCTGTCATCCTATGCAGGGTCGGTGTGCGTGCGCGTTTCCATCAGGATACAAATTCCCAACCTTAGTGTGCCCACAGCACAATGCCGCGTTGCTGTAGTTGGGCGAGCATGGTGGTGGCTTCGCTAAAAAAAACACGGTTGTCGCGTTGCTCGACGCTATCGGCCAGTTGTTGCAGCAAGCGGTGGCCGGTGTCCTCACCATTAGCCTCGATCAAGGCCAACAAGCGATACAGCAACGGTGAAAGCTGCGAAAACTGCACGCGGCCATCGGCTTGGCGATGGAGCAAGATCAAGCTGGGGTCGGCGGGCAACTCGATGGGTTGATAGTGTGGGCCAATCTGATGCACGGGCCATTGGTAGGCCAGTGGCCACGCCAGTGGCGACAGCACCGGCACGCCCTCCAGTACGTCGCCTTGCGGATC
>NZ_DAOOUM010000024.1:0-28648 GCF_035369645.1 Thermomonas sp. | reverse complement strand
TACGTCGCCTTGCGGATCATGCGGTGGCGCGGTGGCATCACACAGTTGCAGGCCAAGCTCGGCCCATTCGTAATGTGCAAGCTCGGCCAGCCATGGGCGTGCGGGGTTGGCATGGGCTTCGAGGAAGGCGACAAATTCAAGCCCCAGCCGGGTGAACAGCGGCGTTTCGCTGCGATGGTGGGTGAGGAAATCACGCAGCAGGGTTTGCCACTCGCGTTCGCGCAACGTCTTGCGCAGCACCGGGAAGGTGCCGGCGAGCAGGCCCTGCAAATTGTTGAAGACCAGCTCGCGATACACGCGCAGCCGGCGGTCTTCAATGCCATCTGGCCCGGCGTGGTGGGTCGGGTCGCGCACATGCGCGGCCAGCGTGTGCAGTTGCGCGTGCAGGGGCGTTTGCGCGGTCATGTGTAGGGCCGTTGCATGTCACGAATGCGTGCCACTTCAATGACCAATTCTTGCAGCGGTGGGAAATTGAAATCACGTTCCAGCACGGTGGGGCGCACGCCATGGCGGGTGTAGGCAGCTTCTAGCAAGGCCCACACATCGGCTTTGACCGGCATCCCGTGGGTGTCGATTTTCAAGTCATCGGCTTCATCGAAATGCCCCGCGATGTGGTAGCTGGCGATGCGCTGGCTGGGCATGGCGGTGATGAATGCGTGCGCATCGTAGCGATGGTTGATGGCATTGACGAACACGTTGTTGACGTCCAGCAGCAAATCGCAATCGGCTTCGGTCAGCACTGCGGTGATGAAGTCGATTTCGGAAAGTTGTTGGAACGGCGCGGCGTAGTAGCTCACGTTTTCCACCGCAATGCGCCTGCCCAACACGTCTTGCGCGGTACGGATGCGCGCAGCGACATGGTGCACGGCGTCCTCGGTGAACGGTAGCGGCAGCAGGTCGTATAAATGGCCGTCTGCACTGCAATAGCTCAGGTGTTCGCTGTACAGCACCGCGTGATGCCGATCCAGAAATTGCCGGGTCTGTTGCAAAAAGGCGATGTCCAGCGGGTCGGGGCCACAGCGACAGCGACAGCCCATGGCAACTCAGTGGATAGCGTGCGGTCAGTGTGGTGAGTTGTTCGCCCAGCATGCCACCCACACCAATCCAGTTGTCGGGTGCGCATTCCAGAAAATCGAAAGCGCCCGCAGGCGCTTCGATCAACTCATGCAGCAGTGCACGGCGTAACCCTAGGCCGGCGCTGTGTGAGGGCAATCGACGTGCCACATCAACTCACATCTTGCTGCCGCATTTGCCTTCGCCACACTTGCCTTCACCACATTTGCCTTCGCTGCCGGCGGTCTTGCCATCGGCGCCGGCTGCTTTGACATCACCACCGCATTTGCCTTCGCCCATGGCCTTTTGCATGGTGGCGTGGTGGGCGTCGAATTCTTGCTTGCTGATGAAGCCATCGCCATTGCTGTCGATGCCGGCAAATTTGTCGCTTTTGCCACCATGTGCGGCAGAAAATTCGCTGCGCGAGATGCGGCCATCTTTGTCGGTATCAAGGTCACCGAAGGTGTGCATAGGTTTGGCGGGTGTGCTGGCGGCAGTGGACGCAGGCTTGGCCGTGCTGCCACTCATCATCCCGGCACCACACTTGCCTTCGCCGCATTTGCCTTCAGTGGCGGCGGGCTTGGCCTTGCCGGCGTCTTGCAGATAGCCGTGTGCCAGTGCGTCCATCGAAAACAGGCTGCCTGCGGCCAAGCTGGCACTGGCGATAGCGGTGGTCATGGCGATGGACATGGGTTTGCGGAGGTTCGACATAAGCAGCTCCAAAGCGCATTGGCGTGGGTAAGTAGGCCGATGCTACTGCGCGGCGGCGTTTGCGGCCAGTGCGGGTGGCGAGGCGCGGGGCGTTGTGTTTTCAGGCGGGCCGGATATTGTGACGGATTGCCGGGTTCCGGCTGCGGTGCAAAGGGCAATGGACGATATGGTGGGACTTGGCTTGTTATTGCTGCTAGTGGTGCTGGCTGTGCCGGTGTTTTTGATCATCGCCCTGATGAGGATTGCCGACCTACGGCAGCGGGTAGATGCGTTGGAATTGGCGGTGCAACAGGGCGCGCGTGCAGCAGTTGCGCCAGTGGCCGATGTGCCCGCGTTCGATACGCCGATACCGGCGGCACCGGAACCATGGGCAGCGCCCCTGCCGCCAATCATGGAGCAAGCTGCCGCACCACCACCGATGCCAGAGCGTTTACGCCATCTGGCAAGCGCGCGCTGGCAGGCTGATATGCAAACAGACGTGCAAGCGGACGTGCAAGCGGACGAGCAGGCTGAGACAGCGCAGGCGTCACAACCGCCGCCCGCACCGCTGACACCGAGCTGGGCCGAACGCGCCATCGACCGTATCAAGCTCTGGTTCACCACCGGCAATGTGCCGGTCAAAGTGGGCATGGTGGTGTTACTGGCGGGCGTGGCCGCGTTGCTGCGCTATGCCAGTGACCAAGGCTGGTTGCGGATGCCGATCGAGCTGCGTTTGGCGGGTGTCAGTGCAGCGGCGTTGGCGGCATTGGTGTTTGCTTGGAAGCGGCGCGAAAGCCATCGCAGCTTTGCCTTGGCCGTGCAGGGCGGTGCGATTGGGGTGTTGCTGCTGGTGACGTTTGCGGCGTTCAAGCTGTACAGCTTGCTCGATGCCGGCCCGGCGTTGGCCATCAGCGTGTTGTTGATTGCGGGAATGGCGGTGTTGGCGGTGCTGCAGGAGTCGCGCACGCTGGCTATTTTGGGGACATTGGCGGGGTTTCTGGCACCGCTGTGGCTGTCCACCGGCAGTGGCAACCATGTGGGTTTGTTCACGTATTACGCCGTGCTCAATGCCGGCATTTTTGCAATTGCGTGGGTGCGGCCGTGGCGGGTTTTGAATCTACTGGGGTTCGCCTTCACCTTTGGTATCGGTACCTTGTGGGGGGTATTGCAATACCAGCCAGAAAAATTTGCCAGCACCGAGCCGTTCTTGTTGTTGTTCTTCGGGTTTTATCTGTTGTTGCCACTGTTGTATGCACGTAAGGCACAGACCCCGGGCGGTGCGCGTATTGATGGCAGTTTGTTGTTTGGCACGCCGCTGATTGCGTTCTCGTTACAGGCCGGGTTGTTGCAGGGCGAGCGCATGCCGCTGGCCTTGTGTGCGCTGGGGTTGGCGGTCATTTATGTGCTGCTGGCGCGGGCACTATGGAAACATGCGCGCTTGCAGTTACTGGTGCGCGGCTATGCCATTTTGGCGGTGGGGTTTGCCACCTTGGCTATTCCGCTGGCGTTGTCGGCGCGCGCCACGGCCTCGGTATTTGCCTTGGAAGGCGCGGGTTTGGTGTGGTTGGGGTTGTCGCAACAGCGGCGCTTGCCGCGTTGGAGCGGCTTGGGCTTGCAGCTGGCCGCTGCGGTGGCATTGGTCTTCTCAAGCTTCAGTCTTGCCAATTCCGCATCCGCAGATGTTGCCATCATCAACCCCACCTTTATGAGTGCGTTGTTGATCGCGCTGGGTGGTTTTGCCACGGCATGGTTGTATCGCAGGCAAGAGCATACGGTGATGGCGACTGCGGCCTACGTCTGGGGCTTGGTGTGGTGGCTGGGCAATGGCGGCAATGAGATTTCAAATTTTGTCGATGCCACACACCGCCTGCACTTGTATTTATTGCTGATGGGCGTCAGCGGATGGTTGGCGGCGGAGGTGCAGCGCAAGCAGCCGGCGCAAGCTTTAGCGTTGACGACCTTGGGCGCGCTGGGGATGGCCTTCCCGCTGGCGTTTGCGCAAATGCAAACCAATGGGCAGCCGTTTGCAAACTATGGTGTGTGGGTGTGGCCGCTGTTTGCGATCTTAGGCCTGCGCAGTGTGTGGTGTCTGCGCAATGGCGGTGGCATGGTGGCGGGGTTGGCGCAGCTGGTGTGGTGGTTGCTGTGGCCCACCGTGTTGTCGCTGTTGGCTGCGTTTATCGGCACACGTTTTGAATTAGCCGAAGGCTGGGTGGGAATGTTGCTGGCGCTGCCTTGGTTGGGGCTGGCTGCTCTGTCACTACGACGCAGCGCATGGCTGGCGATGCCGCTGGGCGAAGCCTTTGCGCCTTTCCAAATGCCCCTGCGCGTGCTGGTGTTCATTGCCTTGGGTTTGTGGTGGTTATGGATGTTGTTCAGTGCCGGCAACAGTGCGCCGCTGCCGTGGTTGGTGGTGTGCAATCCGCTGGATCTTGCGCAGCTGGCGGTGCTGTTATTGCTGGTTCTCTGGCTGCGCGATGGTCAAGATGCGCAGGCAACGGTGGCATCCAAGCCGGTGATGGGATTGGCGCTGGCGGGTTTATTGCTGGTGACGGTGATGACCTTGCGCGGCGTGCATCATTGGGGCGGACAGGCATGGAATGACGCGCTAGTGGGTACGGGCTTGGCGCAGACCAGTTTGACCGTGGTGTGGAGTCTGCTGGGCGTGGTCGGCTGGGTATTGGGTTCGCGTCGTGGGCAGTGGGGCTTGTGGTTGGCCGGTGCCAGCTTGATGGGCATCGTATTGCTGAAACTACTATTGATCGATCGCGGTAATTTGGGCGATCTGCTCGGTATCGGTGCCTTCATCGCGTACGGCCTGCTGTGTACCTTGGTGGGCTGGTTGGCCCCCGTGCCGCCACGGCGTGTGCAGGCTTCAAACAATGTAGCTGTGGATGAGGTGACGGCATGAAACCATGGGCAACGCAGGTAATGGGTTTGCTGCTGTTGCCGCTGGCGGCGCACGCGGGCGATGACTATGCGCAGCAGTGGCCCGTGCACTTGTCGCGTGCGGATGCGGGTGCCTATCAGGTGACGTTGGAGGCCGCGGTCTATCGCGCCGCGTATTGGCGTGATTTGCGCGATGTGCGGGTGCTGGATGCGCATGGCAAGCCGGTGGCCAGTGTGCTGCAATCCGGCCCCGAGGCGGTACCGACGCAAATGCATCGCGGTGACATGGCGTGGTTCCCACTGCCGGTGGCGTCTGTGACATCAGCCAATGACTGGCGCGTGATGGTGCAGCGTTCAAGCAATGGCGATGTGCTTGCGGTGCGCACTACCGCAACGTCGCCCGCAACGCCGCCCACGACGGCTGGGGCAGCATGGTTGGTGGATCTGGGTAAAGACAGCACCCGCATGCGTGCCCTGTTGTTGCATTGGGGCGATGCCGGGCAGGCATTGGATGCGGGTTATCGTTTGGAAGGCAGCGATGATTTGCGTGATTGGCGCGTGCTGGATCCACAGGTGCGCCTTGTGCAATTGCGCAATCAAGGGCAAGAGCTGCGCAGTAATCGTATTGCCCTAGAAGCTCCCCCACGCTATTTGCGTTTACTACCGGTGCAGGCAAATACCACGGTGCCATTGAGCGGCGTACAAGCCGAGTGGCTAGATGTCATTGCCAGCAATCCATGGCAATGGCAAACCGCACAGGCGATCAGTGGGCCCGAAAAAAACGGCTTTAACTACCACAGTGAAGGGCGTTTTCCGGTGCAGCGGGTGGCGCTGCAAATGCCTGCCAATAGCAGTGTGCGCTGGAGCGTGTTGAGCCGGGATACAGACACCGCAAGCGCATCGCATACGACAGCCAAGTGGACATCGCGTGCATTTGGATGGACGGCGTGGCAGTTGCAAGACGCCGGCAAAGTGCAGGTCTCGCCGCCATTGGACTTGCATGCGGTGATCACTGACCGTGACTGGCGCGTGCAAGTGGAGTCGGGTGATTTACCCGCCACGGCACCTGTAGTGCGATTGGGGTATCAACCTGCGCGCTTGGTATTTTTGGCGCAAGGCACGCCGCCCTATGTTGTGGTGGCGGGCCGTGCGGCGGCGCAGATGTCAACCGATGCGGTGGAGCCGCTACTGGCGGCACTACGTGCGCGACACGGCGCGCAATGGGTACCAGCAACGGCCAGCTTGGGAGCGGGCCGCCCACGCGCAGGCGATGCGGCCTATATGCCGGCGGTAGCACCGCGGGATTGGAAAACCCTGACCCTATGGGCGGTACTGGTGCTGGGGGCGCTGGTGGTCGGCGGGTTTGCACTCAGCTTGTTGCGCGGCAAGTCAAACCCGGCCGCGCAGTAAGTCGAGGTGGTGTTATGCCGCCGGGGTCAGGCTGCCATCGCGCTTGTCGCGCGGTGGTAGCGGCGTATCCCCGTGCAGCAAAAACCACACGTTCTCGGCGATATTGGTGGCGTGATCGCCGATGCGCTCCAGATTTTTGGCCATGAATAGCAGATGCGTGCACGGCGTAATCGCGCGCGGGTCTTCCATCATGTAAGTGAGCAGTTCACGAAACAGCCCGGTGTACAACGCATCCAGTTCGGCATCGGCATCCCGTACACGCAGCGCATCTTCGCCATCACGCTGTTGGTAGGCGCGCAGCACGTCATGCAATTGGTGCACGGCCATGCGGCCCAACGCATCCAGGCCGCGGGTGTGCGACAACGCTGGTGATTGATTCAATACCAAGGAACGCTTGGCGATATTGGCGGCGTAATCGCCAATGCGTTCGACATCCGATGCCACCCGCAGTGCCGCCAGAATGATGCGCAAGTCGCTGGCCAGCGGCCCGCGTTGGATCAACCGGATGACATCGTGATTGATCTGTTGTTCCAAGGCGTCGATGGTGGCATCACCCGCAATGACTTGACGGGCCATCGCCTCATCGCGACGGGCCACGGCATTGAGTGCGGTTTCCAACTGCGTGGCGGCCAGTTGCCCCATATGGATCAAGGTGTCGCGCAGCGCGGTTTGTTCTTCGTCATGACTCTTGACGATGTGGTGGTGTTGCTCGTTCATCAGCCGAACCTCCCGGTGATGTAGTCCTCGGTTTGTTGTTTGACCGGATTGGAGAAAATTTGTCCAGTCGCGCCGTGTTCAATCAAGTCGCCCATATACATAAATGCGGTGTAGTCCGATACCCGTGCGGCTTGTTGCATGTTGTGGGTGACGATCATGATGGTGAAGTCTTGCTTGAGCTCTTCTACCAGTTGCTCGATACGGCTGGTAGAAATGGGGTCAAGTGCTGAGGTGGGTTCATCCAGCAATAACACATCGGGCTTGAGTGCTACCGCACGTGCAATACACAGGCGCTGCTGCTGACCGCCGGAGAGGCTCAGACCACTGTCTTTGAGCTTGTCTTTCACCTCGTCCCACAATGCCGCTTGACGTAGCGCCTGTTCAACGCGGGTGTCCATGTCGGCTTTGTTCAGGCGCTCGTGATGGCGAATGCCATACGCCACGTTTTCGAAGATGGTCATCGGAAACGGCACTGGTTTTTGGAACACCATGCCCACTTTGCTGCGCAGACGATTCATCGGATAAGCGGGGTCAAGGATGTTTTCGCCATCCAGCAACACCTCGCCTTTTGCTTCCAGTTTTGGATACAGGGCATAGATACGGTTGAACACCCGCAGTAAGGTGGACTTGCCGCAACCAGATGGCCCAATCAATGCCGTCACATGCTTTTCAGGAATATCCAGGTGGATGTCTTTGACCGCGTGGAATTTGTCGTACCAAAAGTTCAGGTTGCGCGCGGAAATTTTTAACGGCGGTGCAGGGGATGTGGCATCGGGCAGGGCTTGCGCGGCCACAAATGGGGCGTGATTCATCGGGAGATTCCGCAAGTCAGTCATGGGATGCGCGGTTGCGCAGAAGCAAGAAGCGGGCGATCAAGCTGATGGCCAGCACGAACAAGGTGATCAACAGCGCGCCAGCCCAAGCCAGATGCTCCCAGTTTTCAAAACCAGAGCCGGCAAACTTGTACATCACCAAGGGCACGGCACTCATTGCACCGGTGATCTTCAGGCTGAAAAATTCGTTGCCGAACGCGGTGAACAGCAAGGGTGCGGTTTCGCCGGCAATCCGTGCCAATGCCAGCAAAATGCCGGTGACGATGCCCGGCAGCGCGCTGCGATAGAGCACCTGCATCGTCACTTTCCATTGCGGCACACCCAGCGATAACGCTGCTTCGCGCATTTGTATGGGCACCAGACGCAGCATTTCATCGGTGGTGCGCACCACTACCGGCAACACGATGAAGGCCAACGATAATGCACCGGCAATGGCAGAAAACTTGCCGCCGGTATTCATCACGAACGCGGCATATACAAACAAGCCCAACACGATGGAGGGTGCCGACATCAAAATGTCATTGACGAAGCGCACCACCGTGCCCAGCCGGCTGTGGCCGCCGACTTCGGCCAGCCATGTGCCCGCCGCAATACCCAGCGGGGCACCTACCAGCACGCCCATCCCGCACATCAGCACACTACCGATGATCGCGTTGCGCAGACCACCGGCTTCCATGGGTGGTGGTTGGTCTTGGGTCAGCAAGGCTAGATTGAAATGGGTGATGCCTTTGGCCAGCAGTGTCCACAAAATCCAGCCTAGAAATAGCAGGCCAAACAGTGCAGCCGCACATGCCAGTGTGATGGCAAGTGCATTGATGATGCGGCGACGCTGATACAGCGAGATGGATAGCGTGCTCATCGGTTGCCCTCCTTGCGTGACAGGTTCGACAGCATCAAGCGTGCGAGTGCCAACACCACAAAGGTGACCAAGAACAGCACGAAGCCAAGCAATAGCAGTGCCGCGCGATAGGTTTCGGTGGCTTCGCCAAAGTCATTGGCAATCAAGGCGGCAATGGTGGTGGAGGGCTCCAGCAGTGAGGTGGTGAAGCCCACGCTGTTGCCGATCACAAAGGCGACCGCCATGGTTTCACCCAATGCACGGCCCAGCCCCAGGAACACCCCGCCAATGACTGCCGAGCGGGTGTAGGGCAGCACGATGTCCCAGCTCACTTCCCACTTGGTTGCGCCTAGTGCATAGGCCGATTCCTTCAGGCGTGCCGGCACGGTCATGAAGACTTCGCGCATGGTCGAGGCGATGAACGGCACCACCATGATCGACAGCACCAGCCCCGAGGTCAGCATGCCCGCACCAATCGGTGGGCCGCGAAACAGTGCGCCGATGATGGGTAGCGGGCCGATGTGTGTATCCAGCCACGGGATCATGTATTCGCGCATTACTGGCATCAGCACGAAGAACCCCCACATGCCATAGATGATCGAAGGAATACCCGCGAGGAGTTCAATCGCTGTCCCTACTGGCCCACGCATCCAGCGTGGTGCCACTTCGGTGAGGAAAAACGCGATGCCAAAGCTCACCGGTACGGCAATCAGCATCGCAATGGCGGCGGTGACCAAGGTGCCGTAAATCGGCACCAAGGCACCGTATTTGTTTTCCACCGGGTTCCAGTCACTGGAGGTGAAAAAATGCAGGCCTTCGCTGGCCAGGACGCTGCGGCCACCCCACAGCATCGACAGGGCCGCACCCGCAAGTGTGACCAACACGAAAACCGCAGTGGCGGTCAGCAACCAACGAAATTGCCGGTCGTGGCGGGCATCGGCGGCATCTTTGAGTACAGGGTTTTGAGTGCTTGAGCTTGCGTGTGTCATTGGGGCTTCTACTATGAAAATGGCGGGCGCAACTGCCCGCCATATGTGGCCGCTCAGCTCGAATTACTTGACGTTCTGCGCCCAATAGGCCTGGATCTGCTGCACCAATGATTCTGGCAGCGGCACATAGCCCAGTGACTTGGCAGCACCGTCACCATTGGCATACACCCAGCGGAAAAATTCGACCGCTGCCTTGGTGCCGGGCTTGCTGTTCTTATGCATCAGCATGAAATTGGTGGCGGTAATCGGCCACGCATTTGCGCCTGGGGCATTGGTGATGATCAGGTAGAAATCCTTGGCCGATTTCCAGTCGGCGCTGGCGGCGGCTTCAGCAAAGCTGGCATCACTGGGGTTGACGTAATTGCCCGCTGCGTTTTTCAGGCGCGAGTAGGGCAGCTTGTTTTGTACGGCAAACGCCAGTTCGACGTAGCCAATGCTGCCCTTGATCTGCTTGACGTAAGCCGACACCCCTTCGTTACCTTTGCCACCAATGCCCACCGGCCACTTCACCGCGGTGCCTTCGCCGACGCTCGACTTCCATTCCGGGCTGACCTTGGACAAATAATTGGTGAAGTTGAAGCTGGTGCCCGAACCATCGGAGCGATGTACGACGGTGATTTTCAGCGCCGGCAGCGGCATGCCACGGTTGCTGGCGGCAATGCGCGGATCGTTCCACAGGGTGATCTTGCCAAGGAAGATATCGGCCAGCACATCCGGGTCAAGCTTCATGGCACCTGCGGCAATACCGGGCAGGTTGAACGCAGGCACGATCCCGCCAATCACCGAAGGAAATTGCCCCAAGCCCGAGCGCGACAACTCCGTGGGCGGCAGCGGTTTGTCGGAAGAGCCAAAGTCCACAGTACCGGCCTTGATCTGGGCGATGCCGCCGCCGGAGCCAATGGACTGATAGTTCACTTCTTTACCGGTGGCAGCTTTGTAATCAGACGACCACTTGGACATAGCCGGGTACACGAACGATGCGCCTGCACCGGTGACATCGGAAGCGAATGCATTGCCGACAAAGCAGCTTGCCATGGCGAGTGCGACGAGGCGGAACTTGAATGTTTTGGACACGGATAACTCCTGATATGCGGAAGCGACGGGATCTGCCCGTTTCGAGGCGTATTCCATCGCGGCGTGATGACAGGGTTGCGTCGTTTCCGTGACAGCAAAATGACAGCGTGGTGCGCAGCCGTAGAGGGGCTTGTGCAGTATCGAAATATAAAAATCCGTGAAACGGAAATAAATCTGCAACCGATTGCATGTGCAATAGTCGGCATGCGTGACGGGGGGAGACCTGCGCGCTGTTTTCAAAAAACTGGCATCCCTTTCTTTGGAGTTTTCCCATGCGTCCCACACGATTGGCCGTCGCGATCATCCTGATCGCTGCCGGCAACCTGAGCTTCAACGCCGCCGCGCAGAGCGCGCCCAGCGCTAAAGATATTGCCGAAATGAAGGCGCAAATTGCGGCCCTGCAAGCGCAGATTCAAAATCTTGAAGAGCGCTCGCAGGAGCTGGAAACACGCAACGATGCGCAGTCTGAAGTCAATGTCGCGCAGGCTAAGACCAATGAACAGCTGGACGATGTTGCCGCGCTGAAGAAGTTGGTCAACGACACCAAGATCAGCGGCCGCTTGTATTACGACCTGACCCATATCGACGACCGCAGCAAGAACGTGAAGACCGACAAGTCCGGTTTTGCCTTCGATATCAAGCGCTTCTACTTGGGTGTGGATCACAAGTTCAATGACCAATGGTCGATGAATTTGACCACCGACTTCCAATATTCCTCGGCAATTTCCTCCACCGAGGTGTATCTGAAGAAGGCCTACATCCAATACAAACTTAGCGATGCGTTTGTGCTGCGCGCCGGTGCCGCTGACCTACCGTGGGTGCCGTTTGCCGAGAGCTACTACGGCATGCGCTATATCGAAAACACACTGACCGACCGCCTGAAGTACGGCACCTCGGCCGACTGGGGGGTGCACGCTGGCGGCAAGTTGGCAGGCGGCGCGGTGGAGTACGCCGTGGCGGCGCTCAATGGCAATGGCTACAAGAACCCAAGCCGCAGCAAGGGACTGGATGTTGAAGGCCGCTTGAGTTTTGCGCCCACCGAGCAAACCGTGATTGGCGTGGGTGCGTATTCCGGTACCTTGGGCAAAGAGAAGCAAACGGTGAATGCCCTGCACACGGCCAATCGCGTGGATTTCCTTGCCGCGTATATGGCCGGCAATACGCGGTTTGGCGTTGAATATTTCCAAGCCAACAACTGGAACAACGTCACCAGCGTGGCATCCGACAAGGCCAGCGGCTGGTCGTTGTGGGGCAGCGTGGGTTTGAACAACAAGGGTGTGACCTTGTTTGGTCGTTACGACAACACTGACCTCAGCAAAACCTTGGATCCAAGTCTGCAAGATCGCTACTACAACATCGGTGTGGAATGGCCGGTGGCACCTGGCGTCAAACTTGCCACGGTGTATAAGCACACCGATCAACGCAATGCGGCGCGTAGCAAAGATTTGAAAACCGACGAGTTCGGCGTGTGGGGCGAGTTCCGCTTCTGAGTTGGATACTGCGTCGCTATGCACGACGGCGGCGGGCTTCGGCCCGCCGTTTTTTTACCTCAGGTTTGCCAGCTGGAAGGGCCTTTGTCGGGCCAGCGGCACAGGTCATGAATCGGGCAGTGCAGGCAATCGGGTTTGCGTGCTTTGCACATGTAGCGTCCGTGCAAAATCAACCAGTGGTGCGCATCACGGGCAAACACGCTGGGCACCAATTTCACCAGTTTGTCTTCCACCGTGCGCACGTCTTTGCCCGGCGCAAGACCGGTGCGATTGGCGACACGAAAGATATGCGTGTCCACGGCAATCGTGGGTTCGCCAAACGCGGTATTGAGCACCACGTTGGCGGTCTTGCGGCCCACGCCGGGTAGGGCTTCTAACGCCTCGCGGGTGTGCGGTACATCGGCATTGTGCAAATCAAGTAGCTGCTTGCACAGCGCAATCACATTCGCTGCCTTGGCGTTATATAGGCCGATGGTATTGATGTAGCTCTTCAGTCTGTCTTCCCCCAGCGCGAGGATCGCCGCCGGCGTGTTGGCGATGGGGTAGAGCTTGCGCGTGGCTTTGTTGACGCCCACATCGGTGGCCTGCGCGGATAGCACCACCGCAACCAGCAATTCGAAGGGTGTGGTGTATTCCAGTTCGGTGGTGGGATGCGGGTTGGCATCGCGCAGACGGGTGAATAGCGCGGTGATTTCACTTGCGGTGAGTTTGCTGCCACGCACCGCACGCGGCTTGGTGGGCGTGCTCATATGTGACGTGCTTTGGCTTTGGCCAATGCGCGTGCCAGTGCATCCGCAGCACTGCTAGGCAAGACGGGTGCTTGGGCGATGCTGGGTGCAGGTGGCGGACGACGGGCAGCGTCGCGTTCGCTTTGGATGCGTGCCAGCCGCTGCGCACGCGCACGATGGCGTTCGCGCGCGGCCAGCGCGAAGTGGCGTGCATCGCGCGCTTCCTGCAAGCGGGCAGTGCATGTGGGCGCGCAGTCGGGGCAAGGCTGGGCATCCAGTAGGCCCAGCTCCAGCGCCACATCCACATCATCCGTATGCAGTGCTTGCAGCAACCGATGCGCAACGGCATCGGCCTGGCACTGGCAATGTGGACAGCCGGTGGCCATCAGCAACCGGCAAACGAGGGTTTGCGTTTTTCCAGAAATGCGCCGGTACCTTCGCGCATATCGTTGGTGGCAAACATCAGGCCAAATTGTGCGGACTCGTATTCCAAGCCTTCTTCCAGGCCACATTCGCTGCCCACGTTCACGCAGTCAATCATCCCGCGCAGCGCCAACGGGGCGGCATTGGCCAATTGTGCGGCCAACGTGGTGGTCTCGGCTTCCAACTCGGCGGCAGGCACCACCCGGTTGACGATGCCAAGCTGCAACGCGCGCTCGGCGTTGATCGGTGCGCCGGTCAGACACAGCTCCAGCGTGGCGGCACGCCCGCACAGGCGCAGCAAACGTTGACTGCCGCCAAAGCCAGGAATCAAACCCAGATTGATTTCCGGCTGGCCCAGCTTTGCCGTATCCGCAGCAATGCGCAGATGGCAGCACATCGCCAGCTCCAACCCGCCGCCGAGTGCAAAGCCGTTGATCATGGCGATGACCGGCTTATTGAGTTTTTCGACGCGACGCATCATGCGGGTGCCACGCAGAGAAAAATCGCGGCCTTGCACCGCACTCAAGGTGTTCATTTCGGCAATGTCCGCGCCAGCCACAAAGGCTTTGGGGCCCGCGCCGGTCAGCACCACCACGCGTACGGCGGCATCGTTGGCGGCATCGGCAAAGGCGGCGTCCAAAGCATTCAAGGTGGCGGCATTCAATGCGTTCAGCTTGTCTGGACGATTGATGCGGATCGTGCGGATGCCTTGTATGGTCTCGATTTCAAGCAATGCAGTGCTCATGCGGCCTCTTGGACGGGGGTTTTGCGTATTGATGGGGGATATGGGGAACTTCCTGCCGGTTGGCAGGTCGTAACCGGGCCTCAGTGGCGGTTAAGCCGCTTGGCCGTTATCCTAACGTGTCCACCCGGGTCGGTTCGACCGGGCGATTCCAATACCGTGCAGCCATGGCTGTTGCGGATCCCAGGGCGGCGTTGCCGCCCCAAATTTTGAATGAGGTTTGTAAATGAAGTTGCGCGTGCTTGCTGCCAGTCTGGCGGCCCTGACCCTGACCGCCGGCATCGCAACGGCGCAGACCAAACCCGCCCCGGCAAAAGCCCCAGCAGCCAAGCCCGCTGCGGCAGCTCCTGCGGCAGGCTCCACCGCCATGCCGGTGGTCGACAAAAATCATGTGAGCTATGCCTTTGGCTGGCAATTGGGCCAAGAACTGGCCAACACCGGCGAGCCGATCGACATCGCTACCGTGGTGCGCGGCGTGCAGGATGCCTATGCCAAGAAGCAGCCGGCGTATACCGAGCAGCAACTGGGCACCGCTTATACCGGCTTCCAAAAGCGCATGGAAATCAAGGCGCAAGAGGCTTTCCGCAAGGCGTTGGCCGACAATCAGGCGCAGTCAGCGGACTTTGTGACCAAGTTCAAGGCGCAAACTGGGGTCATCACTCTGCCCAGCGGCATCATGTACCGCGTGGCCAAGGCCGGCACCGGTGCCAAGCCGACCGCTACCAGCGAAGTGCAGATCGCATTCCGCAGTTTCTTGGCTGCGGTTGGCGTGCCGTTGAGTGGCGTACAGACGCCGCCGCCGTTCAAGGTAGCCGACGCACCGATCCCGGCGCTGAAAGAAACCTTGCCGCTGATGCAGGAAGGCACCGTATTTGAAGTCGTCATTCCGGCCGGCAAGGGCTTGGGTGGTGGCCAAAACGAACAGTTCGCGCAGCAGGCTGTGGCCTTGCAGATCGAGCTGGGTGCGGTGAAGTAATTTTCACCCATCGCAGTATCTTCTCCAATACGCCGGTGACTGCCGGCGTATTGCGTTTGGGCGCTACCATAGTACGCATGACGACTTATTTTCATGCTGTGCTTAGCCCGTGTACTGGTGTTTGTACGCTGGCCGATGATGGCCTGTGCCGGGGTTGTCATCGCACCGGCGATGAAATTGCAGCATGGTCCACGATGACCGATGAGGCGCGTTTGCATGCCATGGATGTGGTGTTGCCTGCGCGTGCCGAACACCGGGCAGCAACGTGATGTCTGCCGATGTCCTGCTGGCAAGATTGCGCAAGGCAACCCACCCCTTGTCCGCACCGCCACAAGCACCGGCATGGAATCTGGCCGAGTTGGATGGCCTGCCATTGCCAGCGGTTCCGCGCCAAGCGGCGGTGCTGGTGGGCATCATTCCGCGCAGCACGGGTGCAGAAGTGCTGTTGACCCGCCGCACCGAGATGTTGCGCCAGCATGCCGGGCAGGTCAGCTTCCCCGGTGGCAGCATCGAGCAAGGTGATTTACACCCAGCCGATGCCGCATTGCGTGAGGCGCGTGAGGAAGTGGGTTTGCTACCGACGCAAGCGCAAGCACTGGGTTATCTGGATCCATTATTGACACTGACCGGCTTTCGAATTGTGCCCACGGTGGTCTGGGTGGATCCTGCGTTTCAAGCACAACCAGACCCCAGCGAGGTGGCGGATGTGTTTGCAGTGTCTTTGGATTTATTGATGGATCCCGCGCAGCTGGAAACAATTGAACTGGAATTCGGCGGACGCGCGCGCCACGTGTTCCAATACCGGTATCAGCATCAACGAATCTGGGGCGTCACCGCTTCGATTTTGTATAACCTGCGCCAGCGATTGGCTGGCGCGCCCATTGGGAGATTGTGATGGCGGGATGGACAACCCTGGTGCAGGCCGACATCTTTTCGATGGCCTTGAGCCGTGCCGATGTGGTGATCGTCGATTGCCGTTTTTCGTTGCTCGATCCATCCGTGGGTGAACAAGCTTGGCGGCAGGGTCACTTGCCGGGTGCGGTGTATGCCCACCTCGAGCGCGATTTGTCCGATATGACCCAACAAGGGCAAGGCCGCCACCCATGGCCGCAGGCGGCTGCATTTGTTGCGAAGCTGGCGCAATGGGGGATTGACCCCTCTATCCAAGTGGTTGCCTATGACGATGGCGATGGTGCGTTTGCCGCACGCCTGTGGTTTTTACTGCGCAGTTTGGGACATGAAAAAGTTGCGGTGCTGGACGGGGGCTGGTCGCGGTGGGTGTCGCTGGGCTTGCCCACCACCTCGTTGCTGCGTCCACCGATGAAAGCGCGCGTGGTGCAGGCCACCTTTGACCCATCGCGCCTGCTGGATGCCGACGCCGTGCAAACACATTTGGATGATGGCGGCATGTTGCTGGATGCGCGCGCATCGGCGCGGTTTCGTGGTGAGGAAGAGCCGTTGGATCGTGTGGCCGGGCATGTGCCGGGAGCCATCAATCGGCCCTATGCGCAAAATTTGGGGCCAGATGGCCGCTTCAAATCCCCGATGCAGTTGGCTGCCGAATTTCGCGAATTACTGGCCGGGCGCGACCCGGTGGAAGTGGTCAGCATGTGTGGTTCCGGCGTCACTGCCTGCCACAATCTGCTGGCACTGGAGCGCGCCGGCTTGCGCGGGGCCAGACTTTACACCGGCTCGTGGAGTGGTTGGATCACCGACCCCACCCGCCCCGTCGCAACCGGAAGCTGATCATGACCACGGCAAACAACAGCGCAGTTGAAATCTGGCATCGCCCCACATGCAGCAATTCACGTGGGGCGTTGGAGCTCATTCGAGAAGCCGGTATCGAACCGGTGATCGTGGATTACATTGCGCATCCACCCAGCAAGGCACGGTTGCGCAAGGCCATTGCTGATGCCGGGTTAACGGTGCGCGACGCCATACGCAAACAAGAGCCGGAGTATGCCGACCAAGGCCTGAGCGCCCCTTCGCTAAGTGATGACGCATTGCTGGATGCGATGATCGCCACGCCGAAGTTGATCAATCGCCCGTTTGTGTTCACCACCAAGGGCGTGCGCTTGTGCCGCCCGCCCGAGTTGGTGCTGGCCGTGCTGTAAGCGGCTTATTTCCCAATCCGCGCCAACATGGCACGCAGCGCCGTCTGTGTATCCGGCTCCATCCACGTGGCCACAAAGCGGTCTAGGTCGATGCGCGCATCGCTCAGGCAGTCGATGACGGCGGCACGCGCAATGCGGCGGGTTTCGCGCATCGGCATGGTGGGCAGCTTCAATAAATCCTCCAGCCATGCACGGGCGCGAACCGCCACGTCGTCGATATCGGTCAGCTCATCCACCAGGCCGATGTGCAGAGCTTCGGCCGCTTCCGGCATTGCACCGGCCACCAGCAAGCGCTCGGCGCGATGCGCCCCCACAGCGCGGGCTAACAGGGCTTGAATGCCCTCCGGCGCCACCAGGCCCACTTGGGTTTCGTTTAAGCCGATGCGGTAGGGGCCATCGGCAAGGATGCGGTAATCGCAGCACAGCGCCAGCACGCAGCCACCGGCTGGCGCGTGCCCGGCCATGGCGGCCACGACCGGCACAGGGCAGGCGGCCAGTGCGCGTGCCGCGTTGAAAAATGCTTTCCATGCCTGCAACAACGCGTCCTGGTCGTCGCCCAGTGACAGCAGGTACGGCACATCCAAACCGGCAGAAAACACTTTGGGGCCACCCGCCAACACGATGCCGTGCGCGCCATTATTGACGGCGTGATGCACAGCATGGGTCAGCGCATTGCACAGTTCCGGGTTCAGCGCATTGACCGGCGCACGCGCCAGGCGCAGTTCATGGACGTGGCCGTATTGGGTGGTTTCAATCAATGACATGGCAGGCTCCTGTGGCTTAGGCCGGTAGCAGACGTTCGGAGGCACGGCGCACTGCTGCAGGCAGTGCGGTGGGCTTGCCGCTGTGGCGATCGATCCACACCGCTGCCACGCTGCCATCGCAATGCAGCGTGCCATCAGCAGCCACGATGCGGTGGCCAATCACCACGCTGGTGGTGCCCAAGCGCTCGGTGAACAGTTCTACAAACACGCTGGCCGGGTATTCGATTGGGCGCTTGAAATTGAGCGTGGCTGAGGCGACGACCGGTGCAGAATCCTTGGTCACCCATGCTTCACCGATCGTTTCAAACCACTCGATGCGCGCCTGCTCCAAGAACGTCAGATAGCGCGCGTTGTTGATGTGGTTGAACGCATCCAAGTCGCTCCAGCGCAAAGTAATTGGTGTGCGGAAGGTGTGGCTCATGCGAGTGACTTCTTGTTGGGTTTGCCAGCAGCAGAGGATGCCCGTGCTTTTTCGAGCAAAGGCGCAAGGAAGCGCCCGGTATGCGAGGCCGGGTTGGCGGCCACGGTTTCGGGTGTGCCTTGCGCAATGATTTGGCCGCCGCGATGGCCGCCTTCCGGACCAAGATCCACCACCCAGTCGGCGGTCTTGATCACATCCAAATTATGTTCAATCACCACCACTGTATTGCCGTCGTCGCGCAAGCGGTGCAACACATCCAGCAAGGCTTCAATGTCATGAAAATGCAGGCCGGTGGTGGGTTCGTCGAGGATATACAACGTGCGCCCGGTGTCGCGGCGGCTGAGTTCTTTTGACAACTTCACCCGCTGCGCTTCACCACCAGACAGGGTGGTCGCGCTTTGGCCCAGTTTGATGTAACTCAGGCCCACGTCGATCAAGGTTTCCAATTTGCGGGCGATGCTGGGCACCGGCGCGAACAGCTCCAGTGCGTTCTCCACGGTCATTTCCAGCACATCACGAATGCTGTAGCCCTTGTACAAAATTTCCAAGGTCTCGCGGTTATAGCGTTTGCCGGCGCAGACATCGCAGGGCACATACACATCCGGCAAGAAATGCATCTCGACTTTGATCAACCCATCGCCTTGGCAGGCCTCGCAACGACCGCCGCGCACATTGAACGAAAAACGTCCTGGCGAGTAGCCGCGTGCGCGCGCTTCCGGCACCTGCGCATACAACTCACGCAGCGGGGTGAATAGGCCGGTGTAGGTGGCGGGATTGGAACGCGGCGTGCGCCCAATAGGGGACTGGTCGATATCCACCACTTTGTCGAATAAATCCAACCCAATGATGTCTTTGTACGGCGCAGGCGTGTGCGATGCGCCATTGATCTCATTGGCCGCCAGCGCAAACAAAGTGTCGTTGATCAAGGTCGATTTGCCCGAGCCAGACACCCCGGTGATGCACGTCAACAGACCCGCCGGAATGTCCAGGTCAACCTGCTTCAAATTGTTGCCAGATGCGCCTTTCAGCTTGAGTAGCAGCTTTTTGTTGGGTGGGTTGCGCAGCGCGGGGACTTCGATTTTTTTCTTGCCGGACAAGTACTGCCCAGTCAACGAACGCGGCGCATGCAGCACATCGTGCAATGTGCCTTGCGCCACCACTTCGCCGCCGTGCACGCCGGCACCGGGGCCGATGTCCACGATGTGGTCGGCCAGGCGGATGGCGTCTTCGTCATGCTCTACCACGATGACGGTGTTGCCTAGGTCGCGCAGCCGCGTCAGCGTGCCCAGCAAGCGCTCGTTGTCGCGCTGGTGCAGGCCGATGGAGGGCTCGTCTAGCACATACATCACCCCCACCAAACCGGCACCGATTTGGCTGGCCAAGCGGATGCGTTGCGCCTCGCCACCCGACAGCGAATCAGCCTTGCGCTCCAAACTGAGATAGTCCAAACCGACATCCACCAAAAAGCCCAGCCGCTCGCGGATTTCTTTTACGATCTTGGTGGCGATTTCACCGCGCCAACCCGGCAGCGCCAAGGTGTCAAAAAAACGCAGGCAGGCATCGATCGGCAACACCGCGATTTCAGGCAGCGGCTTGTCAGCCACAAACACATTGCGCGCTTGCCGGTTCAGGCGTGCGCCGGCGCAGTCAGGGCAGGGGCGTTCGCTGATGTATTTGGACAATTCTTCGCGCACCGCCGCGCTTTCGGTTTCGCGGTAGCGGCGTTCCAGATTCGGCACGATGCCTTCAAACGGATGCTTGCGTTGGTGCTTGCTACCGGACTCGCTGATATAGGTCAGGGTGATGCTGTCCTTGCCACTGCCATGCAAAATGATCTGGCGGGTGGTATCCGGCAACTCATGCCACGGCGTATCCACATCGAAGTTGTAATGCTTGGCAAGCGATGTGATCATCGAAAAGTAATACGCATTGCGACGATCCCAGCCGCGCATTGCTCCCGCTGCCAACGACAATTCCGGGTGCGCCACCACCCGCACCGGATCAAAAAATTGCGCCACGCCCAGCCCATCGCAACCCGGGCAGGCACCCACCGGCGAGTTGAACGAAAACAGTCGCGGCTCCAATTCTGGCAACGAGTAATCACACACTGGGCAGGCGTATTTCGATGAAAACAACAGTGGCTCGCGCGCAGCGTCATCCATCGACTGCACGATGGCCATGCCGTCGCCCAGTTTGAGCGCGGTCTCGAACGATTCGGCCAAGCGCTGGCGAATATCGGCACGCGATTTGAAGCGGTCGATCACCGCTTCGATACTGTGTTTGATGCGCAGCCCCAGTGCTGGCACGGCGTCGATTTCATACAGCACGCCATCCACCCGCACCCGCGTGTAGCCCTGCGCACGCAGTTGGTCGAACACCTGCAGATGTTCGCCTTTGCGCTCGCGCACCACCGGTGCCAACAGCGCCCAGCGCTGGCTGGCCAAGGCGGGGTCGGCCTCCATCGCCAACACTTGATCCACCATTTGGCTGACGGTTTGTGCTTCCAGCGGAAAATGGTGGTCGGGGCAACGCGGGCTGCCCACACGTGCATACAGCAAGCGCATGTAATCGTGGATTTCGGTGATGGTGCCCACCGTCGAGCGCGGGTTGTGGCTGGTGGATTTTTGTTCGATCGAAATGGCGGGTGACAGGCCTTCGATATGGTCGATATCAGGCTTGTCCATCACACTCAAAAATTGCCGCGCGTATGCCGACAGCGATTCCACATAGCGGCGCTGGCCTTCCGCATAAATCGTGTCAAATGCCAGCGACGACTTGCCCGAGCCGGACAGACCGGTGATCACGATCAACTTGTCGCGTGGCAAGTCGAGGTCGATATTTTTGAGGTTATGCGTCCGTGCGCCGCGAAGGCGGATGGTGTCCAGCGCCATGTGCCAAAATCCTGCAAGCCAATCCCTAAGCGTAACTAGCGCAGGTTTTGCGGGCAAATCGCCGGGTTTGCCGCAATTCAGCCTGCGGTTGACGCTAACCCACTGAATCCCCTACAATTCCGCTCCTGTCTGCCCGGTGGGCGGCAGAAATACCATGCAAGACTCAAGAAAAACTACAGAATCGAGAACTCAAAATGTACGCAGTCGTAGTCACCGGCGGTAAACAGTACCGCGTGATGCAGGGCGAAACGCTCCGCGTCGAATTGCTCGAAGCCGAAGCCGGCAGCGAGATCAAGTTGGACAATGTGTTGCTGTTGGGCGATGCCAATGGCATCAAGCTGGGCGAGGCGCTGAAGGGCGCCGCAGTCACCGCGAAAGTGGTCGGCCACGGCCGCGCCGACAAAGTGCGCATCGTCAAGTTCCGTCGCCGCAAGCATCACCGCAAGCAGATGGGTCACCGTCAGCATTACACCGAAATTCAGATCACCGGCATCAACGCCTGATCGTCAGCCTGGAGAACGAAGCAATGGCACACAAAAAGGCAGGCGGCAGTACCCGCAACGGCCGCGATTCCAACCCGAAGTACTTGGGCGTGAAGATGTATGGCGGGCAGGCGATTGAAGCCGGCAACATCATCGTGCGTCAGCGCGGCACCCAATTCCACCCGGGCGCCGGCGTGGGTTTGGGCCGTGACCACACCCTGTTTGCGCTGGTCGATGGCAAGGTGGAATTCACCACCAAAGGCCCCAACAAGCGCCGCACCGTCAACATCGTCGCCGCGCAGTAAGCGCAGCGATGGTTTCACGAAGAGCCCCGCTTCGGCGGGGTTTTTCGTTTCAGATTTCATTGCATAGTGCGTTGCCTATTTCATGGCGTTTTCGCGACACCCTTCAACTACGGCACAATCCCATTTATGAAACTTGTCGATGAAGCTGAAATCATGGTCGCCGCCGGCAATGGCGGCAATGGCTGCATCGCGTTTCGTCGCGAAAAATTCATCCCCTTGGGCGGCCCCAATGGCGGCGATGGCGGTGCCGGCGGCGATGTCTGGCTGCTAGCCGACGAAAACCTCAACACCCTAGTCGATTTTCGTCATGAAACCCGCTTCAAAGCCCAACGCGGTGAAAACGGCATGGGCAGCCAGATGTATGGCAAGGCCGGCGATGACAAGGTGATCACGGTGCCGGTGGGCACGGTGGTGCATAACGTGGATACCGATGAAGTCATCGGTGACCTGACCGAGCACGGCCAACGCTTGCTGGTGGCCAAGGGCGGCGTGGGCGGGCTGGGCAATATGCATTTCAAAAGCTCGGTCAACCGCACCCCGCGCAAGGCGACCTCGGGCACCGAGGGCGAAAGCCGCGTGCTGCGACTGGAATTGAAATTGCTGGCCGATGTGGGCTTGTTGGGTTTTCCCAATGCCGGCAAAAGTACATTCATCCGAGCGGTGTCGGCGGCAACGCCCAAGGTGGCCGATTACCCGTTCACCACCTTGTATCCCAATTTGGGGGTAGTCAGTGTCGAGGTAGGGCGCAGTTTTGTGATTGCCGATATTCCCGGCTTGATCGAAGGTGCAGCCGATGGTGCAGGGCTGGGTAGCCTGTTCCTGCGTCATGTGCAGCGCACCCGCCTGCTACTGCATTTGGTGGATATCGCACCGATGGAGGGCGGTATCGAAGCTTCCCCGGCCGAGCAGGTGCGCGCAATTGAAAATGAGCTGCGCAAATACGACCCGGCGATGCTGGATAAGCCGCGCTGGTTGGTGCTGAACAAGGCCGACTTGATGTTTGAAGACGAAGCGCAGGCGGCAGCCCAAGCCATCGTGGCCGAACTGGGCTGGACGCAGCCGTGGTATCTGGTGTCGGCCATCGGTCGCGAAGGTACCCGCCCGATTATGTTGGCGGTGCAGACCTTCTTTGATCGTCTGCGCGAAGAGGCGCTGGAAGCCGCCAACGCCGCTGGATAAGCCACCGAAGAGGTGGCATCGGCGCACATGCAAAAAACCCGGCTTGCGCCGGGTTTTTTGTCCGAATCCGATTGTGCCGGAAACTTAAGCGGCCAGCGCCTTGATGCGCGCGGTCAGGCGCGACTTATGGCGGGCGGCCTTGTTCTTGTGGATCAGGCCGCGGGCGGCAAAGCGATCCAGCAACGGCTGCGCGATGGTGAAGGCTTCGCGGGCAGCGGCGGCGTCATTGGCGTCGATGGCCTTGATGACTTTCTTGACGGCGGTGCGCAGCTGCGAGCGCTGGGCGACGTTGCGTTCATTGCGCACGATGGTCTGCTTGGCGCGCTTTTTGGCGGACTTGATATTGGCCACGAGAAATCCTGAATGTCTGGGGTGTCGGCGGAATGCGTCCGCTGGCACAATAGCCGGCGAACGTATGGATTCGGAAAGACTAAGAATTATGGCGGATTCAATGGCTTGGGTCAACAAACCCCACTGGCTGCGCGCCCACCGGGCCGCGCACGCATGAGCACAGCGGCAAATTCTAGCGGCCAAAAGCCGCGCAGCATGCTACGCGGGGTGCTCTCTTTTGGTGGTATGACCATGTTCAGCCGGGTGTTTGGGCTGGTGCGTGACCAAGTGTTCAACACCACCTTCGGCACCACCTGGATGACCGATGCCTTTTGGGTGGCGTTTCGCATCCCCAATTTCATGCGTCGCTTGTTTGCCGAGGGCTCGTTCTCCACTGCCTTCGTGCCGGTGTTCACCGAGGTCAAAGAAACCCGCAGTCATGCCGAGCTGCGGGCTTTGATGGCACGCACTGCCGGCACCTTGGGTGGCATTTTGCTGCTGGTGACCGCGCTGGGGATGATCTTCGCGCCACAATTGGCCGCCGGGTTTACCCAAGCCGACCCGGCACCGGGTCAGGATCAATTGATCACCGATTTGTTGCGGCTGACCTTTCCCTTTTTGCTGTTTGTTTCGCTGACCGCATTGGCAGCGGGTGCGCTAAATAGTTTTCAACGCTTCGGTTGGCCGGCGTTTACACCGATCATCCTCAACCTGTGCATGATCGCCGGCGCGCTGTGGGGCTCGAAATTTACCCATCCGCCGATCATGGCGATGGGCTGGGCGATTCTGGCCGCGGGCATCTTGCAGCTGCTGTTCCAATTGCCGCAGCTGGCGCAATTGGATTTGCTGGTGCTGCCGCGCTGGGGCTGGCAGCACCCGGATATTCGCCGGGTGATGAAGCTCATGGTGCCCACCTTGTTGGGCTCCTCGGTGGCGCAGGTCAATTTGTTGTTTGATACTTTCATCGCCGCGATGCTGGTACATGGCTCGCAAAGCTGGCTATCCACCGCCGACCGCTTTTTGGAGTTTCCGCTGGGCGTGTTCGGCATTGCATTGGGCACGGTGATTTTGCCCACGCTGTCGCGCCATCACGTCAATACCGACCGCGCCGGGTTTTCCAAGTCCTTGGACTGGGGCCTGCGCACCACCTTGATCATCATTTTGCCGGCCACCTTGGGCTTGATGCTGCTGTCGCTACCGCTGGTGGCCACTATTTTTCAATACGGAAAATTCACCCCCGAGGCCGCCAAGATGACCGCGTTGTCGGTGTTTGGGCTGAGTTTTGGCTTGCCCGCCTTTGCCTTGGTGAAAACCGTACTGCCGGCGTTCTACGCCCGCCAAGACACCAAGACTCCGGTGCGTGCCGGGCTGGTGGCGATGGTGGCGAATATGCTGTTCAACGTCGGCATGCTGGCGCTGTTGTATCAGCTGTGGGTGCCGGCTGCGGCCAAGACGGGCGGGGTGATGGAGACCTTGGCTAGTGTGCCGGGCCTGCATTTTGCGCTGGGTGTGGCCAGTGCGATGTCCAGCTATCTCAATCTGCTGCTGCTGTGGCGTTGGCTGCGCAAGGCCAATGTGTTTGATTTGCAGCCGGGCTGGTCAAGTTTCTTGCTGCGCGCAACGCTGGCCAATGCAGCAATGGCTGCCGCGGTGCTGTATGGCCTGCATCTGGCCCCGGAGTTTACCCAGGTGGATAAATGGCAGCGCATTGGCTGGCTGGCGGTTTTGGTGGGTGGCGGGGCACTGACCTATGCGCTGGCGATGCTGGTGCTGGGCTTTCGTCCGCGTGATTTCCGCGAGCATTGAGTGCGCCGCGCAACGCCCCCGATGCTGCACCGCAGCTATACTTGCGGATGAACATGAGCCACATCTTCCGCGACGTCGCCGGGCCGGCAGTGTGCCCCCAAGGCAGCGTGGTCTGCATTGGTGCCTTCGACGGCCTGCACGTGGGCCATCGGGCACTGGTGGGCCGCGCGGTGGCGCGCGCGCGCGCCTTGGGTGTGGCAGCGGTGGGGCTCAGCTTCGAGCCACTACCGCGTGAATTTTTTGCCAAAGACACCCCGCCCGCCCGCTTGATGCTGCCGCGTGGCAAGGCCGAAGGCTTACGCGCCTTGGGCTGCGACCAAGTGGGCTTGCTGCGCTTCAACAGGGCGATGACCGCGCTGTCTGCGCAAGACTTCGTGCGCAGTGTGCTGGTACAGCGCTTGGCCGCACGAGAAGTGTGGGTGGGGCCGGATTTCCGCTTTGGGCATGCGCGCGGCGGCGATCTGAAACTGCTGCAAACCATGGGTGCGGCCTTGGGCTTTAGTGCACAAGCGATTGAACCAGTGCTTGCAGATGGCGAGCGCGTGTCCAGCACGCGCATCCGCAGTGCCTTGCAGGGGGGCGACTTCGCGCAGGCCACGCGCCTGTTGGGGCGGCCGTATGCCATTGGTGGACATGTGGTACGTGGCCGCCAATTGGGCCGCACCTTGGGGTTTCCTACCGCCAATTTACGCTTTCGCGGCAAGATTCCGGCGCTGCGCGGGATCTATGCCACATGGGTGCATGGTGTGACTGACACACCGTGGCCTGCGGTGTCGAGTTTTGGTACGCGGCCCACCGTGGATGGCGTGGAGCCATTGCTTGAAGCGCATCTGTTTGATTTTTCTGGCGATCTGTATGGTCGTCGCATCGACGTCGAATTCGTTGCGCATTTACGTGACGAAGAAAAATTCCCCGACCTGCCTGCACTCGTCACCCAGATGCATCTGGATGAGGCGCGTGCACGGGCTATCCTTCTTACAAACGCATCAACCCAACAGGCATCCGCGTGAGCGAACATACAGCCGATAAAAGCGGGGAAAACCCGTACAAGTCCACCATCCTGCTGCCGGAAACCGACTTCCCGATGCGCGGCGACCTGCCCAAGCGCGAGCCAGACACCTTGGCGCGCTGGGAAGCGGAAGGCCTGTACGCACAGATTCGCAGCGCCGCCAAAGGCCGCCCGCAGTTCGTGCTGCACGACGGCCCGCCGTATGCCAATGGCGCGATCCACCTGGGCCACGCGGTCAACAAGATCCTGAAGGACATTATCGTCAAGTCCAAGACCTTGGCCGGCTTCGATGCGCCCTTCATCCCCGGTTGGGACTGCCACGGGCTGCCGATCGAAATCGCCATTGAAAAGAAATTCGGCAAGGTCGGCGTCAAGCTGGATGCCACCGAGTTCCGCCAGAAGTGCCGCGAATACGCCACCGCGCAGATCGACGTGCAGCGCAAGGACTTCAAGCGCCTCGGCGTGCTGGGCGATTGGGAAAACCCTTATCGCACCTTGGATTTTAAATTCGAAGCCGATGAAATCCGTGCGCTGGCCAAGGTGGTGGATAACGGCCATCTGCTGCGCGGGGTGAAGCCGGTGTACTGGTGCTTCGACTGCGGCAGCGCACTGGCCGAAGCCGAGATCGAATATCAGGACAAAACTTCGCCGGCGGTGGACGTGGCTTACAGCGCCCGCAACAGCCAGCAAGTCAGCCGCGCCTTTGGCAGCGAACTGCCGGAAGATGTGGAGGTGGCCCTCCCCATTTGGACCACCACGCCGTGGACGCTGCCGGCCTCGCTGGCCATCTCACTGGGGCCAGAGTTGGAATACAGCTTGGTGGAAGGCCCCGCCAGGGCCGACGGCACGCCGCGCTGGCTGGTGCTGGCCAGCGCCCTGGTGGACAAGGCGCTGGCGCGTTATGGCGTCAGTGAGGTGGTAGTGCACGGCCGCGCGCTAGGTGAAAAACTCGAAGGTCTGCTGTTTGCGCATCCGTTCTATGCCGAGCGCGATATCCCCGTGCTGGTAGGCGATCACGTCAGCGCCGAAGACGGTACCGGCGCGGTGCATACCGCTCCTGGCCACGGTCAGGAAGACTTCGTGATCGGCCAGAAATACGGGCTGATCGACAAGTACACGGCGGCCCAACTCAACCCGGTGGATGGGCGTGGCGTGTACCTGCCGTCTACCCCGCCTGCCGGCGATGTGGACCTGACCCAGTTGCATGTGTGGAAGGCGAATGACGCCATCGTCGAGGTGCTGCGCGGCAATGGCCACCTGCTGGCGTTTGCGCCACTCAAGCACAGCTACCCGCATTGCTGGCGGCACAAGACCCCGATTGCGTTCCGCGCCACCCCGCAGTGGTTCATTTCGATGGAGCAAGCCGGTCTGCGCCGCGATGCGCTGGCCGCCATCGACACCGTGAAGTGGTACCCCGAATGGGGCCAGGCGCGCATCGCCGGGATGGTGGAGGGCCGCCCGGACTGGACGATTTCGCGGCAGCGCACCTGGGGCGTGCCGATTGCCTTGTTCGTGCATCGCGAGACCGGCGAGGTGCATCCGCGCACGGTGGACCTGATGCAGCAAGTCGCGGCGAAAGTGGAGCAGGGCGGCATCGACGTCTGGTACACACTGGACGCGGCCGAATTACTGGGCGACGAAGCCAAGGACTACGACAAGATCACCGACATTCTGGATGTCTGGTTCGACTCCGGCGTGACCCACGAATGCGTTGTGGCCGCGCGCGGTCTGGGCAAGCCGGCGGATCTGTATCTGGAAGGTTCCGACCAGCATCGCGGCTGGTTCCAAAGTTCGCTGCTGACCGGCGTGGCGATGGACAAGGCCGCGCCGTATCGGCAATGCCTGACCCATGGTTTCACTGTCGATGAGCACGGCCGCAAGATGTCCAAATCGCTGGGCAACGGCATCGAACCGCAGGACATCATGAACAAGCTGGGCGCGGACATTCTGCGCCTGTGGATCGCCAGCACCGACTACAGCAACGAGATGTCGCTGTCGCAGGAAATCCTCAAACGCAATGCCGATGCCTATCGCCGCATTCGCAATACCGCACGTTTCTTGCTGGGCAATCTGTCCGGCTTCGACCCCGCACGGCACAGTGTTGCTGCACAGGACATGGTGGCGCTGGATCGCTATATCGTGCATCGCGCCTGGCAGGTGCAGGAAACGATCAAGACCGCGTACGCCAATTACGATTTCGCCCTGGTGGTGCAAACGCTGATGAATTTCTGCAGCGTCGACCTGGGCTCGCTGTATCTGGATGTCACCAAGGATCGCCTGTACACGATGCAGGAAAACTCCAGCGGTCGCCGCAGCGCGCAGACGGCGATGTACTTGATTGCGGAAAGCTTCACCCGCTGGATCGCGCCCATTTTGAGCTTCACTGCCGATGAGTTGTGGGGCCATTTGCCGGGGCAGCGCGAAGGCAATGTGCTGCTGGCCACTTGGTTCACCGGGCTGGCCGCGCTGCCGGAAGATGCACCATTGGCAGCTAA
>NZ_DAOOUM010000023.1:0-35922 GCF_035369645.1 Thermomonas sp. | reverse complement strand
TGCGACAACCCGCTGGTGGTGCAAGGCCCGGGCGCCGGGCCAGAGGTCACCGCCGCCGGTGTGTTCTCGGATCTGCTGCGGCTGGCCGCTGCGCTGGGGGCCAAGCTATGAGCGCCGCACCCGAACAAGCCCGTGCATTTTCACCCGGTTCGGTGGGCAATGTGGGGGTGGGGTTTGACATCCTTGGCCATAGCATCGAAGGCATCGGGGATACCGCCAGCGTGCGCCGCATCGACGCGCCCACGGTATGCATCAAGGCCATTCGTGGCAGTGTCACCGATCTGCCGCTGGAGGCTGCACGCAACACCGCCGGGCAATCCCTCATCGCCCTGCGTGAGGCGCTGGCGTTGCCGTTTGGCTTTGAGCTAGAACTCGACAAAGGCATCCCACTGGGGTCCGGGCTGGGCGGTTCGGCGGCGTCGTGCGTGGCGGCACTGGTGGCGGCCAATGCCGTGTTGGATACAGCGCTGTCTGCGCACGATCTCTACCCGTTCGCGCTGGCCGGCGAGGCAGTGGCCAGCGGCGGCAAGCACGGCGACAACATCGGCCCGATGTTGCTGGGCGGGCTGGTCTTGGCCACCGCAGACAGCTTGACGCAAGTCGCGGTGCCCGCGCATTGGCATGCTGCGGTGGTGCATCCCCATGCCATTTTGGAAACCCGCCGCGCCCGCGCCGCGCTGGCAGGCAGCTATGCCCTGCATGAGTTCGTGGCGCAAAGCGCCAACCTTGCACAAGTGCTGCTGGGCTGCGAACGCGGCGATGCCGCACTGGTGCGCAAAGGTTTGTCTGATGTCTTGGTAGAACCGCGCCGCGCGCCGCTGATCGAAGGCTTTGCACAGGTCAAACGCGCCGCACTGGATTTAGGTGCACTGGGTGCCAGCATCTCCGGCGGCGGCCCCAGCGTATTTGCCTGGTTTGTATCCAAACATGCCGCCACCCAAGCTGGTGCCGCAATGGCGCAAGCCTTCGCCCACGCCGGGTTTGCCAGCGACATCCACATCACCCCGATTGCCGGCCCCGCCGCACAGGTCCTTTGACATGCTCATGCTCAGCACGCGCGGCAACGCGCCACAGGTCTCCATCAGCACCGCGATTGCCGCCGGGCTCGCTCCCGATGGGGGGCTATACATGCCCGCCACACTGCCGCAGTTTTCACCACAAGATTTTGCCGACGACACCCATTTGGTGCAGGTGGCGCAGCGCCTGTTACGGCCATTTTTTGCCGGCGATGTCCTGGCCGCACAACTCGATGCCATTTGCGCAGCCGCGTTCGCGGTGGAGCCGCCGCTGCGGCGTTTTGGTGACCATGGCGACTACATTCTTGAGTTATTTCACGGCGCAACCGCTGCGTTCAAGGATTATGGTGCGGGCTTTTTGGCGGCGGCATTGTCGGCGTTGCCGCAGGGTGAAAAGCCGCTGACCATTGTCGTCGCCACCTCCGGTGATACCGGCGCGGCGGTGGGTGCCGCCTTCCACAACAAACCCAATGTGCGCGTGGCGATTTTGTACCCCGATGGCCGCGTGGCACCGCGCCAAGCGCACCAGTTGGGTTGCTTTGGCGACAACGTGCGCGCGTTTCGCGTGGATGGCAGTTTTGATGATTGCCAAGCCTTGGTCAAAGCGCTGCTGTCCGATGCCACGTTCAAGCAAGAGGTACCGTTGGGCTCGGCCAATAGCATCTCGCTGGGGCGGCTCTTGCCGCAGATGGCCTATTACGCACACGCCGCGCTGGGCCACTGGCGCAGCACCGGCACCTTGCTGAATTTCGTGGTGCCCACCGGCAACTTGGGCAATGCCACCGCCTGCGTGCTGGCCCGCCACATGGGCCTGCCGATTGGCGACATTGTCCTTGCCAACAATGCCAACGACGTGCTGACCAAGTTTTTTGCCGGCGGCGACTACACCCCACAGCCCAGTCTTTCCACACTCGCCAATGCGATGGATGTGGGCGCGCCCAATAATTTTGAGCGTCTGCAATATCTGTACCCAGACCCCGCTGAACTACGCCGCGCCCTGCGCGCTGACACGGTCAACGATGCCGAGATCCGCACCACGATTGTCCAAGCGCACGCACACCACCACGAAACCATCTGCCCGCACACCGCCTGCGCCGTGCGCGTCCTGCAACGCCTACGCAGCGCAGGCAGCACCGGTGACTGGGCTGTCGTCGCCACCGCCCACCCGGCCAAATTCCCGGAAGTGGTAGAGCCCCTGGTGCAGCACACGATTGCTCCACCGCCTGCGCTGGCGGCGATGTTGGCACGACCGAGCACCGCGCAACCGCTGGCAAATGATGTGGCAGCGCTGCGAAAAACACTGGGTAATGATGGGTAATAACGGTGCCAGAGACACTTCCTGATCGTCCATGACGCACAGCACCAGAATGCGGCGTAGGCTTGCCAAACAAGATCGGAAGGTCTCCACCCTTTTACAATCGTCCGTGGAAACGGGGTGACCCTCCCCCGACAAAGGCAAACCCATGCTGCGGAAATTGCTTGGTATCGTGATGCTCTGCTGCACACTAGCCGCCCTGCCCCGTGCGCAAGCTCAGGCCGCGCCCGATGGAACGCACGTTCGCGTGCTGGATAGCTGGCCCGGGGGCCAGGATGTCCTGCTTGGCCGGAACCAGAATTTTTATCTCCACCTCGCATTCGAAGCACACCAGCCGACAGGTCTATGGGTCGTGCCGATGTATCGCGGCAAGCCCGCGCATGTGGGAACCAGCGGATCGCCGATGCACAATGGCAACGGAGAAGCGGTCGTCTGGTTCTTCCTGTTGGATCCGTCCGCCGAAGTGGACGAAATCCGCATCCAGACCGGCAGTGGTGGCCCCGGACAGCAGCCGATGATCAGTGTGTGGCGCGGCAGCGTGCGTAGCGGCGGGATGACATCGGATCTACCGAATCCCGAATGGCTGGACCGACTGATGCCCGAGCTCGCCGCACGCGCAGCCAATTCATCGAACCCAGGCCCTCCCCGACCGCCGCGTCAGGAATCGATAGCAGGCGTGCTGCTTATGGTTCTGTTCTGGCTCCCGGGCATCCTGGTTCCGTTGGCGACAGCCTGGTTCCTGCGTGGCGGGTGGCGTCTCGCGTTGCTTGTCCCCGCGGCAGTGGCAGGTTTCGGCACAGCCCAGTTCGCCGTGGATGTCTACCGTGATGCAACCTCGCACAACCTGTGGCCGTTCGAATTGGTCATGTACACCATGGCATCGTTCATTGGCACGGCGCTGATCCTCGTCATTCGCGCATTGGTACATGCACGCCGAAGAAGCAAACTGGGCTAATTGCCCTAGGGAAAGCCTGAATTGTTCAGATGTTCCCTGACAGATAAAATTTCTTGGGTCGTCCCAGCCACGAGCAACCGCTGATGGATGGTGTGCGAGTGCTGCGAGAAACCCTGCAGATATGCCTAGAGTCCTCCGGCATATCGTCAATGTCACTTCGGCACATCGCAATATCGGAGGTCGGATTGGCCGAATGCCGCTACTACTGCGATAATTATCACGTTCCGGCCCCGTAGCTCAGCTGGATAGAGCGTCCCCCTCCTAAGGGGAAGGTCGCCCGTTCGAATCGGGCCGGGGTCACCAATATTTCCAACACGCGCGTCGTTGCAGCGGGGCAGCAAGTTCTGGGTAGGCATGTGACCGCCTTCTTCGTCCTGTATCTGTTCCAACCCGTGCAATACCCGCCACGACTCACCGGAGGTTTCGCCATGTCCCACCCCGTCCTCACCGCCCTTGGGCTTTCCGCTACTGAATCCGGCACTTATCTTGGCAATGGCGAATGGTCCAAGACCAGCGATGCCGGCGTGCTGGAGCCCATCAACCCGACCACCGGCGAAGTGCTGGGCCATGTGCATGCATCCTCGCAAGCCGATTACGAATTGATCATTGCGCGTGCCCAGGCCGCGTTCAAGGTGTGGCGCACCACCCCGGCCCCGCGTCGTGGCGAGGCGATCCGCCTGTGCGCCGATGCGCTGCGCACGCACAAGGACGCACTGGGTTCGCTGGTGGCGCTGGAAATGGGCAAATCCAAGCCGGAAGGCGATGGCGAAGTGCAGGAAATGATCGACATCGGCGAATTCGCGGTGGGCTTGTCGCGCCAGTTGTACGGCCTGACCATGCACAGCGAACGCCCCGGCCACCGCATGTACGAGCAGTGGCACCCGATCGGCATCGTGGGGGTGATCAGTGCGTTCAACTTCCCGGTGGCGGTGTGGGCGTGGAACAGTTTTGTGGCGGCCATCTGCGGTGACATCACCGTGTGGAAGCCCTCGCCCAAGACCCCGTTGTCGGCGATTGCATCGATGAAGATCTGCAATGAGGCGCTGCGCGCCGGCGGCTTCCCCGACATTTTCTTCCTGTTCAACGATGCCGGCAGCGAGCTGGCGCAGCAGTTTGTGGATGACACGCGCGTGCCGCTGATCAGCTTCACCGGCAGCACCAAAGTTGGCCGCATGGTCGGCGAAAACGTGGCACGCCGGATGGGCCGCAGCCTGCTGGAATTGGGCGGCAACAACGCGATCATCGTCGATGAAACCGCCGACCTGAAACTGGCCATCCCGGCGATTGTGTTTGGCGCAGTGGGTACCGCTGGCCAGCGCTGCACCACCACCCGCCGCTTGATCGTGCACGCCTCCATCTACGCCGATGTGTTGGCCAAATTGATCACCGCCTACAAGCAAGTGGAGGGCAAGATCGGTGACCCCACCGACCCCGCCAACCTGATGGGCCCACTGAATAGCCGTGATGGCGTGAACGCTTATCTGGATGCCATCGCCAAGGCCAAGGCCGCCGGCGGCAAGGTGGAAACCGGCGGCACCGCCATCGACCGCCCCGGCAATTTCGTGCTGCCGGCGATTGTGACCGGGCTGACCAATGATGCCGCCATCGTCCAGCACGAAACCTTCGCGCCGATTCTGTACGTCATGCCGTACACGGATTTGAACGACGCGATCGACATGCAAAATGCGGTGCCGCAGGGGCTGTCGTCGTCGATTTTCACCACCAATTTGAAACGTGCCGAAGCCTTTTTGGCTGCATCGGGTTCCGATTGCGGTATCGCTAATGTCAATATTGGCACCTCGGGTGCAGAAATCGGTGGTGCGTTTGGCGGCGAAAAAGAAACCGGCGGTGGCCGCGAATCCGGCAGCGATGCGTGGAAGGCGTATATGCGCCGGCAAACCAATACCATCAACTATTCCGACTCCCTGCCGCTGGCACAGGGCATCAAGTTCGACCTCTAAGAGGCCATCCCCATGAACACCCCGCTCCGCCAAACCAATTCGCTTGCCGTGGTCAGTCTTGTCTGCGGCATCCTGGGCTGGACCTTGCTGCCCTTTCTGGGCAGCATCATCGCCATCATCTGCGGGCATATGGCGCGCAGTGAAATCCGGCGCTCGCCGGACACCCAAGAGGGCGACGGTTTGGCCGTCGCGGGGCTGGTGATGGGCTATCTGGTCATCGCGTTCTCGGTGTTGGCGGTGATCGGGGTCATCTTGTTCTTTGGCGGGCTGGCTGCTTTTGTCGCGCTGGTCGGCGCAGGGCACTAAGTCTTGTACTCGCTGGCGCGCCCGTTTCTGTTTGGTGTCGATGCCGAGCGTGCGCACGGCATGGGCCTGCTGTCGCTAGAAGCCGCCTACCGCTGCGGTATGCGCAGCTTGTTGGCCAAACCGCCGCGACCGATGCCAGTCAAGGTGCTGGGTTTGGAGTTTCCCAACCCGGTAGGTCTTGCCGCCGGGATGGACAAAAACGGCGCGCATATCGATGCACTGTTGGCACTGGGGTTTGGGTTTGTCGAAGTGGGCACGGTCACCCCGTTGCCGCAGTCCGGCAACCCCAAGCCGCGCATGTTTCGGCTGCCGCAACACGAAGCCGTGATCAACCGGATGGGCTTCAACAACGAGGGTGTGGACGTACTGGTGCGTAATGTGGAACGTGCGCGCCGCAAGTCCGGTTTGCTGGGCATCAATATCGGCAAAAACAAAGACACGCCCAACGTGGATGCCGCCGCCGACTATTTGCTGTGCCTGCGCAAAGTGTATGCATTGGCCGACTACGTGGCGGTCAATATCTCCTCGCCCAATACCGCCGGCCTGCGCGAGCTGCAAGAAGAACAGACCCTGCGCAAGTTGGTGTCGGTGTTGCGCGACGAGCAAGAAAAATTGGCCGCCAAGCACGGTAAGCGGGTGCCGGTCTTGGTAAAAATTGCGCCGGATCTTTCGGAAAGTGATATCGACGCAGCAGCGCGGGTGCTGGGTGATTTGCAGGTGGATGGCGTGATTGCCACCAACACCACGATTGCGCGCGATGGCGTGGCCGATGCCGTGCACGCCAACGAAAGCGGCGGCCTGTCCGGCGCGCCGCTGATGAGCCAAGCCACCACCGTGCTGCGCATGCTGCGCACACGCTTGCCCGACACCATTCCATTGATCGGTGTGGGCGGCATTTTGCACGGTGCCGATGCCGCCACCAAGCAAGCGGCCGGCGCGGTTTTGGTGCAAACCTATACGGGGTTGGTGTATCGCGGCCCGGCCTTGATTGGCGAATGCGTGGATGCCCTGCGTCGGCGCAAAGAAGCCCCCAGCCGTGGGCATTTGCCACCCGAATGAGCACCAGCAGCGGCAGCGGCTACCGCTTGTTTGAAAACGTGCGTCTGGATGCACGCAACACCTTTGGCGTGGCCGCGCGTGCGCCGCTGTTGGTAGAAGTCAGCAACACCACCGCGCTACCGGAATTATTTGGCTACGCGATGCTGCGTGATGCGCCGTTACTGGTGTTGGGTGGCGGCAGCAATCTGCTGTTTGCCGGTGACCCGCAAGGCGCGGTGCTGGCACTCACCGCGCAGCAAATCTGCATCGTGGAAGAAGACAGCAGCCACGCCATCGTGCGTGCCGACGCCGGCGTCATTTGGCATGATTTTGTGCTGTGGACGCTGGGGCGCGGCCTGTGTGGGCTGGAAAACCTAGCGCTGATTCCCGGCACCGTGGGGGCTGCCCCCATCCAAAATATCGGTGCTTACGGCGTGGAAGTGCGCGCCTGCATCCATGTGGTAGAAGCCTTCGACCGTCAGTGCGGCGGCGTGGTGCGCCTTGTTGCTGCTGACTGCGCGTTTGCCTACCGCGACTCCTGCTTCAAACATGACCCAGACCGCTATGTGGTGACGGCGGTGGAATTTGCACTGTCACGCAATGCCGCCGCAATCTTGAGTTATGCCGGCATTGGCGAAGAACTGGCCGCGATGGGTGTCACCCAGGCACCGCGCGCCACGCAAGTGGCCGAAGCCGTTATCCGCATTCGTCGCCGCAAACTGCCAGACCCGGCAGTGCTGGGCAATGCTGGCAGCTTCTTCAAAAACCCTATCGTGCCCACCGCAGTCGCCACATCACTCTTGCAAGAACACCCAGCACTGCCGGTGTTTCGCGCTACCGACGACGGCAACCGCAAGTTGTCGGCGGCATGGTTGATCGACCAATGCGGCTTTAAAGGTCATCGCGACGGTGATGCGGGCGTCTCCAGCGAACATGCCTTGGTGTTGGTCAACCATGGCCACGCCAGCGGCTTGCAATTGCTGGAACTGGCCCGCCGCATTGCGGCCGCAGTGTTCGCGCGCTTTGGGGTGCCTATCGAACCTGAACCCCGCATCATTGGCGCACGCTGGTGAGCCGCAACACCGCCACATGAACCACCGCCCCCACACCAACCACACCCGTGCTGCCTTGCTGATGGTGGGCAGCACCTTGGGGTTTGGGCTGATGGCAATCTTCATCCGTCTGGCTTCCAAGACGGTTCCCACGTGGGAAGTGGCGTTCTTCCGCAATGCGTTTGGGTTTTTGGCCCTGTTGCCGATATTGGCGCTCCCCGCACTGCGCCAACCCAAGCCGGCTGCTGCATTGGCCGCCAGCGTGCGCACCACCCAATTGCCGCGTTATTTACTGCGCACCGCGATTGGCATTGTCAGTATGTTTTGCGGGTTCTGGGCGATTGCCCATTTGCCGCTGGCGCTGGCGATTTCGCTGACGTATTCGTCCCCCATCTTTGTCACCCTCGCCGCCATTGTGATGCTGGGTGAAAAGGTGCGCGCACGCCGCTGGAGCGCGGTGGCGCTGGGGTTTTTGGGCGTGTTGATCATCGTGCATCCGTGGTCGCATGCGTTCAGCGCCGGCAGTCTGGTGGCGGTAGCCGCAGCCATGCTCAGTGCCCTGGTGGCGATCCAGATCAAGCAATTGTCGGCCATCGACAAGGCCGACACCATCGTGTTTTGGACGTATGCGCTGTGGGTGCCGATGTCCTTGCTGCCGGCGCTGTGGGTGTGGCAGTGGCCATCTGGCATCACTTGGCTGTGGCTGCTGGCCACCGGGATGATGGGCACCTTGGGGCAGCTTTTGTGGACGCGCGCGTTGAAGCTGGGCGATGTGTCGGCGCTGACCCCGATCAGTTTTATGCAGTTGCCGGTGGTCACCTTCGCCGGCTGGTTGCTGTTCAATGAAACGGTGGATGCCAATACCTTGATCGGTGCCGGCATCATCTTGTCATCGACGTTTTACATTGCCCATCGCGAAGCCGTGCTGGCGCGCAAAGCCGCCACCGGCGCGCCCTGCGAGGCCAAGCTGCCGGGGGAGTGAGTTCAGCGTAACTGCGGCCGATGCGTTGACACCTGCGCCTCGCTGTCTTCGGTGTCACGAATATTGTTGACCATCCGCACGTGGTCTGCATCCAGCGTCTCCGGCTTAGCCTGCAACAGTGGGACAACATAGCGGTTGCGTAACGCATCGGCAGCCGCCACCTCACCACGCTGGCGCAGCAAGCCCTCCAGATTCCATGCCGCATCAATCGTCTTGATGTCCTGCGCGCCCAATGCCGCTTCCCGCAGCGCCAGCAATTCCCGATACGAAGCAATCGCCAGCGCCTTGTCGCCCAAGGCTTCCGCCGCTTGCGCGCGGATGTCGTAGCCCATCTGCACTTGTGGATGTTTGTCGCCCAGCACCTTGCGGCCCAGCGGTAAAAACGCATCCAGCTGCACCATCGCGGCCTTGGGCTGCCCAGCTTGTTGCAAGGTGGCGGCACGGTTGAGTTGGATAAACAAGGTGTCCGGATGTTGCGGCCCCAGCAAGCGTGTGCGCGCCTGTGCAACCTGTTTTTGTAATGCCATTGCCGCATCAAACCGCTTGAGCCGCGCTAAAATGGAAGACAGATTCAAGATGGCTTTCAGCGTTTGCGGGTGATCTTCCCCCAGCACTCGCGTGCGTGCGGCCACCACCTGTTCGGCAATCGGCAATGCCTGCTCGGGCTTGCCGCTGTCGTTCAACATATTGGCCAAGTTGCCCAACTCGGACAGGGTTTGTGGGTGCTCAGCACCTAAGCGGCGGGTTTGCGTGGCCACCAATTGCTGCTGCAAGGCCACCGCGCCGGGTTTGTCCCCGGTCAGGATGCGCATCACGGCCAGATTGTGTTGCGCGCCCAAGGTGTCGGTTGCGTCCTTGCCCTGCACTTGCATTCGCATCGGCACCAAAGCCTCCATCAAGCGACGGCCAGCTTGCGGTTCGCCCATTTTCCCCAATAACACCGACAAGCTCTGGGTTACGTCCATGGTCACCAGATCGCGCTCACCACGCAGTTGTATGGCTTGCGCACGCAAGGCTTCAAGCAGTTTGCGCGCAGCCGGACGATCGCCCAAAGATGCCGTTGCTTCGGCCTGATTCAAGCGCAACTTGAGGCCAATTGGATCGGCTTGCAGCAACTGCTGCGCCTTGGGCAACACCGTGTCCAGCAAGGCCATAGCAGCTTTGGGCTGGGCATCCTCCAGCAACGCCGAGACCTGCTGTTGGCGCGCAGACAAGGTTTTGGGCGATGCCGCCCCCAAGGCTTTGCTGCGGTAATCGGCCACCTGTGCAAACCCGGCGGCGGCTTGTTTAGGCAGGCCCAATGCCAGCCGCACCTTAGCCACCGACTCGCGCAAGTCCGCTGCTAGCCCTGCATCGTGGGCAAAATCATGCGTGATGGCGCGCTCGGCATTGACCAGAATATCTTGATCGATCAAACCGCGTGCTACGTCAGCGGTGCTGGTACTTGCCAGTGCCGCATTCAAAGCAACGGCTGCTTCCGGTGCATTTTGCTGCATTTGTGCACGCAGCCCATTGGCCATCCCCAGACCCATCGCCTCGATGTCGATCCCCTCCAACATCGACTGCTGGAATGCCGCCACTTTTTCCAATTGCGTATTGCGCTGTTGCGCAATGGCACGCTGCGCCTGCGCTTGTAACAAGCCATACACTGACACCGCCAAGCCACCGACCAAGGCCAGGCTGACCACTGCCGCTGCCATCATGCCGGTGCGATGGCGTTGGGTAAACTTCAGCCAACCATATCTGCGCGACGCGGGGACTGCCTGCAATGGGTAATGGGTCAAGAACCTGTGCAAGTCTTCTGCCAATGCCGCCGCACTGGGGTAGCGTTCATTGCGGTCATACCGCATCGCCTTGGCGACCACATAATCCAGCTCGCTGCGCAACACTTTATGCATGCGCGGCAACGATGCGTGGCGTGCTGCCAGCACGGCCCCAGCATCGGCAGGTGACAGCGTGGAAAGTTGTTCGGAGGGCAACCGCAGTGTGTGCGCATGGCTGGTCTGGGTTTGCCCGTTGGTCTGCGGACGCTGCCCGATCAGTAATTCGCACAGCACCACGCCCAATGCATACACATCACTGCGGGTGTCCACACTTGCTTGCGCGCTAGTGGCCTGCTCTGGACTCATGTAGTCGGGGGTACCGGCCACTTCAAGCCCCTGCCCCAAGCTGCTGGCAGTAGCAATCCCAAAGTCGATGATCTTGGGTAAAGGCCGACCATCCACCTCATCCACCAATAAATTCCCTGGCTTGAGATCGCGATGGATCACGCCCTTTTGATGCGCGTGCTGCACGCCTTCACACACACGAATAAACAACGCGATACGCGCCTCCAGCGATAGCGCATGATCATCGCAATATTGGGTAATCGGGCAACCTTCGATGAATTCCATCGCAAAATACGGATGCCCATCCGGGGTTGTGCCAGCATCAAAAATCTGTGCGATGGCCGGATGCCGCATCTGTGCCAACAGCTGACGTTCCACTTCAAAATAAGCAATGTGGCGGGTATCCAAGCGCTGCGTGCGCAGCAATTTGAATGCCACAGTACGATTGACCGGTTCCAACTGTTGCGCACGGTACACATCACCCATGCCTCCGCGCCCCAAGAGCGCTTGGATACGGTAATGCCCCAACATCGCCCCTGCCGGCAACTGCCCCACGTCTAGCGCCATGGCAGTCACACCCCCGGTGGGCAACAACTCGGTACTATCCGGATCGTTGTGCATGGCTTGCTCTATTCCTTGGCTACTCTCTGGTCGTGCTGCGCAAATTGCCACCAGCGCCACGCATCATGCCATCAACTGGCGCTACACTCGGGTGACGCTTACGACTTGCCTGCATGAGCCACGACCCCGAACAAACCGAAACCACCCAGCGCACGCTATATAGCGATGGGCCATTACGACCCACGCGACGTTCGGCCTGCGTGGTGGTGATCCATGGCGAAGGGCTGGGCCGGCGCTTGGATATCGGGCATTTGCCGGTCTGCATTGGCCGTACCCCAGAGTCAGACCTGCAAATTGCGCATAAAAGCGTGTCGCGTCGGCACTGCGAAATACGTCTGGATGACAACCGATACATGCTGCGCGATCTGGGCGCAACCAACCCAACCCGGCTCAATGAGTCACGGCTTGCCAATGAACAAGCATTGGCCGACGGCGACCAAATCACGGTGGGTGAAAGCATCCTGAAATTCATCAGCCACGACAGCGTGGAAGCCAGTTATCACGAAGAAATCTATCAACTGGCAATTCATGATGCGCTGACAGACCTCTACAATCGCCGGCATTTTTGTGAAATGGCGGACAAAGAAATCGGGCGCGCACTGCGGCATCAACGGCCACTGGCCTTGTGCATCATCGATGTGGATTTGTTCAAACCCATCAATGACCGATACGGGCATATTCAGGGCGACGAGGTGTTGCGCAAGATCGCCACTATCGTGCGCACCCATGCACGCGGCGAAGATGTCGCAGCGCGTATTGGGGGCGAAGAATTTGCCCTACTCTTGCCAGAATGCGACCTTGCCACCGCCACGGACTGTGCCGAACGCCTGCGGCAGGCAGTCGCAGAGACGGGGTTTTATTTGGTCAGCGAACGCCTGCCTATTACCATCAGTATTGGTGTCACCGTACTGGCACAAAATCGCATGACTCGAAGTACGCTGATGGCCACTGCCGACGCCGCCCTGTACCGTGCCAAGCATGAAGGCCGCAACCGGGTGTGCGTGGAAGCCTAGAGCAAACATCGCAAACGACGCCGCAGTCTGGTTACAAATAATCCTCGATGCGCACGGCCGCCAGTTGGTCGGCGCTTAGGTATTTTTCGGCATACTCGCGGTACACGCCCGAGTGCAAAAACAACGCAAACAAATCGGGGTCCAAGTGCTGCTCGCGGCACATCTTGGCCATGATCGACAGCGCTTCGGCCAAGGTTTTACCGGGTTTGTAGGGGCGATCGGCGGCGGTCAGTGCTTCAAAAATATCGGCGATCGCCATCATTCTGGCCTCGGTGCATAACTGTTCGGCGTTGAGGCGGCGCGGGTAGCCGGTGCCGTCCAATTTTTCGTGATGGCCACCGGCAATTTCAGGTACCCGCCGCAAATGCTTGGGCAGCGGCAACGCCGCCAGCATGGTGATGGTCAACACGATATGTTGGTTGATCTTGTAGCGTTCTTCTTCGGTCAAGGTGCCGCGGCGGATGCCGAGGTTATGCAACTCACCGTGGTGGTATAACAGCTCCGGCACATCCATCGCAAAGCCCCAATGGCTGTCCTCTGGGATGTGTTCGGAAGGCGGGCGCGGGATGCGGTGCTCGGGTTTGTCGGCCAATAGCCACTCGTCCACCGGCAACGTGGCGGCGGGCGTTTGCCGACGCGCAAGCTCATCGCGCGACAGCCCCAAGCGGTCATCCAAAGTGCGCTGCCAACGCCGTGCACCGATGGCATGCAGACGCTGCACCTTGTCGTCTGACATATATTCGCTACCCACATTGCAACTGGCGACGAATGCAAATTCTTCATCCAACTGCTGTAGCAATGCATCGCGTTGCGCGCGCAGGCTGGGCTCGTCGCCAGCTTGCGCCAACCCGCGCCAATACACGATCTCGGCATCGCGCTTGAGCACTTCAAAACGGGTGCGGATTTCGTGGATGCGGTTGTGCACCGTCTCCAACTTGGTGGCCTTGTCCACCACGTACTCGGGGGTGGTGACTTTGCCGCAATCGTGCAACCAACCGGCGATGTACAGCGCTTCCCACTGTTCTTCGTCCAAGCCGTAACCGGCAAACGGCCCCTCGGTTTTATCGCAGGCCGCGCGCGCCAGCATGAAGGTCAACTCCGGCACCCGCGTGCAATGCCCGCCGGTGTATGGGCTTTTGGCGTCGATGGCATCGGCAACCATGCGGATGGTGGCGTCCACCATGGCTTTCTGCGCACGCAAAAGTTCCTGGGTTTCCAGCGCGGTGGCGGCGCTGGCGGCCAGTGCTTCGATGAAGCTGGCGCTGGTGGCATCCACCTCGCCATCTTTGAACAACACCAGCATGCCCAGCAGCGACTCGCGGCGATCCAGCAACGGCACCACCAGGGCCGACGCATCGGCAAAGCGTGCATCCACCCCCAGCACGGTCAATTCATCCGGTGTCAAACGGCTGCTGACACGCTGCAAATAGGCACGCGCGCGGGCCATTGCCTCAGGCATCGCGTGCGGATCCAATGGTGGCAAGTCCGGCGCAGGTTTGGCTTTACCTCCTTCCACATCCAGCGCCGCTGCGCGCAGCTCTTCACCGGATGCATCGGCCAAGTACAACAAGCCACCGCGCGCACCGGCAATGTCCACCAGCTTGTCCAACAGCCACGGACGCAGTGCGTCAAAATCGGTCTCGGTGGCCAGGCGGCGGTTGATCCGCAAAAAACGCCGGATCGCATCACGCATCAAATCAAACCCTGCGGCCAGCTCCTCGATTTCACGCACCGACGAGCGAATGACCGGGTGATCGGTGAAATCAAAACGGCGCACGGCTTCTGCCTCATGCGCCAAGCGTGTCAGCGGTGCGGAAATACGCCGCGCCATCAGCAAAATGAGCAATGCGGCAATTGCGACTAGCACCGCAAATTCCCACAAGCCTGGCACCATATCTTGAAACCAGCGCAACACCACCGCGGTGGCCGCCACTAAACCAAGTGGCAACAACGTGATGTGCAGATAGAGCGGCGCGCTGGTGCGCTTGGCTTCCATCCTCGTCCCCCCGACGTCTCTGGCTCCTTGAATACTAACGTAATCAGCCGCAGGAAAAGGTCATGCCGGTACGTTCAAGGCGTAGTGCGTCTCCACATAGGCGTCGATCAGCGCAACAAACTCGTGGGCAATGTTGTCGCCGCGCAGCGTCACCGACTTTTCACCATCCACAAACACCGGTGCCGAAGGCGCTTCGCCCGTGCCTGGTAGCGAAATGCCAATATTGGCGTGACGCGATTCACCCGGCCCGTTGACCACGCAGCCCATCACCGCCAGCGTCATGTTTTCAGCACCCGGGTGACTGATTTTCCATTCCGGCATCTTCGCGCGGACGTGTTCTTGCACCACCTTCGCCAATTCTTGAAAAAATTCCGAGGTGGTGCGACCACACCCTGGGCAGGCGGTGACCATCGGCGTGAAGGCGCGCAGGCCCATGGTTTGCAGCAATTCTTGGGCGACGATGACTTCCTGCGTGCGTGAGGCCCCTGGCTCCGGCGTCAGCGAAATGCGAATGGTGTCGCCGATGCCTTCTTGCAGCAGCACGCCCAGCGCGGCACTGGACGCCACAATACCTTTGCTGCCAATGCCGGCTTCGGTCAGGCCCAGATGCAAGGCAAAATCGCTGCGCGCGGCCAAGTCGCGATACACCGCCACCAGCTCCTGCACGCCAGAAACTTTTGCACTCAAAATGATGCGCTCGGCCGGCAAGCCCAACGCCACCGCCCGCTGCGCGGATTCCAGTGCCGATAAAATCAACGCCTCGCGCATCACCCGGCCGGCATCCCAAGGCGCGGTGCGTTGTGCGTTTTCGTCCATCAAACGCGCCGCCAATGCTTGATCCAGCGAGCCCCAATTGGCCCCGATGCGCACCGGCTTGCCGTAGCGAATGGCGAACTCGATCAACTGCGCAAACTGGGTGTCTTTTTTTTTGCCGAAGCCCACATTGCCGGGGTTGATGCGGTATTTGGCCAGCGCCTGCGCGCAGGCTGGCTCGCCGGCCAGCAGGGTATGCCCGTTGTAGTGAAAGTCGCCGATGATGGGCACGTTCACGCCCATCATCGCCAACCGTTCCACGATGCGCGGTACGGCGGCGGCGGCCTCGGCGGTATTCACGGTGATCCGCACCAGCTCGCTGCCGGCACGCCATAACTCGCCAATCTGCTTGGCGGTGGACGCCACATCGGCGGTGTCGGTATTGGTCATCGACTGCACCACCACGGGCGCGCCGCCACCAACCTGCACCCCGCCAATGGCAACGGAACGGGTCAAACGACGGGAAAGTGGACCAAAGCGGTCAGGAATATGGGTGGTCATGCCGCCATTTTACGCTTAGCCATAACGTGTATGGCTAAGCGTAAATCGCGTGTTTGCGCCGTATCCTATCGCCATGACTCGCGATGACCGCATCCTCACCCCCGCCCAGCTCAACACTTTGGCCCGCGACCTGCTGGAAGGCAGCTTCCCCAATGTGCTGGTGGAAGGTGAAATTGGCAATCTGGCGCGGCCAAGTTCGGGGCATGTGTATTTTACGTTGAAAGATGCCCGCGCGCAGGTGCGTTGCGCGCTGTTCAAACCCAAGAGCCAATGGCTGAAGTTCATCCCCCGCGAAGGCATGCAGGTGGTGGTGCGTGGCCGCTTGACCGTGTACGAAGCACGCGGCGATTACCAAATGGTGCTGGACACCATGGAAGAGGCCGGCGAAGGCGCGCTGCGTCGTGCCTATGACGCGTTGCTGGCCAAGCTGCAAGCCGAGGGCGTGTTTGCTGCCGAACGCAAGCGTTCACTACCCGCATTTCCACACCGTATCGCCGTGCTCACATCGCCATCTGGTGCAGTCATCCGCGACATCATCAGCGTCCTGCGGCGACGCTTTCCGCTGCTCGATGTGGAACTGCTACCGGTGCCGGTACAGGGTGATGTGGCCGCCGCCCAGATCCGCGACATGCTACTGCGTGCCGACGCCAGCGGCCGCTATGACGTGCTGGTGTTGGCGCGTGGTGGTGGCTCATTGGAAGATTTGTGGGCATTCAATGACGAAGCCCTTGCACGCACGATTGCAGCGTGCACCACACCGGTAGTGTCGGCGATCGGGCACGAAACCGATTTTTCACTCAGCGATTTTGCTGCCGACTTGCGCGCACCGACACCGTCCGCTGCGGCTGAATTATTGACCCCCGATGCCACCACGCTGGCCACCCATGCGCGCACGCTGCATCGGCAGTTACAGGCTCGCCAAACCCACGTATTACAGCAGGGCATGCAGCGTGCCGATCGTGCATTTTTGCGCTTGCAAGCTTGCCGCCCACAGGCCCACCTGAAGGCGCAAGCACTGCGCGCACAGCAACTGCGCATGCAGCTGGATGCAGTGCTGGTGCGGCAACTGGCCTTGCATGCTGCCACCTTGCGCCATGCAAACGGCGTGCTCCGCGCCCGCCATCCACAGCAGCACATCGCGCACTTGCGCGAACGCCTCGTGCAGCTGCAACAACGCCCGCAAGCCCTGATTGCACAACGGTTACAGCGTGAGGCTTTGCACCTGCGCGGGCTGGCGCGCTCACTGCATGCCATCAGCCCACTGGCGACGGTGGCGCGTGGCTATAGCATTTTGCAGCAAGAACACGGGCGCATCGTCCGCAAAGCCGATGACACCCAGCCAGGTGACACATTGCATGCGCGCATCAGTGATGGTCAGCTGCGCTTGCAGGTGTTGGACGTGCGCTATACCACCTGATCGGGTAGCGCCATCAAGCCCTCACCCGACAAGGGGGACGGCAGGCTGTACAGGAAGCCTTGCGCATAGGTGCAGCCCAGCTCACTGAGGCGGTCACGTTGCTGCTGCGTTTCTACGCCTTCGGCGATTTGCTCGATGCCCAGACTATTGGCCAATGCCACGATGGCGCGGATCACGGCCACGCTTTCGGTACTGGCTTCGCCATCCAGTCCGGCCACAAAACTGCGATCAATTTTGAGGCTGGCAATCGGGAAGCGATGCAAGTAAGACAGCGCCGAAAAGCCGGTGCCAAAATCATCCAACTGCGCCAAAACACCGTGCCGACGTAACAGATCCAAGCATTCCAGTGTGCGCGGCGCATCGTCCAGCAAGGCCACTTCGGTGATTTCCACCCGCAGGCGCGCAGGCTCCACCGCATGCAGCTCCAGCAGCGCCAGCAACCGGTTGGCAAAATCAGGCACCCGGAAATGTCGTGGCGACACATTGATGGCCACATATCCCGGCAGCGCGTGCTGCGCCATATCCGTGATTACCCGCGCGTACATCAGCCAGTCGATTTGCTCGATCAAGCCGCTTTCTTCGCCTACATCCAAAAAATCCCCGGGGGTGAGCAAACCCTGTTGCTCGTGCTGCCAGCGCAGCAAAGCCTCAAAGCCCACTGTTGCCCCGGTTTGCATGCTTACGATTGGTTGGTAATACGGCAGGAAATTTTCGGCCTGAATGGCGCGCCGCAAGTCGGTTTCCAAATCCAAGCTACGAATGGCCTCACGATGCATCTGTTCATCGAACATCGCACAACGATCGCGGCCATCACTCTTGGCGCGATACATCGCGGCATCGGCATCGCGCAACATTTCTTCGCCGCTGCGATAGCGCGAATGCCAGACCGCAATCCCGATACTGGCCCCCGGATACAATTCGCGCCCGGCAACCCACACCGGAATGGATAGCGACGCCAATACCCGGTTGGCCAATTCTTCCGCCATTTCCGGGCCATCCAAGCCTTCTGCAAGGATGGCGAATTCATCGCCACCCAAACGCGAGACCATGTCGCTGCTGCGCACGCTGCCAACGATGCGACGCCCCACCTCGATCAGCAACTCATCGCCCACCGCATGACCCACGCTGTCGTTGACCAGCTTGAAGCGGTCCAGATCCATGAACAGCACGGCGAAGCACGCCTCCGGGTGATGGCTTGCTACCGTGATCGCGTGCGTCAGTCGCTCCAACAATTGCACGCGGTTGGGCAGGCCAGTCAACACGTCATGGGTGGCCTGATGAATCAATTTACGTTCAGCACGTAGGCGCTCACCGATCTGCTCCACCAGCTCCGCATTGGCTTCGGCCAGTTCGCGGGTACGTTCACTGACCCGTTGCTCCAGACTGGAGTGCGCCTGCATCAAGCGCTCCTGCGCCAGTTTGCGGGCCAAACCACTGCCGATATGAATGGCAACGAAGGTCAGCAGATCTTGGTCACGGTAGTTGAACATGACATCGCGCGAATAACTTTGCACCGCGATCACGCCAACAACTTTATCCTCCCGCATGAGCGGCACGCCCAGCCAGCATTGCGCCAGACTGCCATGCCCACGCACCTTGCCCTCGGCTTGTAGCGACGCGATAAGCTCCCGATCGGCCAACATCGGCTTGCCCGTGCTCAGGACATATTCGGTCAAACCGTCGGCTGGCTTGCGTGGCTGGCGTTCCTGGTCACGCTCGTCCACCGAGTACGGGAACTCCAACATGCTGCCGTCTTCGGACAGTGTGGCAATGTAAAAATTTCGCGCATACAACAAGCCACTGACAGCCTCGTGAACCTCGGCATAAAAATGCCTAAGACTCTCGCTGGTCATCGACAATTCCGCAATGCGAAACAGCGCACGCTGGATGTTCTGGATGCGTTTGCGTTCAAATACCTCTGCTTTCAGATCTTCATTGGTTCGCTGCAATTCAGCGGTGCGCTCCGCCACGCGCACCTCCAGCCGATTGCGGGCCTCGCGGCGCTCCAATGTCGTCAGTACGTGCTGCGCCACGAACGCCAGCAAGATGCGGTCATCTTCCGAATAAGCATTGGGCTCTAGGTAATGCTGTACCACCAACGCACCAGCGACATGTTCATCACGGCTCATTGGCACACCCAACCAATCCGCACTGTCGGGGCCACTGGTATCTGAATGCGAAATGCCATGCATTTCGCGCAGCGCCCTCGAAGGGCCGCGCAAGGTTTCACCGGATCGCAACAAGTGCAGCGTCAGGCTGTCTTCGGCTTCGGCGACAGGTATTTCCAGTTCCGGGTCATTCACGAATGGGTCGAGTTGATCGACAAAATAAATGAACCGCATCGTCTGCTGGCGATCATCGTAGCGGACGATGTAAAAATTCTCGGCATACATCAACTCGCCCACAATGGCATGCACGCGGCGCAGCATCACCGGGAGTTGCAAATTACTGCCGGCAAGATCGGCGATTTCGTACAAGGCCTCACGCAGTTGCTCAGAGCGCTGCAAAGTGTCGATTTTGCTATTGGCGAACTCCAGCCGCGCTGCCTGTTCCACCAACAACCGCGCCATATGCATCCAGCGCTCGATGGCATCGTGGCTCATCGGTTGTGGACTGCTGAATACCACGCACAGCGCAATACCTTCGGGACCAATCCATGGCAGCCGCAACGCGCCATCAATGGGCTCGCCAGCACCAAACAATTCGCTGCCTTTGCCTAATGTCGAATGTTGCCATTCGACCCGCACACGGGCTCCGATAGGCAACAAGCGCGCCATTTGTTCAGCAATTCCAGCAAACGCACCCTTGCGCCGCCGAGGTGCGGGATCAGCAGAAGTACGGGGAATTGCGGTCAAGGTGGCGTTCATCTTTGCGCATATTGCCTGTAACGGCGCTTGGATTCCATGTTCCGCATCACCGTTTTAGGTAACCCCAACTTACCCGTGTATCCGTTTACCGTGGTATGTCACTTGCCTATTACCCCGTTGCGAAGACTACAGCCCCCTTCCCGTTGGCGGCACCTGCCCGTAGGCTGTACCCGGTGGAAATGCCTGAGACCAGTGACGAAGCCCTGATGCTGGCCTATGCCGCCGGCGACGGTGCGGCATTCGAGCACTTGTACGCACGCCATCGACTCAAACTTTATCGCTATTTGCTACGCCACTTGCGCGACAATGCCTTGGCCGACGAGTTATTTCAGGACGTATGGCAAAAAATGATTGCCGCACGCAACGAATGGCAACCCGATGCCGGCTTCAGCGCCTGGCTGTACACCATCGCCCACCACCGCCTAGGGGATCATTGGCGTAGCCTCAAGCATCGCCCACCCCCTCCTGTCGATGCTGACGAACGCCTTGCCAGGCTTGCTGATGGACAAACACCCGAGCGGGTCTTGTCTGATTTTGAACGCCGCCGCCAGTTGCAACTGGCGCTGGATGAACTCCCTAGCGAGCAACGCGAAGTACTGCTGTTGCGCTTGGAACAGGAACTGACGCTGGAGGAAATCGGCAGCATTACCGGTGCCGGCCGCGAGACGGTGAAGTCACGCCTGCGTTATGCAATGGACAAACTGCGCGCGAGATTACTGTCATGACGCAAATCCCGCGTGAGCCCCTAAGTCATGAAGAACGCGTACTGGCCGCGCAGTTACCAAAACTGCATGGCCGCAATGCACCGGATGCGGCACTGGATGCGCGCATCCTGCGTGCCGCGCACGCTGCTGCGCTGCGGCCCTCTGCGCCAGCGCGCCGCCGACGCTGGGCCACCCCGTTGGCATTGGCCGCATCGTTGTGTCTTGCGCTGGGCTTGGCGTGGCGCGTGCAACTGCAACCCACCGCTCCCATCGCGTCACCCACGCCATCACCGCAGTCCACCGCCCCTGCATCATCGCCACCCGCAGCCACACAGCCCGCCGCAGCGGCTTCGGTGCCATCGCCCAACAGTACAGCAAGCCCCCCGCCTGCAGCCGTCGATAAGCCCTCGCCTAGGGTTCGGCAATCACCACCTCCACCGCCCGAAGACCCACCCGTCGTACTGCAAACCCCACGTGCGTTTGTGCAAGAAGCCCCAACGCCTCCGCCGCCAGCGCCGCCGCCCCCGGCACCCGCGCCGGCAACCGCCACCGTGGCCGAGCAAGCTCGTGATGCGGATGCCAACGTGGCACGCAGGCCCGCGGCACAGCTCAAAACACTGCAAGCAGCACCCAGCCCCGACACTGCCGCGGACACACCGTTGGACGACGTGCCGCCGGCAACCATGGCCAGCCCCAGCGCACGCGATGCCTGGCTGCGGCGGATCCGCCAATTGCAACAACTGGGCAAAACCGACGAAGCCCGCGCCAGCTTGGCCGAGTTCCGCCACAGATATCCGCAGGCCAACCTACCCGCTGATCTGCGGGGTTTGGAACCCACCTCCAGTGATCCGGCGTCACATTGACCGCTAGGGCTAAAATAGCCGCATGAACTCACCTGCTCCGGTGCCCACCAAAGCACCCATCGGCTCTCTACGTGCCCTATGGCCCTTTATTCGTCGGCATCTTGGCCTGTTTGCGGCGTGGTTGCTGGCGCTGATCGCCTCGTCCACCGCCACCTTGAGCTTGCCAGTGGCATTCCGGCAGATGATCGACCACGGCTTCCAGAACGGGGCCAATATCGATCGCACCTTCGGCTTTGTACTGGTGGTCATCGTGGCATTGGCGCTGGCCACAGCCACACGTTATTTCTTCGTCACCTTGTTGGGTGAAAAAGTCGTCGCCGACCTGCGCAGCCAACTCTATGCCCACCTTTTGGGGCTGGATGCCGGTTTTTATGACCGCAGCCGCAGCGGTGAGCTGGTATCACGCCTGACTGCCGATGCCGAACTCTTGCGCAGCGTGATTGCCTCCAGCATGTCGGTGGCCCTGCGCAGCAGCGTCACCGTGATCGGCTCGATGGTGATGTTGTTTGTCACCAGCCCGAAGTTGGCGGCATGGGCATTGCTGGGGATTCCACTGGCCGTGGCCCCCATCATCATCGGCGCACGGCGGATTCAAAAAGTCTCGCGCGCAAGTCAAGACCGTATCGCCGATGCCAACACCTTGGCCACCGAGGCCTTGGGCGCTGTACGCACGGTGCAAGCGCACTCGCGCGAAGGCTATGAGCGCGGTCGTTACGCCCAGGCCATGGCCACCGCCGTGGCAACCGCACGCAAGCGCATCGGCGCACAAGCGATGGTAACCGCGGTCGCCATCAGCCTGATTTTTGGCGCGGTGATCGTGGTGCTGTGGTCCGGTGCGCACGATGTCATCAATGGCCACCTCAGCGCCGGTGCGCTAGGGCAATTTGTGATGTACGCGATGATTGGTGGCGGCTCGGTGGGGGCGCTGGCCGAAGTCTGGAACGAGCTGCAAAAAGCCGCCGGCGGGATGGGCCGCATCCATGAGTTACTGCAAGAACAATCGGCCATCACCGCGCCCGCGCAACCACAGGCATTGCCGGTGCCGGTGCGTGGTGAGTTGCTCTTTGAAGACTTGTGTTTCCATTATCCGCAACGCCCGGATGCCGCCGCGCTGGAAAACTTCAGCCTGCGCGTGCGCCCCGGCGAAACCGTGGCCCTGGTGGGCCCCTCCGGTGCCGGCAAAAGTACGGTGTTTTCATTGTTGCTGCGCTTTCATGACCCGCAACAAGGCCGTCTATTGCTGGATGGCATCGACATCCGCAACGTGCAGCCCGATCAACTGCGTGAGGCCATCGCCTTGGTGCCACAAGCGCCAGTGATCTTTGCCGCCAGCGCCGCCGACAATATCCGCTACGGCAAGCTCGACGCCAGCGATGCGCAGGTGCGCCACGCCGCGCAATTGGCCGAAGCCACCGACTTTCTGGATGCCTTACCGGAAGGGTTTGCCAGCGAACTGGGTGAGCGTGGCGCACGCCTGTCCGGTGGCCAGCAACAGCGCATCGCGATTGCGCGCGCCTTGTTGAAAAATGCGCCGATCTTGCTGCTGGACGAGGCCACCTCGGCCTTGGATGCGCAAAGCGAACGCGCGGTGCAGCATGCACTGGAACACTTGATGCAGGGCCGCACCACATTGGTGGTGGCGCACCGCTTGGCCACCGTGCTCAAGGCCGACCGCATCGTGGTGTTGGACCACGGCCGCATCGTTGCCGAAGGCACCCACAGCGAATTGCTGGCGCAAGGTGGGCTGTACGCAGAGCTGGCGAGATTGCAATTTTTGGACTAAGACGCGTGCCCCTGACTGCAACCAAAACGCCCGGCAGGTACCGGGCGTTTTGTCCTCTTATTTTTGCTTCCACGCCCCGCCCGCTTGGTACCACCAACCGGGCCGCGCACTGCTGATCCATTGCTTGGCAAATACGCCACGGATCTGGGCTTCCCATTCGGGATGACCATTGGCAACGGCCACTTCGCGATACACCGCCTTGCGGTCACGGTTGTCGTCGGCTACCGCCGTGTTCAACGCGACGCGGTCTTTCAAATCCACTTTGGCGGCATCCCGCACGCTGACCAAACCATCATCGGTAAACCCCAGCGCACCACTATCAAACCCAGCCCGCAAGCTGCTGTTAAAGCGAGTCTCCATGCGCGATTGAATGGCTTGAATGGCAGGTGTCTTGATGCTGATGTCGGGTGCCGCCTGCGCCTGCGCGCTGCCAATCCCCAGCAACACCCACGGGTCAAACCCCGACACATCAAAGCGCGCACGCGGTGCCTGTAGAGCCATCCCACCGCTGCCAGCGGGGGTTTCCTTGATCTGCACCTTGTCTGCTTCGTTGATGACCTTTTCGACAAACTCCTTGGCTGCCTGCTTGGCCTCGGCTGCCGGGAAGTACACATTGATCGTCACGCATGCACTCAGCAGCAGCGCCCCCACCACCGGTACACCCATCCCCGGTACACCCATCCATTGCTTCATGACTTGTTTCCTTTATCCAAAATTGCGTCGATTTGCTTGCCGTTGCGCCATCGCGGTCAATGTATCACCGGTGCCACCTCGCCTTTGCTGGCCGCCAGCAACCGCTCTACCAAGGTGGCCCAGTCCACCGCACGGTTATAGCCCACCACATCGAGCCGGGGCACACCGGCTCCCTCCACGATAGTAAAAGTGTTGCCGGCTGAATGCAGGCCATTCATCGCGCAAATCTGATTTTCCAGATGGCAACCGATGCCGATGCGGCGATAGCCAAAGTCCTTGAACAGCGCCACCGCCTTGCCTTGCAAGGTTTGAATAAACGAGCTGCCGCCCACACTGCCGATATCTTGCACCGCGCGTTGACTGATGCGTTTGCGCACCCCGGGGGCATCATCGGTGATGAAGCGCGCATCAAATGCCACCGGCGTCCAATCCACCAAGCGCAAGCCGGTCACCCTGCCGTCCAATTTGCCACTGATGCTGCCAAAACCCAGCACCTCGGTCAGCCGCAGTAAATCCAGATCATCCATGGCGATATCCGCACTCAGGCTGGGCGCGGTGCCGAACGGGCGCTCCAGCGATAGCGCTGAAAACGCCACGCGGCCATCGAACAATTGCAAAGTCAGGCCGCCTTCAAAATCAACCCGATCTTGCGCGTAATGCGCACGCGGAATGCTGCCGCCTAGCGTGCCCTGGAAAGCCGGCAAACCCAACGCCTGCGACACCTTGCCAAAGTCGATCGCTGCCAATTGCAGGCCAAACCCGATGTCCATGCCATGCTCGCCTTGCGGCGGGCGAATCACCACGTCACGCAAGCCCAGCGTGCCACCCATCATCGGCACAGCAATCGCCGCGCGTGTGCGCAACTGGCCAGCACTGCTGGCGAACGGCAATGTTGCCGGACCAAATTTCAAGCCATACAACTGGCCGCCCTGCCACTGCAAGGTGCTCTCCACCGGCGCACCTGCCGAATACCGCAGGCCACCGCGCAGGCCATCAAATACAAAACGCCCGTTGGGGTCTTGCAGATCCACGCCATGCAGCTGTGCATTCACCGCAGCAAGGCCATCGGCATTGACCTGCGCATCGAGATCCAATGCGCCATGCAGGGTGACATCGCCCATGCCCATCACGCCCATCCAGCCTGACAAGTACCGTGGCTTCAATGGCGTCATGTCATCGCTATGCGCTTGCACCGACAGTGCCTGCACGCTGCCATCTGCGTGCATCTGCACCATGGCGTTGGCGGTCAATGCATCGCCATCGCGCCATTCGATTTTAGGTATCTGCCAACCCGCACTGCCCGTCTTGTGTGCCGCCACGTGCACCGTCACAGGGGTTGTGGGCAGCGCGACATAGGTATTGCCGGCCAAAAATTCGCCCCCTTGCAACTGCCCATCCAGCTGCACATCGGTCAGCGTGGATGTACTGCGATAATCCAGTTGTAATCGCCCGGTCAATTGCTCGCCGGCGATGCTGGCATCACGGGTGTCCAGACCCATCCCGGTCACCTGCAATTTGCCAAGCATGCGCAAAGGCAACGCCGTCGGCGTTTGCACCTGCAACTGTCCATCCACCACACCCGCTTTCAGGCGCGCCACCGGCCATGCCTGTGCCATCAGTGCCTGTGCCCACACCACGGGCAATTTGTGCAACATCAAGGTGGTCACGTCCGGGGTTGCGGCCACCCGCGCCAATGCCAATTGCGCTTGACCTTGGCGCAGTTGCGCGCGGGTTGCGGCATCATCCCATTGCACCGCCAGTTGCAGCGGCGGCAATGTCCCCGAACGCAACGCACCTGCACACTGCCACCCCGCATTGGGCCGGCGTTGCAACGGGCATTGCCAGTGCACATTTCGATAGTGATACCCCAGCCCGGCGGCATCGACCTTGCCTGCCCACAACTGCAACTGGCCTTGCTGCGCGTGGTCATCCCAGTGCAGCTGTAGGCGCACGCGCTCCAGCGTGGCGACCGGCGTGCGCAACGTGGCCACTTGCATCCGCAACTCCCGCGCCAGCGTTGCCGGTGCCACCCATAGCAGCAGCATCGGCAACAAGCGCAAATAACGGGTTAGCATCAGGCGTGACATGGGTGCAGCATACAAACCATTGAGGTCGTTGCGATGAATCCACGCCCCACCGCGCTTGCCTGCCTACTTATCGTAGAGGACGACCCGGTCAGTGCCAGCTTCCTGCACGATGCCGCAGTCACTTTGCCGGCAACGGTGCAGCTTGCCTGTCGCGTGGCCGATGCCGAACACGCCTGCACCCAGCACCGCTTCGATCTGCTGTTGATCGACGCCCATCTCCCCGACGGGCGTGGCGATACCCTGCTGCAACGCCTGCGTCACCGTGGCATTTGCACACCAGCGTTGGCGCATACCGCCCATGCCGATGCCGCCGCTTGCGCACAACTGCATGCCGCAGGGTTTTTGGAGGTGCTGCAAAAACCGATGTCGATGGACAGCCTACATACCGCGCTGCGACGGCATTTGCCCACTGTTACCGCCGCACACCCCGCCCTGTGGAATGATGCCGAAGCGCTGGCAGCAGTCGGCGGCAACCCGGCCCACGTCAGTGCGCTGCGCGGCTTGTTCCTACAAGAATTACCCGAACAACACGCGCGCATCCACGCCGCCATCCAACAGGCAGATGCCGCCGCCGTGCGTGCCGAGCTGCACAAACTCACCGCCAGCTGCGGCTTTGTGGGGGCGGCGCAACTTGCCCAAGCAGTACATGCGCTGCGTGCAGACCCGCTAGATACCGACGCCACACATGCACTGGATATCGCCGTCCAACAAACCCTGATGCCGCGCTGAAATCGGTGCGCATCACCTGCGCACTTGGCCGCTGTTTATCCCTGAACCTGCCCGCCATCCAAGCGCACGATGCGATCGGCCAAGGCCAAACTGGCGGGGCGATGGGTGATCAAAATCACCGTGCGGTTGGCCAATACATCGCGGCACGCTTCGATGAACTCCAACTCACCCACCGGGTCAAACATCGCGGTGGCTTCATCCAAAATCAGGATGGGCGGGTCTTTCAACAACGCGCGCGCCAAGGCCAATCGCTGCTTTTGACCGCCCGACAAACGCACGCCATTGTCACCCACCAAGGTGTTGTAGCCATCCGGCAACCCACAGATGAAATCATGCGCGCGCGCCGCCCGCGCAGCGCGCTCAATGGCTGACGGATCGGCATCGACCCGCCCATATGCAATGTTGTCGCGCACGCTGGCGTTGAACAGCAGCACCTGTTGCGATACCAAACCAATCTGCTCACGCAACGCGGTCAACGTAAAATCACGCACGTCCACGCCACCAATCGCAATGGTGCCTGCTTGTGGCTCCAGTAAGCGCAAGAGCAAATGAATCAAGGTGCTCTTGCCAGCACCATTGGTACCGGTCAACGCAATCGTTTCGCCATGTTCCACCGCAAGGTTGAACCCTTGAAACAGCACCGCGCGCTCCGGGTAGGCAAAGTCAAGCCCGGTAAACGTGATTGCCGTGTTAGCAGGCAGTGCGCTGCGGGTGCCGGTGTCGATTTCTGGTGCTGCCGATAACGCGGCCTGCAGGCGTTGCGCTGCGCCCCGGACGCTTTGTGTTGCACCATACACATTGGCCAACTGGCTGATCGGGTTGATCAAGACCAACCCATACAGAAACAAGCTGACCAAGGTGCCCGTGCCCATCCCATCGCGCACCACTGCCGCCCCCATCGTCCCCAGCAATAGCAAAACGGTGCCGGCACCCAGTATTTGCACCACCGGCGAAATTGCACCTTCCAACATCACCCGGCGCAGCTCGGTTTGATACACATGCTCACAGCGCGCAGCGAATTGTAGATTTTCGCGATTGCTGGCCGCATTGGATTTGATCAGTGGCAATAGTTCCAGACCTTGCTCCGCCGATGCATACCAATCGGCCCAAGCCTGCATCGATGCATGCCCTAGGGGTCGCAACGCCCTGCCTGCCAGTTTGATCAACACAAACAGCAACGGCAGCAACACCGCCATCGCCAGCGCAATCGCCGGTGCCAACCGGAACATCATCAACAGCGCCCCGGCCAATGTCAGCAACAGTGGCAATAGCGGCACCAAAAACCCGCTGACGTACCCACTCAAGCGATGCAAATCTCCCGTCATCAGCGCCAATACATCTCCACGCTGGCGCTGCTGGTGCCAAGCCAGCGGCAGGGCCTGCAACTGCGCATGCACTTGCGCCCCAGCATCTGCCAGCAAACGCCCAGAAACCCGCTGCAACTGCGCGGACACCACATAACCCAGCAATGCCTGCGCACACACCAACGCAAACAAGACCAAAGCCAGCCGCGCAATGCCTTCCCCAAGCAACAGCCGGTCCGCCAGCCGCCCCCCCAGCCAAGGCTGCAACAGCGTCGCCATGCTTTGCACCAACATCAGACCCACGCAGAGCAACAACGCCCACGTATGCGGCCGCAGCCACGCTTTCAACCTAGGCAGATTGTTGTTGGATTCGTGCATTGCTTTACCTAGCTTCTCACTTATCAATGCGATTGGCGTGAGACAAGGCGCGTCAGTCTGCGCCCCATTAGCCCTAACCGATGGCCATCGCCATACAGTGTTTGCAACTGCGTATGGCTGGGAAACAGCCGCATCCATACCCAGCGTAGCTTGGGCATGACCCCGGGCAGCGCCTTGAAATTCTGCCACTGCATGTACCGCCAATCTTGCAAGCGGCGTGCATCCAGTGGCTCTGTTGCTGCATTGCGTTGCAGCGTAGCGATAACCGAGGGGGGTAATTTCGTGCCAAACATGGTTGCTGCATCTTCGATCGAGCGCAAACACACACCACAGATGCGTTTGTGCGTGACCAGCGCCACGATGGCTGCCCATGCTTGTGCATCCATCCGCGCCATCAGCAGGTGGATATCAAACAGTAGCTTGAGCTGATCTGGCTCGGCGTTCTGGATGTTCAATGCACGATTGAGGCAGGCATGCACCAGTGCGTGTTCGACACCCAATGCGCGCATGTACGCAGCGTCGAAACCCAGCGGGATTGCGGCTTGCCAAAGGGTGTCGAAATCCAATAGTTCCGCATACAGTGGCGCATTGAGCAGGCGGCTGTGCATATCCAATTCGCCGCGCTTGCTGCCATTCACCTGCAAGATGCATTTGCGCTCGTAGCTGTACGCGCCGGCATCAGGCTCGGCCACGTAGTGCAGGGGTGCCAAGGCCGCAACAACGCGTCCTAACTCCTCTTTTGAAGCAAACAGCAGATCGATGTCGCTGGTTTCACGCAGATACGGGTCGGCGTATAGCCATAGGCCTAGCGCATTTCCTTTCAATAGCATGACCCGAACATCGGCCTGCCGCGCAGCATCTACAATTTGATGCAGCTGTTGCTCTTGCAGCATCGAGCGCACCAAGGCGGCACGGGTGTTCTTGCTCAATGCATCGCGCAACGCCTGTGGTTGGGCATCCCAATGCCCACACGTGCGCAGTTGCTTTTCCAGCAGCGCCTGCACGCCTTCCTCTTGGATGAGGTCCAACCATTGCGCGATGCTGGCATCGTCATCACCCAGCAGCAGTTGGCCGGTAACCAGGCTTGTTGCCAGTCGTTGCCGCAGCGTTGGCGTGGACACGGTGGTCAATGCATCACACCCGGTAATAGTCCCGATACCACGCCACAAAATTGGCCACGCCCTGCCCCACTGGCACCAGCGGGCGATAGCCCACATTGGCAATCAGGTCAGACACATCGGCCTCGGTATCGGGCACATCACCGGCCTGCAATGGCAACAACTCCATCGTTGCCTTCTTTCCAAGGCATTGCTCCAACACTTCGATATAACGCAGCAACTCCACCGGCTGCTCATTGCCGATGTTGTAGATGCGATACGGCGCCACACCGCTAGTCGCAGGGTCGGGGCTTGCGCTGTTCCAGTTCAGGTTTTTGCCCGGCACCTGATCCAATGTGCGGATCACGCCTTCCACGATGTCATCCACATAGGTGAAGCTGCGCTTGTGCTTGCCGTGATTGAACACGCGGATCGGCTGGCCATCCAGAATCGCTTTGGTAAATAGAAACAGCGCCATATCTGGGCGGCCCCACGGCCCGTACACGGTGAAAAACCGCAGGCCGGTAGTCGGGATACCGTACAGATGCGCGTAGCTGTGCGCCATCTGCTCGTTGGCTTTCTTGGTGGCCGCGTACAGCGTCAGCGGATGCTCGGTAGCGTTGTGCTCTGAAAACGGCATATTGGTGTTGGCGCCATACACCGAGCTGGTGGAGGCATACACCAAGTGCTGCACACCGTGATGGCGGCAGCCTTCCAGAATATGCAAAAAGCCGGTGACGTTGCTTTGCACGTACACATGCGGGTTTTCCGCCGCGTAACGCACCCCCGCCTGCGCGGCAAGATTGATTACGCGATCAGGCTTATGCGTCGCAAACGTCTGTTCCACCGCTGCGCGGTCGGCCAGATCGGCCTGCACATGGATGTAATTTGGATGCCCGCTGAAGCGCGCCAGTCGCGCCTGCTTCAAGGTCACATCGTAGTAGTCGTTGAGATTGTCGATACCGATGACGGTATCGCCACGTGCCAGCAACACCTGCGCGACGTGCGAGCCGATAAAACCGGCGGTGCCGGTGACTAGAACCTTCATATTTGTATCCATCCGCACATTCTACGTGGGGGTGATCTGTGTGTTGCGGGTGTTTGCCAACTGCTGTGCCACCTCGCGGGCGGCGCTTTGCGGAGAAAACATGCGGGCAGCCAACGCGACCCCGGCTTGCCCCATCTGCGCGCGCATTGCGGCATCGTCAACCAAATGCAAAGCATGCGCATGCAGCAGTGCGGCGCTGTCCCCCGCGACCACCAGCCCCACCTGTTCGTGTTCCACCAGTCCCAGCAAGTCGTTGTTGGGGTTGACCCGCGCCAGTACCGGCAGGCCTGCATGCAAATACGTCAGCAACTTGCCGGGGATATTGTGGGTGTGATGCGCCGGATGCAGGGCCACAATCCCCACGTGGCAACGCGCCAGCAATGCCGGCAATACGGCAGGTTCCACTTCGTCCAACACCAATAGATTGGGCAGTGATTGCGCCACCAACTTCAACCGCTCGGTTTCGCTGCCGCGACCGACAAACACAAAGCCCACATCGCTGCGATCTTGCATCCGCTGGGCCAAGCTGACAAACGCATCCATATCCTGCGCTACACCCATATTGCCGGTATAGACAAAGTTGACGCGCCCCTCCAAGGCACCCAGCGCAGGTGAGGGCAACGCTGTATTTGGAATGGGTGCGGATAACCAGTTATGCAGCACCGTGATGCGCGCATCACCCAGTGTGTCCTTGGCCACCAGTGGCGCGTTTGAAGGCGTCTGCACGCCGATGATGTCGGCTTGTCGATATTGAAAACGCTCGACCGCTTTGAAGCATCGATACGCCAGCCCGCCCTTGCGCAGCACCCCCGCATCCACCGCCCAGTCGGGAAACAGGTCACGCACGATGAGGTAGGCCGGGCACCCATGTTTGCGCTTGATCGCCTTCACCAGGGGGCCCAGAAAAATGGTGGGTGAATACCACACCACACCCTCCCACTGCACATCACGCAATGCACTGCGGCGCAGCCCGCGCAGCAGCACCCATGGCAACACCAGCTCGGCCAAGGTGCGTCGCCAATACGGCACATCCTTGGTCCTGGCTGCGGGTACCCGCAACACCTGCACGCCATCGATCGTTTGCAAACCGGCTGCGCCATTGTGCGCGGGGGTCAACACCAATGGCTGGTGTCCCTGTGCCGCCAGTGCGTGGGCCATGTCGCGCATTTGCAGCGCACCGGAAATCCGCGCCGGCGGGTAGGTATCTGCCACCAACAACAGCCGCATCAGTAACGCTTCCAGACCACCCGGTTCACATAATCCACATGGCTGTGAAGAATGCGCACCACCTTGTCGGACACATTGGGCATGCTGTAGTCGGCCACTTGCCGCAGCAGGCGGTCTGCGCCCATGGGCTGGGTTTCAAGGATGCTCAAGCACTGCATCACCCGTTCCACATGCATGCCGGTGAGCATGACGACGGCTTCTTCCATGCCCTCGGGGCGCTCATGCGCATCGCGCAGATTGAGTGCGCGGAAGTTCAACACCGATGCCTCTTCGTTGATCGTGCCGCTATCGGACAGCACCGCCCACGCATCGCGTTGCAGGCGCACGTAATCGCTGAAGCCCAATGGCTTGAGCAAGCTCACATGTGGATGGAAGCGAACCCCCATTGCGTCGATGCGCTTGCGGGTGCGTGGATGCGTGGACACCACCACCGGCATGTCATAACGCGCCGCCACCGCATTGAGAATCTCCACCAATCCGGCAAAGTTGCGATCGGATTCGATATTTTCCTCGCGGTGCGCACTCACCACAAAGTAGCGCCCCGCCGTCAGACCCAAACGCTGCAATGCATCGGAACTCGCAATCGCAGGCGCGTAATGATTCAACACTTCAAACATCGGGCTGCCGGTCTTGATCACGCGATCCGGCGGCAATCCTTCGGCCAATAAATACTGCCGCGCGATATCGCTATAGGTCAGGTTGATATCGGCGGTGTGGTCCACAATCCGGCGGTTGATTTCTTCGGGCACGCGCATGTCGAAGCAGCGATTGCCGGCCTCCATGTGGAAGGTGGGAATCTTGCGGCGCTTGGCCGGGATCACCGCCAGGCAGCTATTGGTGTCGCCCAGCACCAGCACTGCATCTGGTTGAATAGCGGCCAGCGCTGCATCAGCGGCGATGATGACCTTGCCGATGGTTTCCGCGCCGGTGGCACCGGCCGCCTCCAAAAATACATCGGGTTTGCGGATACCGAGATCGTCAAAAAAAATCCCGTTCAATTCGTAATCGTAATTCTGCCCGGTATGCACCAGCACATGCTCGCAATGGCGATCCAGCGCCGCCAATACCCGCGACAAGCGGATGATTTCCGGGCGGGTCCCTACAATCGTGGCAACTTTCAATTTGCGGGTGTTCATGCGTTAGCGTCCATCATCCACCATGGTGTGTTTCAAGGGCGTCCTGCACGGAACGGGCGCGAAACGGGTTACGAATGCGCAACCGCTCCTCGATCAGCAAACCGTCGTGCATGTCTTCGCTGTACAGCGTGTCCGTACCGGCCAGCAGTGCCGCTGCCACGATCATGGCATCGTAAACGGAAAGCCGATAACGCTCCGCCAATTGTCGGCCCAGGTCGTAGGTGATTTCGGTCAATGGTTCGACCCGGCACAGTGTCCGCACCAGTTGCAACAAGGTGTCTACCTGCAGCCACGTCATGCCGTGCTTACGCACAGCGACGTTTGACACTTCGTTGAGCACCTGCACACTGATCGTGCCGCCGCTTGCCAGCAAAGCCTCTGCACGATTGGCTTTGGCCAAATCCTCCGAAACCAGGTACAACAGCACGTTGCTATCGAAGAATGGATCAGCGTCCATTGGCCTGTTCGCGATCGAATGCGTAACCCTTGGGTATCGCCCCGCGCAGATTTCGTACCCGCGCGAACAGCTCATCGATGCTCGGCTTCTTGGCGACCGTCAAGGTACGAGGATCATCCGCACGAACCTCGATTTCATCGCCATCCACCAGTTGCAGGCGCTCCACCATCGCAGCAGGCAAACGCACAGCTAGGCTGTTGCCCCATTTCGCGACTTTCATGGTCAGCACCCCAAGATATACATTATTGAAACGTATATCTTGCAAGGATCGGCACCGAAGTCAAGCAAGCGTACTCGCCACCGTATCCGGCTTCTGTCTATCGAAGATTTCGTTGGCCCACAGCATCACCACCAACGTATCGTCGCCGATATTGGTGATGTCGTGCACCCAGCCGGGGATGGTGTCCACGACCAAGGGCGTATCGCCATCACTTTCGACGGCAAACATCTCGTCAGTGAGCAGGTGCCGGAAGCGGTAGCGCGCGCGCCCATTGATCACCAAAAACTTTTCGGTTTTGCTGTGATGGTAATGACCACCCCGGGTGATGCCGGGGTGCGCGGTGAAAAAAGAAAACTGCCCGCAATCCGGGGTTTTCAGCATCTCCACAAACACGCCACGCGCATCGCCATGTTTCGGCACGCCGTAGCTGAAGGCCTCGGGCGGCAGGAAGCTGACATAGGTGGCATACAGTGCGCGCACCAAGCCGGTGCCCACGCGCTCGCTGAGCAAGCTATTGCGCACCTCGTTGAACGCTTCAATTTGCCGCGCCAATTCGCCCACGGTGGTGGTGTACACCGGCCCGGCATCCCACTGCCGCGCACCCTGCCCCGGTGCCTGCAAAAAGCGCACGACCTCGGCCACCACATCGTCGATGTACACCAGTTGCAGCGCCGCCGCCGGGTCATCGATGCGGATTGGCAAGCCGCGTGCAATGTTGTGGCAAAACGTGGCCACTGCCGAGTTGTAATTGGGCCGTGACCATTTACCAAACACATTGGCCAAACGATACAACGCAACGGCGGCACCGGTGGCATCGGCATACGCCGTCAAGTGCGCTTCCGCCGCGCGCTTGCTGGTGCCGTAGGCGTTGTCGCGCACCGCCTGCACCGACGACGCAAACGCGACCGGCAGCGCACGCCCGTCCTGCGTCAACAAGGCGCATAAGCGCGCGGTGAAGTCGGCATTGCCAGTAGCAAATTCAGCGGGGTCTTGCGGCCGGTTGACGCCTGCCAAATGCACCACCGCATCGGCTTGCGCCACCGCTGCGGCTAGCTCGGCATCACTGCTGGCACGGGTGATGGGCAACACGCTGAACGCGGCGTGCTCACCCAGCGCCACCCGCAAATTTTTGCCGATAAACCCGTCGGCGCCGGTGATCAGTACGTGCATCATCAATCCACCGGCAGCGCGGGGCGGCCCGCCACCAAGTCACGGATGAAGTCCAGTTTCATCAACAAGGCCTTCATGCCCTCCACGTCCAAACGCTCGGTGTTGGCCGAGGTGTAATCCTGCGCCTCACTGATGCGCTGCTCGCCTTGCTCCACAAACTTGCCATAGTTCAGGTCACGCAAGTCCGGGCGCACCCGGAAGTACCCCGGCAAGTCTTCAGCTTGGGTCATTTCTTCGCGGCTGAGCAAGGTTTCGTGCTTCTTCTCGCCATGCCGGGTGCCGATGATGCGCACCTCGTGATCAGGCCGGCCCAGCAACTGCGTCAAGGCTACGGCCAAGGTGTGCATGGTCGCCGCAGGTGCCTTCTGTACAAAGATGTCGCCGCTATTGCCATGCGCAAAGGCATACAACACCAAGTCCACCGCATCGTCCAAGGTCATCATGAAACGCGTCATGTCCGGATCGGTGATGGTGATCGGCTGCCCCGCATGGATCTGATTGACGAACAGCGGAATCACCGACCCACGCGAGGCCATCACATTGCCGTAGCGCGTGCCGCAGATGGTGGTTTTGGCCGGATCCACATTGCGCGATTTGGCAACAAAGACTTTTTCCATCATCGCCTTGGAAATACCCATCGCATTGATGGGATACACCGCCTTGTCGGTACTCAGGCAGATCATCCGCTTGACCCCGCACTGCACCGCCGCCTCGGTGGCGTTTTCGGTGCCCAGCACATTGGTCTTGACCGCCTCCAACGGATGGAACTCGCACGACGGCACCTGCTTCAACGCCGCCGCATGAAACACATAGTCCACCCCGCGCATCGCACTCATCACACTGGCCGGGTCACGCACATCGCCAATGTAGAACTTCAGCTTGTCCGACGCATAGCGCTTGCGCATGTCGTCCTGCTTCTTTTCATCACGACTGAAGATGCGGATCTCGCCGATATCGGTTTGCAAGAAGCGGCGCAGCACGGCGTTGCCGAACGAGCCGGTGCCGCCGGTGATGAGGAGGGTCTTACCTTCAAACATCCATTTGCTCCAGAAAGTTTTGTTGCAT
>NZ_DAOOUM010000022.1:0-38523 GCF_035369645.1 Thermomonas sp. | reverse complement strand
CGCACGCGGCTATCGACCGGATCATCGTTGCCATTGAGCGAGCGCAGATGATTGGTGATGACGGTCAGTGGGTAGTGGCGGCCATCGCTGAAATTGACCGTTGCACGCAGCACCAGCGAAGGACGGTCATTCAATAGCGACGAGGTGCAGCCCGGGGCGGCGGGGTCGCAACCCAGTGGCGAGGTGCCATAGCGGGTGTCTTTGCCAACTTGGGTGATGGTGTTGACTTGCACGCGCGCCAGACCGGCGCGTACGGCGCGGTTGCTGACCAAAAAGCCGACATCGATACCGCCCACATCGTTGCCTTCTTGCAGGTACGGCACGTATTCGGGCGCACGCGCGCAGTTGCTGTTGATGTGGTTGGCAAGCGCGGTCAGAGTGCCGATGTTTTCCACTTCGACCACACCCAAGATGTCGGGGGATTTGACCCAGTCACAAATCGCCGCACCGGTCTTGGCCAGACGATTGGCAAACGCGGTATTGGTCAGCACTGGCTCGCCGATGGCGGGGTCGTTGATGTTGTCGAAGAAGCGTTCCAGGTTGAAGCCGCCCACGGTGATGTCGTTGCTGCCGGGATCACTGACGGCGGTGGCGGTGGCACTGCCGATGACCGGCGGGTTGGCAAGGTCGTACAGCAATTCCCATGAGTCGCCGAAATAGGTCAACACGCCTACCAGATTGCTGACCGGTGCGCCGGCATCGGCCACCAAGCGCGTGCCTTGCAACGGAAATGCCTTGATGCGTTCTTGGTTGGCATCGAAATACGGGATCGTGGCTTGTTTTGCCGGCGGCACCGGGAACGGGTCAAGGATGCTCAGGCCCGGTTCGCGCATCGGCCGCGGCACGCCAGCAATCACGAATTCAAATGCGGTATTGCTGTCACTGGAAGTGGCATTGGGTTCGTTGATATTGCCATCAGTCTGCGCGGTGACCACGCCCTGCGCCACGCTGACCAGCATGCCTTCCAAGTGTTCCATCGTCGCCGGTTCGCTGCCGGGGCCGGCCAGTGCTGCGGTTAACGCAATGGGTGTTGGCAGAGCGATGCCATGCGCCAAGACCTCGACGTTGGGCGAAACCAGTTCGGTGGTGGGGGTGGCGCTGCTGCCGGAAAATTCGTCCACGGTGCCGGTGACCCGGGCATGGTCGCCGACCACCACCATATTCGGCGCGGCGGAGGTGAACACGAAAATGCCATCCGAGCTGGCGGCATCGCCATCCGGTGCGGCATTGCCAGTACCAAACGATTGCAGGAAAAAGCCATTGCTGCGCTTGCCGGTCACCACGCCTTCGGTCATCTTCAACTGGCCGTTGACCGGCGAAAGTTCACCAGTGCCTTGGATGGCGCCAATCGAGGTGATGACCACATCGTCATTACGGATGGTGCCGGTGCCCACACCCGCGCCGGCAGCGATGTTGGCGCCGACGGGATTGCTCAAAGTCACCAGGAAGGTTTCGTTGATTTCCAGATCGGTATCGCCATTGACCACCACGCTGACGGTGGTACTGGTCTGGCCGGCGGCGATGTTGGCGGTGCCTGCAGCGGCGGCGAAATCGGAAGGTGCGGTTGCTTTGTCGTTACTGGTGGCCCAGCTCACGCTGACGCCACCCGCCGGTGCCGGGCTGCTTAGGCTGATGGTGAAGGTGAACAGCGAGGTGCCGCTATTACCTTCGTCCTGGGTGACGTTGTTGATCGACAGTGTGGGCATCGGCGTGCCACTAACCGTGATCGAAAAATCATCGATCGCCAAGCCGTCATCGGCACCGGTTGCATCGGCATCGACCCAGCGCAGGCAGAACGTGCTGCCATTGGGAATGGAGACGCTGCTGACCGTGGCGCTACGCGGTGTGCGGTTGCTGGCGTCATTGCCATCTTTGGCGCCCACCGTGGTGGTGGTTGGGGTTACAAAATCCAGTGCATTGACATCGGTCCAGGTGCCGGTGGTCAACGAGGTGGCATTGAGACTGTATTGGAAGTCCAGCTGATCGGTGCGTCCGGCGGTGCCAAGGCGCCATTGCTCGCCGGTATAGGCCACATCAAAACTACTGAGTGCGGTGCCAGTGTTATTGCTGAAGCAGGCACCAAAACTGGGTACCAAATTGCCGCTGCGCAAGCTGCCCAGTGCGCGATCGGTGCTGCCGGCCGCACCAAAGCTGTAGGTGTCACCGGTGTTACCGGAGCCGGTGCCTGCGGTGTAGGTGGCGTTGGCGCTGGCCCCCGTTTCATTCATCAACCAGCCTGCAGGCAGACTGGTACTGGTGCCGGTCATGGCCAGGCTGTCGAAGTTTTGGCTGTAGGTGCCGCCGGTCAGGCTGACTTGTGCCTGCGCGGCAAGCGGTGAACAGAACACCATGGCTGCTAGCGCCAAGCGCCGCAGTGGAAGATTGATCATGTAATTCCCCAGGTTGTCAGCGCGCCGTACTGGCACGCAGGGTGGGATTGTGCGGTATTGGCGTGGCAGTTGCGTGACGCACTGCAAGATGATCGCGGGCAGACATGCCACAATTCGCAGATGACGACCGAAAATAATCAGCGCGATCTTGAAGCCAGTATCCATACCGATTTACATGGCCGACTGACCTATGGCGGGTATCTGCGATTGGATCATTTGTTGACGGCACAGCAACCGTTGTCAAATCCACCGCATCACGATGAGATGCTGTTCATCATTCAGCACCAAACCTCGGAGTTGTGGCTGAAGTTGTTGATTCACGAATTGAGCGCTGCGGTTGCACATCTGGGGCAAGACCGAGTCTGGCAATTTGGCAAGGTGGTGGCACGTTGCAAGCGCGTGCTAGAGCAGCTCACCGCGCAATGGACCGTGCTGGAAACACTGACGCCCTCGGAATACATGCAGTTCCGCGATGTGTTGGGGCCGTCGTCGGGGTTTCAGTCGTTGCAATACCGCACGGTGGAGTTTTTGCTGGGCAACAAGAATGCGGCGATGCTGAAAGTGTTTGCGCACGATACCGACGGCCAGGCCGCATTGGCGGCAGTGTTGCAAGCCCCCAGTTTGTATGACGAATTTTTGCGCTATCTGGCGCGTTGGGGGCATGCCGTGCCCGATACCAATCTGGTGCGCGACTGGACCTTGCCGCATGTGCAAGATGCCGCACTGCTGCCGGTGTTTGAGCGCATCTATGAAGACACCAACCGCTACTGGCGCGAATACCAATTGTGCGAAGACCTGGTGGACTTGGAAACCCAATTCCAATTGTGGCGCTTTCGGCATATGCGCACGGTGCAGCGCATCATTGGCTTCAAGTCCGGCACCGGTGGTTCCAGTGGGGTTGCCTTCTTGAAACGGGCACTGGAATTGACCTTTTTCCCCGAGCTGTTTGAAGTGCGCACGCACATCGGTTCCGGGGCTGCGCCTGCGGCGACATGACGCGAAATTGCTGCGTCGCAGCATGTGGTGCTGCACGCATCCGGTTTGACGGAATGCGCGTGGTCGGTAATCCTCGCTCGGTTCCGTGCCCGGTGTTGGCCCGGTCCGACATCCTTTCAACGCCTAACCAGATGGGGGACGCCGCATGAGCGGAGCCGCTGCAACCACCCCGGTGAATCCACCGGAATTTCCGCAACTCATGGGCCATCCAAAGCCTTTGTGGATGTTATTCATGTCGGAATTCTGGGAGCGCTTCGCGTTCTACGGCATTCGCTGGGCGATGGTGTTGTACATCGTTGCGCAGTTCCACGGCGGTGATGCCAGTGGCGAAAAACCCGCCAGCGAGTTGTATGGCGCGTATTTGGCGCTGGTGTATGCGGGTGCGATTTTTGGCGGCTATGTGGCCGATAAATTGATCGGCTTTCAACGCTCAATTTTGCTAGGCGCCATCGTGATGTCGGCCGGCCTGTTCTTGCTGGCCTCACCCACCGAGGCCATGTTCAAGCTGGGGCTGGCCACGATTATCGTGGGCAATGGGTTGTTCAAGCCGATCATCTCGACCATGGTTGGCAAGCTGTATAGCCAAAGCGATGAGCGGCGTGACTCGGGCTTCACCATTTTCTATATGGGCATCAATGTCGGTGCATTGCTGGCGCCGCTGATCACCCAGTATCTGGCGAAAAAATTGTTCGGCATCGACGACATGCCGGCGTACAAGATCGTGTTCATTTCAGCCGGCATCGGCATGTTGTTGAGCTTGGTGTGGTTCTGGTTTGGTCGCGCCCAACTCAAGGGCATCGGTTTGCCGGCCGCGCATCAGACCGGGATGCGCAATGTGAGTCTGGTGTTGGTCTTTGGTGTGCTGATCGGCATTCCGCTGTTCTATGCGTTGCTGACCATCAATGCCATGTTGTTGCAGGGCATCTTGATGGCGCTGTTCATCATCCCGGCGGTGATGTTGTTGCGTGAAGGTGTGGTGGAAGGTGCGGTGGCGCGCGACAAAGTGATGGCGATGCTCACCATCTTCGCGTTCAACGTGCTGTTCTGGTGCTTCTTTGAGCAGGCCGGTAGCTCGTTTAGTTTCCTTGCCGAAAAAATCATCAATCGCGACATCGGCATGCAAGGGCTATTCCAGACACTGGCTGGTACCAATGATTTCCCAGTGTCGTGGTTTCAGTCGGTGAACTCGGTGGCGATCATTGTATTGGCCCCGATCATGGCGTGGCTGTGGGTGAAGATGGGCAAGAACAACCCGATCATCCCGCGCAAATTTGGTCTGGGTTTGATCTTCAACGGCTTGGCCTTTTTGCTGTTGATGGTGGCGCTGTCGAGCATGGTGGACGGCAATGGCAAGATTCCGTTCTGGACCTTGTTCATGGTCTATGTGATCCAGTCGGTGGGTGAGTTGTGCTTGTCACCCATTGGCTTGTCGATGACCACCAAGCTTGCGCCGACACGGCTTGCGGGCATGGCGATGGGCTGCTGGTTCTTGTCGATTGCGATTGGCAACAATCTGGCCGGTATTTTTGCCGGCGTTGTCAGTGGCGAAGGCGGCATGACCGTGGCTTCGGCGCATTCGGGTTACACCTTCGGCTTCTATTCGCTGGTCGGTGCCGGGGTGCTGCTGTTCTTGATCGCGCCGCTGATCCAGCGCTGGATGCACGGCGTGAAATAAGCCTTGCGCTAGCGATGTGCGATAGTGGGAAACGCACAACCAAACGGCGGCCGAAGGGCCGCCGTTTGGCATGGTGCAAAGACAAAATCAGGCGGTGACGATGACCTCGACCCCCTGCCGCTGCAAGCCTTCCAGATGCTCCTTGCTGATGCCGGCATCGGTGATCACGGTGTGCACCTCGTTCAATAGCGCGATACGGTGCAAACTGACCTTGCCGAACTTGCTGGAGTCGGTCAGCACCACGATGCGGCGCGCACGTTCCACCATGCGGTGGTTGAGCAGGGCTTCGGCCTCGTGGTGGGTGGTGGCCCCAAACTGCAGATCCAGCCCATCCACACCCAAGAACAAGGTATCGAAACTAAAGCTGGCCAAGCTGGCCTCGGCCTGACTGCCGTGCAGGGATAGCGAAGGTTGATGCAGCAGACCTCCGGTGAGGCGCAAGGTGATGCCTTGTGCGCCGGCCAGTTCCCAGGCGATGTTCAGGCCATTGGTCATCACCGTGACCTCACGCTGGTTGCGCAGGTGGCGGGCCAGCATCATGGTGGTTGAACCCGAGTCCAAGATGATGTTGTCGCCCGGCCTGACCAGTAGCGCGGCGCGCGCACCGATGGCGTCTTTCAGCGGCAGGTTGAGGGTGTCTTTTTCGTGGATGCCGTGTTCTTGCGGCGGCACCCGCAAGAGGCTGGCACCACCGTGGCTACGGGTGACCAAACCCTGCGCTTCCAGATGGTTTAAATCAGTACGAATGGTCACCGAGGAGACACCGTGGCGTTCAACCAATTCGGCGACTTGCACACTGCCGTGCTGGAGCAGTTGCTCCATGATGTGGCGGCGGCGTTGGCGGGTATTGCGCATGGGCAGATCCGGCGGGCGTGGCCCGTAAGCTTAACGGTGGATGGGGGCGTTGTTGTGGGCGCAGGCGCGGGCATAGTGGGCTAGGCGGGCGGCAATTTTGTGTTGCACCAATGCCAGCGGCTCGGCCGCCAATTGCCCGGCCAAGACCGCAGCGCCCTGTTCGGGCAAATATTGACTGAGCAAGGTGGCCGGCGGGGTGTGGCGGCGCAAGTTGTCGATCAATCGGGTCACTGCGGCGGCGACTTCCGCATCGCCCCAGTAATAGCGACAGCGGTCACTGAGCGCATACCCGCGCAGCAGGCGCAGTTGCTGGGCATCCCCGTGATAATGGCCTTGCCATGCTTTCGGGTTGGCCTGCATGCGTTGGTCGAGGATGTCGATCAGCTGTGAACACGCAGCCTGCGGCAGCAGTTCGTCTTCGATACGCGCCAACGCAAACAACGCTTCGCGATAGGCAAACGTGGCCGCCGGCCCCACTTTGAGGATGGCGAAATGATCGCGCACCATGGCGTGCAGCGCAGCCTCGGTCTGGTAGTCGGTGGAATGCGCTTCAAACACCAGGCCGGGCTGGCCTTCCACGAAGGCCGACAGTGCGGCGGCGGCGCTGGGGTTGTAGTGCTGCACGGCGCTGTGGTCGAAATCGACCCCGGGCTGCACCACCATCGCCACCACCCGTGACCACGCCCCGCGCAGCTCGGGGGTGTCAAAGGCGCGGCGATGGATCTCCAGCGTTTGCGCGGCGGCGCTGGGGGTGGTGACTTGCACCCCGCTGCCCAGCGAGCTTTCCCCGCCCGGGATCGGCACTTCGGTGCCAATCACATACACCGGCGGTGGCAAACCGGCAGCGCGTGCGCTGGCTTCGGCGATGCCGGCCAGTTCGGCGGAGCGTGCGGCCACGATGGCATCAGGCAGCGGCAGCGGGTCACCGGCGCAGGCCATGCTGCAATCCAAATGGATCTTGTGGAAACCGGCACTGACATAGGCGTGGATCAAGTCACGCGCATGCGCCATGGCGGTGGCGGCGGGTAATGACTGCCACGCATTGGGGCCAAGGTGGTCGCCACCCAGAATCAGACGCGCACGCGGGAAGCCGTGCGCATCGGCAAGCTGCTCGACATAGGCGCGAAACTGCGGCGGGGTCATGCCGGTGTAGCCACCAAATTGATCCACCTGATTGGACGTCGCCTCGACCAACAATGGCGTGGCATAGGTCTGCGCAACCTGCATCGCGGCCACGAGCACCTGTTGCTGGCTGCTGCACACGCTGTACAGGCCAACCGGCTGTCCGTTGCGGTGTGCAGTGAGCAGCGTGTGTACGAGGGACATGGGGGATCTCCTGGATTGCAATCGGGATCAGAAGGCTTGCCGTGCCAACAAGGCAGCGCCACGGGCACCGCCGGCATCACCAAACTGTGGCGGCAAGATCGGCGGCACCTGCACCCCCGCAAATAGATGCGCCTGCACGGCGGCCGGGAGTGTGGTGTACAGGGCGTCGTAGCGGGATAAGCCCCCCCCCAGCACGATCACGTGGGGGTCCAGCAGCAGCACTACGCTGGCAAAGGCATGGCCCAGCAAATCGAGGTGGATGGCTTGCGCGCGCTGGGCGCTGGCAGCACCAGCCTGCGCGGCTGCAATCACCTCGGCGGCGGTTTGTGAATCCCCCCCCAGATGCCGATGCAGCATTGCCAGGCCGCTGCCGGAGACATAGCGTTCCAAGCAGCCGCGTAGCCCGCAGGGGCAGTCCAGCACGGGCAAGTCATGGCGTTGTCGCAGGTGTGCAGGCAGGCTCCAATGCCCCCATTCGCCGGCGATGCCATTGCGCCCACTGAGCAGGCGACCATCGAGGCAGTAGCCGCCGCCCGCGCCAGTGCCAAGAATGGCGCCGAACATACTGGGGTACCCAGCCGCTGCACCGCCGTGGGCTTCGGACAAGGCAAAGCAATGCAAATCATTGCCCAGCTGCAAGGGGTAGGGCAGGCGCGCATGCAGGTCGGCGCTGACGTGCTGCCCTGTCAGGGTGGGCACATTGGCGCTCAGCTGGCGGCCACTGGCACGGTCACGGATGCCGGGCAGGGCGATGCCGATGCCTTGGCACCCCACATGGCCGGTGGCGGCGTCGGCGTTGGCCACCAAGGTACAAATGGCTTCGAGGAAGTCGGCGTAGCCGGTGTGGGGGGTGTCGATGCGCTGGCGATGGCAAACCTGCAGCTGCGGGTTGCAGGCGATCATCTCGATCTTGCTGCCGCCGATATCGAGACCGTAATACAACCCGTCGCTGGCGGTATCAGCAAACATGAGCGTGAATACGCACACCCTGCACAACCCGGTTCACGGTGCCGTCGGGAAAGGGATTATCGGGCTGCAAGCCCAGCGCTTCGGAACGCAGCAGAGCCAAGCGTTGTGGCAAGGTCAGCCAGAGCGGTGCCAACCATGGGTCGGGCAGCGTGGCGATGTCTGCATCCAGCGCAAGACTGAAGTCACCGGGAGCGGCGGTGTCCAGTTGCGCACCCACCGACACGACCTGTGCGGCAATGTTGTCGCGGCGCAGTTCATCCAGCAGATCTTGTTCATAACGGCGCGCCAACACCTGCGCGCTGCGCAGCATCACCACCAAGGTGTTGCCATCGAGCAGGGACTTGGGTCCATGCCGAAACCCCAGCGGCGTATTGGCCACCGCCACCACGCGGCCGGCGGTGAGTTCCAGCAATTTGAGCGCGGCCTCTTGCGCCGCCGCTTCCAGCGGGCCACTGCCCAGATAGATCACCCGCGCATACGGCTGTTGTGCCAGCGCACGCAACGGCGCATCCCAGTCGGTCAATGCCTGCCAACACGCTTTGGCCAAGTCGTGCAGGCGGGCCAGGCGGGTTGGCCATGGCGCGTTTTCAAAGAGCGTCAGCGCCGCCAGCAACATGCAGGTCAGGCTGCTGGTCATCGCAAATGCGCGGTCGCAACTTTCCGGCGGCATCAGCACGGTGCAGGTGTCTGCATGCTGCTTGCCCAGCCGCGCCAGTTCACCTTCGGCATTGCAGGTAATGTCGATAAAGCGGGTCACGGTCACGCAATCGCGGACTAGGGCCACTGCCGCCACACTTTCCGGGCTGGAGCCACTGCGCCCGAACGACACCAGCAGGGTGGGGCGATTGCGCTGCAGATACAGCTGCGGGTGGGTCAGCAAGCTGGTGGTATGCACCGCACACACATTCGCTGGCCATTGCGCATTGATGTGCGCGGCCACCATGTCGGCAATGAAGCCCGAGCTGCCTGCGCCCGTGAAGATGACCTGGTGCGATGGCTCGCGTAGCCAGTGGCCCAAAAAGGCGTCCAGCTCGGCTTGTTGCTGCGCCAAGCGATTGGCCAATGCGGCCCACAGCGCCGGCTGTTGCAGGATTTCGGTACGGGTGTGGTTGCAAGGGTCGGGAAGCGAGGGGTATGCGTTGGCGTGCATGTGAAAAGTCTCAGGGGGCGAGTGCACGATCAACTTTTTCTTTCGAAATGTCAAATATCGAAATGTAAGTGTAAGTTTTACGCATGCATTCCACCTGCCAGCATGGGTGCCAAATGCGAATACTGCGCCACCAGGAAGGCGAACTGCATAAATGTGAATGGGTAAAATGAAGTTTACTCACTGCATTAGCTTTCGATTAAGATAAAATTCTTGCATTTATGTTTCATTTTAGTTGACTTTTCGAAAAAGATTGCTCTAGAGTCGAAGCTTCAAAACCATTGACGCCCATCGGCAGCCGGGAGCGACCTTGTCGAATCATGCACTTCGTGGAAGCGGATGCGCGCTTGCGCTTGCTGCGCTGACGCTACTCGTTGCCCAACCGGCGATGGCGGCAGCGGTGGGGCCGGTGCGCAGCATCACGCCGGTGGCGGACAGCGCCGCGGCATGGGACATCACCACCCGCAGCGGTGAGCGTGTGCGTATCGAAGTCTTGCGCGCGGATGTGCTGCGGGTGCAGGTGGGGCGTGCGGGCAAGTTGTTGCCTGCCGGCGACAAAGCCGCGCCGATCGTGTTGCCGCAGCCCGCCAGCAAGGTCACCGCCACCTTGGAAGAAGACGCCAACGAGCTGCGCATCCGCACCGAGGCCTTGGTGTTGCATATTCAGCGCCAGCCATTGCGGCTGTCATTGGATCGCATCGACGCCGGCAAGGCGCTTCCGCTGTGGCATGAATTGCAGCCGCTGGATCTGGATGCAGCGCAGACCGTGCAAGTGCTGTCCAGCGATGCCGGTGAACGCTTCTTTGGTGGCGGCCAACAAAATGGCCGCTATGAATTCAAAGGCCGCAGCCTGCCGATTTCGTATTCCGGCGGTTGGGAAGAAGGCGACCGTCCCAGCCCCGCGCCCATGCTGCTGAGTTCGCGCGGCTGGGGCATGTTGCGCAATACGTGGAGTGATGGCGAATACGACTTGCGCGACGCCGACGCCGCCACGCTGGCACATCAAGAAGATCGTTTTGATGCCTATTACTTTGTGGGCAATGATCTGCATGCGCTGCTGGATCGCTACACCGCATTGACCGGCCGCGCCGGCCTGTTGCCGCGCTGGGGCTATTCCTTCGGCGATGCCGATTGCTACAACGATGGCGACAACAAAAAGAAGCCCGGCACCGTGCCAGCAGGCTGGAGCGATGGCCCCACCGGGACCACCCCGGATGTGATCGACAGCGTGGCCAAAAAATATCGCGAGTACGCCATGCCCGGCGGTTGGATTCTGCCCAACGACGGCTACGGCTGCGGCTATACCGATTTGCCGAAGGTGGTGCAGGGCCTGGCCAAATACGGCTTCCGCACCGGTCTGTGGACCGAGAACGGCGTGGACAAAATCGCCTGGGAAGTGGGCACCGCCGGTACCCGTGTGCAAAAGCTCGATGTGGCGTGGACCGGCAAGGGCTATCAGTTTGCGATGGATGCCAACAAGCAGGCGTATGACGGCATTCTCAACAATTCCGATTCGCGCCCGTTCCTGTGGACGGTGATGGGCTGGGCCGGCATCCAACGCTATGCAGTGGCGTGGACCGGCGACCAAAGCGGCAGTTGGGATTACATCCGCTGGCATATTCCCACCTTGATTGGCTCGGGTCTGTCGGGATTTGCCTATGCCACCGGCGATGTGGACGGCATTTTCGGTGGCAGCGCCGAAACCTATACCCGCGACCTGCAATGGAAGGCGTTTACGCCGGTGTTGATGGGCATGTCGGGGTGGTCGGCCAATACGCGCAAACACCCGTGGGCATTCGACGAGCCGTATCGCAGCATCAATCGCGACTATTTGAATTTGAAGATGCGCCTGACCCCGTACATGTACGGGCTGGCGCGCGCTGCGGCGCAAACCGGCGCACCCATCGTGCGTGGCCTGATGTGGGATAACCCCAGTGATCCGCAGGCATGGACCGAAGCGCACAAATACCAATTCCTGCTGGGCCGTGATGTGCTCGTCGCGCCGGTGTATCGCAGCCAAGCAGCCAGCCGTGGTTGGCGTCGCGATATCCACCTGCCGCAAGGCCGCTGGTTCGATTATTGGGATGGCCGGCAACTGACTGCTGCCGTGCAAGGGCGCAATATCGACCGCCAAGTGGATCTGCAAACGTTGCCAATGTTCGTGCGTGGCGGTGCCATTTTGCCGATGTATCCGGCGATGCTGTTCGATGGCGAAAAACCGCTGGACGAGGTGACCTTCGATCTGTATCCGCAAGGCGCATCGCAGTACACGCTGTATGAAGACGACGGCAATACGCGCAAGTACGAGCAGGGTGAATTCAGCACCCAGCAAATCAGCGTGCAGGCCCCGGAGCAAGGCAGTGGCGAGGTGCGCGTGCAGATCGCAGCGGTGCAGGGTCACTATGCCGGGCAACTATCGCAGCGCCGCTACAGCTTGCGCATGTTGAGCCGGCAGGCGCCAACACAGGTGACCGTGGATGGGCGCAGCCTGCCAAAACTGGCGGACCGTGCCGCATACGATGCGGCGCTGGAAGGCTGGTATTTCGATGCCAATGCGCGGCGCGGCAGTGTGTATGTGCGCACCCAGCCGGTGGCCATTCGCACCGCGCTGGAATTACGTCTGCACGTTCCGGTGCTGGCGGCAAATGCCGACGATGCCTATCCGGCGGCACCCGAGCTGGGCCGCGCGCTGCCGTCAGATAGTTTGCTGGTGGTCAATCGCCCGGCCGAAGAGCCGGGGCATCCGCTGGAAAACGCCTTCGATGACGACCCTGCGACATGGTTCCGCAGTGTGCGCAATCAAGCCGTGCGTACCGGTGCGATTGAGTGGACGCTGGGCTTTGGCGAGCGCAAGTTGATCGACGGCATCACGCTGGCCCCACGCAACGATAAAAATTGGATGCATGGGCAGATTCGTGATTACGAAATCTACATGGCCGATAGCAATGGCGAATGGGGCGCACCGATTGCCAGCGGACGCCTGACGTTGCAGCAAGCGGCGCAGACGATTGCTTTTGCACCGCACGCGGGCCGGATGCTGCGCTTCCGCGTGCTCTCGGTGCAAAACCCGGAAGGCGAAGGTGCCAGCAGCACCGACCCGATGGTGACCGCCGCACAAGGCAATGTGGCGCGAGCGGTGGATGCACAACAGCCGCGCGATGTGGGGCCCATCACCCTGTCCAGCTTCCACATTCTTGAGCATGCCGTGGATGCGCGCCCAGCGCTGGCCCGCTATCTGTCCGAATTACCGCTACCCGCCGCACTGGCAAAGACGGTTGCACGCGACCACGCCGTTGATGGGCACAGTGCGATGCGCATGAATGGTTTGCTGTTCCGGCATGGTTTGGGCGTGGCTGCGCAAAGCCGCATCGAGGTGGCCTTGCGCGGCAGCTGGCAGTGGTTGCGTGCGGATCTTGGTATCGACGATACCTGCCGCGCCGCCGGCGGTATGCAATTTCAAGTGTGGGGCGATGGCCGCATGTTGTATGACAGCGGCTTGGTGAAAGCGCCGGGTGTGGTCAAGCCAGAACTGGATGTGCGCGGGATCACCCACTTGAGTCTGCGCAGCTTGGGTGCGCAGTCGCCCAAGGTCTGTGGCAACTGGGCCAATGCGGTGTTGATTGGACAGGAGGGCGACACCGCCAGTTTTGATTCGCCTTGATGTTTGTTGGTTGATTCACCGCTTCATTCGTACGCCACTTTTCCCCTTTCTTCCACGCATCGCCGCAGTGGCACGTGCCGCTGTACGAGGATCCCCGCATGTCTGCATTCCGCAATTCCCGCCGTATCGTCCTGTCCAGCCTGTCCATCGCCTTGATGACCGCACTGGCTTCTGCCCCCATCGCCGCGCAGGATGCGCCCGCGAAAAAAGACAAAAAGGACGACAAGGTCACTGAATTGGAGCGCGTGCAGGTCACCGGCTCCAACATCAAGCGCACCGATATTGAAACCGCCTCACCGGTGCAAGTGGTGACCGCCAAAGACATCGAAAACATGGGTGCGCGCACCTTGCTGCAAGTGCTCGACAATTTGCCGGCAGCACGCCCGGCACAGGTGGATTCCAAATCGCTGTACACCGGCTCCGATGGTGCCTCGCAGGCCAACTTGCGTGGTCTTGGCGCGCAGGGCACCTTGGTCTTGTTGAACGGTCGCCGCCTGTCCTACTACGGCGCGCCGGCGGGCTTCCAAACCCAGTTCGTCAATATCGACGCGATCCCCGCCGCCGCCATCGAGCGCATGGAAGTGCTGACCGATGGTGCATCGGCGGTGTACGGCAGCGATGCCGTGGCGGGCGTGATCAACGTCATCACCAAACCCTCGTACAAGGGCTTGGAAGTCAGCATCAACACCGACGCATCCTCACGCGTCAAAAGTTATGGCGAACACCAAGCCAGCATCACCGGTGGTTTTGGCGATTTGAGTGAAGACCGCTACAACGTGTATGCCAGCGTCAATCTGTACAAGCGCGATGCCATCCCGCTGAGTGATTGGTACGACAAAAAGCCGGCGCAGTTCTACATCAACAATCCGAACTACATCAAAAATTTCCGTTTCGGCACCGGCAGCGCACCGGGTGTGCTCAACCCGGGGAGTTATTTCGCATTCGACCCGGTCACCGGAAAAAAAGTGCAGCAAGCTGCGCCCGGTTGTAACAACGTGGCGATGGAAGCCGCCGGCCCGCGCTGCGTGTGGCAGACCTGGATGAACAACGAGATCGACGGTGGTGCCGAATCAAAGCGTGCCACGGCCTACATCAATGCGCATTTCTTGATTGGCGAGAGCAGCGAGGCATTTGCCGAAGCCACTTACACCAGCATTGATTTGCGCGCCAATGGCGGCACCCCGCGTGCGTTTGGTACCACCACCGGCAACCCCAGCAGTTGGTTTGCGCGCAATACCGGCTACGTTGCCAATCAGTTTTTCTACCCGTATCTGGGCCCCAACAATGTCTATAACAAAGCCAGCCCAGAGCTGAAGGCGATGATGGGCGGCCTGGTGGGTCTGCAATATTTGTTGCAGGACGCGGGTGACAATTATTTTGGTCAGCGCAATACCGACAAGAGCTATCGCGTGCTGGCGGGTATGCGCGGCTACGTGGGCGACTGGAGTTGGGAAACTGCATTTGCCAGTGCTGGTTCGCATTCCACCACCTATCAAACCGTCAACGTCAATCTGGACGGGTTTGCCAAAGCGTTTGGCCCGTTCACGGTGGACCCGGGTACAGGCCGCGTGATCATTGCGGACAACCCGGCCTACAAGTTTGGTGAAATCAGCGAGGCCAATGCGGCGCTGCTGCGCGCGGCGTATCCCACGTTTGATATCCAGTCGTGGACACGCCTGCACACGCTAGACGGCAAGATCGAAGGCCCGCTGGCCAATTTGCCGGCCGGTGAGGTGCGTGCGGCGTTTGGCTTCAACCTCAGCCGCGAAAGCTTTTTCACTCCCGGCAATACCGATGCCGCCAATGGCAAGATCACCCAGCAAGGGGGCTCGTGGTTTGACGGCAAGCGCACCACCTATGCGCTGTTTGCCGAAGCGGTGGCCCCGATCACCGCCAAGCTGGAACTGGATGCTGCACTGCGCTTGGACAAATACCCCAACTTCAGCGCCAACTTGGCACCCAAATTGGGCGTGAAGTATCAGGCGCTGCCGGAGCTGGTGCTGCGCGGCACCTATTCGGAAGGCTTCCGCGCACCGAGTTTGGCCGAGGCTGGCACCGGTGGCATCTTTGCGCAGATCGGTGGTTATCGCGATGAAACCCGCTGCAACCAGACCAATGCGATTGCCAACCTGCTCAAGCAGTCGCATCGCGCGGGCGATGTGGATCTGGGTAACTCCTTGCTCAACTCCGACTGCGGCCGCACGGTGGCGCGCATGACCCAGCCGAACCAAGACTTGCAGCCGGAAAAAGCCAAGATTGCGACGTTGGGTTTTGTGGTGGAGCCGGCCAAGTGGTTGTCGGTATCGGCGGACTGGTGGTTTGTGTATCGCCGCAACGAAATCGCCGCGCCGGATTATTCCAAGCCCGAAGAAATCATCGCGCAGACGCGTTTCCCGATCACCGATGCCGACCGCGCCAACCTTGCCGCACTGGCGGCGATGTGCGCGGACCCCACCAGTGGTGTCAGCTGCCCTGCGGTGTTGCCAACCTATACCGTGGGCAATGTCTCCAGCGTGATTGGCCAGTACAAGAACAAGGGCCGCACCTTGGTGGATGGGTTTGATGTGGATGCCCGCAGCCGCTTTGATCTGGGCGAATGGGGCCGCTTGAATATCGGTGTGGCCGCCACGATTGCCCGCCGCAGCATGTTCAACTTTGATGACGGCAGCGGCTGGATGTATGGCAATACCATCGGCTACTACAACAACCCACGCCTGCGTGCGACGTTCAACACCGACTGGAATTACAAGCAGTTCGACACCAGCTTCTACGTCAATTTTGTGGGCAAGACGAAGTGGGCGTATGACCAGATCGACGCGCAAGACAACAACGCGCAGACCTGCACCGGCAGCTACGTGGCCGTGTCGCCAAGCCAATGCGATGGGGCACCGTCGTGGTGGACGGCCAACTTGGGTGTCACTTGGCGCGCCAATGAAAAATTGACCGTGGGCGTGACCGCCAAGAACCTGTTCAACCGGCTGCCGTTCTTTGACCCGAATGATTGGATGACGTTCTCTGGCTACACCAATAATTTTGGCCGCAGCTACAGCCTGATGGCGAGCTACAAGTTCTAAACAAGTTCTAAAGATGTGCTGAGCTTGCTCGTCATGTGTGCTCTTGCTCGTCATCCACGCCTGCGCGGGGATGACGGGCAAAACCATGGGGATGCCGGGCAAAACTACATTCACGCATTACCATCGGTAGTGCCGCATTTTTCGCCATAGAAGCCTTGCCATGAAACGTCGTGATTTTTTGTTTTCCACCGCCGCTGCCGGGATTGCCACGGCCGCATCAACCCTCACCCCTGCGTTTGCCAAGCCGCGTTCACGCCTACGGGTGGCGATGATCGGTACCGGCATGCGCGGGCAGTCGCAGCTGGGGCCCATCCTCAGTCGTGACGATGTGGAGCTGGTGGCCATCTGCGATACCCAGCAGGTGATGCTGGATATGGCGCAGGCGATCATCGCAAAAGCGGGCCGGCGCAAGCCGAAGGAATACGGCGGCAATGGCGATGTGAACGCATGGAAAAAACTACTGGCACGCACCGATGTGGACGCGGTGTTTATCGTCACCCCGTGGGAGTGGCATGCGCCGCAGGCCATCGCGGCGATGGAGGCCAAGATCGCGGTGGCATGTGAAGTGGTGGCCGGCATCACCTTGCAAGACCATTGGGATGTGCTGCGTACCCAACAACGTACCGGCACCCCGTACATGCTGCTGGAAAACGTCTGCTACCGCCGCGATGTGTTGGCGGTATTGCAAATGGTGCGCGCGGGCTTGTTCGGTGAGCTGATCCATCTGCAGGCCGGCTACCAGCACGACTTGCGCGGGGTGAAGTTCAATTCCGGCAATCCGACGGAGCCGTACAACAGCGGCGTCGAGTTCGGCGCGAAGGGTTTTTCCGAAGCGCAGTGGCGCACCCAGCATTCCATCGACCGCAATGGCGAGCTGTACCCCAGCCACGGCATCGGCCCCTGCGCGATGTACACCAATATCCATCGCGGCAACCGCTTCACCCACATCAATGCGTTCTCCAGCAAGGCGCGTGGCCTGCACGACTACATCGAAAAACACCCCAAGGGCGGCCCTAACCATCCCAATGCCAAGCTGCAGTTCAAGTTGGGTGACGTGGTGACGACAACGTTGCGTTGTGAAAATGGTGAAACCATCCTGCTGCAACACGACACATCACTGCCGCGCCCGTACTCCTTGGGCTTTCGTGTGCAGGGCACCGATGGGCTATGGATGGATGTCAACAAGAGCATTCATATCGAAGGCAAGAGCCCGCCGCACCAGTGGGAAAACGCGCAGAAGTATTACGACGCATACGACCATCCACTATGGAAGAAATACGCCGCGCAGGCCGCAGGCGCGGGCCACGGCGGCATGGACTGGTTTGTGGTGCACGCCTTCATCGAAGCATTGAAGGCCGGCGACCCCATGCCGATTGATATCTACGACGCAGTGGCATGGAGTGCCATTACCCCGCTGTCCGAGCAATCGATTGCCGAGGACTACAAAACGCTGGCCTTCCCCGATTTCACCGAAGGCAAGTGGAAAGACCGCAAGCCGATCTTTGCGTTTGACGGGCGCTATTGATCGGGCTTACCCCGCTGCGTGCGTGGCTTCGGCTTCCGCACGCAGCTCCAATTCGTCCAGACGGTCCAGTAAGCGGAACAGCAGCGCGCGCTCGGTGGCATCCATGTCGCCCAGCAATTGCCGCTCAAAACCCAGCGCCAGCGGCACGATCTGGTCGTAAATCGCGTAGCCGGCTTCGGATAGCCGCAGCACCGAGCGCCGCCGGTCGTCCTCATCAAATTCACGCAGTAGGCGGCCAGTGTCCAGCAACTTGGCCACCGCGCGGCTGACCGCGACTTTGTCCATCGCCGTGCGCTGCGCCACCTGGTTGGCCGACAGCTCCGGGTAGCGACCCAGCACTGCCATCACTCGCCACTCGGTCACGCTCAGCGAAAACCGCTGCGAGTACTCGCGTGCAATCGCATCCGAGGTGCGGTTGGACAACACACTGAGGCGATAGGGCAGGAAATTCTGAAGTTCGAGTTGGGCGTGGTTGGGCATCGGGATGTCGCGAGGTGAGGGAGTCAGGGAGGGGGGCACTTGAGATGGTTGCAATTGCAACTATAGAATGCGAGTTCCTAGTGTTGAGATGATCACCATGAGCGCACACCCCAATCTTGGCATGCAGCCGACCACTTTCGACAATCCGATGGGGATTGATGGCTTTGAATTTGTCGAATACACCGCGCCGCAGGCGCAGTTGGGGCATTTGCACGACTACTTCAAGAAGCTGGGCTTCGTGCAAGTGGCGCAACACAAGACCCGCCCGATCCACACCTATCGGCAGGGCGACTGCACGTTCTTGATCAACGAATCCACCGATTCATTCGCCTCGCGTTTTGCCGAACAACACGGCCCATCGGCCTGCGGTTTCGCCATTCGCGTGAATAAATTGGCCGAGTGGGCGCGGGTGCAGGCCTTGAAGAACGGTGCCGAATCCTTCGATGCCGCCGACGAGCTGACCAAGGCCGCTGCTGCACCAGTGATCAAGGGCATTGGTGGCTGCATGTTGTACATCGTCGATCGCTACGACACCCAAGGCACCATCCACGACCCCGACTACGCATACCTGCCCGGCGTGGATCTGATGCCCAAGGGCTTTGGCCTGACCTTCATCGACCACCTGACCCATAACCTGTATCACGGCAATATGAGCAAGTGGGCCGATTACTACGAGCGCCTGTTCAACTTCCGCGAAATCCGTTATTTCGATATCAAGGGGGCCAAGACCGGCCTATTGTCGAAGGCGATGACCGCGCCCGATGGCATGGTGCGCATCCCGTTGAACGAGTCCTCGGACCCCAAGTCGCAGATCAACGAATATCTGAACGAATACAAAGGCGAAGGCATCCAGCACATCGCCTGTTTTACCGATGACATCTACGCCACCGTCGAGCAGATGCGCGCCGCCGGCGTGGATTTTCTGGATACGCCGGACACCTATTTCGACGTGGTGGACATGCGCATCCCCGACCATGGCGAAGACTTGGCACGCCTGCGCAAAAACAGCATCCTGATCGATGCCGACCCGGAAACCAAACAGCGCAAATTGCTGCAAATTTTCACCAAAAATGCACTCGGCCCGATCTTCTTCGAGATCATCCAGCGCAAGGGCAATGAAGGCTTTGGCGAAGGCAACTTCCAGGCGCTGTTTGAGAGCATCGAGCGCGACCAAATCCGGCGTGGCGTGTTGTGAGCCGTTGAGCCCCTCTCCCCTCGGGAGAGGGGTTGGGGTGAGGGTACGGGATGTCGGAGCAGCACAAACCGCCGTTGCCAACTGTGACGCTAGCGCGGGCGCGCAATTTGCGTGCAAGCATGACCGATGCCGAACAAGCGCTATGGTTTCACTTACGTGCAGGGCGCATGGATGGTTTCAAGTTCCGCCGGCAGCATCCGGTTCCGCCTTACGTGGCTGATTTTTATTGCGCCGCTGCAAAGCTTGTCGTTGAGCTGGATGGCGCTCAACACCGTGCCGATGTGGACGCAAGGCGAACACGGTTTTTTGAAGCGCAGGGCCTGCATGTTTTGCGCTTCTGGGATAACGCAGTATTGAAAAACAAGGCGGCGGTACTAGAGGAAATCCTGCGTACCGTCGAGTCCCGAACCCTCACCCCAACCCCTCTCCCAGAGGGAGAGGGGCTTACAGCAACAGGCATCCCATGAGCATTCAAAACACCGGCTACCAATCCGGCTTCGGTAACGAATTTGCCAGTGAGGCCATCCCCGGCACGCTGCCGATTGGCCGCAATTCCCCGCAGCAAGTGGCACATGGGCTGTATGCCGAGCAGCTCACCGGCAGCGCGTTTACTGCGCCACGGCATGCCAATCGTCGCAGTTGGCTGTACCGCATTCGGCCGGCGGCGATGCACGGCAAGTTTGCATTGTTTGCGCAGGGCGCATTTCACAATGCGTTCGGCAACGGCCCGGTGACGCCAGAAAAATTGCGTTGGAATCCACTGCCGATGCCGCAGGCAGGCGTGGACTTTCTGGATGGCCTGTACACCGTGGCTGGCAATGGCAGTGCAGAGGCAGGCACGGGCGTGGGCATCCATATGTATGCGGCCAATGCCGACATGCAGGCGCGCTATTTTTGCAATGCCGATGGCGAGTTGATGCTGGTGCCGCAGGCCGGCTGTTTGCATATCGAAACCGAGCTGGGCGTGCTGGACATCGCGCCGCAAGAAATCGCGGTGATCCCGCGCGGTGTGCGCTTCAAAGTCACCCTGCCCGATGGGCAGGCCACAGGCTATGTCTGCGAGAACTTTGGCGCGCTGTTCAAACTGCCCGACCTTGGCCCGATTGGAAGCAATGGCTTGGCCAATGCGCGTGATTTTTTGACCCCGAATGCGGCGTATGAAGATGTCGAAGGTGACTTCACCCTGATCACAAAATTCCAGGGCCATCTGTGGCGTGCCGACATCGACCATAGCCCGCTGGATGTGGTGGCGTGGCACGGCAATTACGCGCCGTACAAATATGATTTGCGCCGCTTCAATGTGATCGGCTCGATCAGCTATGACCACCCGGACCCGTCGATTTTTCTGGTGCTGCATTCGCCCAGCGACACCCCCGGCACCAGCAATGTCGACTTCGCGATTTTTGCGCCGCGTATTTTGGCGATGCAAGACACCTTCCGGCCACCGTGGTTCCATCGCAATATCGCCAGCGAATTCATGGGCCTGATCCACGGTGTGTACGACGCCAAGGCCGATGGCTTTGCCCCCGGTGGCTGCTCGCTGCACAACTGCATGACCGGGCACGGACCGGATGCCGCCACCTTCGAAAAAGCCAGCGCCGCCGATACCAGCAAGCCGGACTACATCCGCGACACCATGGCGTTTATGTTTGAAACCCGCGCGGTGATGCGCCCCACCACGCAGGCACTGGACGCGGCGCACCGGCAGCAGGATTACCCCGCATGTTGGATGGGGCTAAAGAAATACTTCGCGGCTTGATTGAGGCTGCTAGCGCCCCGCCTGTTTGAGCTGCGGTGTACGTAGCTCGGCGATGGTGTGGTCGAGTGCCGGAAGAAATTCTTCCGGCAACACTTCAGCAAGGCGCGTAATGATGCGTTGGCCGTAACTGGCATTGGTCAACTGCTGCAAGATGCGCAGGCTGTCGAAAATCGCATGCAATAGATCGCTTTGACCGTTGGCAAACTGCACTCGTACTTTGAGTTCCACGGCATCAGCGTGCCGTTGTAATTGCAGCATGTCGATCATGTACATTTTTGCCGCCACTAATGACCGCCGTTGCCCGCTGCGTGCAGTGGGTCTTGGTGCGGGGCTGGGCTGGGCTGATGCCATCGTCGATGGCGGAGCAATCGCTGCAATCTGATCCGGTATTGGTTGCGTGCGCGAGGTGAGTGCCGCTGCATCTGACATTGGTCGGGCGATGCTTGCACGCAGCTGTTCGGTGCGCACCTGCACGGCTTCGGTGGTGGCGCGCAGCAAACCACTGACAGCGCCGACCACGCCTTGTTGCGGCGTGCGGGGCGTTGCAAGCACAGGAGTGGATGCGCTATCGCTAGGACTGGTGCTTGGACGGATATAGCCATCTTTCAATAGACGATCAATTGACGGCAGAATGCCCGCGCCCAGCAATGCCATCACATCATTGAGTGTGCGCTTGCCATCGGTGACGATTAGGATGCGACGTTCCAGCAAGCTCAGTTCAACCGTGCTGGCGGATTGCAATGCACGGTGTGCAAGTGCGGTCTTGTTGAGAAGCATGGGGGATCCTCGCCTGGCGCGGATAAGGCTAAGAGGCAACGATGTCGTGCAGATGACGATGATGTGATGCACTGGGCGTCTTCGGGGCAACGCTTTTATACTGCGGCGATGACACCGACACCCACCATGCTTGCGCGTACCCAGCGCGCACTAGTTGAATTTTTCCGGCTGGAAGCCGCCGCCGGCATCGTGTTGATGCTGGTAGCGGCGCTGGCCTTGGTCTGTGCTAATTCGCCACTGGCCGCCAGCTATCAGGCATTCCGGCATCTGCCGTTGGGCTTGCCGGCATTGGGTCAGCAACCATTGGAATGGTGGATCAATGACGGTTTGATGGCGGTGTTTTTTTTGCTGGTCTCGCTGGAGATCAAGCGCGAAGTCGTGTCCGGGCAATTATCTAGCCGTGCGCAACTGTTACTGCCGGTGGTGTGTGCGGTGGCGGGTGTGGCGCTGCCGGCACTGATGTACACCGCCTTGAATCATGGCGATGCCAGTGCGATGCGCGGCTGGGCGATCCCCACCGCCACCGACATTGCGTTTGCGCTGGGCGTGCTGGCCTTGTTGGGGCCACGGGTGCCATTGGGGATGAAATTGTTGTTGTCCACAATCGCGGTAGTGGACGACTTGATCGCGATTTTGATCATCGCGCTGTTCTATGCGCAGGGCCTGTGGTGGCCGGCCTTGGCCGCTGCGGCGCTGGTGGCGTTGGCGATGTACGCGCTCAAGCGGTACAAAGTGACGCGGCTGACACCCTATCTGCTGCTGGGTGCAGTGTTGTGGGTGTTGGTGTTGAAGTCGGGCGTCCACGCCACGTTGGCGGGTGTGGTGACCGGGTTGTTGATCCCGCATGTGGATCCACGCAATGCCATCGACGATGCCATCGAACATTCACCGCTGGAAACCTTGGAACACGCCTTGCACCCGTGGGTTGCCTACGCCATCTTGCCGTTGTTCGCATTCGCCAATGCCGGGCTGGCACTGGGCGGAGTAGCGGGGGATGCCCTGTTGGCACCGTTGCCGTTGGGCATCTTACTGGGCCTGCTGATGGGCAAGCCGGTGGGCATCGTTGCGGCAGCGATGCTGCTACGTGCGCTGGGGATCGCACGGTTTCCGGAGGGCATGGATGGACGCGCAATGGTCGGTCTGGGACTGCTCTGCGGTATTGGTTTCACCATGAGTTTATTCATTGCCGGGCTGGCATTTGCCGCACAGCCACAGCATTACACCGAAGCCGTGCTGGGGGTGCTGGGCGGCTCGCTAGTGGCCGCTATGCTGGGGTGTGCATGGCTGTGGCGGGTGTTGCCAAGAGCGCCCGCGCGATGAGCCGCGTCCTGGTATTCGGCGGCAGCGGTCAGATCGGCATACCACTATTGGCGCGGCGACACGCAGCCGGTTGGCAGGTGCAGGCAGTGTCGCGGCAGCCGCAGGCCGATGCCCCCGGCCTGACATGGCTACGCGGCGATTTTTCCCAGCCACCGGCATTGCCCGCGCAGGTGGATGTGATCGTGAGCTGCGGCCCGCTGGACCTGTTTGCGCACTGGTTTGCGCGCAGTGATCTTTGCTGCATGCGGGTGGTTGCGTTTGGTTCCACCAGCGTGCACGTCAAACAACATTCTGCCGATGCCAGCGAGCGTGATGTGGCGCGGCGGCTGGCCGAGGCCGAAGCCTTGTTGTTGAAGGCAGGCCATGCGCGCGGCGTGGCGGTGACGCTGCTGCGGCCCACCTTGGTGTACGGCGCGGGCCGCGATGCCAGCTTGAGCGCGATGGCGCACTTGGGCATGCGGTATGGGCGCTTGCTGTTGCCGCGCGGCGCATGCGGGTTGCGCCAGCCGGTGCATGTGGACGATTTGGCCGATGCCGCGATCGCCGCCTGCAATATGCCATCACCCCGCAGCGGCGCGTATGACGTGCCCGGTGGTGAAATTTTGACCTATCGCGAGATGGTGCAGCGCGTACTGGCCTGCTTACCGGCATCGCCACGCTTGCACCTGCTGCCGTTGCCGTTGTTTCGCGCGCTGTTGCTGGCCGCGCGGCTGCGTGGGCTTGCGCGCGAGCTCACACCCGCTGCCATTGCGCGCATGGGCGATGACCTGGTGTTTGATGCACAGCCAGCGCAGCGCGATTTTGGCTACGCGCCGCGCAAATTTACGCCCACCGCGGCGATGTTCCAGCGCAGTTGACGCGCGCGGTCAGTCGATCAAAATCCCGGCCAGTTTCTGCAACGCCTCGGCATATTTGGCGCGGGTTTTTGCGATGACATCGGCTGGCAAGTGCGGGCCGGGTGCGGTTTTGCCCCAGTCCAGCGTTTCCAAATAATCGCGCACAAATTGTTTGTCGTAACTGGGCGGGCTGGTGCCGATGGCGTAGTGCTCGGCCGGCCAGTAGCGCGACGAATCCGGGGTGAACATTTCATCCATCACATACAGCTTGCCGTCGGCATCGGTGCCAAATTCAAACTTGGTGTCGGCCAAAATAATCCCGCGCTGGGCGGCGTAATCACGGGCAAAGGCATACAGCGCCAAGGTCGCAGCGCGGACGTGTTCGGCACGCTCGCGGCCGACCAGATTCACGGCCGTGGCGAAGTCGATATTTTCATCATGATCCCCCACCGCCGCCTTGGTGGACGGGGTGAAAATGGGTTCGGCTAACTGTTGCGCCTGTTGCAAACCGGCAGGCAAGGTAATGCCACTGATCGCGCCGCTGCGCTGGTAGTCCTTCCAGCCACTGCCGATGATGTAACCACGCGCAATACATTCCACCGGCACCGGCGTCAGTTTTTTGGTCACCACCGCGCGCTTGGCGTATAGCGCCGCGTCCACACCGGCGGGCAGCACGCTGGCCACGTCAATCCCGGTCAAGTGATTGGCGATGATGTGCTGGGTCTTCTCAAACCAGAAATTGCTGATCTGGCACAGCATTTCGCCCTTGCCGGGGATCGGGTCAGGCAGCACCACGTCGAACGCGGACAGCCGGTCGGTGGCCACCATGAGCAAATGCCCATCGCCAAGATCAAACACATCGCGCACTTTGCCGCGATGGATCAAGTTCAAGCCGGGCAAGTCAGATTGCAGCAGGGTGGTGGCCATGCGAGTCAGAAAGTTGGAGGGGTGCATAGTTTATCCCGTACGCACACAGGTGCCCTGTAAACTGTGCCTATGAAACAGCGCTGGTACGGCAAATTTTTTGGATTAATCGCAGGCTGGATGCTGCTCAAGCACCCCGCTGGCGGCCTGATTGGCCTGCTGATTGGGCATGCGTTTGATGCCGACTGGTTCAAGCCTGCGCGCGACAACCCGTACCGCGTGTTTGGCCTGACCGAAGACGCCAGCATGGCCGAAATCGAGCAGGCCTATCGGCGCTTGATCAGCCAATACCACCCCGACCGCCTGGCCGGCGCCGCGCCCGAGTTGCAACGTCAGGCCGAAGCCAAAGCGCGCGAAATCAACGCCGCCTACGACCGCATCCAGAAATTACGGAAACAATGACCATGCAAACGACTGTCATCGCCCCCTCCATCCTGTCCGCCAATTTCGCCAAGCTGGGCGAAGAAGTGGATAACGTGCTGGCCGCCGGTGCCGACTGGGTGCATTTCGACGTGATGGACAACCATTACGTGCCCAACCTCACCATCGGCCCGCTGGTCTGCGAAGCGCTGCGCAAACACGGCGTGACCGCACCCATCGACGTGCACCTGATGGTGGAACCGGTGGATGGCCTGATCCCGATGTTCGCCGACGCCGGTGCATCGCATATCAGCTTCCACCCCGAAGCCAGCAAACACGTCCATCGCAGTGTGCAACTGATCAAATCCAAAGGCTGCCAAGCCGGCCTGGTGTTCAACCCCGCCAGCTCGTTGGACGTGCTGGACACCATGCTGGATGAAATCGACTACGTGCTGCTGATGTCGGTCAACCCCGGCTTTGGTGGGCAGTCCTTCATTCCCTCGGCGCTCAAACAACTGCGCAAAGTCCGCGCCATGATCGACGCCAGCGGCAAACCCATCCGTCTGGAAATCGACGGCGGCGTAAAGCCCGACAACATCGCCGAAATCGCCAAGGCCGGTGCCGATACCTTTGTCGCCGGCAGCGCGATTTTCGGCAAACCCGATTACGCCGCCGTGATTGCGCAGATGAAGCAGGCAGTGGTGGCGGTGCGCTGAAGGCAAATCAGCCCTCCAAAGAGGATCGCCTGCGTCAGTTTTGGCGTGGTGGATGGAGTGTAGCGCAAGGTTAATTCCAAGATGAAGCTTTGAAATAACGCATTATTATCAAATTCAGAGTAAAAACCCTTGACTTTGCGTGCGGGGGGGGGGGTAATTTGCCGCCTTCTTTTGGGGGTGAATGATGATGATTACTAGGGGATTGAGGACTGCAGTTGCTGTGATGTTACTTGTGGGCTGCATTGGTACTATTTATGCGGGCACAACGACGCTCGGAAAGTTAACCGTAACCGGAACCACACTCGATGGCTGGAAGGTGGTTTGCTCTGGATCCGCCTGCGGTAATTTGATCAGCAATAATACGGTACGTTTCAATACTAATCAGCCAGAAATGGGGGAGGGTGGTGGCGGAAGAGAGCTTGGCCTCATGAAGGATCAATTTTGCGCGGAATTGGCGAAAAGCAAGCCCTCAGGTTGCAATTTGTCATCTCCTCCAGCATCGCCCGATATCACAATACCCGGTGTGGCGGTTTGGCAGCCCAATGGCTGTGGTCTTGGTGGTTGGAAGGATGCACTGTTAAGCAGGGTTGCACAATTTGCAGCAGGCAATAATTATTCTGGGGACTTGGATGCGCCAAGAGAGGGTGTCAGTTTTCTAAGTGCCTGCAATGAGCATGATCGTTGCTATGCGGTTGCAGGTGGTAAAAGTGAATGTGATCAGTCTTTCAAAGCAAATATGCTTGCTTTATGTGGGGCAGATGATCTCTGTGGCGGATGGGCTGATCTATACTCGGGGATTGTCAAAACTACCGAGTCTGCACAAGGTGCGTACAATGCGTCTGCAACGGATAGAACCTGTGCTTTGTTCGCTAAAGACATGCGCAGAAATGGATGCAAAGCATAAATCATGAAGAAAATATTTTTCCCGTTGGTTATGGTCATGGTACTTTTGCCGGGCTGTAAGCAAGAGTCGGATAGCACTGCTGCACCCATTAAGCAGGAGTCGGTAGTTAAGGCTGCTGCAGTTGATGGCGCGAGTGCCGGTAATGCCAAGAAAGAGCATACCCTCAGTGCAACTTATGCCAATGACCCGCGCTTCAAAGCGACATCATGGGATGCCTTGCTTGCCGCATTGGCCCCGGACGAGCGCGCGTATCTTGATCGTTTGAATGCCGAGTACTACGGCACCTTGGAGTACAAGGATGCCAATGAGCTGGCCATGATGAAGCAGTTAGGTATGCCGTTGCCGGAGGATTTTCTGGCTGCGGCAAAGCTAAGTGACGATGAGCTAAAGAAGCTGGCCGATGCCGGCGACCCGATGGCCAAATTGTTGTACCCGAACCGTTTGCTCGACAATGCTATTCGGGATATCAATGGGTTGAATCAAGCGCAGCAAAAATCTGGCGAAGATCTGCGTGCGGATATTGCGCTTCCAGTCTATATGGAAGTCACCAAAGCAATGAGGAGTAGTAAAAACCCGTTTGCTGCATATACAGACGGGAGAATGAACTATGCGATGAGTACGGAACATGCACCTGAAGACATGGCCGGGGCAATTTTCGCGGCAGCGGCACGAGGCGATCGTCGTGCTGTGCGTATTTTCAATGATTTTTCGGAGGCGCATCCGAGCACTAACAACAAGCTGATGATGCAGGTTTTTAGTGGCTACCTAGTAACTTCCGATAAGCATTAGTGCTAACCGAATGTCATCCCACGTTTGGCGTTGGGGTGACATGGCTACGCTTAGTACGGTTGCAGCTGCCAGTGTGGGCTTGGATTCGTGCTCGACACCCAGTAAGCAGGCAGTGGTTGCCGCGCGTTGAGCCCGGCGCGGCACGGGCAGCAAACTTGCTTGTCGTAAAAACTGCTACCGGCGTAACCTGCGCCGGTGGCGGAATAGTGGGGCGTCCTGCCCATCTTTCGTCCCTGCGATGGCCTTCTATGTTCCGTGCAGTGGGTGACAGTGGTATGACAGATCGCTGTTTGCGTGCAATGCCGCAACGCGGTTAGGCTAGGGCTATGAACCGGGCGATTCCTTCTTCGATGCATGGCTGGCGATGGTGGCGTGGCAATGCCGCCGCGATCGCCCCACTGCCTGTTTTGAAGGATGTTTTGCATGATCACGCACGCCCAGTTCCAGCAGTACGCCGCTGACGGTTTCACCCTTGTTCCCATCGTGCGCGAGGTCTTGTCGGACCTCGATACGCCGCTGTCTGTCTATCTGAAACTGGCCGATGGCCCGCATACCTATTTGTTTGAATCGGTGGAGGGCGGCGAGCGTTTTGGCCGCTATTCCATCATTGGCCTGCCGGCGCGCACAGTGTATGAGTTTCGTGGGCACACGCTGGCGGTGCGCGAGCATGGTGACGTGGTGGAAACCCGTGAGGTGGCTGACCCGCTGGCCGAAGTGGAGCGTTTGCGCACTGCGCACAAGGTGCCGCAGTTGGACGGCTTGCCGGGCTTCAACGGTGGGCTGGTGGGATGGTTTGGTTTCGAATGCATCGAGTACATCGAGCCGCGCCTGAAGGCGAACGCCAAGCCCGATGAGCTGGGCACACCCGACATCCTGCTGATGCGTAGCGATGAGCTGGCGGTGTTCGATAATTTGAAGGGCCGCTTGTACCTGATCGTGCATGCCGACCCGCACGCGCCGCAGGCTTGGGCGCAGGCCAACCGGCGCCTGGATGCGCTCACCCATCGGCTGCGTCACGGCGGCGCGCCGTATCCGGAAACGCTGCGTCCGGCGGCCTTGGACGAGGCCGATTTTGTCAGCGGATTCACCCGCGAAGGCTTTGTCGATGCGGTGCAAAAAGCACAGGATTACATTCGCGCCGGCGATGCCTTCCAGGTGGTGCTGTCGCAGCGCATGAGCGTGCCGTTCCAAGCGCGGCCGGTGGATGTGTATCGCGCGTTGCGTGCGCTGAACCCTTCGCCGTACATGTATTTTCTGGATGTTGGCGACACCCAGGTGGTGGGTTCTTCGCCCGAAATTCTGGTGCGCCAGCAACAGGGCAAAGTGACGGTGCGCCCGATTGCCGGCACCCGCCCGCGTGGCAAGACCGCGGCCGAAGATCAAGCACTGGAAGCGGAATTGCTGGCTGACCCCAAAGAGCGTGCCGAGCATTTGATGTTGATTGATTTGGGCCGCAACGACGCCGGCCGCGTGTCGGTAGCCGGCAGCGTGCAAGTGGGCGAGCAATTCGTGATTGAACGCTACAGCCATGTCATGCATATCGTCAGCGAAGTGACCGGCCGCTTGCAGCCGGGCCTCAGCTATACCGACGTGCTGCGCGCAACGTTCCCAGCGGGCACCGTATCGGGTGCGCCCAAGATTCGTGCGCTGGAAATCATCCGCGAGCTGGAACCGATCAAGCGCAATGTGTATGCCGGCGCGATTGGCTATATCGGCTGGCACGGCGACGCCGATACCGCCATTGCCATCCGCACCGCCGTGATCCAGGACGGCCGCCTGCATGTGCAGGCGGGGGCCGGCATCGTGTTTGATTCGGACCCGCAAAAAGAGTGGGAAGAAACCATGAACAAAGGCCGCGCGCTGTTTCGCGCGGTGGCGCAGGCGGCGCGGGGCTTGTAGCGAACAGACTGCAACATGAATGAAAATTCATGTGCAAGTAAAGTTGACGTGAGCGTAGTAGGCGCATGATTTAACGGCATCGTTTGTCGCGCCTGCTCCATTTTGGTAGGCCATGCCCTGCAGCCCCCGGCCTGCGGGGCATTGTTTTATGTGGCATCGGCACCCGATGCAAGATGCGCACGGTTGATGCGTGCAGGTAGAACCTTACCGATTCTTCATCTACACGAAAGATCGCGGAGAGTTGCCTAGGCGCAATCTGATCCTGCGCTGGGGATGGCCCCCATCGAAACCAAACCTAAAGGACGACGACATGAACACCATTCGCAAGACGCTGATCGCTGTTGCTCTGACTGCCCTGACCGGCGCCGCCGTGGCTGCCGTGCCGGCTGCTCCGCAGGCCGCCACACCGGCCGCACCTGCTGCCAGCAGCGCCCCGGCCAAGGCGGCTCCGGCTGCCAAGCATCACAAGAAGCATCACCGCAAGCACCACAAGGCTGGCGCTTCGAAGGCCGCGGCACCGGCTGAACCGGCCAAGAGCTGATTCACCCTGGGCGGGCACTCCCCCGTGGCGGTTGCAACCATGCCTTAGTGCAAACGTAACCGCCACACCGTCGCGATGCCAGAGCTACCCCGCAGGTGCAAGTCTGCGGGGTATGCTTTTGTTGAACGGGAGAAAATATGCGCATCTTGCTGGTAGAAGACGACACTCATACCGCTGCATTCATCGCCAAAGGTCTGCGCGAGGACGGGCATGCCGTGGATCACGCCAGCGATGGCAAGCAGGGACTGTTTCTGGCGAGCACCGAGCCTTACGATGCTTTGGTGCTGGACCGCATGTTGCCGGGCTTGGATGGGATGACCTTGCTGCGCACCCTGCGGGGTGCCGGCAACGCCTTGCCGATTCTGTTGCTGACCGCATTGGGTGACACCGATCACCGGGTTGAAGGCCTGCGCGCAGGTGCCGATGATTACTTGGTCAAGCCGTTTGCATTTGCTGAACTCAGTGCGCGCTTGGATGGCATCGTCAAACGGAATCGTAGCAGTGGTGAGCGCGAACCCACGCGTTTGCAGTCCGCAGGTCTGGAGCTGGATCTGCTTGCACGTGAAGCGCGCCGAGAGGGGCGGCGTATCGAACTGCAACCGCGCGAATTTCGCCTGCTGGAATATCTACTGCGTCACGCCGGTCAAGTAGTGACGCGCACCATGCTGTTGGAAGCGGTGTGGGATTACCACTTCGACCCACAGACCAATGTCATCGACGTGCACATCAGCCGCTTGCGGCAGAAGATCGATCACGGTTTCGACAAGCCCATCCTGCACACCGTGCGTGGTGCCGGCTATCGGTTGGGTGAATGAAGCGTCTATTGCCCTCCACCAGTGCCAAGTTGGCGCTGATCGTGATGGGGTTTTTCCTTGCGGCCTTTGTGTTGATTGGGGCCGGGGTGTATGTCGCAGTGTCCACGTTGTTGCTGCAAGACACCCGGGAGCTGGTCAAAAGCGATGCGATCACCTTGGTGGATATTTACCGCGAAGGTGGGCAAGCCGCACTATTGAACGAGCTGCAATTTCGCATCCAAGATCCCGAGGGCGACCCGGATGCAGTGTATGCGCTGACGGACGCGCAAGGCGGCAGTTTATTGGGACGCATGCCGGAGGCGCGCAAACCTGGCCCACGCGGGCGCTGGGTGCAATTCAACGAACACGCGCCCGAGCCCGGCCAAACCTTGCGCGTGATGGCGTACACGCAGACCTTGCGCAGCGGAGAGGTGTTGCTCACCGGGCAACGTTTGCAGGCGCAAGATCAATTGTTGGCGGTGATGAAGCAAGCGGCACTGGTGACCTTGCTTACTGCTGCTGGCTTGGGCGCACTGGTGGGCTGGTTGATTTCGCGCTGGGTAGCGCGCCGATTGCGCAACCTAGATGCCACGGTGGCGCGTGTCAGTAGCGGTGAACTGGGGTTGCGGGCGACGTTGGATCACAGCGATGATGCCTTCGATCAAGTCGCGCAGCGTTTCAATGGCATGCTTGATCGCATCGAAGATTTGCTCAGCGGCGTGCGCCATGCCACCGACCACATCGCCCATGACCTGCGCACCCCATTGACCCGTCTGCGCAACCGTCTGGAAGACCTGCGCCAGCATCAAACCGATAGTGGCGTGCAACATAAATTGGATCGGGCGCTGGCAGAAACCGACCAACTCTTGCAGTCGTTTGGTGCCTTGCTGCGGCTGGCACGGATCGAAGCGCAACCATTGGAAGAGGATGCACCGTTATTGGCATTGCGTGACTTGGTTGAAGATGCAGTGGAACTGTACGCCCCGATTGGGGCTGAGCGTCAGATTCAGGTGCAAACTGCATTGGACGATGTGCATGTGCGTGGCGATCGCGATCAGCTCTTTCAGCTGGTGGTCAATTTGCTGGATAACGCACTGAAATATGCACCGCCTGACAGCAGTGTCGATGTAACGCTGGATGTGCAGGAAAACGCACAAGAAGCCGCAGTGCGTCTGCAAGTGGCCGATCACGGCCCCGGCATCCCAGAAGCCGAGCGCGCGCGCGTGTTCGATCGCTTTCAGCGACTGGAAGCCCACCGTGGTTCCCCCGGCGTGGGGCTGGGCCTAAGCTTGGTGCGCGCCATCGTCACCCACCATGGCGGTCGTATCGCGTTGCAAGACAACGACCCCGGCTTGCGAGTGGTGGTGATGTTGCCATTACGATAGTGCGTGATGCTTGGGAACGGGCTTGCGGTATCCTGCGCAGCTCCCCCACGAGGTGCCCGCAACCGGGCGCAACCCGCCATGCTGCTGATGCTCGACAACTACGACAGTTTCACCTTCAATCTTGTGCAGTACTTGCAAGAGCTAGGCGCTGAGGTGCGGGTAGAACGCAATGACGCGCTGAGCGTGGCGCAAATCGCCGCACTCAAGCCCGACAAGATCGTGATTTCTCCCGGCCCGTGTACACCCAATGAGGCGGGAGTGTCGCTGCAAGTGCTACAGGAGTTGGGGCAGCACATCCCTATCTTTGGCGTGTGCTTGGGCTATCAAGCCTTGGGGCAGGTGTATGGCGGGCAAGTGATTCGCGCCGGTCGCATCATGCACGGAAAAACCTCCCCCATTTTGCACCACGGCAAAGGCGTGTTCGCGGGGTTGCCCAGCCCGTTCGAGGCCACCCGCTATCACTCCTTGGTGGTGGATAAAACCAGTGTGCCGGAATGCTTGGAAGTGACCGCGTGGACGCAAAACGACGATGGCACGGTGGAAGAATTGATGGGCTTGCGCCACCGTGAGTTCCCGGTAGAAGGCGTGCAGTTTCATCCCGAATCCATCCTCACCCAGCATGGTCACGCGATGCTGAAAAATTTTCTGGATCGTTGAGTTATGAGTATTTCAGCGCAAGACGCATTGCAGCGCGTCATCGAGCATCGCGAAATTTTCTTCGATGAAATGGTCGGCCTGATGCGACACATCATGCGTGGCGATGTGTCGCCGGTGATGACCGCCGCGATTTTGTCCGGCCTGCGCGTGAAAAAAGAAACCGTGGGTGAAATTGCCGCCGCCGCCACCGTACTGCGCGAGTTTGCGCGCCCGGTGCAGGTGGCAGATCGCAGTCACATGGTGGATATCGTCGGCACCGGCGGTGACGGCGCGCATACCTTCAATATTTCCACCGCGTCGATGTTCGTGGCCGCCGCTGCCGGCGCAAAAGTGGCCAAGCACGGCAATCGCAGCGTGTCGTCAAAGTCCGGCAGCGCCGATGTGCTGGAGGCGTTGGGCGCGTGTATTGAATTGCAGCCAGAGCAAGTGGCTGCGTGCATTGAACGCTGCGGCATTGGCTTCATGTACGCGCCGGTGCATCACCCCGCCATGAAAGCGGTGGCGCCGGTGCGCCGCGAAATGGGCGTGCGCACCATCTTCAATATTCTTGGCCCACTTACCAATCCGGCCAATGCGCCGGGCATCTTGATGGGTGTGTTCCACCCGGATTTGGTCGGCATTCAAGTGCGTGTTTTGCAAGAGTTGGGTGCCGAGCGCGCCTTGGTGGTGTGGGGCCGCGACAATATGGATGAGCTCTCGCTGGGCGCGGGCACGTTGGTGGGCGAGCTGCGCGATGGCAAGGTGCGTGAATACGAGCTGCACCCGGAAGATTTTGGCATCGCGATGGCGCATAGCCGCAATTTGAAAGTGGCCGATGCGCAGGAGTCAAAAACGCTGCTGCTGCAAGCACTGGATAATCACGCCGGCTTGCCGCGCGAAATCGTGGCCTACAACGCCGGCGCGGCGCTATATGCCGCCGGTGTCGCCGGTGATATCGCCGATGGCATCGCGCGCGCGCGCGCGGCGCTGGCGGATGGTTCGGCGCGGGCCAAGTTGGATCACTACATCACCTTGACGCAGGAGCTTGCAGCGCAGGCATGAGCACCATTCTTGACACCATCGTGGCGCGTAAACATGCCGAAGTGGCTGCGCGCCGCGATCAAATTTCACAATTTGAATTGAAGACGCGCATTGCGTCTGCGCCGCCGTTGCGCGGATTTGCCGATGCCGTGTCTGCCAAGATCAATGCTGGCTTGCCGGCGGTGATTGCCGAGGTCAAAAAGGCCAGCCCGTCGAAGGGCGTGATCCGCGCCGACTTCGACCCCGCCGCGATTGCGCGCAGTTATGAAGCCGGCGGCGCAGCCTGTTTGTCGGTACTCACCGATATCGATTTTTTTCAAGGCAGCGATGCGTATCTGCAACAAGCGCGCGCGGCGTGCGTGTTGCCGGTGCTGCGCAAGGACTTCATCGTCGATGCGTATCAGTTGTATGAAGCACGTGCCCTGGGTGCGGACTGCGTGCTGTTGATTGCCGCCGTGCTAGATGACGTGCAGTTGTCGGAATTTGCCTTCATCGCCGGTGAGCTGGGCATGGATGTGCTACTGGAAGTGCATGATTTGGATGAGCTGGAACGCGCACTGCCGGTACCGGCGCGGCTGCTGGGTATCAATAATCGCAATTTGAAAACCTTCGAAGTGTCCTTGCACACCACGCTGGCGTTGCAAGCGATGGTGCCGGCGGACCGCGTGCTGGTGACCGAAAGCGGCATCCTTGCCCCGGCCGATGTCGCCCTGATGCGCAATGCCGAGGTGCATGCGTTCTTGGTGGGCGAAGCCTTTATGCGCCAGCCCGATCCGGGTACGGCACTGCGTGAGTTGTTTGCATGAGTGCTGCATATCCCGTGCCAGCGGCCGATGCGCCGCTGGTGGTATTCGATTTTGACCACACCTTGTACGACGGCGACTCTGGGAGTCATTTGTTCAAGTGGTTGATCGAACGCGCAGGGTGGCGGTGGTTGCTGGCCTTGCTGGTGGCACCGGTGGCCGGGCCGATGGTGGCGTTTTTGCCGACCCGGCGGGCGGGGATTTCGGTATTCGTCTGGGTAGGAAGTCTGGGCGTGCATACGCACGCTGCGCTGGATGCGTTGATTACGACGTACGTTGCAAAGCACGCTGCCGCCATTCAAGCGCGACTGTTGCCGATCGCGTTGGAGGTGTTTCGGCAGCATCGTGCGGCAGGCGATCGTGTCTTGGTTGCCACCGGGGCACCGCCGGCATTGGCGCGCGCCATTTTGGCGTTTGCAGGGCAAGACGATGTGCCTGTCATCGGCACATTGCTCGCGCCCAACATGGGTGGCATGGGCGTGCAGCGGCACTGCCATTACGCGATGAAGATGCAGATGCTGCGTGATGCCGGCTACACCCAGCCGGTGGCGGTGGCGTACTCCGATAGCAGCGCCGATTTACCGTTGTTGCATGCTGCGCAACAGCCGGTGGTGGTCAACCCCAAAGCTGGGCGGGTGGCGATGTTCCGGCGCGTGCTGCCACCGGCCACCCGTATTCTCAACTGGGGTTGCCCGGGCCGGGCCGGGGACGCGGTGCACGCACGTTGACGCGCATGTTGACGTGGACCTTGCCGGACGGGAGTGCGGGTTACGCTGAACCCAGCGCCTTCACAAAACGCACCGAGCTGCCGCTGTAGCCGCAGGCCTGATAAAACGCATGTGCCTCAGTGCGTTGCGCGCCCGAGGTCAATTCAATCCGCGCCGCACCGCCGGTTCGCGCGCGGCGTTCGGCTTCTTTCAGCAAATGTCGGCCAATTCCCAAGCCCTGTGCGCTGGGCGTCACCACCAGCGCGGTCACGCGGCAAGTGGTGGTGCCCAGTGGCAAGTAATACATGAAGTCGAGGGCGATCAAGCCACACACCGTACCGCCGCGACGCGCCAACACCAGCACCTGCCGGTCATTGGCCAAGATCATGTGGATGCGCTCGGCCGCATCGGTGATATCGCAGGGGTAACCCAGTTCTGCCAGCAACTGGGCCACATCATCGGCATCGGCCAAGACCGCGTTGCGTAGATCCACGTCTTGTGCAGGTTGCCCAGGAGAAAACGCATGCCCCATCCGCAGCAAACTCCTCACGTCATCGGTGGCCCACAATAACCGCTAGCGGGTGCCGTACACCACCACAGTTTTGCCGCGCGCATGCAACTTGCCGTCGGCCTGTAATTTTTTCAGCACACGCCCCGCCATCTCGCGCGAGCACCCCACCAGCCGCGCCAACTCCTGCCGCGACACCCGCAACTGGGTGCCCATTGGATGGGTCATGGCTTCCGGCTCTCGGGAGAGGTCAAACAAAGTGCGATAGATGCGGTCGGACACGTCGAGGAAAGCCAAACGCCCGGCCTTGCGGCTGGTGTCCAGCAAACGCTGGCTGATCTGTGCGCCAATCGAGAACAGTAACCGGGTGGCATCGTTGGCCTGCGCTAGCAACAGTGCTTGCAGGCGCTCGTAGCTGATTTCCGCCAACTCGCAGGCAGTGCGGGTGCGCAACGCCACCCCGCGTTGCTGGGTTTCCACAAACAAGCCCATCTCGCCAATGAACTCGCCCGGGCCGATGTAGCCCAAGACCAATTCGCGATCATCGCTTTCGCGGGCAATGATGCTGACCGAGCCGGAAATGATGAAGTACAGGGTGTTGGCCGGGTCACCGGGGTTGAAAATATCGGTGCGCGACGGATATTTGCGGCGATGGCACTGCGCAATGAAGCGCTCGATCGTGGCGGCATCGGCACCCAATGGGTTGACGGCGCGGGACAGGACAGTTTTGGGGAAGTTGCTGCTCATTCGTTAGATACTCGTGAATGCCGCCAGCTTAGGCGGAACCGTGACCGGGAGCAAACTTATGCGCGCGCAGGCCGGCGGTTTGTCGCATAATTCCCGCCCTGTCCCGTATCGCTGGATCCATTGCCGTGGTCAAACCGCTGCCGCGCCTGAAGCTGCAAGGCTTCAACAACCTCACCAAGTCGCTCAGCTTCAATATCTATGACGTGTGCTATGCCGCGTCGGAAGACGAGCGCAGGCGCTATATCGAATATATCGACGAGGAATACAACGCCGATCGTCTGACCCAGATTTTGACCGATGTGGCCGAGATCATCGGTGCCAACATCCTCAACATCGCGCGGCAGGACTACGACCCGCAGGGTGCTTCGGTGACGATCTTGATTTCCGAGCAGCCGGTGATCGACAAAGCCGATGCCAAGGGCGTGATTTCCGATGCGGTGGTTGCGCATTTGGACAAGTCGCACATCACCGTGCACACCTACCCGGAAACCCATCCGGACAGCGGCATCGCCACCTTCCGCGCGGATATCGACGTGTCCACGTGTGGTGTGATTTCACCGCTGAAGGCGTTGAACTATCTGATCGAAAGCTTCGAGTCCGACATCGTGGTGATGGACTACCGCGTGCGCGGCTTCACCCGTGACGTGAAGGGCCGCAAGTATTACATCGACCACAAGATCAACTCGATCCAGGATTACCTGGCCAAGAACGTGAAGTCGCGTTACGAGATGATCGACGTCAACATGTATCAGGAAAATCTGTTCCACACCAAGATGCACCTGAAGGATTTCGACCTCGACCAATACTTGTTCGAAGAAAAGGCGCGCAACTTGTCGTTCAAAGAACGCCTGAAGATCGAAGCGCGGCTCAAGCGCGAAATCGAAGAGCTCTACCACGGACGCAACTTGATCGACTGATCGGTCGAAAAACTGCGGCTGCGATGTTGCAAAAAACGCCGGCGCAAGCCGGCATTTTGCCGAGTGGCATGCCGTGGTCACCCCGCTCACGCGGGCTGCCCGTAGAATGGCGCGCACTTCAAACCCGGCCGCGTGGCCAAGGATGCGCCATGGCCGCCAACGCCACGATCTTCAAAGCCGAGTTGCAGGTCACCGACCTCGACCGCCATTACTACGCCAGCCATGCACTGACGCTGGCCCAGCACCCTTCCGAAACCGAAACCCGCCTGCTGGTGCGCTTGCTGGCGTTTGCGCTGTATGCCGACGCGCGCTTGGAGTTTGGCCGCGGCCTGAGCGACGAGGACGAGCCGGCACTGTGGCGACGCGATTACACCGGCACCATCGAACAATGGATCGAGTTGGGGCAGCCGGACGAAAGCCGTTTGCGCAAGGCCAGTGGGCGTGCCGTGCAGGTCATTGTGGTGGGGTATGGCGGGCAGGCCGCAGAGGCTTGGTGGAAGCGCAATGCGCAGGCGCTAAGCCGCCTGCGCAACCTGACCGTGATCGAGTTGGATGATGCGGATGTCGCGCAAGCGACGGCATTACTCGGTCGCGGGATGCGGGTCACCGCGATGATTCAAGATGGCGAATTGCAATTGCTGGATGCCAGCCGCAGTGTGTCGTTGCGGCCACGTTTGCGCATGCAAGACGGCGTGCTGACGCCGGCCTGATGGCAGCAGTTCAGGCGCGATACGCCACAGTTTTCATGAGCTTGGATGCGCCGGCCATCAGCAAGGTCACGGGGCGAGGCAATAGGCGTGCGCCGGCGGCCAGTGCGTTGTTGGCGTGGCGCACCTCGTCGTCTTTCATCACCGACAAAATCGCGCG
>NZ_DAOOUM010000021.1:0-38998 GCF_035369645.1 Thermomonas sp. | reverse complement strand
TCAAGCTCTACCCCAAGCTCAATCATCTGGGGATTGCCGGTGAAGGCGAAGGTTCACTGGCCGAATACCAGCAACCCGGGCATGTGGATGCACACTTGCTCACTGATGTGGCCGCTTGGGTTAAGCAGCACTGAGATGGCTACCCCACAAGCGCAATCGTTTGCCGTGCCACCGCCGCCCGCTTGGGCGTGGTGGCTACTGGCCGGCTTGGCCGGTCTGCTGCCGCTGGGCATCATCGGCATGCTGGCGCTCTCAGGCAACCCTGCGCATGGCGCAACGCCGGCACTCTTCATCATCCCGATGGTGCTGGCATTGCTGTTGCTCACCATGCGCCGCCGCTCGGTGATGTTGCACAATGGCGTGCTGGAAATTCGCGCCGCACTGTATACGCAGAACGTGGCCGTATCCGAACTGGATACAGAACGCGCACGCATCGTGGATTTGGCAGAGCACACCGAACTCAAGCCATTCATCAAGACCAATGGGTTTGCCACACCGGGTTTCACTGCGGGCTATTTCCGTCTGCGTGAGCATTTCGGCAAAGCCTTCTGCTTGATCACCAACTCCCAGAAAGTCCTGTGGCTGCCGCGCAGAGATGGCAAAACGCAGTATTTGATCAGTCTTGAACGACCACAAGCGCTGCTGGATGCGCTGCGCGCCGGCAATCGCTGACGGCATCCTGCTGGCCCGTTATGCTTGCCCGATGCCGCACCTGCAACCTGCCCCGTTGAAACTCGCGCTGCGCAATACCGACGACATTGAATTATGGCCGGCCAGCCTGCTGCGTGCGCGCAGCAATGCGCACGCACGCTTGTTGGCGCGTGCCCGGCGCGTGTTGCGGCGCAAGCGCGATGGCGTGTACTTGGCCGCCGAATTGGACGATGGCCTGCACGCCTTGGTCCCGGGGCTTGCCCGCGAACCCGGCCTGCGCGCGGCGCAAGCGGCCTTGCGCGATGCCCTGCCGCACACCCGCAACGGTTTGGAGCACGTCATCCGCTTGCCGCTGCATCGCCTGCATGAGCGCTTGCAGTGGCTGGGGCTGGATGTCGAAAGCTACTCGGTGCAGGTGGGTCTGCCGCTGGTGCCAGAGCCCAACTGGCTGGCGTTTGCCGGCTTCGACCAATTTCAGCGTCCGCTCTGGCTGCACATCGACGCCGCGCGCGCATGGCTGCGGATGCAAGCGGCTGCATTGGCCGATGCTGTGATGCTGGACGCCATTTCCGGCTATCGCAGCCATGACTACCAACTGGGAATTTTTGAACGCAAACTGGCGCGTGGCCTGGATGTGGCCGCCATCCTCGCGGTCAATGCCGCACCCGGGTTTTCCGAACACCACAGCGGGCTGGCACTGGATATCGGCACGCCGGACGCAGCGCCCGCCGAAGAGGCCTTCGAAACCACACCCGCGTTTGCGTGGCTATGCAAACACGCGGGCGACTATGGCTTTGTGATGAGCTACCCGCGTGATAACCCGCACGGGATCATCTACGAACCGTGGCATTGGTATTGGCGCACTTCCAACGCATGAGCACCCCCAGCATCGCCGAGGCCTGGGCCAGCGGCCGCAACAACTTCAATCTGATTCGCTTGATAGCCGCCTGGCTGGTGATTTACGGCCATGCGTGGGCGATCACCGGCAGCCCCGGCCAGGATATTGTGACGTGGCTGACCCAGTACAAATTTGCCGGTGCAGTCGCGGTGGATGCGTTCTTCGTCATCAGCGGGTTTTTGATCGCGGCCAGCTTGCAACGCAACAACGTGCACAGTTATCTGCGCGCACGCGCGCTGCGCATCCTGCCGGCGTTGGTCACGTGTGTGGTGCTCTGCGTCTGCGTATTGGGGCCACTGTTGAGCACCGCCAGTGACTATTGGCGTAGCCCCGACACCTGGCGCTATCTGCTGGTCAATGCCTCGCTATGGTCCACCGCGCACCACTTACCGGGCGTGTTTGAACAACTGCCCTACACGGCGGTCAATGGCTCGCTCTGGACTTTACCCGGCGAAGCGCGGCTGTATCTGGCCTTGCTGATCGCCAGCCTGTGCGGCGTGTTGACGCCGCGTCGCTACACCCCGTTATGGGCACTGGCGATAGCGGGTGCATATGCGTTTGCAGTGTGGCGGCAACCACTGCCGCAAATGTGGCTCAACTACATGTGGTGCACCGCCTGCTTTATCACCGGCACCTTGTTTTGGGTGCATCGCCATGGGATACGGCTGCACATGGGGCCATTGGCAGGTTTGCTGATCTTGGCGCTGCTCGCGCGTGGCAGTACGTGGTTTCATCTGCCTTACTTCGCCCTGATCACTTACGGCACCTTGTGGTTGGGCTTGGTGCCCAAATTGCCGCAACTACGCCACACTGATCTGTCTTACGGCCTGTATCTATATGGCTGGCCGATGGCGCAATTGGTGCAGACGTTTGCACCCGGCGGCCCACTGCACAATATGGTGTGGGCCACGCCCTTGGCGCTGCTGTGCGCGGCGGCGTCGTGGTTTTTGATTGAACGCCCGGCCCTGCGCTGGAAGCGGCGTGCTGCCGCCAGCACCATCTCAGCGGCGTAAGGCCAATGCGTCCAAGGTGACGCGCAAGCCCTCGCGCCAATCCGGCGGAGTGATGCCAAAATCGCGTTGTAATGCCTGTGTCTCCAACACCGAATACGCTGGCCGCCGCGCCGGTGTGGGATACGCTGATGTGGGGATTGCCAACACCTGCGGCTTGCGCGCCAACATGCCCAAGGCATGCGCCTGTTCGATGATCGCTTCGGCAAACCCATGCCAACTGGTCTGCCCGGCTGCCACCACATTCCAAATGCCGGAGTCGCGCACGCCCTGCTGCAACACGTGCGCGCTGGCATCGGCAATCCAAGCCGCAGGTGTGGGTGCGCCGATCTGGTCGGCCACCACCTGCAATGCATCGCGCTCGGCGGCCAATCGCAACATGGTCAACAGGAAATTTTTGCCCTGCGCGGCATACACCCACGCAGTGCGCAAAATTGCGTAGTGCGCACCACTGTTGTGGATCGCCAGCTCGCCGGCCAGCTTGCTGGCCCCATACACGCCCAGTGGTGCGGTGATCGCGTCTTCACGATACGGCTGGTTGCCACGGCCATCAAACACGTAGTCGGTGGAATAATGCAGCAGCCAGGCACCACTGGCGGCGCAGGCATCCGCTAGCGCACCCGGTGCCTGCGCATTGATGCAATACGCCAGCTCTGGCTCGCTTTCGGCCTTGTCCACGGCGGTGTAAGCGGCGGCATTGACCACCACATCCGGCGCGGTCTGCAACACCAGCGCATGCAAGGACGCGGGCGCCGTCAAGTCCGCCACCGCGTCGGCACCCACACCATCGCGGGTGGCCACGATCACATCCCCCAACGCCGGCAGGCTACGGCGCAACTCGCGCCCCACTTGGCCATTACCGCCCAACAGCAAAATTTTCATTTTGCGATGAACTTTGGCAAACGCGCCTCCGCGATGTCCGCCAACACCGGCGCAACGCTGTCCTTGGCCGACAACGACACTTCCGCCAACGGCCAATCAATGGCCAGTTGCGGATCATCCCAACGCAGATTGCAATCACTTTCGCGGTCATACGGCGCAGTGCACAGATAGGTAAACAAGGCGCTATCGCTCAACGTCAGAAAGCCGTGCGCAAAGCCTTCTGGCACCCAGAAGTGGCGCTTGTTTTCGGCGCTCAAAATCGCCGCCACATGGTGCCCAAAGGTGGGTGAGCCACGGCGGATATCCACCGCCACGTCATACACCTCGCCTTCCAGCACGCTGACCAATTTGCCCTGCACGTTGTGCGGCCACTGGTAGTGCAAGCCGCGCAACACGCCGCGCTGCGAGCGCGACACATTGTGCTGCACAAACTGGGTGGGCAGGCCGTGTTCGGCGAAGCGCTGCGCGTTCCAACCTTCGTAAAAAAACCCGCGATCATCGCCAAACACCGCCGGCTCGATCACTACGCAGCCCGGCAATTTTGTTTCGATGACGTTCATGCAATTCGTCCGTGTTTGAGCAGGCCCAACAGATATTGGCCATAGCCATTTTTAGCCAATGGTGTGGCCAATGCGCGCAATTGGTCGGCATCGATCCATTGATTGAAGTAGGCGATTTCTTCCGGGCAGCACACCCGCAAACCTTGGCGCTTGACGATGGTTTCGATATAGGTGGACGCTTCGACCAGGGACTCGTGGGTACCGGTATCCAGCCAGGCGTAACCGCGCCCCATTTTTTCCAGATGCAGTGCATCGTCTTGCAAATAGCGTTTGTTGAGGTCGGTGATTTCCAGTTCACCACGCGGCGATGGCGCAAGCGCCGCCGCGTAATCACAGGCACGCGCATCGTAAAAATACAGGCCGGTCACGGCGTAATTGGATTTGGGTTGCGCAGGTTTTTCTTCCAGCCCGCTCACCTTGCCGCTGGCATCAAATTCGGCCACGCCGTAGCGCTCAGGGTCACGCACCCAGTAGCCAAACACGGTGGCCCCGGTCTGCCGCGCATCGGCGTGACGCAGCAAATCGGTCAAGCCATGACCGTGAAAGATATTGTCGCCCAGCACCAAACACGACGGCCCGCCCGCCAGAAAATCACGCCCGATCAAAAACGCCTGCGCCAAGCCATCGGGGCTGGGCTGCACCGCGTATTCAATCCGCATGCCCCACTGCGAGCCGTCGCCTAACAGGCGTTGGAACAGGGCTTGTTCGTGCGGGGTGTTGATGATCAACACCTCGCGGATACCGGCCAGCATCAACACGCTCAGCGGGTAGTAAATCATCGGCTTGTCGTACACCGGCAACAGCTGTTTGCTGATGGCCTGAGTGATGGGGTACAGCCGGGTGCCGGAACCGCCGGCGAGGATGATGCCTTTGCGTTGGGTGCTCATACCGATGCCCCGATGCGTTCCAGTCGATAACTGCCATCCAGCACCCGCTGCACCCATGCCTGGTTGTCCAGATACCAGTCCACCGTTTCCGCGATGCCTTGCGCAAACGTGTATTGCGGTGCCCATCCTAGTTCATTGCGCAGCTTGCTAGCGTCGATGGCATAGCGGCGGTCGTGGCCGGGGCGATCGGCCACATAGGTGATTTGCGTTGCCCGTGACACACCATCGGCGCGCGGCCGGCGTTGATCCAGCAAGGCGCAAATGGCGTGAACCACGTCGATATTCTGCATCTCGGCATCGCCACCGACGTTGTAGGTTTCACCCACCCTGCCCTTGGCCAACACCGTGCGGATAGCCGCGCAGTGATCACTGACAAACAACCAGTCACGTACCTGCTTGCCATCGCCATACACCGGCAGTGGCTCGCCCGCCAACGCCTTGGCGATGACCAATGGAATGAGTTTTTCCGGGAAGTGATACGGCCCGTAATTGTTGCTGCAATTGGTGGTCAGCGTGGGCAGGCCATAGGTGTGATGAAACGCGCGCACCAAGTGATCAGACGCCGCCTTGGATGCCGAATACGGCGAGTTGGGCGCATACGCCGTGGTCTCGCTGAACTTGCCGGTTGCACCCAGCGCGCCATACACCTCGTCGGTGGATACATGCAGAAAACGAAAGCTCTCTTTCACACCGCTTGGCAACGCCTTCCAATAATCGCGCACCGCTTCCAGCAGTGCCAGCGTGCCCACCACATTGGTCTGCACAAACGCAGCCGGCCCGTCGATCGAACGATCCACATGGCTTTCGGCGGCAAAATTCAACACCGCATCGGGGCGATGCGCGTCCAGCAGTTGCGCCACCAACGCGCGATCACCGATATCGCCCTGCACAAACACATGCCCGGGATCCCCCGCAATCGCCGCCAACGTATCGCGATTGCCGGCATAGGTCAGCACATCCAGATTGATGATCTTGATGCCACGCGCCACCGCGTCCAGCACGAAATTGCCACCAATGAACCCGGCACCGCCGGTGACCAACCATGTTGTCATGCGCAAGCGTCCTTCGCTTCCATCATCAATGTATTGCAGGGTGACAAGTATCGCCCAAACGCAAAAGCCCCGCCGGGTGGCAGGGCTTTTTTGATCAGAACCACGCCAAGCGTGATTTTTATATTGGTCGGGGTAGCCGGATTTGAACCGACGACCACTTGTCCCCCAGACAAGTGCGCTACCAGGCTGCGCTATACCCCGATGTTGGCCGGCTATTATAGCCGATGCTGCGCGGTTTCAACGCCGGAGCAGCTGTAAAACTTCTTCCAGCTCGGTGCGCACTTGCCGCACGATCTGATTACTGAGTGCCGACTCTTGTTTGGCACCCTCGCCATCCAAGCGCAAGCGCGCGCCGCCGATGGTGTAGCCCTGTTCGTACAGCAGGCTGCGAATCTGGCGCACCATCAGCACATCGTGGCGCTGGTAGTAACGACGATTGCCGCGACGCTTGGAGGGTTCAAGGCTGGGAAATTCGGTTTCCCAGTAGCGCAGCACATGCGGTTTGACATCGCATAACTCACTGACTTCACCAATGGTGAAATAGCGCTTGGCCGGGATTGGCGGCAGTTCGCGGTTGCTGCCCGGGTCAAGCATGGGCGGCCTCCACGCGGCTATTGCTTGATAGCGCTTCTACGCGCTCTTTCAGCTTTTGCCCGGGGCGAAAGGTCACCACGGTACGGGCGGTGATCGGGATTTCTTCGCCAGTTTTGGGGTTACGGCCCGGGCGCGGGTTTTTCCGGCGCAGGTCAAAATTACCGAAGCCTGACAGCTTGACCTGCCGCCCTTGCTCCAACGCCTGCCGGAGTGCGTCGAAAAACGCATCGACAAATTCCTTCGCCTCGCGCTTGTTCAAACCCACTTCTTCATACAGCCGTTCGGCCATTTCTGCTTTCGTCAACGCCATGACCGCCCCCTTCAGCCCCGAATAACTGCGCCGTGCTGTGCGGCCAATGCGGCCACCACATCGGCCACCACGGCATCCACATCACGGTCTGTCAGGGTGCGGGAATCGTCCTGCAAAATCAAGGCCATGGCCAAGCTTTTGCATCCGGTTTCCACACCCTTGCCAACATAACGGTCGAACAGCTGCAGATCCCGCAGCGCTGCGCCTGCCACCTGTCGCACGGTGGCTTGCAGCGCATCCCAGCACACCGTTTCGGCAACGATGAAAGCCAAGTCACGGCGCACCGACGGGTAGCGCGACAACGCCACCGCACGCGGCAATGGCCGCGTCAGCAAGGCGTCTAGTTCGATTTCGAATGCGTATACCTCGGCATCCACACCCATGGCCTGCTGCACACGCGGGTGCAATTGGCCCATCCAACCAATGCACACGTCATCCCGATACACATCGGCACTGCGGCCCGGATGCGCGAACGGTTGTGTGGATACGCGGTATTCCAAGTCCGCGCCCGATAGCGCAGCTAAACTCTCCAGATCGCCTTTGATATCGTGGAAATCGAGCTTACGCGTAGGCACACCCCACTGCGCTGGGTGTGCATCACCGCAGGCAACGGCGGCAATGCGACGAGTTTCGATGGGCGCATCGGCGCTGGCAGCAAAGCTGCGGCCCAATTCAAACATCCGTACCCGTGCCTGCTGGCGTGCGGTATTGCGTGCCAAGGCCGCCGTCAAACCCGGCAGCAAGCGCGTGCGCATCACGCCCAACTCGGCACTCAGTGGGTTGGCCAGTGCCACGCTAGCGTCGGTCAGCTGCCATGTCGCCAGGAGTTCGGCATCCACAAAGGCGTAGTTGATCGCTTCCAAATAGTCCCGCGCCACCAGTTGCCGGCGCGTATCGTGCTCGCTGCTGCGGGTTTCGGAGGGGGCAATCAGGCGCGTTGCACCGCCAGGCAAGCGGGTGGGAATGCGGTCGTAGCCGTGGATGCGGGCGATTTCCTCGATCAAATCTTCTTCGATGGCGATATCGAAGCGGCGCGGCGGCACGCGCACCGTCCAGCCCGATGCCGTGGCCGCAACCGTTAGCCCCAGTGCGCTTAAGATGCGCGCAACTTCGGCATCGTCCACCTGCATTCCCAACACGCGCGCCAAGCGCGCACGCCGCAAGCTCACGACTTGCGGCTTGGGTATATCGGCATCGCGCAGCACATCGACCACCGGCCCCGGCGTGCCACCGGCGATCTCCAGAATCAGGCGACTGGCGTATTCGATGGCAAGCGGCGGAAGCTCAGGGTCCACGCCACGCTCAAACCGATGCCCGGCATCGGTATGCAGGCCCAATTTGCGACTGCGGCCGATGATGGCAGCGGGTGCGAAATGCGCGGCTTCCAACACCACGTGACGGGTGGCATCACCGACCTTGGTGTCATCGCCGCCCATGATGCCGGCCAAGCCCACCACGCGGTCGGCATCGGTGATCACCAAAAATTGCGCATCCAACGTTGCGCTATCGCCATTGAGCAACTTCAAAGTTTCCCCGGCGCGCGCATGCCGCACGCCCAGCGGACCGTGGAGCAAATCGCGATCATACGCATGCATCGGCTGCCCCAGCTCCAGCATGATGTATTGGGTGATATCCACCAGCAGGCTGATCGGGCGCACACCGCTACGTTGCAGGCGTTGCGCCATCCACAGCGGCGTCTTGGCACGCGCATCCACGCCTTCGATCACGCGCGCAACGAATCGCGGCGCATCGGCACCGGCATTCAATTCCACCGCCATCGCTGCGGTTGTGACCGCGGCAACCGGTTCTGCTTGCAGCGGTTCCACCTCGCAGCCCGTGGCTGCCGCCACATCAAACGCGATCCCGCGCACGCCAAAACAATCGGCACGGTTGGGGGTCAATTTCAGTTCGATGGCCGCATCGGGCAGGCCCAGATAGTCAGCCAGCGGCTTGCCGACCGGCGCATCGTCCGGCAATTCCAGCAAGCCCGACGCATCGGCGTCGATGCCCAGTTCTTTGGCCGAGCACAGCATGCCGTTGGACGCAACGCCGCGCAGTTTGGCGGCCTTGATGGTGATGTCGCCCACTTGCGTGCCGATGGTGGCCAGCGGTGCCAGTAAACCCGCACGCGCATTCGGCGCACCGCACACGATTTGCAACGGTGCGGCGCCGCCAACGTCCACTTGGCAGATTTGCAGCTTGTCGGCTTCGGGGTGTTTTTCGGCGGATAGAATTTTGCCCACCACCACACCATCGAGTTGCTCGCCCAAGGCGGTGAGCGCTTCGACTTCCAAACCAATCGCGGTCAACGTGGCCGCAAGTGCATCGCGGCTGGCCGAGGTTTTGACGTGCTGGCGCAGCCAGTTTTCGGAAAATTTCATCGCGGCACCTCAGGCGAACTGGCGCAAGAAGCGCACATCGTTATCGAAAAACGCACGCAGATCATTGACGCCATAACGCAGCATCGCAAAGCGTTCCACACCCAAGCCAAAGGCAAAGCCAGTGTATTTTTCCGGGTCGATGCCAACGTTTTTCAGCACGTTGGGATGCACCATCCCGCAGCCCAGCACTTCCAACCAACGGTTGCTGCCATCGGGCTGCTGCCAGGCGATATCCACCTCCGCGGATGGCTCGGTGAACGGGAAATAGCTGGGGCGAAACCGCATCTCGAAATCGCGTTCGAAAAACGCGCGCACGAATTCCGCCAAGGTGCCCTTGAGGTCGGCAAAGCTGGCGTGCTCGTCCACTAACAAACCTTCAACCTGATGGAACATCGGCGTGTGGGTTTGGTCGGAATCGCTGCGATACACCTTGCCGGCGGCGATCATGCGCAGCGGCGGGGTGCCACCCTTGGCCAATAAATCTTGCATGTAGCGAATCTGCACGCCCGAGGTGTGGGTGCGCAGCAGACGACCATCGGGGAAGTAGAAGGTGTCGTGCATCGCCCGCGCCGGGTGGTGCGGCGGGAAGTTCAGCGCCTCGAAGTTGTGCCAGTCATCTTCAATTTCGGGGCCATCCGACAGTTCGAAACCGAGCCGCGCAAAAATGTCGGTGATGCGCTCCAAGGTGCGGCTGACTGGATGCACGCCGCCGCGCGCGCCATCGCGCCCGGGCAGGGTGACATCCACCGTTTCCAAGGCCAACCGTGCGTCCAGTGCTGCCGCATCCAGTGTGGTTTTGCGTGCGGACAAGGCCTCACCAATGGCATCGCGCACACGGTTGATGGCCTCGCCTGCGGCTTTACGCTGGTCACCCGGCAACGCACCCAGCGCTTTGAGCTGCGCAGTGATGCTGCCGCTTTTGCCCAACAAGGCTACGCGCAAGGCCTCCAGCGCATCGGGCGATGACGCTGCGGCAATGTCGGTTAGTGCTTGTTGCGACAGCGCTTCGATTTCACTCATGCTCGACCCACCCTCATCCGCCTTCGGCACCTTCTCCCGCCAGCGGGAGAAGGAAGATCAAAAAAACAAATGGGGAAGGACTTGCGCCCTTCCCCACGTGTTGGCAGCTTGCGCCGCCGGATACAACTGCGTGTGGATCAGCAGCTTAGGCTGCCAAAGCGCCCTTGGCCTTTTCGGTCAGGGCGGTAAAGCCCGCCGCGTCGTGCACGGCGATATCGGCCAGCACTTTGCGATCCAAGGTGATGCCGGCTTTCAGCAGACCGTTCATGAAACGGCTGTAGCTGAGGCCATTGGCGCGCGAAGCGGCATTGATACGCGCAATCCACAAGGTGCGGAAATGGCGCTTCTTCTGCTTACGGCCGATGTAGGCGTATTGCAACGCCTTGGTGACCGCCTGCTTGGCGACGCGGAAGACTTTGCGACGGGCGTGATAGTAGCCCTTGGCTTGCTTCAGGATTTTTTTGTGACGGGCGCGTGCCGTTACACCACGTTTCACTCGTGCCATTTCTTATCTCCTCACAAATACGGAAGCATGCGATCCAGACGGCCTGCGTCCTCGGCACGAACGTGGTTCGTCTGCCGCAGGTTACGCTTACGCTTGGTCGCTTTCTTGGTGAGGATGTGGCTCTTGTTGGCGTGGCCGCACTTGTACTTGCCGGAAGCGGTCTTCCGGAAGCGCTTGGCCGCCGCCCGATTGGTTTTAATCTTGGGCATTGGGAGTCCTTGCGAAATCAACGAACTGATCGAGGCGGCGACGTTGGCCTTACGGCGCGTCACGCTTTCCATCCTGCCTGACCGGTGATAAGCCATTGATTCAATACGAATCAAGGCGGGTCCTAGTGTTGCGGTACAACAAACCCGGCGAACCGGGCCGCATAGTATGCCGGGTGCCGGGGCGTCTTGCAAATCGTCGAACTAAAGCCCGTTCGACTAAAGCTTGTTCGACTAAAGCCCTTCTCCCGTCAGCGGGAGAAGGGAAAACGCCTTATTTCTTCTTCGGCGCGATCATCATCACCATCTGCCGGCCTTCCAAGCGCGGGCGCGATTCGATGATGATGTCTTCCCCCAGATCGGTCTCGATCCGCGCCGCCATTTCACGGCCCAGTTCCTGGTGGCTCATTTCGCGGCCACGGAAACGGATATTGACCTTGATCTTGTCGCCTTCCACCAAAAATTCGCGCATCTTGCGCAACTTGATCTGGTAGTCGCCTTCGTCCGTGACCGGACGGAATTTGACTTCCTTGATCTCGACCTGCTTGGTCTTTTTCTTGGCTTCGTTGGCTTTCTTCTGCAGTTCAAACTTGAACTTGCCAAAGTCCATGATCTTGCAGACCGGCGGATCCGCGTTAGGCTGAATCTCGACGAGGTCGAGTTCTTCGTCCTCGGCCATGCGCAGTGCTTCGTCGCGCGACAGAACGCCGATCATCTCGCCGTCACTGCCGATGACACGCACGCGCGGAACACGAATTTCAAGGTTCCGGCGGTTCTGCTTGTTGTCGGGGGTACTGATTGTGGCTGTCTCCAAGGGTTGGCCCGGCGGGGCCGATGCGATCGCCGGTGATGACACCGACGATCGGGCGGTTACGAAGTGATGGAACCGTCAGCCGGCCCCTTCTTCGCGCAAACGTGCGGCGAAGGCGTCAACGGACATGCTGCCTAGATCTTCCCCACCCCGCGTACGCACGGAGAGCTGGCCGGTTTCCTTTTCGCGGTCGCCCGCGACAAGCAGATACGGCACGCGCTGCAGCGTGTGTTCGCGGATTTTATAGCCGATTTTTTCGTTCCGCAAATCGGCGATGACTCGGAAACCTTGATTTGCAAGGGATTTACGCACGTCGTCCACGTAATCGGCCTGCGCATCGGTGATATTCAGCACCACCGCCTGCACCGGCGCCAACCATGCGGGGAACTGGCCGGCATGGTGCTCGATCAGGATGCCGATGAAGCGCTCCATCGAACCCACAATGGCCCGATGCAACATCACCGGATGCTTGCGCTGGCTATGTTCATCGACATATTCCGCACCCAAACGGCCCGGCATCATGAAGTCCACCTGCATGGTGCCCAACTGCCAAGTACGGCCGATGGCGTCCTTCAGGTGATATTCGATTTTGGGGCCATAGAACGCACCCTCGCCCGGCAATTCCTGCCACGCCACGCCCGAGGCACGCAGCGCATTGCGCAACGCATCTTCGGCCTTGTCCCAAGTGGCGTCGTCACCCAGACGCGCATCTGGGCGCAGCGCAATTTTGATTTGAATGTCGGAAAACCCGAAATCCGAATACACCTTCAAGGCTTGCTCGTGGAAGGCACGCACTTCGGATTCGATTTGACCTTCGGTGCAGAAGATATGACCGTCGTCCTGGGTGAAACCGCGCACGCGCAGGATGCCGTGCAACGCGCCGGAGGGCTCGTTGCGATGGCAGGCGCCGAACTCGCCGTAGCGGATCGGCAGGTCGCGATAACTGTGCAGGCCCTGATTGAACACTTGAATATGGCCGGGGCAATTCATCGGCTTCACCGCATACGTCCGCTTCTCGGACTCGGTGAAAAACATATTGTCTTTGTAGTTGTCCCAGTGGCCAGACTTCTTCCACAATTCGACATCGAGAATCTGCGGGCAGCGCACTTCACCGTAGCCGGTGTTGCGATAGACGCGGCGCATGTACTGCTCGACCGTTTGCCAGATGCTCCAGCCCTTGGGGTGCCAGAACACCAGCCCCGGCCCCTCTTCTTGCAGGTGGAACAAATCCTGCGCCTTGGCAATTTTGCGATGGTCGCGCTTTTCGGCTTCTTCCAACTGGGTCAGATACGCCTTCAAGTCTTTGTCGTTCAGCCAGGCGGTGCCGTAGATGCGGCTGAGCATCTGGTTGTTGTGATCGCCACGCCAATAAGCACCAGCCACCTTCATCAACTTGAACGCGCGCAGCTTGTCGGTGGCGGGCACGTGCGGGCCACGACAGAGGTCGGTGAACTCGCCCTGCGAATACAGCGACAGCTCCTGGTCCGCCGGGATGCTTTCGATGATCTCGGCCTTGTAAGCCTCGCCGATGCCTTTGAAGTAGGCCACCGCATCGTCGCGCGACTTCACGCTGCGGCTCAGCGGCAGGGCTTCCTTCACGATCTTCTGCATTTCCGCTTCAATCGCGGGCAAGTCTTCCGGGGTAAACGGGCGCTCGTAGGCGAAGTCGTAATAGAAGCCGTTGTCGACCACCGGGCCGATAGTGACTTGCGCGCCGGGAAACAGCCGCTGCACGGCCTGCGCCAACAAGTGCGCGGTGGAATGGCGCAGGATGTCCAGCGCCTCGGGGGATTTTTCGGTCACGATGGCCAGCGCAGCATCGTGGTCGATGCGGTAGCTGGCATCCACCAATTTGTCATCCACTTTGCCAGCCAAGGTCGCCTTGGCCAGGCCAGCGCCGATACTGGCGGCCACTTCGGCCACCGTCACCGGATTGTCAAACGTGCGTACGGAACCATCGGGAAGGGTGATATTGATCATGGGTCTATCCCAGAAAACACAAATACGAAAAAAGCGCCGAAGCGCCCTTTGAAAGATCAAATGCGTCGGCAGGTTCAGCGATGGGCGCAGGTAGTGTTCATGTCGCACGCTCGGCCGGCTTGCGCAGGCCACCTTTCTCCGTTTCGTTGCCACGCGCTTTATGCGTGGTGGGCGGTACAGGGTTCGAACCTGTGACCCCTACCATGTCAAGGTAGTGCTCTACCGCTGAGCTAACCGCCCGCTATCCCCAAACGTGGGGCCGCAGATTATAGCGGGTGTTTCGGCAGAACGACAAGCGCCGTCTCAAAACCCCGCTTCGGAGCCATCATCACAGCGCCGCGTCACGCAGTTTGCGGATCTGATCGCGCACCCGCGCTGCGTCTTCAAACTCCAGGTCACGCGCATGCTGGTGCATCTGCGCATCCAGTGCTTTGAGTTTTGCCACCTGTTGGGTGGGGCTCAGGCGCAGATATTCTTGCTCTGGCTCAGCCACGCGCTTCATTTTGCCGCGCCCTTTCAGCTCGCCAGGTTCGGCGCGTGCGCCTTCCATCACATCCATCACCGCACGCTGCACCGACTGCGGCACGATGCCGTGTTCGGCGTTGTGGGCTTGCTGTTTTTGCCGACGCCGGTCGGTCTCATCCAACGCACGCTGCATGGAATTGGTGATGCGGTCGGCATACAAAATTGCCTTGCCGCGCAAGTTGCGGGCGGCGCGACCAATGGTCTGGATCAGCGAGCCGGTGCTGCGCAGGAAGCCTTCTTTGTCGGCATCCAAAATGGCCACCAGCGACACCTCTGGCATATCCAAGCCTTCGCGTAACAGGTTGATGCCCACCAGCACATCGAACACACCCAAACGCAAATCACGAATGATCTCGACACGCTCCACGGTGTCCACATCGGAATGCAGATAGCGCACTTTGACATCGTGCTCGGACAAATATTCGGTCAGATTCTCGGCCATGCGCTTGGTCAGCACGGTCACCAACACGCGGTCGCCCATCGCCACCCGCAGGTGAATCTCACCCAATAGATCATCCACTTGCGTCGCCACCGGGCGGATTTCCACCGGCGGGTCCACCAGCCCCGTTGGGCGCACCACCAACTCGATCACCTCGTCGCCGGCTTCGCGCAATTCATACGGCCCCGGCGTGGCCGACACATAGATACTGCGTGGCGCGCGTTGCTCCCATTCCTCAAATTTCAGCGGCCGGTTATCCAGCGCCGATGGCAGCCGAAATCCAAATTCCACCAAGGTTTCCTTGCGCGAGCGGTCGCCTTTGTACATTGCGCCGATCTGCGGAATGGTGACGTGCGACTCGTCGATCACCAGCAGCGCATCGGCCGGCAAATAGTCAAACAAGGTCGGTGGCGGTTCGCCCGGCGCGCGCCCGGTCAGGTGCCGCGAATAATTTTCGATCCCGCTGCAATAGCCCACTTCGGCCATCATTTCCAAATCAAACTGGGTGCGCTGCGAAACCCGCTGCACCTCCAACAATTTATTGGCCGAATACAATTGTTCTTGGCGCTCGCGCAACTCGGCTTTGATGGTGTCCACCGCCGCCAACACCCGCGCACGCGGCGTGGCGTAATGGGTTTTCGGGTAGATGGTGTAGCGCGGCAGCTTGCGAAACACCTCGCCGGTCAGCGGGTCAAACATCGACAGCTGCTCGATCTCGCCATCAAATAATTCGATACGCAGCGCCTCCAAATCCGACTCGGCCGGGAACACATCGATACTCTCGCCGCGCACGCGAAAGGTGCCGCGATCAAGCTCAAATTCGTTGCGGCTGTATTGCAGCGTGGTCAGGTGGCGCAGCAATTCGCGCTGGTCGATACGCTCGCCGCGCGACAAAATCAGCCGCATCGACAAATAGTCTTCCGGCGCACCCAAGCCATAGATGGCCGACACCGTGGCCACCACGATCGTGTCGCGGCGCGACAGCAGCGCCTTGGTGGCGGCCAAGCGCATCTGCTCGATGTGATCGTTGATGGAGCTGTCTTTTTCGATGAAGGTGTCGGTGGACGGCACATAGGCTTCGGGCTGGTAATAGTCGTAATAGCTGACGAAATACTCCACCGCGTTGTGCGGGAAAAACGCGCGGAACTCGCCATACAACTGCGCGGCCAAGGTCTTGTTGGGTGCCATCACCAAGGTCGGCTTTTGCACCGCTTCGATCATATTGGCGATGGTGTAGGTCTTGCCCGAGCCGGTGACCCCCAACAACACTTGTTTGGCGATGCCGTTACCGAAACTGGCCACCAGTTTTTCAATCGCCTGCGGTTGATCACCGGCAGGCCGGTAGGGTGAAACCAACTCGAAGCGATCCGAGGCGGTGGCAAGGTCAAGGTCGGACGGGACGGACTGGCTCATCGGTAACACCGCAAAGGGCAACCGCTGAGTTTACGCCGAAGCCCGCATTCGATCCGCATTCAAAAATCCGATGCGCACTGCGGGGTTTTCTGACCCCATGCCTCGCCTTTCGCCGATCCCCCGCCGCCATGCGCACGCCTAGCCTGCATGCACACCCCCGGGAGCCCTGCCATGCACCGTCGCCACCTCGGCTTCACCTTGATCGAGCTCATCATCACTTTGGCGATCACCGCGATCTTGGCTGGCATTGCCGGCCCGGCGATGGCCGGCTTCATCGAACACCAACGCGCATCCGCCGCCGTCGCATCACTGACCGCGCATATGCAACTGGCACGGATGGCGGCCGTCAGCCGCAACCATCGTGCCGTACTGTGCCCCTCCAACGATGGCAGTACCTGCGTCGCCGGCACCGACTGGAGCACGGGCTGGATGCTATTTGTCGATGACGACGGTAACCGTCGCCCCGATGGCAACGACGACATCCTGCGCGCCGACTTGCAGCCCACCAGCCAGCACCTGCGCATCGTCAGCACCACCGGCCGCCAACAACTGCGCTACCTGCCCGATGGCAGCAGCGCCGGCAGCAACCTTACCGTGTCGATTTGCAGCCCCGCCGGTGTGCTACTGGCGCAAGTGATCGTCAACAACATCGGCCGCCCTCGCAGCGAACGCCCGAAAACCCCCGCGCCATGCCCTGCGTGAGCCTGCATTGACCAACGGAGAAATTTTTTTGAGGCAGATGCTTGCCCTACCCCACTGTGCCGACTACAATGCCGCTCCCCGCCCGAATAGCTCAGCCGGTTAGAGCACTTGACTGTTAATCAGGGGGTCGTTGGTTCGAGTCCAACTTCGGGCGCCAAAATTTCAAGGCCTGCAGCGATGCAGGCCTTTTTTGTGGGCGAACATTCCCATGTACGGTACTATTCCGTACAAGGAGAACCACCATGACCACCGCTGCCGCCCGTCTCGACCTGCGCCTGAACCCCACCGACAAGGCGCGCATCACCCGCGCCGCCGACCTGCGCGGCGTGCCGTTGTCTGCGTTCGTGCGCGATGCGGTGCTGCGCGAAGCCGAAAACGTCATGGCGGCCGACATGACCATCACCTTGTCACCTGAGGAGACGCGTCGTTTCTTGGCCGCGCTGGACAAACCGTTCAAGCCCAATGCCAAACTCAAGGAAGCGATGGAACGCGGCCTCACGCTGGCAGTTCAGACCACCGAAGCCAATGCACTGCCCGTCGCGGTTCCAACGACTCACGGCACCGGCTCGCTTGCCGCCCGCCTGCGCGGCCGCGCTACCACGCAGATGAGCACCGATGACATCATGAAGCTGACGCGCAGCGCATGAACCGCGTACTGGTGGATGCCAACGTCCTCTTGGATGTACTCACCGACGATCCAGATTGGTACGCATGGTCTGCGACACAGCTCGACGCCTGCGCCTCCCGCGCGGATCTATGCATCAACCCCATCATCTATGCCGAAGTCTCCGTTGGGTTTGATCGCATCGAAACCTTGGATGACGCCTTGTCGGACGACGCGTTTACCCGCGTCGATTTGCCGTGGGACGCAGGCTTTCTGGCTGGCAAGGCGTATCTGCACTATCGTCATGCGAAAGGCGCTCGCACCTCGTCACTGCCGGATTTCTACATCGGCGCGCATGCGGCGATTGAAGGCATGACCTTGCTGACGCGGGATGCCAAGCGCTACCGCGCCTATTTTCCGACGCTCAATTTGATTTGCCCACCATGACCCAAGCGACTCAAACCCTACGGACTCAAATAGCGAGTGCGTGATGTGGACAAAGACGAGGACGCATGAAGCCTACGCCCATCGACACGCCACCTAGCAGCGTGACGCGCATCATTCTGACTTGAATCAAGGCAACACACCGCAGCGCACGCGACACTGCGCGGCATGACCACACATCGCGCCCCTGCTCCCGCCGCTGGCGGCCTCTCCCCCGCCTTGCTGGCTGCCGCGCCGCATCGGCTGCTGTTTTTTGTCGGCGCGCTCAATGTGTTGCTGGCAATGAGTTGGTGGCTGCTGTGGCTCATCGATGCACGCTGGGGGGTGATTGGGCTGCCATCGGGCACACCGTTTGGCGGCTGGATGCATGCGTTCATCATGCAGTACCAGTTGCTGCCGCCGTTTATGTTTGGCTTCCTGCTGACCACGTTCCCACGCTGGATGGGGATGCCGGATCTGTCGCGCTGGCATTACGTGCCGGTGGGGTTAGGGTTACTGGGTGGGCAGGTGGCGGTGGTAGGCGGCATGTTGCTGGGGCAAGAGCCGATGGTGCATATCGGCGTGGTGATGTCGCTGGTGGGCTGGGGCTATGGCTTGCTGCAATTGCTGCGCGTCCTATTGGCCGAACGCAGTGCCGGTAAGGGGCCCACGTGGCATGCGTGGTCGTGCTTTGCAGCGCTGTCATTCGGCCTGCTGGGCGTATTTCTGATGGCCGCCTTCCTGCACGGGGCCGCAGCATGGACGGTGGTGGTATCGATCAAGTTGGGTACCTTCGCCTTGCTGCTGCCAGTGTACTTGTCGGTGGCTCACCGCATGTTCCCGTTCTTCGCCGGCAATGCAGTGCCGGGCTATCGTGCCTGGCGGCCGATGAAAATTATTGCTGCGCTGTGGGTGTTGCTGCTGGCCCATCTGGGTCTGGAACTGGCGCATGCCAATGCATGGCTGTGGCCGGTGGATGGCGTGCTCGCGCTGGGTAGTGCGTATGTGTTGTGGCGCTGGTGGCCGCATGGCAAAGCCCCGGGCATTTTGCGCGTGTTGTTCTTCGGCTTTGCGTGGCTGCCGGTGGCGTTCGCACTATTCACTGCACAAAGCGCACTGTATGCGCTTGGCGGCGAATTCATATTGGGCCGTGGCCCGCAACACGCGATCTATATTGGCTTCTTCGGCAGCTTGCTGGTGGCGATGGTGACCCGCGTCACCCAGGGCCATTCCGGGCGGCCGATGGCAATGCCGGCCACCGGCTGGTTTGCGTTTGCCTTGCTGCAACTGGTGGCACTGACCCGTATTGCTGCCGAGGCCGTACCTGACAGTTATTTTTGGCAGGTGATCGCCGCCGCCGGTTGGCTGCTGGCGTTCCTGCCGTGGGCGCTGCGTTCGCTGTCGATTTATTTGCACCCGCGCGCCGACGGCCGCCCCGGTTGAGAGCATTGCCATGTCGCCAATGATGGAGTTCTATCCACAGGTCAAATGGACACATGTGCACGCGGTGATGTGCAGCGGCGCGATCTTCGCGCTGCGCGGCGGCGCGGCAATCCTGGGTGCGCACTGGCCGCAGCACTGGCTTCCAAAGTACACCAGCTACACGGTGGACACCATTTTATTGACCTCGGCCACCATGTTGTTTTCGATGTTGCCGGGAGCGATGTTCGCCAATGGTTGGCTCACAGTGAAACTTTGCTTGGTGGTGGCCTACATCGTGCTGGGCATCCTGGCGATGCGTCCCAAGCGCAGCCGCAGCCAACGCATAGGTTTCTACATCGCCGCGCTGGCGACATTCGCTTTCATCTACGGCATCGCACGCATGCACAACCCGGCGGGTTGGCTGTTGTTGCTGCGCTGAATATCACGGAACTGCACTATGTCATCGCACCTCAGCGGCCCACGGCCGCCCATGCTGGACGCCTGCTTCCTTGGCCCCTATGCAGAAAACGACAATCTGCTAGAAAAATTGGTTGTCGAATTTTTGCGCGACCATGTGTATTGGCGGCGTAACTTTCACCCCGAAGATCCGATTGCCATCGGCACCCACGCCGCACATCACCCTGACTATCTGGCATTTGCGGCACGCATGCGCCATGAGCTGCACCAACTTTCGGCGGCGCTGAAAAAATCGGTGCCATTCCACAGTCCGCGCTACATCGGCCACATGGCATCGGATTTGCTATTGCCGGGACTGGTCGCACAAATTCTGACCTTACCCTACAACCCCAATAATGTGTCTGAAGATGCCGCGCCGGTCACGGTGGACATGGAAGTACAAGTGGGTCTGCAACTGGCGCGTATGTTGGGCTATGCGCATGACCCCGCGCAGCCGGAATGCGCATTTGGCCACCTGACGTCGGGCGGCACCGTGGCCAATTACCAAGCACTGCGGTTGGCGCTGGCACTCAAGGCCTTTCCAGTGGCGCTGCGTGCCGCAGGTGTGCCCGAACTGCCCCTACCCGAAGATGACTGGTCGGCGTTCAATTTACCTCCCGATGCCGGCGTTGCGTTGTATGCGCAATGGCAGCATTGGCTGACACAAGCCACGACGACCGAGCGCAAGTACTGGCAAGCGCGGGTGCGCGATGCACGCATCGAACACTGCGGTTTGGTGGATTTTTTCGCCAAACACACCAGCCTGAAGGTGCCCAAGGTACTGGCCCCGATCACCGCGCATTACTCGTGGAGCAAGGGCTGCAAATTGCTGGGTCTTGGTCGCGATCAATTGACGCTCCTGCCTGAGCGCGGCATGCGCACCGATGTGGATGCATTGGAAGCCACGCTGGAGCACTACCTGCGCGAACGGCAGCCGGTATTGCTGGCGGTCGCAGTGCTGGGTACCACCGAATACGGCACCGTGGATCCCATCGATGCGGTGGTTTCCGCGCGTGACCGCTTTGCTGCGCGTGGGCTGGGTTTTGGCGTGCATGTGGATGCCGCTTGGGGTGGCTATCTGGCCACGCTATTTCGCAATGAAGATGGCAGCTTGCGTACACGCGCGGCGGTGGCGGCGGGCTTCCAGCAGTTTCCATCGACGGATGTCTACAACGCGGTGGCCGCGCTGGGGCAAACCGATTCAGTCACCGTCGATCCACACAAATTAGGCTACCTGCCCTATGGCGCAGGCGCGTTCATTTGCCGCGATCACCGCGCCGTGGGCTTGCTGGCCGAGGCAGCCGATTATGTGTTCCATGCCGACACCCCCAAAGATTATTTAAGCCGTTATCGCAGCTTGGGTCAGTTCATCCTCGAAGGCTCCAAATCCGGTGCCAGTGTGGCCGGGGTGTACGTCACCCATAAAGTGCTGCCGCTCGACCACGCCCATTTCGGCCTGCTGCCCGCCAATACCATTCATCATGCCGAAGCCTTCCATGCCCGCGCGCTGCGATTTGCCGAAGCCATGGCCGATGTGGTGCAGGTGATGGTGCCGTTTACACCCGATAGCAATCTTGTTTGCGTTGCCCTAAACCCCGTGGGCAACCACCGCGTTGCCACCGCCAATACCTTTGTGCGCCATTTGCATGACGAATTGCGCTGCGACCCAAGCCGCCCATTGCAGGACAAACAATTTTTCGGCTCGGTCACCACCCTGCGCCCCGATGTCTTGGGCGCAGACGAAACCCGGCGCATCCTCGATGCACTCGGTTTGGATATGGCAAGCCTGGGAGAAGAAGATGGCGATCGCCTGACCATTTTGCGGCATACCTTGATGAACCCATATCTGATCGATGCGGAAAACGGCGTTAGCTATATCGACATGTACTTCGACCACCTCGCCACCCAAGTACAACGACTTTTGGCAGATTGAGGATTACCGGCATTCACGGAATCATGTGCGCATGACAACCTCATCCCACTTCGATACCGCCGCCGACCGCAGCTGGGTCAGCAATGCCCTCGCCCTGCTGGAACAGGAGGCCGCACGCTCGGCCGATACCCATCTGTTGCGGCTGGACGTGCCCGGCTTCCCCGACATCGCCTTTTACTTCAAGGACGAGTCCATCCACCCCACCGGCAGCCTGAAACACCGGCTCGCGCGCTCGTTGTACTTGTATGCACTGTGCAATGGCCGCTTGCGTGCAGGACAGACCGTGGTGGATGCGTCCTCGGGCAGCACAGCGATTTCGGAGGCGTGGTTCGCACGCCTATTGGGCTTGCAGTTCATCGCAGTGATGCCGGCGTGTACCGCGCCGCAAAAAATCCAAGCCGTGCAAGCTCTGGGCGGCACCTGTGATTTGGTCGAAGACCCCTGCCAAGTTCACGCCCGCGCCGCCCAACACGCCGCCGAAGGTGCCTGCCATCTGGACCAATTTGGCTTGGCCGAACGCGCCACCGACTGGCGCGGCAACAACAACATTGCCGAATCCATCATCGGCCAATTGCGCCGCGAACCGCAGCCCGAGCCCAGTTGGATCGTTTGCGGTGCCGGCACCGGCGGTACTTCAGCCACCATCGGTCGCTACCTGCGCTATCGCCGGCTGGAGACGCGTCTGTGTGTGGCCGAACCCACCGGCAGCGGCTTTGTGCACGGCTGGCGCAACCGCGACCGCAATGCGGTGGCCAGCCAGCCCACCTTGATCGAAGGCATCGGCCGCCCGCGCGTGGAACCGGGCTTTTTGTTTGATGTGGTGGATGCAGTGGCAGAAGTGGACGACGCCGCGTCGATTGCCGCCGCACTGCAACTGGAAGACGCCTTGGGCACCCGCTATGGCGGCTCGTCGGGCACCAATTTTGTTGCCTGCCTGCAACTGGCCACGCAGATGCGCGCACGCGGTGAGCGCGGCAGCATCGTCACCTTGTTGTGCGATCGCGGCAAACGCTACCAGCAAACCCTGTTCGACCCGGCTTGGCGCAACGCGCACGGGCTGGACATCACCCCGTGGCAAGCCGCGCTACACACCGCGCTGGCCACCGGCACCCTCACCCCACCTGACCCGCCTGCATGAGCCATCACGACCTGCGCACCTTTATGTCTGCCCTAGAACGCAACGGGCAACTGCAACGCCTCGCCGCGCCGGTCGACCCCGAACTGGAAACCACCTCGCTCAGCCTGCGCGCCCTGCGCGAAGGCGGGCCGGCGCTGCTGATGGAACACCCCATCGGCTCGCCGCACGCCTATCTGGGCAATCTGTACGGCCACCGCGACCGCATCGAAGCCGCGCTGGCCGGCCGCCCGCTGGCCTCGCTGCGTGAGTTGGGCGAGCTGCTGGCCGCCATCAAAGAACCCAAATGGCCGTCCAGCCTGCGCGAAGCCTTGGGCACCTGGCCGGAACTGGCGCAACTGGCACACGTGGCCCCGCAAAAAGTGCGCGAGGCCGCATTTCAATACGAAACTTTAGAAGCCGGCGACGTCGATCTTGTGCGCCTGCCGATCCAACGCTGCTGGCCGGAAGATGCCGGCAAACTCATCACCTTAGGGCTGGTGGTCACCCGTGGCACCCGCAAGCCGCGCCAGAACGTGGCGATCTACCGGCAACAAGTGATCGGCAAGAACCGCATCATCCTGCGCTGGCTGCCGCACCGTGGCGGCGCGCTGGATTTTGCCGACTGGAAGGCCAGCCATCCGGGCAAACCGTTCCCGTTGCTGGTCGCCATCGGCGCCGACCCGGCCACCTTGCTGGCCGCGGTTGCACCGATCCCCGACACCTTGTCCGAATACGAATTTGCCGGCCTGCTGCGCGGCCAACGCACCCGCGTCTGGCCCAGCAAGCTGACCGGGCTGGATGCGCCAGCGGGCTGCGAAATCTTGCTGGAAGGCGTTATCGACCCCGCCGAGACCGCGCTGGAAGGCCCGTTTGGCGACCACACCGGCTACTACAACGCGCAAGACCACTTCCCGGTGATGACCATCCAGCGCATGCATCTGCGCCAAAACGCCATCTACCAAGGCAGCTATATGGGCCGTGCGCCATTTGACGAGCCCTCGGTGATGGCGATGGCGCTGAACGATGTGTTTGTGCCACTGCTGCGCAAAGTGTTTCCGGAAATCGTGGATTTCTATCTGCCGCCGGAAGCGTGTTCCTACCGCATCGCGGTGGTGTCCATCCGCAAGCAATACCCCGGCCATGCGCGGCGCATCATGATGGGCATCTGGTCGTACTTGCGTCAGTTCACCTACACCAAATTTGTCATCGTCACCGATGAAGACATCGACGTGCGCGACTGGGGGCAAGTGATCTGGGCCATCTCCACCCGCGTCGATCCGGTGCGCGACAGCGTGCTGATCGACAAAACCCCGATCGATTATCTCGACTTTTCCAGCCCCACCCCCAGCCTTGGCTCCAAACTGGGCCTGGATGCCACCAACAAATGGCCGGCGGAAACCACCCGCACCTGGAGCAAACCCATCCAACTGGATGCAGCCGTAGAGCAGCGCGTGGACGCCCTATGGCGCGGGCTGCAAACGGCACGCAGCCGCGAAGGCTTCGATAGAAACTGCTAAACACTGCTAAACTACGCAGGTCATTGGGGAGTAGCCGCACTTTATCCCGAAGTGGCCTGCGTCAACATACTTGGCCCATCGGCCATGGCGCAGGCGGTACATGCTTGGCAAGACCTTTGACCACGATGCCTCCGCAATGGCCGGGGAAGCGTTGTGGTCAATCGTCCGCGTTCCGGCCAAGGATATTTTGTATGGAAGCCCTACTCGTCTCCACCGGCGTCGTTGCCCTAGCGGAAATTGGCGACAAGACCCAATTGCTGGCCTTTATCTTGGCCGCACGCTTCAAGAAGCCCGTCCCCATCATCCTCGGTATTCTTGCCGCCACCTTGGTCAACCACGGGCTGGCTGGCGCACTGGGCGCATGGATCACCCATAGCGTGAACCCCGGCATTCTGCGCTGGGTGCTGGGTCTGTCGTTTATCGGCATGGCGATCTGGACCCTGATCCCCGACAAGATCGAGGACGAAGAAACCACCATTGCCAGCCGCTTCGGTGTGTTCGGGGCGACCTTGATCACCTTCTTTCTGGCTGAAATGGGCGATAAAACCCAAATCGCCACCATTGCCATGGCCGCCCATTACGGCACGCCGCTCTTGGTGATTGCCGGCACCACGCTGGGAATGTTGATTGCCGACGTGCCGGCGGTGTTTATTGGCGACAAACTGGCGGCCAAAATCCCGATGAAACTGGTGCACAGCATCGCCGCCGCCATCTTTGCAGTGCTGGGCGTGGCCACGTTACTGGGGGTTGGGGCCAACTTGGGGCTTTAAGCCTGCCTACAGGCATCCTGACGCCTGCGAATAGGCACGGTCGCCCAGTGGTGGCCGCATCACACACTTGATACCCTACCCAGGTATCCTATTTAAATGATTCCTATGGGCCACACCATCCGCGACAAATCAAAACTTCTGGCGCGTGCTCGGCGTATTCGCGGCCAAGTGGAAGCGCTTGAACGTGCGCTTACCACCGAACAAGACTGCGCTGATGTCTTGCACCAGATCGCCGCCATCCGTGGTGCTATCGGTGGGCTGATGACGCAAGTGCTGGAAGAACATATCCGCTCACACATTGCCGACCCCGCCATCACCAATGACGGCTTGCGCACCCAAGGTGCCAATGCGCTGATCGACGTGCTGCGCACCTACCTGAAATGAGCCACACCATGCATACCGAACAATTGTCCCGCTGGACGCATAGTCATCAATTCGATCGTGGCAATGACCACGCCGAACGCAGCACGCGGTTCGTCGCATGGATCACTGCGGCCATGATGGTGGTCGAAATTGCCGCAGGCTGGTGGTTCAACTCGATGGCTCTGCTGGCCGATGGCTGGCATATGAGCTCGCATGCCGTCGCCATTGGCGTGTCCGCGCTGGCATACGCCACCGCGCGTCGCTACGCACACGACACCCGCTTTGCATTTGGCACCTGGAAGATCGAGGTACTAGGCGGTTTTTCCAGTGCCCTCTTCCTCGTGGGCGTTGCGGTGATGATGGTCGTGGGCTCCATCGAACGCATCGCCACCCCACAACCCATTCACTACCAAGAGGCCATCGTCATCGCCACCCTAGGATTATTGGTCAATGTTGGCTGCGCCCTGATTCTTGGCAAGGCCCATCATCATGATCACAGTCACGGTCACAGTCACAGCCATGACCATGACCATGAAGATGATCACGACCATCACAACCACCATGGCGACCTCAATCTAAAGTCTGCGTATGTGCATGTAATTGCCGACGCGGCCACATCGGTACTCGCAATCGTGGCGCTACTGGGTGGCTGGTCGTACGGGTGGTCGTGGCTGGATCCGGTGATGGGCATCGCCGGCGCCATCTTGGTTGCGGTCTGGGCAAAAGGTTTGATCATCCAGACGGGGAAAGTCCTACTTGACCGCGAGATGGATCACCCGGTGGTTGCTGAAATCCGCAGCGTGGTGGAAACCGCTGCTACCGAGGCGACACACATCGCCGACCTACATGTCTGGCGCGTTGGCAAAGCGGTGTACTCCTGCGCCATCACCGTGGTGACCCATGACTTGACGCTAACCCCGGATCTCGTGCGCAAACAGCTGGCGGTGCATCCAGAAATCGGGCATTCCACCGTCGAGGTGCAGTACTGCACACAATGAGCCTGGACTTTTGAACGCACATCATCAAACAAAAAAAACCCGGCCGAAGCCGGGTTTTTTGCGCGAGGCGCAGGCGGAATTAACCGGCCTGCACTTCGTCGGCCTGCAGGCCCTTCTGGCCCTGCACGACCTTGAAGGTGACCTTTTGGCCTTCCTGCAAGGACTTGAAGCCGGTGCCCTGGATCGAGCGGAAATGGACGAAAACGTCCGGGCCGCTTTCCGGGGTGATGAAGCCAAAGCCCTTGGCATCGTTGAACCACTTGACAGTACCGGTCTGACGATCCGACATGTTTGCAACTCCTAGATAAACAGTTTGGAAATGGACACACACCCCGCGAACGAGGCGCGACTGTCGAGCAAGGGGTAACGCACACGATGAGCGGATCACAATGGATCTACCGCATCGGGTCACGATGTACCGTGATCCCGCTTGAAACAGTGGGCGCACCATACCCTGTTTTTGACCCCAAATGTGAACCCCCGTGATATTTTTTTCACGGACGAGCTTTTTGGCCTACCAATCGGCCTGTTCAGGCAGTAAGCCACGCAATTCCGTGTCGCTCAGATTTCGCCATTGCCCGGGCTTCAGGTGCCCCAGTTTGACATTGCCAATCCGCGCCCGGTGCAGCTGTTTCACCCGGTAGCCAAAATGCGCAGCCATCAGTCGAATTTGCCGGTTCAAGCCTTGCGTCAGCACGATCCGGAAGCCAAACCGCCCCAGTTTGCCGGTCTTGCACGGTAACGTGGCCTGCCCGTGTACCGGCACCCCACCACGCGCCATCGCACGTAAGAACTCGTCGGTGACCTGGTGATTGACGGCGACTAGGTACTCTTTTTCCAGCTTATTTTCGGCGCGCAGGATGCGGTTGACGATATCGCCATTGCTGGTCAGCAGGATCAGCCCCTCTGAATCTTTGTCCAGCCGCCCAATCGGGAAGATGCGCTGCTGATGGCTGACAAATTCAACGATATTGCCCTTGACCTCCAAATCGGTGGTGCAGGTAATACCTTCGGGCTTGTTCAACACGATATACACGTGCCGACGCTGGCCCTTGGCGGCGGTACGTGCGGCCAGTGGATTGCCGTCGATGCGCACATCATCGCCCTCGCCCAGCTCGCCGCCGATGCGCGCACGCAGTCCATTGACCGTGACCCGACCTTCGGCGATCAAGCGATCGGCCTCACGGCGGGAGCAGAAGCCGGTATCGGCGATATGTCGGTTTAGGCGCATGGTGCGGGCATTTTACCCGGCAGCACTGCCGTTGCGGGCGCATGCCCACCAAAACCCGAAAGGCCGGCGAATTGCCGGCCTTTCGAGATGACGCACTGCGCGTCGCGTTTAGTTCTCGACAAACGGTTTGCGCGGCAGTTTTTGTGGGCGCATCGCGGTGTTGTACACAAACGAGGCGACAATTGCGGCGGCTTGCTTGAGGTCGGCCTCGACTGCGTGGTCTTGCACGTCCAGATCGGTGTGGTGGACGTGGCTGAAGTAGTCCAGTTGGTCTTGTACAAACTGGAAGCCGGGCACGCCGACGGCATCAAAGCTGACGTGGTCGGTGCTGCCGGTATTGCGCTGGGTGACGATGGTGGCACCCACGTCGTTCCAAGGCTTCATCCATTCGGCAAAAATTGGGGCAACCGCCAGATTTTCCTGGGCGTAGATGCCACGAATTTTGCCGCTGCCGTTATCCAGATTGAAATACGCCGACACCTTGCCGTAATCCTGACCACGAATCAGCTTGCCTTTGTGCTGACGGAAAAACGCGGGCATCGCTTTTTGTTCGGGGTCTTTGGGTTCCTCGAACTTGCCGATGTGCTGCTTCACGTATTCCTGCGAGCCGATCAGGCCTTGTTCTTCGCCGGTCCACAACGCTACGCGGATGGTGCGATTGGGCTTGGCACCCACCGCTTTCAGGATGCGCATGGCTTCCATCATCACCGCCACGCCCGCGCCATTGTCATTGGCACCGGCGCCGGTATGCCAAGAATCCATGTGTGCGCCCAGCATCACCACTTCGTCCTTTTGCGGGCCATTGCCGGGGATCTCGGCAAGCGTGTTGTAGCCGGTCTGGTTGTTGTCGCTGAGGAATTTGGCATCCACCGCCAACCGCAGCTTCACTGGCTCTTTGCGCTCCAGTGCGCGCATCACGGTGTTGTAGTGCTCGGCCATCATCACCAACGACGGCACGCCCACGGATTCACCGGCCTTGCGCGAGCCGCCACCCATCACCCGCACGATACCGTCGTTCCAGCTGCTGATCGACACCGTGGCCAGCACGCCCTCGTCGATCAAATATTGATTGATCAGCGGTGCCAGCTCCATGCGCGAACGAAAGCGCGCAATCATTGCCGGATCCATCTTGCGATCATCGGCCAGCGGGTAAGACAGCAATTCTTCTAGGCTGTCGTGGTCATGGCGCTGGAAATCGGACTTCTCGTTGGGCTTGTAGGCGCGCAGATCGTCGGTGAACAAAATCTTGCCTTTCAGCTTGCCTTTCCATTTGGCCAGATCGTCCTTTGACTCCAGTTTGACGAACATCGCCTCGCCTTCCACCGGCCCGGTGGTGCCCGGCGTCCACGCCTTGGGCAGGGCATGCAACGGCATCGCACGCGGGCTCAGCATGTCCATGCTGGCATCGGTGAACACCCAGCTACGGCCAAGATCGTCGATGGCCTCGTCGTGCACATTGGCCATGCCCCATTCGCTGAACTTGGAGCGCGTCCAGCGGTTGGCTTCCAGCATCGAGGGCGAATTGGTCAGGCGCGGGCCGATCACATCGGTCAGGTGATCCAGCGTCTTCATCACCTGCGAGCGCGCAAACGCTTCCTGGCGGATTTTTGCGATCATGTCCAGATCGAACTTTTCTTGTGCGTGTGCTGCGCCGGCCACCAGCAAGGCGGTGACCAATACCCATCGTTTCATCTCTATCCCCGGAGATTTGGCTGAATGTTCACCCAGCTTAGGAAACTACTCCCGCGCCGGCGTGGGCCATCGGTCATGCCTGCGCCAGCCAAGCCGTGATGTTTGCCACGTTCTGCCGACTAAAGCGGTGTGCGTTGATGCCTGCCGGTAGAATCGCGCCATGAATTACCGCCACGCCTTCCACGCCGGCAACCATGCCGATGTTCTCAAGCACGTCGTGTTATTGGCGCTGTGCGATGCCTTGACCGGCAAACCCGCGCCCTGCTTCGCGCTGGATACCCACGCCGGGCGCGGGCTGTATCGGCTGGATGGTGAGGCCGCGCAAAAGACCGGTGAATCCCGGGATGGCATTGCCCGCTTGATTGCCGAAGCCCCCAAACACACCGCGATTGCCCGTTATCTGGCCGCCGTACAAGCCTGCCGCGCACAGCACGGCGCGCACAGCTACCCCGGCTCACCGTGGCTGCTGGCGCATGCGCTGCGCACAAGCGACCGCATAGCCGCCTGCGAATTGCACCCCGAGGAAGCGCAAGTCCTCCACACCCATTTTGAACATGACCCACGGCTTGCCGTGCACACCCGCGATGGCTACGCCGCCGTCAAGGCACTGCTTCCGCCCAAACACGGCGCACAAAAATTTGCGCGCGGGCTGGTCTTGATCGACCCCCCGTATGAAGCGCAACTGGACGAATTTGGCACCGCCCTAGCCGCGATCCGCGAAGCCCTGGCCCGCTGGCCGCAGGGCATCATCGCGCTGTGGTACCCCATCAAACAGCGCCGCGTCTTGCAGACGTTTTATCGTAAAGCTGCGGCATTGCCGGCCAAATCCGCGCTGCTACTGGAGTTGCTGGTGCGCCCGGATGACTCGCCATTGCGGATGAACGGCAGCGGCATGCTGCTACTCAACGCCCCGTGGCAGTTTGATCAAACCCTGCAACCGGCCTTGACTGCGATGACCACCGCCCTGGGTGAAGCCGGCGCGGCATCGCAATTGACGTGGTTACGCGCACCGGCATAAGCCCTGTGCCGTGCGAGAATCCGCGCGGTTTTCCCTTTGCATTGCGTACATAACTCTATGGCCTCCAGCTTTTTTGCCCTGTTCGATGACATCGCCACCTTGCTGGACGATGTCTCGGTGATGACCAAAACCGCCGCCAGCAAAACCGCCGGCGTGCTGGGTGACGATCTGGCGCTGAACGCGCAGCAAGTCACCGGGGTCAACGCCGATCGCGAATTACCGGTGGTGTGGGCGGTGGCCAAGGGCTCGCTGACAAACAAGGCGATCTTGGTCCCCGCAGCATTAGCCATCGCCGCGCTGGAGACGTGGCTGAAAACGCAGGGTTTTGCAATTCCACTGATCCTGCCATTGCTGATGATTGGCGGCGCCTTTTTGTGTTTTGAAGGGGTGGAAAAACTAGCGCATAAATTTTTGCATCCATCCACCGCAGACGCTGCACATCAACAAGAATTGGTAACGGCAGTGACCGACTCGCAGGTGGACATGATTGCTTTCGAAAAAGACAAAATCAAAGGTGCCATTCGCACCGATTTTATTTTGTCTGCTGAAATCATCGTGATCTCACTGGGCACGGTGGCTACCCAGCCGTTTTTGCAGCAGCTTGTTGTGTTGGTGGCCATTGCCCTGATCATGACCGTGGGCGTGTACGGACTGGTGGGCGGCATCGTCAAGCTGGATGATGTTGGCCTGTACCTGACCCGCACTGCGGCTGGCAAGACCAGCGTCGCGCTGGGCCGCGCAATCTTGGCATTTGCACCCAAACTGATGCGGTTTTTGTCGGTGGCCGGAACGGCGGCGATGTTCTTGGTTGGCGGCGGTATCTTGGCGCACGGCATCGGCCCGCTGCATCACTGGATTGCACACGTCAGCCACGGCCCGCTGGCGTGGCTGTGGAGTAACCTATTGAACGCCGGCTTCGGGGTACTGGCGGGTGCGCTGGTACTGGCCGTAGTGACCGCGCTGGCGCGCCTGCGCGGGAAGGGCCTTCCGGCACATTGATCCAAGCAACAAATACGTTCATGGTGTACCAGCTATGCCTTATTCATCTTTCTGACCACCACTGCGGGATGATGCCCCAATGGCCGCACGCAACCGCATGCCCCCGTGGCACGAACATGTCCGCCTTGCCAATGGGCGTGACATCCTGATTCGCCCGATCCGCCCGGAGGATGCCGGGCCGATCCAAGCCGCCTTCACTTTGCTTGAGCCAGACGAAATTCGGCAGCGTTTTTTGCATCCGATGAAAGAGCTGAGCAGTAAGCAGGCCGAACAACTCACCCGGCCCGATCCTCGCCGCGATTTTGCGCTGGTCGCCGCCGAGCCGCTACCACCGGGCGAGGCGTTGGTTGGCGCGGTGGCGCGCATTTCCATCGACGCCAATGGCAAAGATGCGGAATTCGCCATCCTGGTCAGCCACTACGTCAATGGCATGGGTTTGGGCCGGCACTTGATGCGCCGCTTGGTGCGCTGGGCCAAGGGCCGCAAGGTGTTGCGCGTGTATGGTGATGTGTTGGAAAGCAATTTGCCGATGCAAGCACTGGCGCAATCTCTCGGCTTTCGCCGCGAAGCCGCCGGCGAAGCTGGACTGGTGCGGGTGGCGCTAGACATTCCACCGCCCAAGCCCAAGCTGCCGCTACCGCCGCCGGCCTTTCTCAGCCAGACTTAAGCCCTGCCTAAGTTCGGCCTAGCGCAGTGCCGTCAAGCGTAGAATCGGCACACAACTTCACTGCATATGCGCTGGCGCACCACGCCGGCGCTGATGGTCTTTTCATGCCCGATCCCGTACTGCACTTTTCCACCCCACTGCCCCGCAGCGGCCAAACGCGCGCTTACTGGCGCGCACCCGCATCCACCACCGCACTAGCCTGCGCGCTGGCCGCCGCCGCGCACCAGCACCATGGCCCGCTGCTGGTGGTGGCCCGTGACAATCATGCGGCGCACCAACTGGAAGCCGACTTGCGCGTCTTGCTGGCCGGCAACCTCCAGCTGCCGGTGCTGGGCTTCCCCGACTGGGAAACACTGCCGTTTGATCGCTTCAGCCCACACCCGGAAATCGTCAGCCAGCGCTTGGCCACCTTGGCGCAACTACCGGCGTTGACGCGCGGGATAGTCATCGTGCCCGCCACCACCCTGATGCAGCGGCTAGCCCCGCGCGGCCATGTGCTGGGTAACCGGTTTGATTTGAAGCTGGGCCAACGGCTGGATTTGGATACCGAAAAACGCCGGCTGGAAGCCGCCGGCTATCGCCACGTGCCGCAGGTGTTCGACCCCGGTGACTTCGCCGTGCGTGGTGGCCTGCTGGATGTGTATCCGATGGGCGCGCAGACACCGTTCCGGATTGAACTGCTCGATGACGAAATCGAGTCAATTCGCATTTTTGATCCTGACAGCCAGCGCTCGCTGGAAAAAATCAGCGCGATTGCATTATTGCCCGGCCGCGAAGTGCCGATGGACGATGCGCATGTGCAGCGTGCGCTGGGAACGCTGCGCGAACGCTTCGACATCGACACCCGCCGCAGCGCGTTGGTGCACGACTTGAAAGCCGGGCTGGCACCGGCAGGCATTGAATATTACTTGCCGCTGTTTTTTGAAAAAAAACGCGGCGCAGAACACGCCACCGAAACCCTGTTCGACTATCTGCCTGACGCACTGCCGGTCGTGTGCGAAGGCGCACTCGATGCCACCGATACCGCTTGGGCGCAGATCGCCCATCGTTACGAGCAATTGCGCCACGACATCGAACGCCCACTGCTACCGCCAACCGAGCTATGGCTTGCACCCGACCATCTGCGCGAGCGTCTCAACCAGGGCAGTCGTATCGAGGTCTGTGGTGCGCAACATCCGCGCCACGGTGAGGCCCACACGCTGCCAGTGCAACCCGCACCCACCTTGCCGCTGGCCGCCAAAGACCACGCCCCCGCCGATGCCCTGCACGACTTTCTGCGCAGTTATCCGGGCCGCGTGCTGATTGCAGCGGACTCTGCAGGCAGACGTGAGGCCCTGCGCGAAGTGTTGCAGGCAGGAGGGTTGCTGCCGGCGGTGGTTACGGACTGGAATGCGTTTGCTTTCCCTTCTCCCTCCGGGGGAAGGTCGCGCGAAGCGCCGGATGAGGGTGCGATCGTTCACCGAACCCTCACCCCACCCCCTCCCCCGGAGGGAGAGGGGCTTGCGCGCTTCGCCATTACCGTTGCCGCATTCGATGACGGCTTCGCGTTGGATGCACCGCCATTATGCGTGCTCACCGAGCGCCAGCTCTTCCCCGAACGTGCCAGCCAGCCACGCCGCCGCAAGCGTGCCGGGCGCGAACCCGAAGCCATCATCCGCGACTTGGGCGAGCTCTCGCTGGGCGCACCCATCGTGCACGAAGACCATGGCGTGGGCCGTTATCGCGGGTTGGTGGCGATGGACATTGGCGGCATGCCCGGCGAATTTCTGGATATCGAATACGCCAAAGGTGACCGCCTGTATGTGCCGGTGGCGCAGCTGGACCGCATCAGCCGCTATTCCGGTGCCAACCCCGACACCGCGCCGCTGCACAATCTTGGCGGTGAGCAGTGGGCCAAGGCGAAGAAAAAAGCTGCCGAGAAGGTCCGCGATGTGGCTGCCGAGCTGCTGGAAATTCAAGCCAAACGTCACGCAAGACAGGGCTTGGCGATAGATGTAGATCGGGCGATGTACGAACCCTTCGCCGCCACGTTTCCGTTTGAAGAAACCCCCGACCAGCACGCCGCCATCGAAGCCGTACTGCGTGACTTGGCATCGTCACAACCGATGGACCGCGTGGTCTGCGGTGATGTGGGCTTTGGCAAAACCGAAGTCGCGGTGCGCGCCGCGTTCGCTGCTGCCAGCGCAGGCAAACAAGTGGCGGTGCTGGTGCCCACCACCTTGCTGGCCGAGCAGCACTACCGCAACTTCCGCGACCGCTTTGCCGACTGGCCGCTCAAGGTGGAAGTGCTATCACGCTTCAAGACCAAAAAAGAAATCGAAGCCGAATTGCAAAAATTGGCGGAAGGCAAACTGGATGTCATCGTCGGCACCCACCGCCTGCTGCAACCGGACGTGAAATTTGCCGATCTGGGACTGGTGATCGTCGATGAAGAACAGCGCTTTGGCGTGCGCCAAAAAGAATCCCTGAAAAAATTGCGTGCCAATGTGCACTTGCTCACGCTGACCGCCACCCCGATTCCACGCACGCTGAACATGGCGATGAGTGGCCTGCGCGATTTGTCGATTATTGCGACCCCACCAGCCAACCGCCTCGCCGTGCAAACCTTTGTGCATGCTTGGGACGATGCGCTACTCAAAGAAGCCTTCCTGCGTGAACTCTCACGCGGCGGCCAGGTCTATTTTCTGCATAACGATGTGGAAAGCATTGGCCGCATGGGCGAAGAGTTGCAATCCTTGGTGCCAGACGCCCGCATTGGCATTGCCCACGGCCAAATGCACGAGCGCGAATTGGAACGGGTGATGCTGGACTTCCATAAGCAGCGCACCAATGTGCTGCTGTGCTCCACCATCATCGAATCGGGCATCGACATCCCCAACGCCAATACCATCCTCATCAATCGCGCCGATAAATTTGGCTTGGCGCAGTTGCACCAACTGCGCGGGCGCGTTGGCCGCAGCCACCATCGCGCCTATGCCTATTTGTTGGTGCCCGATGGTCGCAGCATTACGCCTGATGCCAAAAAACGATTGGACGCTATTTCTTCCATGGATGCGTTGGGCGCAGGTTTCACCTTGGCCACGCATGATCTTGAAATTCGCGGCGCGGGTGAGTTGTTGGGCGAAGACCAAAGTGGGCAAATGGCCGAAGTGGGCTTCAGCCTGTACACCGAATTGCTGGAACGTGCTGTGCGCAGCATCAAGCAAGGCAAATTGCCCGACACCGATGGCGATGATCATTTCGGTGCCGATGTGGACTTGCATGTGCCGGCATTGATTCCCGACGACTACCTACCCGACCCGCACGCGCGCCTGACCTTGTACAAGCGCATCAGCGCCGCACGTGATGCGGATGCGCTGCGTGAATTGCAAGTGGAGATGATTGACCGCTTTGGTCTGCTTCCAGATGCCAGCAAACATCTGTTTGCAACTGCAGAATTGAAATTACAAGCCACGCAACTGGGCATCCGCAAATTGGATTTGGGTGAAAAGGGCGGGCGCGTGCAATTTGTCGAAAAACCCAATGTGGACCCGATGGCGGTGATTCAACTGATCCAAGGCCAACCCAAACATTACAAAATGGATGGCCCTGACAAGTTGCGCATCAGTTTGGAATTGCCCGATGCCAGCACCCGCTTCAATGCGGCGCGTGGCCTGCTCACTGCGTTGCACCCTGCCCGATGACCACATCACTTCCCGACTGGCATGGCAACGGCGATGCCATGCGCGCACTACAGACCGAACTGGCCACCCAGGTCGTGCTGCGTGATGGCTTTCCAAAATCGCTGCGCACGGTCGCCGGTTTTGATGTGGGCTTCGAGGATGATGGTGCGATCACGCGCGCCGCCGTTGTCTTACTGGATGCCAACACACTGACGGTCATCGACCAGCAAGTCGCCCGCCTACCCACGCGCATGCCCTACATCCCCGGCCTGCTTAGTTTTCGTGAACTGCCTGCACTCTTGGAAGCCCTAGCCCTGCTGAAACACCCGCCCGATTTGGCATTTGTGGACGGTCACGGCATCGCCCACCCGCGTCGGCTTGGCATTGCCGCACATTTTGGTGTCGCCACCGGGCTGCCGAGTATTGGTGTGGGTAAAAGTGTTCTGATTGGCGAGGCCAAAATTGCCCTGCACGACATGCGCGGCGCGTTCACCCCACTGCGTGATGGCAAAACGCAAATTGGCTGGCTGCTGCGCAGTAAACCCGGCTGCCTGCCCTTGGTGGTGTCGCCCGGCCACCGCGTGGCCATGCCGTCAGCACCAGAATTGGTGATGCGTTTTGTCACAACTTACCGCCTGCCGGAACCCACCCGCTTGGCCGATCGCATTGCGTCCCGCCGCGATAGCAAGCGCAGTTAAGCACGCCGTTGCTGCGCACACCACCGCAGCGCGGTACATTGCCGCTACCCGCGCAGTGTTGCGCATGCATTCCGAGGCACGTCCACGTATGCAGATTCTCACCTCGCTTTTACTTTCAATGGCCTTGCTCAGTGGTTGTGCCAGTGCCGGCCAACAGCCCCCCCCTGCCAGCAAATCTGACCCGAAGCCCAGCAGCAAACCCATCAGCAAACCCACAGCCGCCGTGATGCCCGCCGAACAAACCGTGACCTTGAATTTGGGCGCACAAGCCAGCCTTGCCGATGGTAGCCGCCTGACTTATGTTCGCTTGGTCAACGATTCGCGCTGCCCACCCAAAGTGCAATGCATCTGGGCCGGTGATGCCGAAATCGAACTCAGCCTTGTCGCTGCCGGCAGTAGCAAGGCACGCACGTTTTCCTTGCACACCAGTCCGTTGCAAGACCGCGGTCACTCCGAACTCGACGCCGGCAATCTGCACATCACCCTGCAAGCCCTAGAACGCGGCGTTGCGCCCAAGGCGACGCTGTTGGTGTCGCCGGCACAGGGAATTTCAGGAAAGTAGAATTTCTTTCGAAAAAAACAAAACGCCCCGCAATCGCGAGGCGTTTATAAGACTGGTGCCGAAGAGAGGAATCGAACCTCCGACCTACTGATTACGAATCAGTTGCTCTACCGACTGAGCTACTTCGGCGCAGCTGGGCATGATACCGGCTGCCGGCTCAGTCTGCCAGCGGGCGCAGTTCCTTGGGCAGGGCAAACACCATGCTCTCGGGCTCGCCGTGCAGTTCTTGCACATTGGCCGCGCCTAACGCATGCAGGCGGGCCAGCACGCCCTGCACCAGGACTTCCGGGGCGGATGCGCCTGCCGTTACACCGATGCGTACGCCGCCTGCTACCCACGCCGGGTCGATTTCGTCGGCTCCGTCGATCAGCCATGCACGTGCACCCTCGCGCTCGGCCAGCTCACGCAATCGATTGGAGTTGGACGAATTGGGGGAGCCCACCACCAACACCACCTCACAGCCATTGCGCACCAGATCGCGCACCGCGTCCTGGCGGTTCTGGGTGGCGTAGCAGATGTCGTCGTGCTTGGGGCCTTGAATATTCGGAAACTTCGCCCGCAGCGCAGCGATGATGTCGCGGGTATCGTCCACGCTGAGGGTGGTTTGCGTGGTGTAGGCGCAGTTGTCGGGTTGCTTGAGTTGCAACGTGGCTACGTCGTCACTGTCTTCCACCAGATGGATCTGGCCATCGTTGCCGCCGCGCCCCCACTGGCCCATCGTGCCTTCCACTTCCGGGTGCCCGGCATGGCCAATCAGCACCATGTCGCGGCCACGCCGATGGGTACGACTGACTTCCAAATGCACCTTGGTCACCAGTGGGCAGGTGGCGTCGAACACCTTCAAACCGCGCCGACCGGCTTCGGCGCGTACCGCTTGCGAGACGCCATGTGCGCTGAAAATCACGGTGGCGCCGTCAGGCACTTCATCGAGCTCTTCCACGAACACCGCACCGCGTGCTTTCAGATCATCAACCACGAATTTGTTGTGCACCACTTCATGCCGCACATAGATCGGCGCGCCGTAAATCTCCAGCGTCCGTTTGACGATTTCAATTGCGCGATCCACGCCGGCGCAAAAGCCGCGAGGGTTGGCAAGCATGACGGCCATAGCGTGATTATCCTTGCTTCGATGCGGGTTTGCCGCCCAGCAGGCCAAACAGCGCCATGCCGATCGCGCCGCCCACCACCGCACAATCGGCGATATTGAACGCGGGCCAATAGTGCGTGCCCACATACCACTGAATGAAATCCACCACGTGCCCATGCGCGAAGCGGTCGATGACATTGCCCAGCGCGCCGCCGATCACCAGCGACAATGGCAGCGCTTGCTTCCAGTCACCGCGCGGCGTGCGCGCCAGCATCCACGCCATCAGCCCACTGATGGCAAACGCCAGCACCACGAAAAAATATTTCTGCCAGCCACCGGCATCGGCCAGAAAACTGAACGCCGCGCCGGTGTTGTAGGTGCGATACCAGTTCCAGAAACCATCGATCACTGGTACTGCGGTGTATTCGGGCAAGTTGGCCAGCACCCACAGCTTCGACCATTGGTCGAGACCCAAAATCAGCATCGAGACCGTCAGCCAGGGAAGTGCATTGGGGCGAATCTTGCCCATCAGAACCACTTCCGCACTTCGCCAGCGCCATCCACATTGCTCACGCAGCGGCCACACAACAATGGATGCGTGGCATGTGTGCCAATGTCTTCGCGGTGGTGCCAGCAGCGCACGCATTTGGGCTTGCTGGTGGGTGTGGCAAGGACGCCGATCACGCCCTTGGCATCGGCATTGGGTACAACCCGCACATCGCCACTGATCAACAAAAAGCGTAGTTCTTCGGCCAACGGGGACAGCCAGTTTTGGTCGGCCACGCTGCAATGCAGCTCGATGTCGGCCTCCAGTGCCGCACCAATTTTGCCTTCTGCGCGCACTGGCTCCAACGCCTTGGTGACTTGTTCACGCAGCTCCAGCAAGCCTTCGAAATCTTTAGCTGCCAATGGTGCATCTTCCGGCAGCGCGGCCAGCCCGGTGAACCAAGTGG